>NZ_JBHSKG010000001.1:0-615748 GCF_042657905.1 Actinomycetospora rhizophila | reverse complement strand
CCGCTGGAGTCGGCACCGCTGGAGTCGGCACCGCTGGAGTCGGCACCGCTGGAGTCGGCACCGCTGGAGTCGGCACCGCTGGAGTCGGCACCGCTGGAGTCGGCACCGCTGGAGTCGGCACCGCTGGACTCGGCATCGCTGGAGTCGGCATCGCCGGTCGGGTCGCCTGCGTCGGACGCGTCGGAAACCGACGGATCGGCGTCGGCATCGAGATCCGCCGACGTCCCGGTGGACTCGTCGTCACTCGAGGGCGAGTCCTCCGTCTCGGACTCTTCGGAGTCCGAAGCATCCCCGCCGTCGAGCTCTGAGTCGCCGGCATCGTCCAGGTCCGCCGACGTCCCGGTGAACCCGTCGTCGTCAGAGCCCGGCTTCCCGGTGTCAGACGCTTCGGGCTCCGAAGCCTCGCCGGCCTCGTCCAGGTCGGCCGACGTGCCGGTGAACCCGTCGTCGTCAGAGCCCGAGTCCTCCGAGCCGGCCGTCTCCGAGCTCGCGGCGGCACCGCCGTCTTCCAGGTCTGCCGACGTACCGGTGAACCCGTCATCGTCCGAGTCCTCCGAGTCCTCCGAGTCGGACGCTTCGGAAGCCGAAGCATCGTCGCCCGAGTCGTCGAGGTCCGCCGAGGTACCGGTGAACCCGTCATCGCCGGAGTCGTCCGAGCCGGGCGTCTCCGAGCTCGCGGCGGCACCGCCGTCGTCCAGGTCGGCCGACGTGCCGGTGAACCCGTCGTCGTCAGAGCCCGGGTCCCCGGTGTCAGACGCTTCGGGCTCCGAAGCCTCGCCGGCGTCGTCGAGATCCGCCGACGTGCCCGTGAACCCGTCATCGTCCGAGTCCTCCGAGCCGGACGCTTCGGAAGCCGAAGCATCGTCGCCGGCGTCGTCGAGGTCGGCCGAAGTCCCGGTGGACCCGCCATCGCCGGAGTCGTCCGAGCCGGGCGTCTCCGAGCTCGCGGCGGCACCGCCGTCGTCCGGGTCGGCCGACGTCCCGGTGAACCCGTCATCGCCCGACGACGACGCCTCCGTGTCGGACTCATCGGAGATCGAGAGGTCGCCGGCGTCGTCGCGATCGGCCAACGAGCCGGTGAACCCGTCATCGTCCGACGCCGAGCCCTCGCCACCGTCGATGTCCGCCGACGCGCCGGTCGCCCCCACGTCGCCGGAGGACGAGTCGCCCGCGTCGGACGAGTCCGCGCACCCACCGGACGAGTCGAGCGACGACGTGTCGGTGAAGTCGCCGCTCCCACCTGCGAGATCGATCCCCTGATTCCCGCCGGCGCTGGACGCCGGGACGGTGGCCGCCGGCTCGGCGACGGCCCACCCCAGCGACCCGGGCCCGGCGAGCGGCGCGATCGGGCGCGTGTCCGGCGTCGGCAGGCGCGAGAAGGCCGACAGCTCGCCGGCGAGCTCGCGCAGGGCGGTCGCGGCGTCGCCGAGCAGCGTCTCGGCGCGGGCGAGCGTGGCGCGCGCAGCCACGGTCGGCTCGGCCATCGCCCGGGCGGCGAGCTGGTCGGCGAACGGGGCACGGACCGGGTCGGCGAGTGCCTCCGCGCGGGCACGGCGGGCCGCGTCGAGCGCCCGGGACACGTGGCCGTCGACCTCGCGCCGCATGCCCGCGAGCTCCTGCCCGGCGCCGTCGAGGCGCGCGCGGAGGCGGCCGGTGGTGTCGAGGGTGCGTGCGCCCGCGGCGCCGACGTCGTCGAGGTAGCCGGCCAGCGCGTCGGCCCCCTGCCCCTGCCACGCGGCGCGGACGTCGGCGCCGTGACGGCCGATCGAGCGCAGCGACCCGTCGACCCCCTCGGCCATCGCCGCGAGCCCGCGTCCCATCCCGAGCAGGGCCTCCGGGTCGACCCGCTGCGCGCGGGCGACCAGCGCGCTCAGCTCCTGGCCACCGGGCTGCACGGCGAGCTCGCCGACGGCGTCGAACGCCATGCCCTCAGGCCGCGGCCAGCGACGAGGCGGCGTCGCGGTCGGCCGCCTGCACCGCGGTGAGCGCGGCGTCGAGGGCGCGGTCGACACCGTCGAGCCGCGACCCCGCCGCCCCGAGCTCGACGTCGAGCGCCCGCACGACCTCCTCCAGCGCGCCCATCATCGCGCCGGCCGAGGCCAGGTCGCCGAGACCGGTGCGCGGCACCGTGACCCGGTCGATCATCGCCGGCACGCGCCGGGCCTCCGCGGCGACGCCGGCGCGCGCCTGCTCGAGGGCGGCGGGGCCGAGGACGAGGTCGGGCACGCCCGGGAGAGTAGGTCGGCGCCTCGCGCCGGTGGTGCGCTTTCGGGGAATCAGGCGCGCACGGGCATCGCGACCCGGCCGGCGGCGGCGTCGCGGGCGATGTCGGTGCGGTGGTGCCCGCCGGGCAGGTGCACGGCGTCGAGGCGCCGGTACGCGTCGGCGCGCGCGGCGTCGAGGTCGGCGCCGGTCCCGACGACCGACAGCACCCGCCCGCCGCTCGAGACCACGGCGCCGTCGTCGCGGCGCCGGGTGCCGGCGTGCAGGACGCCCGGGTCGTCGGCGCCGCGGATGACGTCGCCGGTCCGCACCGCGCCGGGATAGCCCTCGGCGGCGACGACGACGGTGACGGCGGCGCCGTCCGACCAGGTCGGGGCGGGTTCGTCGGCGAGACGCCCGTGCGCGGCCGCGGCGAGCAGCGAGGCCGCCGAGCTGCGGAGCAGGGCCAGCACGACCTGGGTCTCGGGGTCGCCGAAGCGGCAGTTGAACTCGATCACCTGCGGCCCGGACGACGTCAGTGCGAGCCCGGCGTAGAGCAGACCCGAGAACGGGGCGCCGCGGGCGGCGAGCTCCGCGACGACCGGGCCGACGATCCGCTCGACCACCTCGCCCACGAGCCCCTCCGACGCCCACGGCAGCGGCGCGTAGGCGCCCATCCCGCCGGTGTTGGGGCCGGCGTCGTCGTCGCCGAGGCGCTTGAAGTCCTGGGCGGGCAGCAGCGGGACCACCGTCGTGCCGTCGACGACGCAGAACAGCGAGGCCTCGGGGCCGTCGAGGAACGACTCGAGCAGCACGGGGTGCCCGCCCTCGAGCACGGACGCGGCGTGGCGCCGGGCGGCCTCGAGGTCGGAGGTGACCAGCACGCCCTTGCCGGCGGCGAGCCCGTCGTCCTTGACGACCCAGGGCGCGTCGAAGCGGGCGAGGGCGGCATCGAGGTCGCCCGGGTTGTCGACGGACTCGCTGCGCGCGGTCGGCACGCCGGCCGCGGCCATGACGTCCTTGGCGAACGCCTTCGAGCCCTCGATGCGCGCGGCGGCGGCGCTCGGCCCGAAGCACGCCACGCCGGCGGCGCGCAGCGCGTCCCCGACGCCCGCGACCAGCGGCGCCTCGGGCCCGACGACGACGAGGTCGGCACGCCACGTCCGCGCGAGCGCGACCACCTGCTCGGCGTCGGTCGGGTCGGCGAGGCCCGGGTGCTCGGCCAGCGACGCCGTGCCGGCGTTGCCGGGGGCGGCGGCGAGCGCGGTCACCTGCGGGTCGCCGGCGAGGGCGAGGAGCAGGGCGTGCTCGCGGGCTCCGGAACCGATGACCAGGACGCGCACGGGCGACACGCTACGGGGACCCCGTGCGGCGCGAGCTGGCGGCTTTCCTGACGTCCAGTGTCAGTGCCCCGCCTCCGGCGCGGCAGCTCCGCTTCGCTGCGTGCCGCAGGTGGCCGCCACGCTGACACGACGCGTTGTTCACCCCGGCGCCGGGGAGGACGGGTGGCGGGGTCACGCGGGCCCCGGAACACTGCGCGCGATGACGATGCCGGGGCCCTCGTTCACCCGTCGCTCCGCGCTGTGGGGCGGGCTGGCCGCCGCCGGGGCGCTGGCCGCCGGCTGCGCCGACACGCCCGTCGGGGCCGCGGCGCCGGCACCCACCGGGGCCGCACCGCCACCCACGACCCCGTCGCCCGCCCCCGCCCCCGGCGGCACGGCACCCGGCGGGCCGGAGCGCATCACGGTCGTCGGTCACCGCGGCGCCTCGGGCTACCGCCCCGAGCACACGCTCGCCGCCTACGAGCTCGCGATCCGGATGGGTGCCGACGCGGTCGACGTCGACCTCGTCCCCACCCGCGACGGCGCGCTGATCGCGCGCCACGAGCCCGAGATCGGCGGGACGACGGACGTCGCGAGGACGCCGGAGTTCGCCGCGCGGCGCACCACCAAGGAGATCGACGGCACGACGGCCACCGGCTGGTTCACCACCGACTTCACGCTCGCCGAGATCCGCACGCTGCGCGCGGTCGAGCGCATCCCCGGGACCCGCCCGCACAACACGCTCTACGACGGCCGCTTCCCCGTCGTCACGTTCGACGAGGTCCTCGACCTGCTCGACCGCCTGGCCGCCGAGCTGCGCCGCCCCGTGGGCGTGCTGCCCGAGGTGAAGCACTCGACCTACTTCGCGAGCCTCGGCCTGCCCGTCGAGCCCCCGCTCGTCGACACCCTGCGCCGTCGCGGCAAGGACGGCCCCGACTCCGGGGTGATCATCCAGTCGTTCGAGACCGACAACCTGAAGGCGCTCAGGAGCCAGGTCGGGTGCCCGCTGCTGCAGCTCGTGGACTCGGCGGGCACGCGACCGGCCGACCTCGTCGCGGCGAACGACCCGCGGACCTCCGACACGCTGCTGACCCCGCAGGGGCTGCGCGAGGTCGCCGGCTACGCGGCGTGGCTCGGGCCGAGCAAGGAGTGGATCGTGCCGCTCGGCCCGGACGACGCCGCCGGCGCCCCGACGCGGCTCGTGGCGGACGCGCACGCGGCGGGCCTGCGCGTCATGCCCTACACGTTCCGCAACGAGAACGAGTTCCTGCCGCTGCAGCGCCGCCGCGGCGGGCCCGGCGCGCCGAAGGACACCTACGGCGACGCGTTCGGTGAGTACGACCAGTTCGTCGCCCTCGGCGTCGACGCCGTGTTCAGCGACGACCCCGACACCGCCCTGACCGCCGTCGCGCCGTGACTAGGGCGCGAGGCGCCGGTCGACGTAGCACCAGCGCCACGTCTCGTCCGGCTCGTGGGAGCGCATGACCGGGTGGCCGGTGTCCTCGTGGTGCTTGGACGCGTGCCGGTAGGGGCTGGAGTCGCAGCACGCGACGTGCCCGCAGTCGACGCACTTGCGCAGGTGCGCCCACGCCGTGTAGCCCTCCGCCCGGCAGTCCGGGCAGATCAGCGTCTCGCCGTCGCGGGCGACCGCGTCCGGCGCCGGGTCGGCGGCCAGACCGTCGGTGCCGATGGTCAGGAGGTGTTCGCAGGCGCCCACCCGCTCCATCCTAGGCGGTGGGCACGTCCCGCAGGACCGTCTCCTCGCGCCCCGGCCCGACACCGATCGCCGACACCGGCGCGCCCGAGAGCTCCTCGATCCGCGCGACGTAGTCGCGGGCCTTCGCCGGCAGGTCCTCGAAGCGTCGCGCCGCGGAGATGTCCTCGAACCAGCCGGGCATCGTCTCGTAGACCGGGCGCGCGGCCACCACGTCCGACTGGGTCATCGGCATCTCGTCGACGCGCCGGCCGTCGACCTCGTAGCCCACGCAGATCGGCACGCTCTCCAGCCCGGAGAGCACGTCGAGCTTGGTGAGGAAGAGGTCGGTGAGCCCGTTGACGCGCACCGCGTACCGGGCGATGACGGCGTCGAACCACCCGCAGCGGCGGCTGCGCCCGGTGGTGACGCCGAACTCGCCGCCGGTCTTGCGCAGGTACTCGCCGTCGGCGTCGAACAGCTCGGTCGGGAACGGCCCGGAGCCGACGCGCGTGGTGTAGGCCTTGAGGATGCCGATCACGCGGCCGATGCGCGTGGGCCCGATGCCCGAGCCGGCGGCGGCGCCGCCCGCGGTGGGGCTCGACGACGTGACGTACGGGTAGGTGCCGTGGTCGACGTCGAGCAGGGTGCCCTGCGAGCCCTCGAGCAGCACGGTCTCGCCGCGCTCGAGGGCGAGGTTCAGCGCGAGGCGCGTGTCGGCGATCCGGTGCGCGAAGCCCTCGGCGTGGCCGAGCACGGTGTCGGCGACCTCGTCGACGTCCAGCGCCCGCCGGTTGTAGATCTTGACGAGGATCTGGTTCTTGAGCTCGAGGGACGCCTCGACCTTCTCGCGGAGCAGCTTCTCGTCGAGCAGGTCCTGCATCCGCACGCCGACGCGGGCGATCTTGTCCTGGTAGGCGGGCCCGATGCCGCGGCCGGTGGTGCCGATCCGGGACTTGCCCAGGAAGCGCTCGGTCACCTTGTCGATGGCCACGTGGTACGGCATGATCACGTGCGCGTCCGCGGAGATCAACAGCTTGCCCGTGTCGACGCCCTTGGCCTCCAGGCCGGCGAGCTCCTCGAGCAGCACCCCCGGGTCGACGACCACGCCGTTGCCGATCACGTTGGTGACGCCCGGCGTCAGGATCCCCGACGGGATGAGGTGCAGGGCGAAGTTCTTGCCGTCGGGCAGCACCACCGTGTGGCCGGCGTTGTTGCCGCCCTGGTAGCGCACGACCCACTGGACCTGCTCACCGAGGATGTCGGTGGCCTTGCCCTTGCCCTCGTCGCCCCACTGGGCGCCGATGAGCACGATGGCCGGCATGTGACACTCCCTGACCTCGACTCCGGTACGCGCACGGGAGTGCGGGCCGCCCCGTGCAACGGAAGGGTAGTCCACTCGGGTGTCAACGATGCGCGTGGTGACGTGCGGCGACCGGGCGCGTGACCGCTGGGGGCCCGGCGTCCCCGGGCTGGACGCCGCCGTGACCGGCCTCCCGGAGCTCCCGGCACGCGGCGACGTCGACCCGCTGCTCGACGACCTGCCCGAGGGCGGGCGCCTGGTCGTGGCCGGTGACGACGCCGCCCTGGCCGCCGTGCTGGTCCGCCTCCAGCGCCGCGAGCGCCTCGACGTCGAGGTCGCCGTGCTGCCCGCCCCCGACTCCGCGGCGGCCGCGGTGTGGGGGCTGCCCACCGACCCGGCGGCCGCGCTGGCCCTGGCCCGCGGCGGCACGGCCCGGCCCGCTCCGCTGGTGCGCGACGACCACGGCGGGCTCGTCGCCGGGCACCACCGCACCGGGCCCGTGCACGGCGAGGTGTACTGCGAGGAGCACCGCGTGCTGCGCGGCGACGCCGCCGAGGTCACCGTCGCCCCCGACCCGGCCGGCGGCGTCACCGTCACCGTCACGGGCCCGCGCCGCCTCGGCGGCCTGCGCGCCGGGGCCGTCAGCGCGCGGTCGGGGCGCGCGGTCCAGCTGGGGTGCCGGCCGGCCGTGACGGTGGTGCGCGACGGCGTGCCCGGGGACCGCCCGGTGTCCCGGCGCAGCTGGTACCGGCACACCGAGGACTGGCGGCTGGTCCGTCCCTGACGCGCTGGGTGACCGGCCCCCTTCCGACGATCAGCGGGACCACCGGTCCGACGGTCGGCCTCCCGACTGCGCTGGGCGACCACTCGGCCACCATCCGTGCCCACCCGCCGCGGGTGACGTGTGCCCCCGGGGGGTGGGGGTATGCCTGTCACATGCTGGTGGTGGTGGTGCTCCTCCCGATCGTGGTCATGGTCGTCGCCTGCCTGCTCGAGCGGTTCGAGGCACACGCCGTCGCGGAGAAGCCCGCCCCGCGGATCCGCCGCCCGCTCGCGATCGAGCCGCCGGCACCGTCGCTGACGCTCGTGCCGGGTGAGGACGAGGACGGCGAGCCCGCGCCGACCCCGGCCGCCTCGACCCCGCTGCGCGTCGCGTCCTGACGCGAACGGGGACTTCGGGCGCATAGAGGCAGCGAACAGCGCGTTCGCTGCGGAGATCACGGCTCGTCGCCGCCCAGCCGCGTGCTCGTCGTCGCCGTGACGGCCTCGTCGCGGTCCATCCCGGCCGCGGTCAGGAGATCCACGAGCATCGAGCGGATCTGGGCGATCACGACGTCCGCCGAGTAGCCGCCGCCGCGCGCCGGCACCGCCGCCACGGTGTCCAGCAGCGCGACGCGGGCGCCGTCGGTCGACTCGCCGGCGGTCAGCTCGCGGCGCAGCGCGGCGGTGTCCGCGGCCAGCCGGCGCAGGACGGCGACGACGGCGGCGTCGGTCTCCTCGCCCTCGCGGATCGCGGCGTGCGCGCGCCGCGCGAGCACGCGCGCGTTCCGCAGCGCCAGGTCGACCGGGCGCACGACGGTCCGCAGCCGCGCGAGCTCCCCGCGGTGGCGGCGGCGCAGCGGCGCGATCGTCGTGATCTCGAAGCCGGCCTCGACCGCGTCCGCGAGCGCGTCCACCCGGCCCTGCGTCGCCCGCGCCCGCTCCAGCACCGCCTCCGCGGCCTCGAGGTCGGCCGTGTCCAGCGCGTCGGCGGTGCCGACGAGGACCTCCTCGAGCTCGGTGAGCAGCGCCGCGAGGCCGCGCCGGGCCCGCGTCAGCGGGTGTGACGGCAGGGTCGCCGCCGTCGCCAGGCCGATCGCCGCGCCGATGAGCGTGTCGATCCAGCGCGTGAACGCCGCGGTCGTCCCCGGCGGCTGCAGCGTCGCCACCAGCACCGCGGACACCGCGGCCTGGTTGAGCAGCAGCGCGCCGACGTCGAAGAGCAGGGCCGCGAGCAGCGCCAGCCCCACGACGACGCTGATCTGCCACCAGCCGGGGCCGATGAGCACGACGATGAGGTCGCCGACGGCGACGCCCACGCTGACCCCGGCGGCGAGCTCCACCGACCGGCGCAGCCGGTTGGTCAGCGAGACGCCGAGGACGAGCACGCACGCGATCGGCGCGAAGAACGGCACCGGGTGCCCGACGACGTCGCGCGCCACCAGGTACGCGATCCCGGCCGCCAGCGCGCACTGCAGCACCGGAAGCCCGGAGTCGCGCAGCCGCCGGGCCCGGCTGCGCGCGAGCCGTGCCAGGCGATCCACCGACGTGTCCTCAGCCGAGACCGAGCGCCGTCACGGCCTCCGGGTCGGAGTCGGCGAGCAGCTGGACGCACCGGTCGACCTCGTCGGTCTCGCCGATCGCCCGCGCCGCCTTCGCCAGCGCGGCCACCGCGCGCAGGAAGCCCTGGTTGGGCTCGTGGCTCCACGGCACCGGACCGAAGCCCTTCCAGCCGTTGCGGCGCAGCTGGTCGAGCCCGCGGTGGTAGCCCGTGCGGGCGTAGGCGTACGCGGCGACGTGCTCGCCGGACGCCTCGGCGCGCTCGGCGAGCTCCGCCCACCCGGCCGAGTAGGTCGGGTGGTCGGCGACGACCGCCGCGGGGTCCTCGCCCTTCTCCAGCCGCGCGGCCGGTTCGGGCGTCTCCGGGAGGTAGGTCGGCTGGGGTCCGAGCAGGTTGTGCCCGTGCCCGGCACCGGGGCCCATCGGGATGGTCATGGCCCCGATTGTCCGCCCGGGCCGCGACCGGTCAGCGACCCAGGGTCTGCCCCGTCGAGCGCAGGTTCTCGCAGGCGGTGGTGACCCGCTCGGCCATCGCCACCTCGGCCTTCTTGTTGTAGCTGCGCGGGTCGTAGGTCTTCTTGTCGCCGACCTCGCCGTCGACCTTCAGCACGCCGTCGTAGTTCGTGAACATGTGCGCGGCGATCGGGCGCGTGTAGGCGTACTGGGTGTCGGTGTCGACGTTCATCTTGACCACGCCGTAGTCGAGGGCCTCGTGGATCTCCTCGAGCAGCGAGCCCGAGCCGCCGTGGAACACCAGGTCGAAGGGCTTCGAGCCGTCGGCGAGGCCGAGCTTGCGCGCCGCGACCTCCTGGCCCTCCTTGAGCACCGAGGGGCGCAGCTTGACGTTGCCGGGCTTGTAGACGCCGTGCACGTTGCCGAACGTCGCGGCCAGCAGGTAGCGGCCCTTCTCGCCGCCGCCGAGCGCGTCGACGGTGTGCTCGTAGTCGCCGGCGGCGGTGTAGAGCTTCTCGTTGATGTCGTTGGCGACGCCGTCCTCCTCGCCGCCGACGACGCCGATCTCCACCTCGAGGATGATCTTCGCCTTGGCCGCCTCCGCCAGCAGCTCCTGGGCGATCTGCAGGTTCTCGTGCAGCTCGACCGCCGAGCCGTCCCACATGTGCGACTGGAACAGCGGGTTCTCGCCGCGCGCGACGCGCTCCTGGCTGATCGCGATCAGCGGGCGCACGAACCCGTCGAGCTTGTCCTTGGGGCAGTGGTCGGTGTGCAGCGCGACGTTGATCGAGTACTTCTCGGCGACGACGTGCGCGAACTCGGCCAGCGCGCTCGCGCCGGTGACCATGTCCTTCACCGACTGGCCGGAGCCGAACTCGGCGCCGCCGGTGGAGAACTGGATGATCCCGTCGCTCTCCGCCTCGGCGAAGCCGCGCAGGGCGGCGTTGATGGTCTCCGACGAGGTGCAGTTGATCGCTGGGAAGGCGAACGCGTTCGCCTTCGCGCGGTCGAGCATCTCGTTGTAGACCTCGGGGGTCGCGATGGGCATCGTCGTGCCTCCCAGGGGCGTGGACGGGTACCGGTCAGGGGCCGATCACCGGAGCGGGCACACGGTCCGGCGGGACGTCGGCGCAGTATGACGCAGCCGCCCGTCTCGGCGCTGTGTCGTGGGCCGGCTGTGTCGTCCGGTGTGACCCTTTCCCGTCGCGTGATCGCCTGCGCCACGCGGGTGATCCGTGGACGGACCCTCGTCCCCACCGGGACCACGGGTCGTGAACGGCTATCGTCGGTGACGTGGGCCATCCCGGGGAGAGCGCCGTCGAGCGCACGCTCGGCAGCCTGCGGGCCATCGACGCGGTCGCCCCGGCGGACGCCGCGGTGGTCCATCCGTCGGCCCGGCCCGCGGCCCCACCGCCCCCACCAGGGGGGATGCCGGGCCCGGTACCCGCGAGCGGTCCCGTCGCCACCCAGGACCAGGCGCCGCGCACCCTCGAGGACCTCTACCGCGAGCACCGCATGCGGTTCGTCCGGCTGGCCGTGCTGCTCGTCGACGACCCCGCGACCGCCGAGGACGTCGTCCAGGAGGCCTTCACCGGCCTGCACCGCCACTGGGGCCGGCTGCGCGACGAGCACGCCGCGCTGGGCTACCTGCGCACCGCGGTGGTCAACGGGTCGCGCTCGGTGCTGCGGCGCCGCCGCACCGCTCGCGAGTACACCCCGCCGCACACGGCGGACGCCCGGTCGGCCGAGTCGCTGGCGATGCTCTCCGCCGAGCACCAGGCCGTGGTGTCGGCGCTCGGCAAGCTGCCCCGCCGCCAGCGCGAGGTGCTGGTGCTGCGCTACTACGGCGGCCTGTCCGAGGCCGAGATCGCCGAGGCCACGGGCATCAGCAAGGGCACGGTCAAGTCGACGGCGAGCCGCGGCCTCGAGGCCATCGGCAAGCTCGTCGAGGGCGGCTGACCCCCGCACACCCCTGGGTCCGGGCGGTCCGCGCCGCTAGCATCGCGCGGGATGGACGACGAACGGCTGCTGTCCGAGGCCCTGCGTGCGCACGCCGCGGGCGGTGTGTCCACCCCGGGCGGCACGCCGGACGCAGCACCGAGCGCTGCGACGAACGCAGTTCCGAACGCTGCGCCGGACGCCGCACCCGCGCCGTCCTCCGCCGCGCCGTCCTCCAGCGCACCGTCCTCCACGGCGCCGGCCGCGAGCGGCTCCCGGCTGCGCGACCGCTTCCGGCCGCTGGGGCGCCGCCGCGACACCGCCGAGGCCGCGCCCGAGACGGTCGCGCACCCCACCCCCGCGGCGCCACCCACCGGACCGGCGGGCACCGGCCCCTACCCCGCGCCGCCCCGCAACGGGCCGCCGATGACCCGCCCCGGCCCCCGGCCGCCGCACGGGACGGTGGACCGCCCCTGGCCGGTCGGCGCCCCGGGTGGCCCGCCCGGGGCCCCGCAGGGTGCACCGCCCCCGGCGGGGCGGCCCGCGCCCCCGCTGCCCACGGGCCCGGTCAACCGCCCGCCCGGGCCCGGTGTCCCCCACCCGCGGCCCGCGCCGGGCGCCGCCGCGCCCCCCCCGCCCCCGCCGGCGCCGTCCGACGAGGCCGGGCCGTCGGCGTGGACGCCGGCGCGGATCGCCTGGTGGTCGGGCGTCGCGCTGCTCGCCGGCGCGATCGCGGGCGCGCTCGCAGCGGTCGGCACCCTCGGCCTGCCGGGCTGACCGGAACTCACCCAGGGCTCACGCAGGGCTCACAGCGGGCCCACACAGGGCTCACCCCGAGCGTGTCCGGGGTGACCCGGAGGTCCGCGCCCAGCTCCGCCGCGTACGGTTCACAGGCGTGTCGCCCACACTCGCCGCCGCCACGACCACGGTGCAGGCCCTCGGCCCGGAGTGGCTCGACCCGCAGTTCATCATCGAGTCGCTCGGCCCCTGGGCGCTCGTCGGTGTGTGTCTGATCATCTTCGCCGAGTGCGGCCTGCTGGTCGGGTTCTTCCTGCCCGGCGACTCGCTGCTGTTCATCACCGGGCTCGCGGTGGTCACCGGCCTGATCGACACGCCCCTGTGGCTGGTGTGCGTCCTGCTGGTGGTGTGCGCGTTCCTCGGCAACGCGCTGGGCTACTACATCGGGCTCAAGGCCGGGCCCGCGATCTTCGACAAGCCCGACTCGAAGCTGTTCAAGAAGGAGAACGTCGAGCGGACGCAGAAGTTCTTCGACAAGTACGGCAACCGGGCCATCGTGCTCGGTCGCTTCGTGCCGATCGTGCGCACGTTCATCACGGTGATGGCCGGCGTGGGGCGCATGGACGCGCGCCGCTTCCTGACGTTCTCGGCGATCGGTGGCGTCGCCTGGGCGGCCGGGGTGACGCTGCTCGGCGCCGGGCTGGGCCAGTTCGAGTTCGTGAAGAACAACATCGAGATGATGCTGATCCTGGTCGTGGCGCTGTCGCTGGTGCCGATCGCCATCGAGATGATCAAGGCGTGGCGCGAGCGGAAGCTCGGGGGCCAGGGGCTCGCCGAGGACGTCCTCGACGGCGCGAACGAGGAGCCCACGCAGGTCATCGACACGCGGAACAGCGACGGCCGCTAGACGGCGGCGTGCGCGCGGATCCACGCGTGCATGGCGATCCCGGCGGCGACGCCCGCGTTGATCGAGCGGGTCGACCCGAACTGGGCGATGGCGAGCACCGTGTCGGCGCCCGCGACCGCCTCGGGCGTGAGCCCCACGCCCTCCTGACCGAACAGCAGCACGCAGCGCCGCGGCAGCGTGGCCGTCTCGAGGTGCGCCGCCCCGGGCCCGTTGTCGACGGCGACCACCGCGAGCTCCTCCGTGCGCGCCCACGCGAGCAGCGCGGCGACGTCGGGGTGGTGGTGCACGTGCTGGTAGCGGTCGGTGACCATCGCGCCGCGCCGGTTCCAGCGCCGCCGGCCCACGACGTGCACCGCGGCGGCGGCGAAGGCGTTCGCCGTCCGCACGATCGTGCCGATGTTCGCGTCGTGGTGGAGGTTCTCGATCGCGACGTGGAACGGGTGGCGCCGCGCGTCGAGGTCGGCGACCACGGCCTCGCGGCGCCAGTACCGGTAGCGGTCGACGACGTTGCGCCGGTCGCCCGCCGCGAGCAGCTCGGGGTCGTAGCGCGGGTCGTCGGGCCAGGCCCCGGGGCCGCCGGGCCAGGGGCCGACGCCGACGGGGTCCGGCCCCGTGCGCCACTCGGTGGGACCGGGCCCGTCCTCGTCCTCCGGGGTGGTCACAGCCCCAGGTCGGCCAGCCCGAGCAGCGAGCGGCAGGGCAGCCCGCGGGCCTCGACGGCCTCGGTCGCGCCGGTCGCGCGGTCGACCACGGTCACGACGCCGACCACCTCCGCGCCCGCCTCGACCAGCGCGTCCACGGCGGTGAGCACGCTGCCCCCGGTGGTCGAGGTGTCCTCGACGGCGAGCACGCGGCGCCCGGCGACGTCCGGGCCCTCGATGCGCCGCTGCATGCCGTGGGTCTTGGCCGCCGCCCGCACCACGAACGCGTCGACGGGGCGGCCGGGCGCGTGCATGACGGCGAGCGCGACCGGGTCGGCACCCATGGTCAGGCCGCCGGCGGCGTCGTAGGTCCAGTCGGCGGTGGCCTCGCGCACCAGGCGCCCGATGAGCGGGCCGGCCTCGTGGTGCAGGGTCGCGCGGCGCAGGTCGACGTAGTAGTCGGCCTCCTGCCCCGACGACAGCGTCACCCTGCCGCGCACGACGGCCAGCGCGGTGACGAGCTCGGCGAGCCGGGCGCGGGCCTCGGCGTCGATCGCGGGCGGCGTCATCCGCGCCCCGTCGCCGTCCGCGCCGCGAGGGCGCGCAGCAGGGCGCGCGGCACCACCCGGGTGACGCCCACGATCGCCTTGTACACCGCTCCCGGCACGGACACCGCCTTCCCGGCCTCGAGGTCGTCCAGGCCCTCCGTGACCACCGTGCCCGCGTCCAGCCACAGCCAGTCGGGGCCCTGACGGTCCTGCCCGAGGCGCGCGTGGAACTCGGTGCGCGTGAATCCCGGGCAGAGTGCCATGACCCGCACGCCGGTGCCGCCCAGGGAGAGCGCGAGGTTCTGCGAGAGCGCCGTGACGTAGGTCTTGCCCGCGCTGTAGACCGAGCCGCGGCCGGGCAGGAAGCCGGCCACGCTCGACACGTTGACCACGTCGCCCCGCCCGCGCACCACCATGCCGGGCAGGACCGCGGCGGTCAGCTCGAGCACGGCGGCCATGTTGACCTCGTAGTTCGCGCGCAGCGCGCCGGGATCGGTGTCGACGAACTCGCCGGCCGTCGCGTAGCCCGCGTTGTTGACCAGCAGGGCGATCGGTGTCTCGCCGAGGCTCAGGCGCTCGACCACCCGGCTGCGCCCGGACGCGGCGGCGAGGTCGGCCACCAGCACCTCGACGCCGACACCGTGCCGGGCGCGCAGGCGCTCGGCGAGGCTCTCGAGGCGCCCGGCGTCGCGGGCGACGAGGACGAGGTCGTGGCCGGCGACGGCGAGGTGCTCGGCGAACGCGGCCCCGATGCCCGAGCTGGCGCCGGTGACGAGCGCGGTGCCCTCCCGGGCGCCGCGGGGTCCGCGCCGGGCGGCCAGCGCGCCGGCGAAGGTCGTGCGGCGCATCCCCGACGACACGCGCAGCGCCGCGAAGGGCACGAGCCGCGAGGTCCCGACCAGGGCCTTCATCCCCACGCCGGGGGTCGAGACGGCGCGCCCGGCGGCGTGGTCGGCGAGCGCGGCGCCCGCCACGGTGTCGGCGTCGGGCGGGGCGACGCGCAGGGGGACGGCCTGCTTCGTCCGGGGTCCGGAGCCGACGCCCGGCGGGGTCGGGCAGACGACCGTGAGCGTCGGCCCGTCCCCGTTGTGCCGCTGCGCCAGCGACTCGGTGAGCATCGCGACGTAGGCCTGGGCGGCCCCGTCGAGCCCGGCCGCACCGGCCAGCGGCAGGTAGGCGCCGGGGCCCGCGGTGGTGATGACGCCGCCCGGGCCGGGGTGCCCGCGGGCGACCATCGCGGGCAGCGCGGCCCGGATCAGGATCAGCGGGGCGGCGGCGGTGCGGTCGAGCGCGGCCCGGACCGCCACCGGGTCGGCCTCGGGCAGACCCTCGGGGCTCGCGGGCGTGGGCCCGACGACGAGCAGGTCGATGGGGCGGGTCGGGGCCTCGAGGCGGCGGGCGACGAGGTCGACGTCGTCGGCGTCCGCGAGGTCGCCGGGCAGGACCTCCGGCCGGGTGCCGCGCGGCCCGTCGGCCAGCTGGTCGGCGAGCGCCTCGAGGGCGGCGCGCTCCCCGCCGGCGAGGACGAGCTCGTCGCCGGCCGCGTGCAGGCGCCGGACGAACGCGCGGCCGAGGTCGGTGTCCGCCGACGTGACCAGGGTCCGGCGCGGTACGGGTCCGCTCACCGCCCGGAGGACGAGCTGCTGCGGGCGCCCGGCCCGAACTCGTCGTCCTCGACGTCGTAGGGGATGTCGGCGGGGCGGTCGCGGTGGGTGGGGCGGGGCTCGTCGTCCTGGGAGTCGTCGGCGTGGGGCTCGTCGGCGTCGGGCGCGGCCTCCGGGGTGGGTGCGGGGCCGTGGCCGTCCCCGTCGCCACCGCCCGCGGCGTCCTCGAGCGCGACGGACAGCTCGACGAGCGCCTGCAGCAGGCCCTGCACGCGGTCCGGGTCGGCGCCCGGGTCGGTGGTGGCGAGCACCCAGGTGTCCTCGGCCCAGACCAGCGGCACGTCGTCGCCGACCAGGTCGGCGGCGCGCGCGACGTCGGCGGTGATCAGCGGGCGGGCCTGGGCCACCGAGGTGACGAAGGCGTAGCGCTCGCCGACCTGGCCGAGCGAGTCGAGGCCGGCGTCGTCGGGCAGCGGGGCCGAGGGCAGGCGCAGCTCGATGGCCACGGGCAGCGTCGCGACGCCGCGCACGGCGGCGACGATGCCGGTGATCTGGCCGGCCTGCTCGTGGTCGAAGACGTGGGCGAGGCGGCGGCCGCCGGGGCCGGGGACCGCGCCGGTGGCGAGGTCGAGCGCGCGGCCGTGGCCGCCCTGGTGCACGGCGCCGTAGCGCCAGCGGCTGGGCAGGACGGGGTCGACGTCGACGAACTCCCAGCTCTTCTGCTCGGCCCACCGGCGCCGGTCGCGGCGGTGCCCGCCGGTGCGGGCGCGGTCGGAGAGCAGCAGCAGCGCCCCGCCGCCCGCGGCCAGCGCCGCGATGACGAACCAGACCCAGGCAGGCACGCACGCAGGGTACGACGCCGACGTCCCCCCATCGTGCAGGGCGTCCTCGGCGCGCCGGGTCATGTGAGCGAAATTCGGGGCTATGGGCCCGAAGTCCGCTCACGTGGGAGCTCGGGAACCCGGTTGTGGGGCGCGGTTAGGCTCGGTGATCGTGAGCGCCACGCTGGTCGCGCGGGACCTCGCCGCCGCGCACGGCGCCCGGGTGCTGTTCTCCGGACTCGATCTCGTCGTCGCTCCGGGCGACGTCATCGGGCTCGTCGGGGTCAACGGCGCCGGGAAGTCCACCCTGCTGCGTCTGCTCGCCGGCCTCGCCGCCCCCGACCAGGGCTCGATCGCGCTCTCGCCCGCCACGGCGACCATCGGGCACCTGCCGCAGGAGACCGCGCGCGTGCCGGGCGAGACCGTGCGCGGCTTCGTCGGCCGGCGCACCGGCGTCACCGCGGCCGCCGCCACCCTGGAGGCGGCGACCACCGCGCTCTCGGAGGGTGCCCCCGGCGGCGACGAGGCCTACGCCGCGGCGCTGGAGCGCTGGCTCGACCTCGGCGGCGCCGACCTCGAGGAGCGCACCGCCGAGGTCGCCGACGACCTCGGGCTGGACGCGGCCCTGCTCGACGCCCCGATGACCGCGCTCTCCGGGGGCCAGGCCGCCCGCGCCAACCTCGCCTCGCTGCTGCTGGCCCGTTTCGACGTGTTCCTGCTCGACGAGCCCACCAACGACCTCGACCTCGCGGGCCTCGAGCGCCTGGAGCGCTGGGTCGCGGGAGACGCAGCGGAGCGGAGCTCGACCCATCGAACGAGCCTGCGTGCCGGCACCGTGCTCGTCAGCCACGACCGCGAGTTCCTGGCCCGCACGGTGACGTCGGTGCTCGAGCTCGACCTCGCCCAGCAGCAGGTCACCCAGTACGGCGGCGGTTACGAGGCCTACCTCGCCGAGCGCGCGACGGCCCGCCGGCACGCCCGCGAGGCCTACGAGGAGTACGCCGAGAAGCGCTCCGAGCTGACCTCGCGGATGCAGACGCAGAAGCAGTGGGTGGACAAGGGCGTGCGCAACGCCCGCAAGAAGGCCACCGACCCCGACAAGCACGTCAAGCACTTCCGCGGGCAGACCTCGGAGAAGCAGGCGTCGAAGATCGCGCAGACCGAGCGGCGGCTCGAGCGCATGGAGGTCGTCGAGGAGCCGCGCAAGGAGTGGGAGCTGCGGATGACGATCGCGGCGGCCCCGCGCTCGGGCACGGTCGTCGCGACGCTCGACGGCGCGGTCGTGCGGCGGGGCCCGTTCACCCTCGGCCCGGTCACCCTGCAGCTCGACTGGGCCGACCGCGTCGCGATCACCGGCGCGAACGGCGCCGGCAAGACGACGCTGCTCGCCCTGCTGCTCTCCCGGCTCGCCCCCGACGAGGGCCGGGCCGCGCTGGGCTCGGGCGTCGTCGTCGGCGAGGTCGACCAGGCCCGGGGGCTGCTGACCGGCTCGGCGGCCCTGCTCGACGTCTTCTCCCGCCTGCCCGAGCTGGACCGCTGGCCCACCGCGGAGCTCCGGACGCTGCTGGCGAAGTTCGGGCTCGGCGCCGAGCACGTCCACCGCGGCGCCGACACGCTCTCGCCCGGCGAACGGACCCGCGCCGCGCTGGCCCTGCTGCAGGCCCGCGGGGTCAACCTGCTCGTGCTCGACGAGCCCACCAACCACCTCGACCTGGCCGCCATCGAGCAGCTCGAGTCGGCGCTCGCCGCGTTCGAGGGCACCCTGCTGCTCGTCTCGCACGACCGGCGCCTGCTCGCGGGCGTGTCGACCACCCGGGCGTGGTACGTCGACGCGGGGAAGGTCCGGGAACTGCCCGTCTGATGAGAGCGTTCTCATCCCGGCGTCACCGACGGCTCACCCGCGACGGCGAGGATGGCCGCATGGCTCGTTCGACGTTCGCCGCCGCGCTGCTGCTCGCCGGGCTCGCGGTCGGCGCGACCGCGTGCGACACGTCCACGGAGTCCCCGCTGCCGGCGCCGGTGTCGGTGCCGTCGGTGCCGGGTGGGGCGCCCGCCCCGGCCCCGGAGCAGGACGACGACGGGACCGTGGCGCCGCCGCCCGCCGGGGACCAGGAGGACGGGGATGACGGCGCCGGCGACGACGACGGTGACGACGGCTGATCACCCCGTCACCCACCCCGTCGGCTTCCTGCGCGCCCGCGGCGCCCGCGTCCGGATCGTCGCCTGGGTGCTGCTGCTCGTGCTCGGCAGCCTGGCGGTGGTCACCGTCGTCACCTGGCAGCTGCTGATCCGTGCCACCGACGCCCGCATGGACACCGCCCTGCGCACCGAGATCGAGGAGTTCGCCGCGCTCACCGCGTCGGGCCGCAGCCCCACCGACGGCGCGCCGTTCGCGTCGGTCGACCAGGTGCTCCAGACCGCGATCACCTACAACCTCGCGCGGCCCAACGAGAAGTTCCTCGGCTACCTCGACGGGGTCTTCCGCTACCAGAGCCGCCAGCAGAGCCCGGTGCTGCTCGCCGGCGACCCGGAGTTCGCCCGCCTCGCGGGGTCGGTGCCGGCGCCGGTGGAGGCCCGCTACGAGAGCGCGGCGGGCGAGGTCCGCTACATCGCCGTGCCCGTCACGCTGGCCGGCGACCCGGCGCGGGGGGTCATCGTCGTCGCGTACTTCGCCGACCAGGAACGCTCGGCCGCCGACGACGCCGCGCTGCTCATGGTCGCCGCCGGCGCGGTGACCGCGGTGCTCGCCGCCGTCGCCGCGTGGCTGGTCGCGGGCCGCATCCTGCGCCCGGTGCGCGACGTCGCCGACACCGCGCGCGCCATCACCGAGACCGACCTCTCCGCGCGCATCGACGACCGCGCCGACACCCGCGACGAGCTCGGCGCCCTGGTCCGCGCGGTCAACGCGATGCTCGACCGCGTCGAGGACGGCGCGCGGGCCCAGCGGCGCTTCGTCGACGACGCCGGCCACGAGCTGCGGACCCCGATCACGATCGTGCGCGGCCACCTCGAGGTCGTCGACGTCGAGGACCCCGCCGACGTGCGCGCCACCGTCGGTCTGGTCGACGACGAGCTCGAACGGATGAACCGCATCGTCTCCGACCTGCTCGTGCTCGCGAAGGCCGAGCAGCCCGAGTTCGTGCGCCCGGCGCCGACCGACGTCCCCGCGCTGCTCGAGGAGACCCTGCGCAAGGCCTCGGGGCTCGCCGACCGGGAGTGGGCGCTGGTGGGGGCACCCCCGGCGCTGCTCGCCGACCTCGACGCCCAGCGGGTGACCCAGGCGCTGCTCGTGCTCGCCGACAACGCCGCCCACCACACCGCGCCCGGCGACCGCATCGTCCTCGGCGCCGGGGCGGACGGCGCCCGTGTGCGGCTGCGCGTCGCGGACACCGGGACCGGCGTCGCCGCCGCCGACCGCGAGCGCATCTTCGCCCGCTTCGCCCGCGGCAACGGCTCGACGCGGCGCTCCGACGGCGCCGGGCTGGGGCTCGCCATCGCGAGCGCCATCGCCGGCGCGCACGGCGGCCACGTCGAGGTCTCCGACGGCGTGGGCACCGGCCTGCCCGGCCAGAGCGGCCCCGGCGCCACGTTCACGCTCGTCCTGCCCCTGCGCGCCGATCATGAGGTCCCGTGAGCAGCATCCTGATCGCCGAGGACGAACCGCGGATCGCGTCGTTCGTGGAGAAGGGCCTGCGCTCGGCGGGGTTCGCGACGACCGTCGTCGACGACGGCCTCGCCGCCCGCGACCAGGCCCTCGGCGGCCACCACGACCTGCTGGTCCTCGACATCGGGCTGCCCGGGCTCGACGGTTTCGCGGTGCTCGCCGAGCTGCGGGCGTCGGGCTCGCGGCTGCCGGTCGTCGTGCTCACCGCGCGGGACAGCGTCGCCGACACCGTCGCCGGGCTCGAGGGCGGCGCCGACGACTACATGGCCAAGCCCTTCCGGTTCGAGGAGCTGCTGGCCCGCGTGCGCCGGCGGCTGGCCGACGCCGGGCCGGGCGAGGTGACGGTGCTGCGCCACGGGACGCTGTCGCTGGACCTGCGGTCCCGGCAGGCGACGGTCGACGGGGTGACGGTGGACCTGTCGGCGCGCGAGTTCGTGCTCGCCGAGACGTTCCTGCGCCACCCGGGCCAGGTCCTCTCCCGGGAGCAGCTGCTCTCCCGCGTCTGGGGCTACGACTTCGACCCCGGCTCCAACGTCGTCGACGTCTACGTCCGCTACCTGCGCCGCAAGCTCGGCGCGGAGCGGATCACGACGGTGCGGGGCATGGGGTACCGGCTGAGCTGAGGTCCAGCGGGCCAGTGGGCCGCGTGGGTCGGGTGGCCGGTGGGTCGCGTGGGGGGTTACTGGCTGGTATCTCTCGCTGGGCGAGGGATACCAGCCAGTAACCGCGGACTCAGTCGTCCCCGGGGCCGTCGTCGTCCAGGTCGTCGTCCACGTCGTCGTCGAGGTCGTCGCCGCCCCGGTCGTCGGCGTCGTCCCGGTCGAGCACGCCGTCGCCGTCGTCATCGGCGTCGTCCCGGTCGAGCACGCCGTCGTCATCGTCGTCGTCGTCCACCGACCCGACGGGCGCGGGGATGGGCAGGGCGGGCCCGGACGCCGGTGCCGGGACGGCGGGCACCGAGACGGCGACGGGCACCGGGGCGCTGTCGGTGGCGGCGCAGCCGGTGAGGGCCAGGGCCCCGCCGAGGGTGGCGAGGACGAGCAGGGAGCGGGTGCGGGTCATGGCGGGCCTCCGGGTCTCGCGCGGGCGTCCCTCGCCCGGCACGGACCAGCGTCGGCGGCGGCCGTGAGGCCCCCGGGAGACGCTCGTGAGGGCCTTCTCATCCGCCGGCGCGCGTCGCGGCGAGGGCCTCCCGGGCGAGGTCGACGAGCCCGTCGTCGTCGCGGGCGGCCCCGCGGCGTTCGGCGCGGGCGAGGGCGTCGTCGCCGAGGCGCGCGGCCAGCGCGTCGCGCAGGGTCGCCAGGCGCGCCGCGTCGGCCCCGAACAGCGGCCCGCCCGACCGGCGCGCCACGAGCCCGCCGAGCAGCTCCGCGGCGAGCGCGTCGCGCCCGTCGTCGGCGAGGAGCTCGGCGACCCCGCGCAGGCCGACCCACTGGTGGGTGCGGTTGCCGGTGCCGCGCCAGTGCTCCAGCGACGCCAGGGCGGAGCGGGCGGCGGCCGCGGTGTCCCCGGCGCGGGCGCGCAGGGAGGTGACGGTGACCAGCGCGACCCCCAGCGCGTACTGCTCGCCCGCCTCGCGGGCGAGGCGCACGGCGTCCTCGAGCAGGTCGAGGGCGGTCGCCGGGTCGGTGTCCGCGCGGACCTCGCCGGCGACGTAGGCGCTCCACGGCACGAGCAGCGGGTCACCGGCCTCGCGCACGGCGACGTCCAGCGCGTCCGCCTCCGCCACGGCCGCCGCGGTGTCCCCGCCGTAGGCGACGGCCAGCAGGCGCGTGAACACCGCCATCGCCCCGACCCGCAGCGTCGGGCTCCGCTCCGCCTCGGCCGCGGCCCGCGCCGACGCCGCGGCGCGCCCGGCGAAGAGGTCGAGCTCGGCCCGGAGGAACGTCAGGGCGGGCGTCGCCGGGTCGTCGGGCCCGGCGACGCCCGTCCCGGCCGCGACCTGCTGCTCGGCGCGGTCGAGGTCGCCCGCGAACCGGGCCCCGCTCGCGGCGACGGCGTGCACCCCGGCCGCGGCGGTCCCGAGGTCGGCGCCCCTCGCGAGCAGGGCGTCCGCCCAGGCGAAGATCTCCGGGGTCATGCGGACCTCGGCGACGTCGATCAGGCGGGCCACGATCGCGGCCGCGTGCGCCGGGTCGTGGTCGGTGGTCCACGCGACGGCGGCCCGGACCTCGTCCCACTCCGCCGCCACGGCCGCGAGCCGGCGCGCCGCGTCCGGCCCGAGCAGCGCGCCGTCGCGCGCGAGGAGCGCCAGCACGTGGTCGGCGTGGCGCCGCCGGACCGCGGCCGTCCCGCCGGCCTCGTCGAGACGCTCGCGGACGTAGGCGCGGACGGTCTCGAGCAGGGCGTAGCGCGACGGCCCGTCGCGGGCGTGGTCGACGGACGCGGTGACCAGCGACTTGTCCACGAGGTCGGCGAGCACCCCGTCGAGATCGGGATCGTCGGCGACGGCCCGGGCGGCGGCGAGGGTGAAGCTGCCCGCGAACACGCCGAGCCGGGCGAGGACGGCCTGCTCGCGGGGGTCGAGCAGCCGGTAGGACCAGTCGACGACGGCGTGCAGGGTGCGATGCCGCTGGTCGGCGCCGCGGTGGGGGCTGCGCAGGAAGCGCCGGTGCAGGGGCAGGTCGGCGGCGAGCTCGGCGGGCGAGAGCACGCGCATCCGGGCGGCGGCGAGCTCGAGGGCGAGCGGGAGCCGGTCGAGGCGCCGGCACACCTCGGTGACCGCCTCCCGGTTGAGCTCGGAGAGCGCGAAGGCGGGGTCGGCGGCAGCCGCGCGCTCGGCGAACAGCGCGACCGCGGCGTCCTGCGCCAGCGGCGGGACCGGGCGGACGCGCTCGCCGGGCACCCCGAGCGGCTCACGGCTCGTGGCGAGCACGGCGACCGTCGGGCACGCGGCGCCCAGGCCCGTGACCAGCGCGGCGACCGCGTCGACGACGTGCTCGGCGTTGTCGAGCACCAGCAGCAGCCGCCGTCCGCGCAGGACGGCGTGGACCCGGTCGCGGGGATCGGTGCCGGACGCGCCCGGGGCGTCGACCGCCGCCACGACCGCCGGGGCGACCTCGGCGCCCGTGGTGACGGTGGCGAGCTCGGCGACGACGACCCCGTCCGCGAACGTCCCGGCGAGCGCCGCCGCGACGTGCCGGGCGAGCGTCGTCTTGCCCACCCCGCCGGGCCCCACGAGGGTCACCGGCCCGTCCCCGATCGCCGCCGTGACCCCGGCGATCGCGGTCTCGCGGCCGAGCAGTGCCGGCCCCGGGGACGCAGCGAACGCGCCGTTCGTTGCGCTAGAAGCAGCGAACGGCGCGTTCGCTGCGACCACCTCGGGGGCCGGCGAGCCCGCGAGCACCAGTGCCTCGAGGCGGCGCATCCCCTCGCCGGGATCGAGGCCCAGCTCGTCGGCGAGCAGGCGGCGGTGGGCCGCGACCGCCGCGAGGGCGTCGCCCGCGCGTCCGGCGCGGTGCAGCGCCTCGACCAGCAGCTCGCGGCGCCGCTCGCGGAACGGCGCCGCGGCCACCAGCTCCTCGAGGCGGGCGACGGCGTCGGCGGGGCGCCCGAGGTCGAGGTCGGCCTGGGCGCGGGCGTCCTCGAGGTCGGCGCGCAGCTCGCCGAGGCGGGCCGCGACCGGCCGGAACGGCTCCTCGTCGGCGAACTCCGCGAACGCCGGGCCGCGCCACAGCGCCAGGGCCTCGTCGAGCAGGTCGGCGCCACCCCCGGCACGGGCACGGTCCCGCAGGGCCACCGCGAGCGTCGCGTCGAGCGCCTCGGCCGGCAGGTCGAGCACGTAGCCGGGCGGCTCGGTGCGCAGCACCCCGTCGCCGAGCACGCGGCGGGCACGCGCCACCGCGCTGTGCAGGGCCGCCTCGCCGTGCGCGGGCGGGTCGTCGGGCCACACGTGCGCGACCAGCCGGTCGACCGTGACCACCCGGCCGGGCTCGAGCGCCAGGACGGCGAGCAGGCGGCGCACGCGCGCCGAGCGGACCGGGGCGTCGCCGACCGCGATCGCCCCCAGGACCCGCACCATGCCCATCACGGCTCCCCTCGCCCGCGGCGGGAGCGTAGCGCCGGTTGACACCCCGCCGACCCGATGCTTGCATGACTGCACACATTGCAACGTCGCAAGGATCAGCGATGGACGAGCGCGAACGCCTGGCGGCGAGCTTCGGCGACATGCGGCGCGCGATGATCCCGGCGTTCCTGCTCGACCTGCTCGGCGCCGTCGACGGCGGTGACGAGCTGTCGCTGACCCAGCTCGCGACGCTCTACGTCCTCGACGTCGGCGAGCCGGTGTCCCTGGGCGGCCTCGCGGAGCGGGTCGGGCGGTCGCACTCGGCGACCAGCCGGCTCGTCGACGCCCTCGTGCGCCGCGGGCTCGTCGAGCGCCAGGAGCACCCCACCGACCGGCGGGTCCGCCGGGTGGCGATCAGCAAGGACGGCGAGGGCCTGCTCCGCCGCCTCGAACGCACCCGGGCCGACGCCCAGCTCGAGATCATGAACCGGCTCGCTCCCGCGGACCGGGCGCTGGTGGGACGCGCGATGACCCTGCTCGGCGACGCCGCCCAGCAGGGGAGGGAGCCCTCATGACCGCCGACCTGGTCCTGCCTCTCGACACGATCGACCCCGCCGACCCGGCGACGCTCGGGCGCGTCGGCGGCAAGGCGGCCAACCTCGCCGCCCTCGTGCGCGCCGGTCTCCCGGCGCCCGGCGGCGTCTGCGTCACCACGGCCGCCTACCGCCGCGCGGTCGGCGCGGCGCTCGACGGGCTGCTCGACTCGCACGCCGGGGACACGGAGACTGAGGTCCTCGGCGAGAAGGCCCGCGCCGCGGTGCTGGCCGTCCCGGTGCCCGAGGACGTCGCCGACGCCGTGCGCGCCGCGTGCCCCGACGGGCCGGTCGCCGTGCGCTCGTCGGCCACCGCCGAGGACCTCCCCGACGCCAGCTTCGCCGGCCAGCAGGACACCGAGCTCAATGTCGTCGGCCCCGATGCGGTGCTCGACGCCGTGCGCCGCTGCTGGGCGTCGCTCTGGACCGACCGGGCGGTCGCCTACCGCGGCGCCCAGGGCATCGACCACGCCGCCGTCGCGCTCGCCGTCGTGATCCAGCGGATGGTCGACGCGCGGTGGGCCGGCGTGCTGTTCACCGCCAACCCGGTGACCGGTCGGCGCGGGCAGTCGGTGATCGACGCGGCACCGGGCCTGGGCGAGGCGGTGGTGTCCGGGGCGGTCGATCCCGAGCACCTCGTCGTCGACCCCGACGGCACGATCGCCGAGCGGCGCGCCGGCACCGGCGGCTCGCTCGTCCTCGCCCGGCCCGGCGGCGGCACCGAGACCGTCGCCCGCACCGACACCGCCGCGCTGGACGGCGAGCACGTCCGCGCCCTCACCGCCCTCGGCCGGCGCGCCGAGGCGCTGTTCGGCGCGCCGCAGGACACGGAGTGGGCGATCGATGACGACGGCACGGCCTGGCTGACCCAGTCACGGCCCATCACCACGCTCTACCCGCTCGTCCCCGGGCGCCCGGGCTTCCGCCTCTTCCTCTCGGCGAACGTCGCGCAGGGCGTGTTCCGCCCGTTCACCCCGGCCGGGCTCTCGGCCGCCCGCCACCTCGCGACCGGCGTCGCGCGGCTGCTCGGCACGCCCGTCGACGACCCCGAGCAGGGGCCGCCGATGCTGTCCGAGGCCGGCGAGCGCGTGTTCGTCGACATCACCGACGTGCTGCGCAGCCGGGTCGGTCGCGCCGGTGCCCGCGGCGTGCTGGGGGTGATGGAGCGGCGCTCGGCCGAGGTCATCGCCACCCAGCTCGACCGCCCCGAGCTGTCGGTGACCCGCCGCTCCCCGCTGCCGGCGCTGCGCCGGGTCGGGCGGGTCGCCGCCCGCTACCGCATCCCGCTGCACGTCGTGGGCGCGTGGGTGCGTCCGGCCCGGGCCCGGGAGCGCGCGGAGACGCTGATCCGGGAGGCGGAACGGACGCTGCCGGCGCCCGCGGGCGCGACGCGCGAGGAACGCGTCGACCACACGCGCCGGATGCTCACCGACGGCTTCGCCCCGATGGCGCCGCGGATCGCGCCGGCCCCGGCCGCCGGGTTCCTCGCGCTCGGTCTCGCCGCGAAGCTCCTCGGCGAGCGCGCGCGGCCGGGCGAGCTCGGCACCGTGCTGCGCGGGCTGCCGCACAACGTCACCACCGAGATGGACCTCGCGCTGTGGGACCTCGCCGCCCGCCTGCGGGCCGACGGCACGCCGCTCACCGGCGACGCACCACCGCCGGGCCTCGACGCCTTCCTCGCCGCGCACGGACGGCGCGCGGTCGCCGAGATCGACCTGGGCCTGCCGCGCTGGTCCGACGACCCGGCGCACCTGCTCGGGGTGCTCGCCAACTACGTCCGCCTCGACGACCCCGCGCGCGCCCCGGACGTCGTGTTCGCGCGCAGCGCCGCCGAGGCCGAGGTGACGGTCGACGCCCTCGCCCGGCGGGCCGGCGGGCTGCGCGGGCGGGTCGTGGCGTTCGCGCTGCACCGCGCCCGCGCGCTCGTCGGCCTGCGCGAGCTGCCGAAGTACTGGCTGGTCACGGTGCTGGCGGCCGCGCGGGCGGAGCTCGCCGTGGTGGGCGCCGAGCTGGCCGCCGCCGGCCGTCTGGAGCGCGCCGACGACGTCTTCTTCCTGAGCCTCTCCGAGGCGCGGGAGGACGTCGATCGACGCGACCTGGTGCAGCAGAGGAGAGCCACCTACGAGCGGGAGCTGCGCCGCCGCCACGTCCCGCGGATCGTGCTCTCCGACGGCACCGAGCCCGAGGCCCTCGGGGACGCGGGCGAGGCCCCGGACGGCGCGCTGACCGGCGTCCCGGCCTCCGCGGGCACGGTGACCGGCCCGGTGCGCGTGATCACCGACCCGCAGGGCGCCCGCCTCGAGCCCGGCGACGTGCTGGTGTGCCCGTCGACCGACCCCGGGTGGACGCCGCTGTTCCTCACCGCGGGCGGGCTGGTGATGGAGATGGGCGGGTCCAACTCCCACGGCGCCGTGGTCGCCCGCGAGTACGGGCTGCCCGCCGTCGTCGGCGTCCGCGACGCCGTCGCCCGCCTCGCCGACGTGGCCCGGGTGCAGGTGGACGGGACGAGCGGTCGCGTCACACCGGTTCAGGACAACCGGTAGAACCGGAAGATCTCGGCGTCGAGCTCGTCGAGGACCTCGACCGTCGCAAAGCCCGCCGCCCGCGCGTAGGACTCCAGCGTGTCGCGGCGCATCACCGTGCCGGTGCCGACCGAGCCCGGCGTCGACATCCCGTCGGGCAGGCAGCACATCAGCGAGAAGCCGTAGAACAGCCGCTCGACCTCGTCGCCGTCGGGCGCGAAGGCGTCGGCGACCTTCTCGTCCATGATCAGGACGGTGCCGCCCGGCGCCACGGTCCGGCGCATCGCGGCGAGCACCCCGACCGGGTCGGGCATGTCGTGCAGGCACTCGAAGGCGCAGACGAGGTCGTAGGCGCCGGCCTGCGCCGTCTCGATCCCGGCGTGGTGGACGGTCACCCGGTCCCCCACACCCTCGGCCGCGGCGTTCCGGCGCGCGGCGTCCACCGAGGCGGCGTCGACGTCGAACCCGTCGACCGTCGCGGACGGGTACGCCCGCGCGATCCCGACCGCCGACCAGCCCTCCCCGAGGCCGACGTCGGCCACCCGGCCGCCGGCGCGCAGGGCCCGGTCGACGTCGCCGAGCAGCGGCAGGTGGTCGCGGCACAGGGCGTCGCGCAGGAGCGGGCGGTTCTGGGCCGCCTGGCCCTCGCGGGCGTCGTCACCGAACGTCTCCCAGCCGACCCCGCCGCCGGTGCGGTAGGCCTCGAGCAGGTCGTCGATCCGGCGCAGGGACGCGACGAGGATGCGCGCGAACGGCGTCAGGATGGCCTCGCTGTCGAGGTCGGCGAGCACCGGGACGTGCTCGGCGGGCATCGTGAAGCGCCGGGCGTCGGGCGCGGCGGCGGGGTCGTCGACGGTGAGCATGCCGCTCACCGCCTGGTACTCCAGCCACTCCCGCGCGTACCGGGCCGCGGTCCCGGTCCGCGCGGCGAGCTCCGGCGCCGTCGCCGGGCCGTCCTCGGCGAGCGAGCGCCACCAGCCGAGCTTCTCGCCGAGGTAGAGCGCGGTGGTGTGTTCCATGCCGAGGATCCAGCCGAAGACGGTCTCGGCGCAGCTCTCGGTGGTGTGGGGGTTCTCCAGCGTCGTCATGGGGTCACCCTGACCGCGGTCCCTGTCGGTCCGCTGCCGTCGGGCTGTCGGTCACGGCCGGACCTCGTAGACGAGGTTGAACGCGGTCTCCGCGGCGCGGCGGAACCGTGTGAAGCCCGCGGTGGTGACGACGTCGCGGATCGCCGCCTCCCCGGCCTGGGCGCCGAGCGCGTAGCCGCCGGGCTGCGAGAGCCCGTTCGGCACGCACAGGAACGTCGACGCCGCGTAGTACAGCCGCCCGACCGGGTTCAGGGTCTCCTCGACGGTGTCGCCGGCGTAGGGCTCGACCAGCAGCCAGGTGCCGTCGGGCGCGAGCGCGTCGCGCACCCGGCGGGCCGCGCCGACGGGGTCGCCCATGTCGTGCAGGCAGTCGAACATCGTCACGAGGTCGTAGCCGGTGCCGGTGAAGCCCTGCGCGGACGCCACCTCGAACGTCACCCGGTCCCCGACCCCGGCGTCCGCGGCCTTCTTGCGGGCCAGCGCGATCGACTCGTCGTGGTAGTCGGAGCCGGTGACGGTGCTGCGCGGGTAGGCCTCGGCCATCAGCACCGAGGTCGTGCCCAGCCCGCAGCCCACGTCGGCGATCCGGGCGCCCGCGCGCAGCTTGTCCTCGACCCCGTCCGTCGCCGGGATCCAGTGCGGCACGAGCTCGGCGACGTAGCCCGGCCGGAAGAACGCGTCGCACCCGACGAACACGTCCTCGTCGTGGTCGCTCCACGGCATCCCCTCACCGGTCCGGAACGCCTCCGCGATCCGCGGCTCGGCGCGCAGGTAGCCCAGCCCGATCCGGAAGATCGCCGACACGTTCGGCCCCTCCGGGTCGGCGAGGCAGAACGCCTGCTCCTCGGTCAGCGAGAACGCGCCGGTGGTCGCGTCGTACGTGACGTAGCCGCCGGCGGCCTGCCCGCGCAGCCACTCGGCGAGGTAGCGCCGGGCGCAGCCCGTCCGCTCGGCGAGCACCTCCGGGGTCGCCGGGCCGCGGGCCAGCGCGCGGTACAGCCCCAGCCGCCCGCCGAGCACCACCTGTCCCGCGGCCCCGGTCGCCCCCATGTCGGTGACGACCTGCCCGAGGAACTCCATCACCTTGTCCTGGTCCATGCCGGCCTCCTGACCGTCGTGCCGGCTCCCTCGCCGGCACCCACGACGGTCGACGGGGGCGCTCACAAGTCGCTGTCCGTGCCCTGGCACCGGTCCTATGCTCGGGATGCCCGGGTTGTGAGGGATGAGCGTGGACGTCGAGTTCGGCGTGCTCGGGCCCGTCGAGGTCCGGCACCGAGGAGACGGCCTCCCGCTCGGCGGCACGCGGCCACGCACGGTGCTCGCCCTGTTGCTCTGCGCCGACGGCCACCCGGTCGGCGACGAGCGCCTGATCGACGCGCTGTGGGGCGACGACCCGCCCGACCGGGCCCGCGCGCGGCTGCACACCACGGTCTCCCGCCTGCGGGCGTCGCTGGGCGAGGTCGGCGCCCGGCTGCGCCGCGAGCCGAACGGCTACCGGATGGTGGTCGAGCCCGGCGAGCTCGACCTGCACCGCGCGGAGCTGCTGCTGCACCGCGCCCGGGCCGCGCGGGGCACGCCCGGGGCCACGGCGCTGCTGCGCGACGCGCTCGCGTGCTGGCGCGGTCCCGCGCTGGCCGACCTCGCCGACCTCCCCGGCACCGAGGCGAGCGGGCTGGCCGCCGACCGCGTCCGCTTCGACGCCCTGCAGCACACGGTGCGCGCCGAGCTCCTCGACGCCGAGCTCGCCGCCGGCCACCACCACGAGGTGCTCCCCGACGCCGAGCGCGCCGCCGCGGCCGAGCCCCTGCGTGAGCGCCCGCACCGCCAGCTGGCCACCGCCCTGGCCCGCGCGGGTCGCAGCGTCGACGCCCTCGCCGTGCTGCGCGGCTACCGCGCCCGGCTGGTCGACGAGGCCGGACTCGACCCGAGCGGCGAGCTGGACGCCCTCGAGGCGGCGGTCCTCGCGCAGCAGGAGACCGTCGTCCCGGAGCCCGCCGTCCCGGAGCTCGCCGTCCCCGGCCCGGTGCCGTGCGCCACGACGACCCTGCACGGCCGCGACGCCGAGCTCACCGAGGTCCGGCGCCTGCTCGCCCTCGCCCGGGTGGTGACGGTGGTCGGCGTCGGCGGGGTCGGCAAGACGCGCGTGGCCCGGGCCGCGGCGGCCGCCGAGACCGGGCGGGTCGTCGCCCTGTGCGAGCTCGACGGCGTCACCGAGGCCGCCGCCGTGGGGTGCGCGATCGCCGACGCCCTGGGCTTCCCGTCGCCGGAGGCGGCCGGCCAGGCGCTCGGGAGCGCGGAGCGGCTGCTCGTGCTCGACGACTGCGAGCACCTCCTCGACGCCGTCGCGCGGGTGGTCGCCGTGCTCCTGGCGCGCTGCCCCGGCGTCACCGTGCTCGCCACCAGCCGCGAGCCGCTGGGCCTGCCCGAGGAGCACGTCCTCGCGCTCGGCACCCTGGCGCTCCCCGAGCGCGACGACGCCGCCTCGGTGGGCCGCAGCCCGGCCGCCCGGCTCCTGGCCGAGCGCGCCGCGGCGTGCGGCGCGCGCCTCGACACGGACGCCGACGCCGCCGCGGTCGCCGTCCTGTGCCGGCGCCTCGACGGGCTCCCGCTGGCCCTCGAGCTGGCCGCGGTCCGCCTGCGCAGCCTGACGCCCGAGGAGGTGCTCGAGCACCTCGACCGGCGGCTGCGCCTGCTGCGGCGCACGGGCACCGCCGGCCCCGCGCGGCACCGCAGCCTCGACGCCGCCGTGGCCTGGTCCCACGACCGCCTGCCCGAACCGACGCGCCGCTTCTTCGCCCGGCTCGGGGTGTTCGCGGGCCGGTTCACCGCCGACCACGCGCACGCCGTCGCCGGCGACGACGATCTGCTGGGCACCGTCGACCACCTCGACCGGCTGGTCGCGGCCTCGATGATCACGGTGCAGCAGCGGGCGGGCCGCACCTGGTACGCGCTCCTGGCCACGATGCGCCGCTACGCCCGCGACCGCCTCGAGGAGCGCGGCGAGCAGCAGGCCGTCCGCGACCGCTGGGTCGACTCGGTGCTCGCCGCCGCCGTCGACGCCCGCGAGCGCATGGTCCACGCCTGGCCCGCGGACCTGCTGGTCACCCTGCAGAACCTGCACACCGACGTCGCGGACGCGCTGCGCTGGTGCGTCGCCCACGACGACGGGCCCGACCGTGCGCTGCCCCTGTTCGTCCCCATGTGCAGCGTGCTCAAGAACCGCAGCGCGATGCCCGTGGCCGACCTCGGCGACGCCGTGCTCCGGCGCTGGCCGGACACCGGTGGGCGCGCCCGCTGCGAGGCGGCGGCCGCGGCGGCGATCGCGCACGTGCTGCGCGGCTCGGCGGAGCGCGGCGCGACGCTGGCGCGCGAGGCGCTCGCCGGCCGTCCGAGCTCGCCGCGGTGAACGCCCGACGCGCGCTGTTCTTCCGGGCCCGGATGACCGGCCGCGACGACGACGCGCTGCGCTGGACCGAGGAGGCGCTCGAGGTCGCCGCCGCGCACGACATGGTGCCCTGGCACAACGAGCTGCAGACGTTCCGCGCGATCGCCCTGGCCGCGACGGGCCGTCTCGACGAGGCCCTCGAGCAGGTCGAGGCGGCCCACCACGCGGCACCGGCGATCGGCAGCCCGGCGCTGGTGGCCTGGGCGGGCGCGGTGCGCGGGTGCCTGCTCGCGGCCGAGGACCCACGGGCCGGGCGGGCGGCGTCCGACGTCGCGGTGCGGGCGTGCGAGGACCTCGACTACCCCATCGGCTCCGGCGTCGGGCGCCGGACGCTGGGCGCGCTGGCGCTGCGCGACGGCGAGCTGGACGCGGCCCGCGACCACCTGCGCCGCGCCCTCGACGCGTACTCGGGCCTCGGGTACGCCGCCGAGGTGGCCCTGAGCCTGCGCTGGCTCGCCCGCCTGGCCCAGGCGTCCGGCCGCCCGGACGCCGTGGACGTCCTCCTGCGCGCCGGCGGCGGCGCCCGCGGCGACGTGGTCGAGGATGTCCTGCGGCCCGCGGCGCTGGACCGTCGCGCGGGCCCGCCGCCCCCGCTCACCGAGGCACTGGTGCTGGCGCGCTCGCTGTGACCCCGGCGCGCAGGAACACCGCGCACCCCGCCACGCCGCAGGCCACCGCCACCGCGATGCCCGCCGTCGGGCTCCCCGCCGCGTCGGCCGCGAGGCCCGCCACCGCCGGGCCGAGCAGTCCCCCGGCCGCGGCCGCGAGGTGCATGACCCCGAGCCGCAGCCCGAAGCCGGTCACGCCGTAGAGCTGCGCGGCGGCCGCGCCGCTGACCCCGACGAAGGCGCCGTGGGCGGCCCCGAACACGACGGCGAACGCGACGAGCCCGGCGAGCCGGCCCTCCGCGACCAGCCACCCCGCGACGCTGACGGGCAGCGCGACCGCGCCGACCCGGCACACCGGCCACGCGCCCCACCGGGCGACCGCCGGCACCGCGACGAGGCGGGCGAGCAGGCTCGCCGACCCCGCCACGGCGACCAGGAGCGCGCCGGCCGCGAGACCCGCGCCGCGCATCGTCGCGAAGGAGGCCAGGTGCACGAAGGGCACGAACATCGCGGCGCAGAGCCCGACGGCGCCGAGCACGAAGCGCCGGAAGGCCGGGTCGGCGAGGACCGTGCGCAGCCCGGCCGCGCTCGCCGTCGCGTCCCCGCGCCCGGCGGGCACGGCCGGCGCACACGCCCCCACGACGGCGGCGGCCACCACCGCGAGCACCACCGCCGCGCCGCGCACCCCGAGCGCGCCGACCAGGGCGACCGTCGCCGGCGGGGTGATCACGGTCGCGAGCCCCGCGCCGGCCGAGGCGACGACCAGGGCCGCGGCGCGGTGCCGCTCGACAGCCGCCGCGACCGCGGTCTGCAGCGGCACGAACAGGCACCCCGCCCCGCCGCCGACCCCGAGGGCGACCCCCGCGGCCGCCACCGGGAACCACCCGGCGCCGGCGAGCGCGAGCAGGCCAGCGGGGATCGCGACGGCGCCGAGCACGACGAGCGGGCGCGCGCCGTGGCGCTGGCTCCACGGACCGGTGACGACGCCCAGGCCGAGCGTGATCGCCAGGGAGGCCGCCAGCATCACGGCGACCGCCCCGCGCGTGACCCCGAACTCGGCGGCGACCGGACCGACCAGCGGGCCGGTGCCGGTGGCGAGCCCGAGACCCACGCTGGTGGCGACCACGGTCGCGGCCAGCAGCCGGCCCCCCTGCGCACGGGTCGTCACGACGTCCCCGCCGGACGGAAGTACTCCCCGGCGACGGAGTCCACGTAGCGCGCGCTCCCGAACGCCGCCTCGAGCGCGGCGGTCTGGGTCGCCTGCGCGCGCAGCGCCGCGACCTTGCGCGCGAGCACCCCGCCGTCGAGCTCGAGCTCGACCGCCAGTCGCTCGGCCGGGAACGGGGCGAACGCGTCGTCGCCGTCGTCCATGGGCTCGACGAACTCGCCGAACCGCTCGACCCAGCGCGCGGTGACGCAGGCGTGCAGCAGGCGGGGCGTCGTCCCGGCGAGCTGCCCGACCGCCCGGTCGGTCCAGGCCGACACCGCGCGGTGGTCGCCGTGGCCGGTGATGCCGTCGGGGCCGAAGGTCAGGACCGTGTCGGGCGCGACGTCGGCGAGGACGGCCGCGAGCTCGTCGACGGTGTCCTCGCCCGGGTCGGCGCGCAGGGCGCCGTCGAGGTGACAGCGCCCGCGGGCGTCGCCGAGGAAGCGGTGCTCGATGGTGCCGTGCAGGGCACCGAGGCTCTCGGCGATCTCCTCGCCGCGCCGGGCCGCGAGCCGTGCGGGCGGCCAGCGGCCCGGGTCGTCGGTCCCGTGCTCGCCGCGGGTGGCGGTGACGACCACGACCCGCTGACCGCGGGCCGCGGCGGCCGCCATGAGCCCGCCCGACAGGTAGACCTCGTCGTCGGGGTGGGCCCAGACGCCGACGATCGTGCCGAGGCGGTGCACCGCGTCGACGGTGCGGACCACGGGGGCGGTGTGCGTGCTGGTCGTGATGGTCACGGCGATCTCCTCGTGCCGGTGGTCGGTGCCCCTCGAGGGTCGACCGCGCGCCTGTCAGATCGCGGGCACGCCGCTGTCAGGCGCTCGCACGGCCGCTCTTGCTGCGAGGTGGCGCGCCACGGCGTCGCGACCCAGCGCGAGCGCGTGGTGGCGGTCGGGCGCCGCGTCGAGGAGGTCGGCGGTCGCCGTGTCGCCGAGGTCGCGCAGCAGCTCGGCGAGGTTCTGCAGGGTCACCCACAGGTGCCCCCAGTTGCCGCCCGCCGCCCAGTGGTCGATGACGTCGCGGTACACCGCGAGCGCGTCGTCGCCGCGCCCGGCCCGCGACAGCAGCGAGGCCAGCCCCACGCCCGCGATGGCCTCGAGGAAGCTCGACCCGACGGTGCGGGCGTCGGCGATCGCGGCCGCGTAGTGGGCCTCGGCGACGTCGGTGTCGCCCGCGACGTTCTCGATCTCCCCGTGCACGTAGGCGACGAGCCCGCGCAGGGTCGGCACCCCGTCGGCGGGGATGAGCGCGGCCAGCGCGCGGGCACCCGCCGGATCGCCGCCGTAGAGCGTCGCGAGCGCGGCGACCGTGGGCTCGGAGGCTCGCCCGTCGACGGCGTCGAGGGCGGCGCGGTCGTGGGCGGCGGCGTCGGCCCAGGCGCCGCGGGTGAGCTCGGCCTGCGCGAGCCCCGACAGGCAGAGCTGCCGGCCGCGGTGCACGCCGTCGGACGGGGCGTGCTCGAGCCCGGCGCGGGCCAGCCGCTCGGCGCGCGGCGCGTCGCCGCGGACGTAGACGTCGAGCGACGCGGCGCCGTGCACCGCCGCCCACCCCGGGTGGCCGAGGAGCGCCGGGTCGTCGAGCAGCTCGGTGGCCCAGCCCCGGATCTCGTCGAGGTCGCGCCAGAAGGCGTGCTCGGCGAGCGTGGTCGCCACGGTGACGGCGGCGTCGAGGTCGCCGCGGCGGCGGGCCAGGTGCCACGCGGCGCGCAGGTTGCCCTGCTCGCGGCGCAGCACGGCGTCGGCGGTCGCCTCGTCGGGGCTGTAGGCGGTGCGCGCGACCCACGCCGCGAGCCCGCCCGCCCACGCGACCAGCCGGGCCTCCGCGGCGTCGCGCTCGTGCGCGGCGAGCAGCCGGTCGTGGCCGAACGCGCGCAGCGTCTCGAGCATCCGGTAGCGGGTGCGGCCGTCGTGCGGCTCCGCCGACAGCATCGAGGCGTCGACGAGGCGGGCGAGCAGGTCGCCGGGGTCGCCGTCCACCCCGAGGTCGTCGGCCACCGTCTCGACCGCGGTGAGGTCGACGCCGTCGGCGAACACCGCGAGGTGCCGGAACAGGCGCTGCTCGTCGTCGGTGAGCAGGTCGTAGGACCAGGCGACGGTCGCGCGCAGCGTGCGGTGGCGGACGTGGAGCCCGCGGCTGCCGAGCAGGTCCAGCGAGCGGTCGAGGCGGGCCGCCAGCGCGGCGGGCGCGAACGTCGGCAGGCGCCCGGCGGCCAGCTCGATGGCCAGCGGCAGCCCGTCGAGGCGCCGGACGATGTCGCCGACGTGCGCGAGGTCGTCACCGTCGAGGGTGCGGTCGGGGCAGACGCGCGCCGCGCGGTCGACGAACACCGCGACCGCGGGCACGTCGGCGCCCGCCGGCCCGCCCGGCGCGGGCACGCGCAGCGGCGGCAGGCGCACCACCGACTCCTCGGGCAGGCCCAGCGGCTCGCGGCTGGTGAGCAGCACCGTGACCTCCGGGGCCCGCGCCAGCACGACGGCGACGAGCTCCCGGACGGCGTCGAGCAGGTGCTCGCCGTTGTCGAGGACCAGCAGGCCCGGCGCGCCCGCGAGCACGTCGAGGCAGGCGGCGAGCACGTCACCGGTGATCGTGCGCAGGCCCAGGGCGTCGGCGAGCGCGTGCGGCAGGGCGCCCGCGTCGGTGAGCGGGGCGAGGAACACGGTCGTCGCCGGCTGGTGGCGCCGCGCGAGCTCGCGGGCGAGGCGGGTCTTGCCGACCCCTCCGGGCCCGACGACGGTGACCAGGCGCCCGGCGCGCAGCAGCCGGTCGGTGGCGGCGAGCTCCTCGGTACGGCCGTGCAGCCCGGGCTCCGGGGGCGGTGCGGGGTCCGGTGTGGGCTCCGGTGCGGGCTCCGGTGCGGGCTCCGGTGCGGGCTCCGGTGCGCGGGGAGGGACCGGGCCCACCGACCCGTCGGCCACCGCGCGCTCCAGCTCGGCGAGCGCCGGTGACGGGTCGAGGCCCGCCTCGTCGGCGAGCCGGCGGCGGAAGTCGCGCGCGGTGGCCAGCGCCCGCGGCGCCTGCCCGGTGGCGGCCTGCGCGCGGACGAGCCGCAGCACCGCCGGCTCGCGCCAGGGGTCCTCGGCCACCGCGTCGGCCGCGGGACCCAGCGCCTCGTCCGCGTCCCCGGCGGCCAGGAGGGCGTCGACGAGGCGGTCGGTGACGTCGTGCCACAGCGCGCGGGCCCCGTCGGCGTCGGCGCGCAGCCCGGGGACGGCGGCGAGGTCGGCGAGCGCGGGTCCCCGCCACAGCGCCCGGGCCGCGCGCAGGGTCGCGGCTGCCGCGTGGGGGTCCTGCGGGCGGGCCCGGTCGCGCAGGCCGCGCGCCGCGGCGAGGTCGAGCTCGTCGTCGGCGAGGGCGAGCCGGTAGCCGCCCTCCTCGGTGCACAGGCGCGCGGCGGCGGCCCCGAGGTCGGCGCGCAGCCGCGAGACGTGGCTGTGCACCGTGGCGCGCGCGGTGTCCGGCGGGTCGTCGGGCCAGAGGGTGTCGACGAGCCGGTCGACGGTCACCGTCCGGCCCCCGGCCAGGGCGAGCAGCGCGAGCGCCACCCGCCGCTTCGGCCCGCGCACCACCACCGGCCGCCCGTCGACGCTCAGGCGCAACGGCCCGAGCACGTCGACGCGGACCTCCTCGCCAGCACCCATCGCCACTCCTCGTGACGAGCATGCCGGGGCTGTCAGCGCCGTGCCAGGCCCTTGTCAGCCGGTCGGCGCAGCGTGGTCGCCACACCGGCACCACCAGCGACGGGGAGGACCCCATGCACGCCCTGCACATCACGTTCACGTCCAGCGTCCCGGCCGAGGCCATGCACGACGGCGGCGTCGCCTTCGCCGAGGCGCTGCGCGCGGTCCCGGGATTCGTGGCCAAGACCTGGCTGGTCGACGGCTCGCACCACGGCGGCTTCTACCTCTTCACCGACCGCGCCGCCGCCGAGGCCTACCGCGACGGCCCCCTCGTCGCCGGGCTGCGCGAGCACCCGGCGTTCGCCGACTTCGAGGTCCGCGGCTGGGACGTGAACGAGTCCCTCGGCGCCCTGACCCACGCCTGACACCCGATCTCTGCTGAGGAGCACCCCATGACGACCACCAGCACCGTCACCGACGGCCGGCTCGCGGCCGACCTGCGCACGACGACCACCGCCGACGTCATCGACCCCGACGACCCCCGCTACGACGACGCCCGCCGGGTCTGGAACGGGCTCGTCGACCGCCGTCCCGCCGTGATCGTCCGGTGCCGCGGCACGGACGACGTCGTCGCCGCGGTCGCGGCGGCGCGGCGGTACCGCCCACCGGTGAGCATCCGCGGCGGCGGCCACCAGGTCGCGGGCAGCGCGATCTGCGACGACGGGCTCGTCATCGACGTGTCCGCGATGAACGGGGTGACGGTCGACCCGGTCGCCCGCACCGCGCGGGTCGGCGCCGGCGCCCGCTGGGCGGACGTCAACGCCGCCACCACCCCGCACGGGCTCGCCACCCCGGGAGGCGAGGTGTCGGCGACCGGCGTCGCCGGCCTGACCCTGGGCGGCGGGATGGGCCAGCTCCAGCGCGCGCACGGGCTGAGCTGCGACGCCCTGCGCGCGGTGGAGGTGGTCACCGCCGACGGCGTGGTGCGCACCGCGCGCCGCGACGAGCACCCCGACCTGTTCTGGGCGCTGCGCGGCGGCGGCCGGGGCCTCGGCGTGGTCACGGCGTTCGAGTTCGACCTGGTCCCGCTGGGCCCGCAGGTCGCCCAGGCGCTCGTGCTCTACCCGTACGAGCAGGCCGGCGCCTTGCTCGCCGCCTGGCGCGACCTCGTGCCGCGGATGCCCGACACCGTGTCCCCGGAGTTCGCGCTGTGGAGCGTCCCGCCGGACCCCGCCCTGCCCGCCGAGATGCACGGCGCCCCCGTGGTGGTCGTCGCGGGGCTGTACGCGGGCCCCGCCGACGAGGGCCTGGAGGTCCTCGCCCCGCTGGCGCGGCTGGGCACGCCGCTCGTCGACGCCACCACGGTGACCGACTACGCGTCGAGCCAGTCCGGCACCGACCCGCTCTTCCCGGACGGCGCGCGGTACTTCTTCAAGTCGCACTTCCTGGAGCGCTTCGACGACGACGCGGCCGCCGCCGTGCTCGCCGCCGACGCGGGCCGGCCGACCCCGCAGTCGCTGGTCATCGTGCGCACGATGGGCGGCGCGATCGACCGGGTCGGCGAGGACGAGAGCGCGTTCGTCCACCGGCGCGCGCGGTTCAACGTCAGCATCGACGCGGGGTGGACCGACCCGGCGCAGGACGAGCAGGCGATCGCCTGGTCGCGCCGGGGCTGGGAGGCGCTGCGCCCGTTCGCGACCGGCGGCGTGTACGTCAACTTCGCCGGCCTCGACGAGGACGCCGACCGGTCGACGTCGTTCGGCGCCCACGCCGCCCGGCTCGACGCGATCGCCCGCGCGTACGACCCGGACGGGATCCTCACGGCGGCGACGGCCCGGCCCTGAGCCCCGGTGCGCCGTCCTGTTTCCGAGCGAAGGGCCCCTTCGCTCGCACAGACGGGCGAGGGGCGCCCTTCGCCGGAACGCGCGGGCCACCGGCACCCGTCCCGCGAACGAGCGAAGGGCCCCGTCGATCGCCTAGATCGATCGAAGGGGCCCTTCGCTCGGAACGGCTCGGGGACCTCAGGCCGCGCGCGACACCACGAGCCCGCCGGCGCCGTGGTCGGCGGTGTCGTCGAGGTCGACCTGCACCGTGTCGCCCTCGCGCACGTCGCCGGCGAGCAGGGCCCGGGCGAGCTGGTCGCCGATGGCCGACTGCACGAGCCGGCGCAGCGGGCGCGCCCCGAACACCGGGTCGAAGCCCTGCAGCGCGAGCCACTCGCGGGCGGCGTCGCTGACCGCGAGCGTCAGGCGCCGCGCCGCCAGCCGGGCGCCGAGGCGCTCGAGCTGGATGTCGACGATCGACGTCAGCTCCTCGGTCGACAGGGCGTGGAAGACCACGACGTCGTCGAGCCGGTTGAGGAACTCCGGCTTGAACGAGCGCCGCACGACCTCCATGACCTTCTCCCGGCGGCCGTCGTCGTCGAGCGAGGTGTCGGTGAGCGCGGCGGAGCCGAGGTTGGAGGTCAGCACGAGGATCGTGTTGCGGAAGTCGACCGTGCGGCCCTGGCCGTCGGTGAGGCGCCCGTCGTCGAGGACCTGCAGGAGCACGTCGAACACGTCGGGGTGCGCCTTCTCGACCTCGTCGAGCAGCACCACCGCGTAGGGGCGGCGCCGGACGGCCTCGGTGAGCTGGCCGCCCTGGTCGTAGCCGACGTACCCGGGCGGGGCGCCGACGAGGCGGGCGACGGAGTGCTTCTCGCCGTACTCGCTCATGTCGATGCGGATCATCGCCCGCTCGTCGTCGAACAGGAACGCGGCGAGCGCCTTGGCCAGCTCGGTCTTGCCGACGCCGGTGGGGCCGAGGAACAGGAACGACCCGGTGGGCCGGTCCTCCTCGCTGATGCCCGCGCGGGCGCGGCGGACGGCGTCCGACACCGCCCGCACGGCCTCGGCCTGGCCGACGACACGGCGGCCGAGCTCGTCCTCCATGCGCAGCAGCTTCGCGGTCTCGCCCTCGAGCAGGCGCCCGGCGGGGATGCCGGTCCACGCCGACACGACGTCGGCGACGTCGTCGGGCCCGACCTCCTCCTTGAGCATCACCGGCGCCGCCGACGTGGCGTCCGCGGCCTCCAGCTCCTTCTCCAGGGCCGGGATCTCGACGTAGCGCAGCTTGGCGACGCGCTCGTAGTCGCCGTCGCGCTCGGCGCGCTCGGACTCGCCGCGCAGGCCCTCGAGCCGCTCCTTGAGCACCCGGGACCCGTCGATGGCGTCCTTCTCCGCCTGCCAGCGCGCGGTCAGCGCGTCGAGCTCCTCGCGGCGCTCGGCGAGCTCGGCGCGCAGGGCGGTGAGGCGCTCGCGCGAGGCGTCGTCGGACTCCTTGTCCAGCGCCATCTCCTCGATCTCGAGGCGGCGCACGATGCGCTCCACCTCGTCGATCTCCACCGGCCGCGAGTCGATCTCCATGCGCAGCCGCGAGCTGGCCTCGTCGACGAGGTCGATGGCCTTGTCGGGCAGGAAGCGCGCGGTGATGTAGCGGTCCGACAGCGTGGCGGCGGCGACGAGCGCGGCGTCGGTGATCCGCACGCCGTGGTGCACCTCGTAGCGCTCCTTGAGCCCGCGCAGGATGCCGATGGTGTCCTCCACCGTCGGCTCGCCGACCAGCACCTGCTGGAACCGGCGCTCGAGCGCGGGGTCGTGCTCGATGTGCTGGCGGTACTCGTCGAGCGTGGTCGCGCCGACCATGCGCAGCTCGCCGCGGGCGAGCATCGGCTTGATCATGTTGCCGGCGTCCATCGCCGACTCGCCGGTCGCGCCGGCGCCGACGATGGTGTGCAGCTCGTCGATGAACGTGATGACCTGGCCCGCGGAGTCGGTGATCTCCTGCAGGACGGCCTTGAGCCGCTCCTCGAACTCACCGCGGTACTTGGCGCCCGCGACCATCGAGCCGAGGTCCAGCGCGACGACGCGCTTGTTGCGCAGCGACTCGGGGACGTCGCCGGCGACGATGCGCTGCGCGAGGCCCTCGACGATCGCGGTCTTGCCGACGCCGGGCTCGCCGATGAGCACGGGGTTGTTCTTGGTGCGCCGGGACAGGACCTGCACGACCCGACGGATCTCGGCGTCGCGCCCGACCACCGGGTCCAGCGCGCCGGAGCGGGCGCGCTCGGTGAGGTCCTGGCCGTACTTCTCGAGGGCCTGGAAGGTGCCCTCGGGGTCGGCGGAGGTGACGCGCCCGGAGCCGCGCACCTTGGTGAACGCCTCCTTGAGGGCCTCGGGCGTCGCGCCGTGGCGGGTCAGCACGTCGCCGGTGCGCCCACCGGCCGCGGCGAGCCCGACGAGCAGGTGCTCGGTGGAGACGTACTCGTCGCCCATGTCCGCGGCGAGCTGCTGGGCGTGCTGGAGCACGCGGGCCATCTCGCGGTCGAACTGCGGCGCGGCGACGCTGGAGCCGCTCGCGCTGGGCAGGCCCGCGAGGACCTTGCCGACGTCGGAGCGCACGGCCGACGGGTCCGCCCCGACCGCGCGCAGCAGCGGCTCGGTGAGCCCGTCGGTCTGGTCCAGCAGCGCCGACGCGAGATGGGCCGGCGAGACCTGCGGGTGACCGTCGACGGTGGCCGCACGCACGGCGTTCGACACCGCCTGCTGGGTGCGGGTGGTGGGGGTGAAGTCCATCGGGTGTTCCTCCTGCGCTGGCAACGGATCGGACCGGCGGCCCACCAGCCGCCGCGGTCCTGACTTGAGTCTACCTGGCTCAACTCTGTGGGGACACGGTTTCTTCCCTTTGCCTCGTCACGGTGACCGGTCACCCACTGCAACGACGGTGAAGCGTGCCGAATCGGACCGTCGTCGCTGCTCAGCGTGCGTACACCCACCGTCCGGCGCACGTGACGAGCCGGACGACGAGCCCCGGATGGGGACCCTGCGTGACGATCCATGACGTGCTGTCATAGTGGTCCGGTCGCGCGGGTACGGGGTCCGCGCGCCGGGGGGCCGAGGAGGAACGTCGTCCATGTCCGCGGAGCCGCTGTCGCAGGACGGTCTGGCCGCCCCGGGCCCGGCCTCGGCGGGTCCGGCGGGCGCCCGCCCGCGTCGCCTCGCCCCGGTCCGCGCCGTCCCCCCGCCGCCCACGACGCCGATCGTGCGCCCCGGACGCCACGCGGCGCCGGAGGACGCGGCCGACACTCCGGACCGGCCGACGCCGAGCGTCCCCACACCCCAGCCCCCGTCACCCCAGCCCCGGCCCGAGCCCGCGCGCGCCGACGAGACCGCCGAGCAGCACGCCGCCCGCCGGGTCCGGCAGACGTGGACCGAGGTCGAGCCGCACGCCGACGAGCTCGCCGACTGGTTCGCGGCGCTGCTGTTCAGCCTCGCCCCGGACGTGCGCGCGCTGTTCCCCGCGCGCGTCACCGAGCCGGCGCGCCGGCTGCTGCGCTCGCTCGTGCTGCCGATGAGCACCGTCGACCGCCCCGGCGAGCTGCGCCCGATGCTCGAGCCGCTCGTGCGCGAGCACCGCGCGCTGGGCCTGCGGGCCGAGCAGTACGAGGTGCTGGGCGTCGCGCTCATCGGGGCGATGCGCCGCTTCGGGCGCTCCTGGGACGAGCCGACCGAGCACGCCTGGGTGCGCGCGTTCTCGCTGGCCGCGGGCCCGATGGAGCAGGCGGTCCGCGCCGCGGCCGTGCCGGCGGTCGCCGAGGGCACGGTGGTGAGCCACCGGCGCCTGAGCTGGGACCTCGCCGTCCTGCACGTCGCGCCCGACGCGCCGGTGCCGCACCGCGCGGGGCAGTACCTCACCGTCGAGATCCCGCAGCGCCCCCGGATGTGGCGCCCGCTGAGCCCCGCGCGGGCGCCGCGGCCCGACGGGCTGCTAGAGTTCCACGTCCGCGCGGTCGAGGGCGGCTGGGTGAGCCGCGCGATGGTCGCGCACGCGGCGCCGGGCGACCGGTGGCGGCTCGGCCCGCCGGCCGGGCGCCTCGGGCTCGACCTGCGCAGCGCCCGCGAGGTGCTGATGGTCGCCGGCGGCACCGGCGGCGCGCCCGTGCTCGCGCTCTGCGAGGACATGGCCCGCTGGGCCCGGCCGCGCCCGTGCACGGTGTTCGTGGGCGGGCGCGTGCCCGAGGACCTCACGGTGCTCGACCGCCTGCACGAGCTCGCCGAGGCGCACCCCTGGCTGGCCGTCGCCGCCGTGTGCGAGGACGACCCGCTCGACGAGCGCACCCAGCCCGGGACGCTGCCCGACGCCGTGGTGCGCGGGGGCGACTGGTCGCGGCACGACGTGCTGCTCTCGGGCTCGCCCGCCATGATCCGCGCGACGGCGTCGGCGCTGCTCGTCGACGGGGTCGCGCTCGACCGCATCACCTACGACCCGTTCACGGAGTAGCCGGTCGCCGTCAGTCGCGCCGGCGCGGGCCGGGCTGCCAGACGACCACCGACTGGGTCCGGCGGGCGGGCAGGCGGTCGGACGAGCCGCCGTCGGAGGCGTTGCGCGCGGCCTGCTCGGCGGCGGCGCGCCAGCCCGCGAGCTCCTCGGTGACCTCGGCGAGCCGGTCGGTCAGCGCGCCGACCTCGCGCTCGAGCTCGATGATCCGCTTGATGCCGGCGAGGTTGACACCGTCCTCCTGCGAGAGCCGCTGGACCTCGCGGAGCACGGCGATGTCGCGCACCGAGTAGCGCCGCCCGCCGCCGCTGGCGCGACCCGGGGAGACCAGTCCGATGCGGTCGTAGGACCGCAGGGTCTGGGCGTGCATGCCCGCGATCTGGGCGGCCACCGAGATGACGAACACCGGGGTGTCCTCGTCGGCCCAGGCCGGCAGGGGCGGCATCGAGGAGGCGCCGAGCGGGGACGGCCAGGGTCCCCGCCCGTCGCGCCCGCTCATGACGCCGTCTCCCTCCGTGCGGCGGCCTCGGCGCGCCGGGTGAGCTCGGCACGGGGGTCGTGGTCGGCGGTGGCCCTGGCGTAGGCGTCGAGCGCCTCGCGGGCCTCGGCGCCCAGGCGCTGCGGGACCGAGAGCTCGACGGTGACGAGCAGGTCGCCGGTGCGCCCGTCCTTGCGGTGCACGCCGCGTCCGCGCACGCGCAGCGTGCGCCCGCTCTGGCTGCCCGCCGGCACCTTGAGCGAGACCTTCCCGTCCATCGTCGGCACGGTGATCGTGGTGCCGTCGACGAGCTCGGGGAACGTCACCGGCACGGTGAGCGTCAGGTCGTCGGCGTTGCGCTCCGAGCGCCCGAACAGGTCGTCGGCGTTGACGTGCACGACGACGAACAGGTCGCCCGCGGGCCCGCCGCGGCTGCCGGGCTGGCCCTGGCCGGCGAGGCGGATCCGCTGACCGTCGTCGACGCCCGCCGGGATGCGCACCGTGAGGGTGCGCGAGCGGGTGCTGACGCCGTCGCCGCCGCACTCGGGGCACGGGTCGTCGACGATCGAGCCGGTGCCCGAGCAGTCGCGGCACGGCTCGCTGAACGCGAACGCGCCCTGGCTGCGCGAGACGACACCGGCACCGCCGCAGGTCAGACAGGTGCGGGGGCTGGTGCCGGGCTTGGCGCCGTTGCCGCCGCAGGTGTTGCAGCGCGTCGGCGACGCCAGGCGCAGCGGCAGGGTCGTGCCGCCGACGGCCTCGGAGAAGTCGATGCGCACGTCGGTCTCGACGTCCGCGCCGCGCTGCTCCCGGGGGCGGGTGGAGCCCATGCCCGGGGTGGGGCCGCCGGTCGGGGCGCCCGCCCCGCCGCCGAACAGGCCGCCGAGCAGGTCGCCGAGCCCCCCGGCCCCGGGCTGGGCGCCACCGCGCCCGCCGAACAGGTCGCCGACGTCGAAGCCGCCGGAGAAGCCCGTGCCGCCGGCCCCGGCGCCCGCGCCGGCCCCCCGGCCGCCGCCGAAGCCACCGAAGCGGCCGCCGGAGAACAGCGTGCGGGCCTCGTCGTACTGTTGGCGCTTCTCGGTGTCGGAGAGCACCCCGTACGCCTCACCGGCGGCCTTGAACCGGGCCTCGGCCTTGGCGTCACCGGGCTTGGCGTCGGGGTGGTTCTCGCGGGCGATCTTGCGATACGCCTTCTTGATGTCGTCCGCGGAGGCGTCCTTGGCCACGCCCAGCTCGCGGTAGTAGTCCTTCTCGACCCAGTCACGGGCGCTCATGTCGGGACTGCTCCTTCCGCGGTGTGGGGGGTGTGGTGGTCAGGATCGCTCTCAGGACGTGGAGCCGGCGTCGGCCGGCTCGGAGGGTGCCGCCGGGGCGGACCCGTCGGAGTCGGTGACCCCGACCATCGCCGCCCGCAGCACGCGGTCGCCGAAGCGGTAGCCGCGACGCATCACCGTGGTGACGGTCGGGCCGGAGACCTCGGACGACGTCTCGTGGGCGACGGCCTCGTGCACGGACGGGTCGAACGCGTCGCCCTCCGCCCCGAAGGGCTCGAGCCCGGCGCGGTGCAACGTCTCGTTGAGCCGGTCGGCGACGACCTTGAACGGGCCGGTGAGGTCGCCGTGGCTCTGGGCGCGCTCGACGTCGTCGAGCACGGTGAGCAGCTCGCCGGCGACGGCGGCCTTGGCGCCCGCGACGGTCGACTCGCGCTCCCGCTCGGTGCGGCGCCGGTAGTTGGTGAACTCGGCGGACACCCGCTGCAGGTCGGCGGTGCGCTCGGCGAGCTCGGCGCGGACGCGCTCGAGCTCGGGGTCGGCACCACCCTCGGCGGCACCGTCGGTGGCGGCGCCGTTCGCGGCGGACGCCGCGGCCGCGGACTCGGCCGCGCGGGCCTCGCCGGCGATGGTCTGCGCACCGTCGGGCGCGGCGGTGTCGCCGCCGTCGGTGGCCCCGTCCGGCTGCGCGGTGCCGCGGGGGGCGTCCTGGCCGGAGGTGGGCACGCCGCCGACACTGGAGTCGGTGGCCCCGGGGACATCGGTCGCGTCGCCCTCGTGGCCGACGACCGGATCCTGCACTGTGACCTCCTCGAGAGGCTTCGGTCCGGCGCTGCCGGGACCGGGGACGTGTGGTCGGGAGCGGGGGCTCGGACGAGCCCGCACCGACGGGGCCGCAGCGTCGCCGCGGCCCCGCCGACGGGGTCAGTCCTTCTTGTCCTTCTCGTCGTCGACGATCTCGGCGTCGACCACGTCGTCGGCCTGCCCGGGCGCCTCGTCCGCGCCGGCCGCACCGGCGGCGGCGCCGCCCTCGGACTGCTGCTGGGCGTAGAGGGCCTGGCCGAGCTGCTGCGACTCGGTGGCGACCTTCTCCGAGGCGGCCTTGATCGCCTCGGTGTCGTCGCCCTCGAGCGCGGTCTTCAGCTCGGCGATGGCCGACTGGACCTTCTCCTTGACGTCCGACGGGAGCTTCTCGTCGTTGTCGGAGATGAACTTCTCGGTCTGGAAGACCAGCGTCTCGGCCTGGTTGCGGGTCTCCGCCGCCTCGCGACGCTGACGGTCCTCGTCGGCGTGGGCCTCGGCGTCCTGGACCATGCGGTCGATCTCGTCCTTCGAGAGGGCCGAGCCGCCGGTGATGGTCATCTGCTGGGACTTGCCGGTGCCCTTGTCGACCGCCGAGACGTTGACGATCCCGTTGGCGTCGATGTCGAAGCTGACCTCGATCTGCGGCACGCCCTGCGGGGCGGGCGGCAGGTCGGTGAGCTCGAACATGCCGAGCTTCTTGTTGTAGGCCGCGATCTCGCGCTCACCCTGGAAGACCTGGATCTGCACCGACGGCTGGTTGTTCTCGGCCGTCGTGAAGACCTCGGACTTCTTGGTCGGGATCGTCGTGTTCTTCTCGATGAGCCGCGTCATGACGCCGCCCTTGGTCTCGATGCCCAGCGACAGCGGGGTGACGTCGAGCAGCAGGACGTCCTTGACGTCACCGCGCAGGACGCCGGCCTGCAGCGTGGCACCGACGGCGACGACCTCGTCGGGGTTGACGCCCTTGTTGGGCTCCTTGCCGCCGGTCAGCTCCTTGACCAGGTCGTGCACGGCGGGCATGCGGGTGGAACCACCGACGAGCACGACGTGGTTGATCTGGCCGACCGAGATGCCGGCGTCCTTGATGACCTGGTTGAACGGCTTGCGGCACCGGTCGAGCAGGTCGGAGGTGATGCGCTGGAACTCGGCGCGCGAGAGCGTCTCGTCGAGGAACAGCGGGTTCTTCTCGGCGTCGACGGTGATGTAGGGCAGGTTGATGCCGGCGCTGGACGAGCTGGACAGCTCGATCTTCGCCTTCTCCGCCGCCTCGCGCAGGCGCTGCATGGCCATCTTGTCCTTGGACAGGTCGATGCCCTGCGAGCCCTTGAACTTCTCGACGAGCCAGTTGATGATCCGCTCGTCCCAGTCGTCGCCACCGAGGTTGTTGTCGCCGTTGGTGGCCTTCACCTCGACGACGCCGTCGCCGATCTCCAGCAGGGACACGTCGAACGTGCCGCCACCGAGGTCGAAGACGAGGATCGTCTGGTCGTCGTCGCCCTTCTCGAGGCCGTAGGCGAGGGCCGCGGCCGTGGGCTCGTTGACGATGCGCAGGACGTTGAGCCCCGCGATCTGGCCGGCCTCCTTGGTGGCCTGCCGCTGCGCGTCCTCGAAGTAGGCCGGGACGGTGATCACCGCGTCGGTGACCTCCTCGCCCAGGTAGGCCTCGGCGTCGCGCTTGAGCTTCTGCAGCGTGCGGGCGCTGATCTCCTGCGCGGTGTACTTCTTGTCGTCGATCTCGACCGACCAGTCGGTGCCCATGTGCCGCTTGACCGACCGGATGGTGCGGTCGACGTTGGTCACCGCCTGGTTCTTGGCCGACTGGCCGACCAGGACGTCGCCGTTGCGGGCGAACGCGACCACCGACGGCGTGGTGCGGCTGCCCTCCGAGTTCGCGATGACCGTCGGCTCGCCGCCCTCCAGGACGGCGACCACGGAGTTGGTCGTGCCGAGGTCGATGCCGACCGCTCGCGCCATGCTCGTGTCTCCTCTCGAGACCGTGTGTCGTTGAGTGCTCTGCGCTCAAGTATTTGCCCTGCGAGGCCATCCTCGCAAACGCGACCTGAGTCTGCTGCGCTCAAGTGTGTCACCCCGACCAACGGAGCCTCTCACCGACTTGTTCCCGGCGGGCTCAACTTCGCCGAAATCAGCGCGCGAGGTCGTCGACCGCGCTGGTCAGCTGCGCGTGCCGGAACCGGAACCCCAGGTCGAGCGCACGGCGCGGAACCATGCGCTGGCTCGTGACGATCATCTCGGCGGCGGGACCGAGCCGCGCGTGGACGGCGTCGGGGGGCTCCGTCCCCGTGCACGACGTGCCGGCCGACGCCGCGAGCGCGGTGGCGAGCTCGCGGTGGCGGACCGGTCCCGGCGCGACCACGTTGACCACGCCCCGGTACCGGTCGTCCTCGAGGGCGGCGACGAGCAGCCCCACCACGTCGTCGACGTGGACCCACGGCACCCACTGCTCGCCGGACCCGAGGACGGCCCCGCGGCCCTCGAGGAACGGGCGCCGGAAGAAGTCGAAGGCGCCGTGGCCGGGCCCCAGCACCACCCCGATCCGGGCCACGACGACCCGCACCGACGCCGGCGCCTCCCGGGCGGCGTCCTCCCAGTCGGCGTACACGTCGCCCAGGACGAGCTCCCGTGACGCCGGGGCGTCGTCGGCCAGCTCGGTGTCCCCGGCGTCACCGCCGACGGCGAAGCCGCTGGCGCTGACGAGCACGCCCGGTGAGTCGCGGCGGGCCAGCGCCCGCACGACGCGGCGCGTGACGTCGACCCGGCTGCGCCGCATGACCTCGACGTACTCCGGGGTCCAGCGCTGCTCGAACACGTTGCGGCCGGCGAGGTTGACGACCGCGCCCGCCGCGGCGACGGCGTCGTCGAGCTCGCCGTCGGCGCCCACCCACTCCCACGCCGGGTGCGCGGCGGCCGCCGCCGAGGGGTCGCGGGACACGCCGACGACCACGTGCCCGCGCGCGTGGAGGGCGACGGCCACCCGCGCGCCGATCCACCCGTTCGCCCCGGTGACGACGACCGGGCCCCCTGCGGTCATGCCACCACAGCCTAGGCCGGACGGGACCGGGTCAGGCGCGGTCGGAGCCGGTCCCCGGGCGTGTCGCCAGCGGCAGCAGCTCGCCCTCGTCCCACTTCACCGCGCGGGTGCCCAGCGGCACGCCGGTCTGCTGGGCCTCCATCATCTGCCCGTTGCCGAGATACATGGCGACGTGGTGGATGGTGTCCGGGTCCGACTCGTCGTACGCCCAGAACAGCAGATCACCGGGCTGCGCCTGCTCCACCGGGACGTGCGCGCCCGCGTGGTACTGGTCGCGGGAGACGCGCGGCAGCACGATCCCCGCCCGCTGGTAGGCGCGCAGCATGAGCCCGGAGCAGTCGTAGCTGCTCGGTCCGGTGGCGCCCCAGACGTAGGGCTTGCCGGTCTCGGCGGTCGCGAACTCGATGGCGGTGCGGGCGACGCCCGGCGGGAGGGCGGCGGCGGGCCCGGGGCCGGCCTCGGTGGCGGGGACGCACTCCTGGATCGCGCCGGCGACCCCCGCGAGGTCGGTGACGAGGCTGTTGGCCAGCGACTCCCACTTCGCGTAGGCGTTGGGGAACGCCGAGCGCTGCACGATCTGGGCGGCCTGGGTGACCGGCATGGTGTCCCAGCCGGGGACGAGGAGCAGGCGCTCGAGGAAGGTCCGCGTCGCGTACACCGGGTCGCGCACCTGCGCCGGCGAGCCCCAGCCCTGGCTCGGGCGCTGCTGGAACACGCCCAGCGAGTCGTGGTCGACCGCCACTTCCATGCCGACGGTGCCCATCTGGGACTCCTGCATGGCCGTCGCGAGCGCGACCACCCAGCCGCGCGGCGGCACCGCCATGCCCTTGGCGACGCCGATGATCGTCGCGGCGGTCTGGCGCTGCACCTCGTTGAGCTCGGCGGACGTCTGCGGGGCGTCACCGGACGGCCCGGTGCCCGTGCCGGCCTCGCACGTGCCGCTCTCGGCGCCCTCGTCGCCGCCGGGCACGAACTGGCCCGCCACGAGCAGCCCCCCGGCCAGGACGACCACCATGAACGCCGCGAGCCCCGCGACCGGCAGCAGCAGGCGCAGGATCCTCAGGCCGGGGGGCAGCCGGGGCGGGGTGATCACGGGTCACGACGCCCGGTCGTAGCCGGAGACGCGCCAGTCGCCCGGGCCCACCTGCACCAGGAGCAGCTCGAGGCGCACGGCGTCCGTGGGCACCTGCACCCGGACCGCCTCCGGGCGGACGTCGACGGCCTGCGGCGGGCCGGTGACGCGCGAGCCCGGCACGTTCGCCGGGTCGACCGACGCGAGCACCGCGAGGTACTCGTCGGTCGTGTACGGCGCCAGGCCGGCACTCCACTGCGCGGGCGTCGTCCCCGGCGGGTGCGTGGCCCACGCCTGCGTCCAGCGCTCGGCGACCGCCAGCGCGACCGGCGGGGCGGCGCTGAGCGGGAGGCTCTGGGGGCGCAGCTCGGTGATCGTCGGCTGGCCGGGTGCGGCCGTGGCGGTCCCGGGCGACGCCGACGGCGCCGGGCCGAGCGCGCGCCCCGAGCCCGCGCCGGGGGTGCCGACCGAGCCGCCGAGGTACGACACGCCCGCGACGATCGCGATGGCCACGACGACCACGAGGAACAGGCGCGCCGGGGAGTGCAGGGGCCACTCCCACAGCGCCCGGTAGGCCGCCGCGCGCCCCCGCCTAGTCCGGATCGGCACCTGCGCCTCCCTCGCCGGCGGAGCGCGGGGCGGGGGCCGACCGCGACGAGCGGGTCGACGACCCGGCGCCGATCGGGCGGCTGGGGCGGTAGATCCGGTAGACCGGCGCGCCGTCGACCAGCTCGGCCTGCACGGGGCGGCGCGGTCCCCCCGGCCCGCCCGCCTCGCCGGTGCGCGCGGCGACGCTGCGGTAGAGGCTGCGGTCGGCGTCGCTGATCTGGGCGCGCGCCGGGGTGGCGTCGCGGTCGCCGCGGGGCGCGGCCCCGGGCACCGCGCCCGACCCGCGGGGCAGGGCCCGGGCGGCGGTGCGGGAGGCGAGCGCGGCGGCGGGGTCGGCGTCGTGCCCGGGGCTGCCCGCGCCGGCGCCCACCCGCTCGCTGTCCACGCGCACCGGGGACGCGGGGTCGGCGATCCCGGCGGCCGCGACCGTCGGGTCGGTCCGCGACGGGGTGCTGCCCTCCGGGCGCCAGCCCGCGCCCGCGCCGGCGGCCTCGCGGCGCTCGGACCACCAGTCGTCCTGGCGGGCGGGCGAGCGCGGCAGGAAGCGCGAGAACATGCCGCCCCCGGCGGGCGGCAGCACGCCGCTCATCTGGTCGCGGGTCAGCGAGACCATCGCCGCGAGCCGGCGGAACGGTCGCGCCAGCGCCCACAGCACGATGGTCACGACCCCGGTGACCAGCAGCGCGAGCCACGTGTTCACCCCGGCGCCGGGCCGGAACAGCGCGATGACCATCAGCGAGTGCAGGCCCGCCATCGCGCCCACGAGCAGCGTGTTGACCAGCGCCGCGCCGCCGACGCGCAGGGTCGCGGGGAGCACCTCGGGCTTGAGCAGGGCGATCACGGCGAGCGCGGGCGCGATCATCACGAGCAGCCGGATGATCAGCATCGAGACGAGGATGAGCAGCTTGCTCATCAGCTGGAACAGCCCGATGCACACGGCCTGGATCAGCGCGAGCATGCCGGCGCCGGTGCGCGAGCCCTGGCGGCCCTGGAAGTAGCTGTACCGGTCCCCGGCGCGGTCGGCGACGGCCGTGAACTGCTGCTTCTTCGCGTCCGCGGTGGCCTGGGTGTCCTGGCCGTCCGCGACCTCCTGCTTGGTGAACGTCTGCGCCCGCAGCAGCTCCCGGCCCATGTCGCGGGCCTGGGGCACGTCGGCGGCCCCGAACTCCCCGCGCAGCCAGTTGTTGTAGACGATCTGGTCGGTCAGCACGGTCGGCAGGGTGTTCGCGTCGCCCACCCCGACCTGCGAGAGGAACCCGCGCTGCATCGCGGTGACGCCGTCGAGCAGGACGCCGTCGAGCATGCTCGACCAGCGCACGGGTGCCGCGTAGGCCGCCGCCGCGATCGCCAGGGCGATCACCGCGATCCCGGCCCGCTGGGCCTGGCGCGACAGGTCGCCGCGCATCGCGAGCACCAGCAGGATCGCCGCGAGCACGATGAGCGCGACCCCGACCCAGGTGGTGAACACCGCGTCGTACATCGCCGACGTCCCGGCCTGCACGATGCCGTCGAGCGGCGACAGCAGTCCGGAACCCTGTTCGATGAGGTAGTGCGCCCAGTTGACGCCGCCGACGACGAGCTTGGCGAGGTTGAAGAACTGGTTGCCCAGCCAGGTGTCGGTGGCCGCGGCGGGGTCGCGGGCGGCGCCCGGGCCGCACCCGAGGTCGTAGGTCCACCAGATCTGCCCGGCGTAGCCGACCTCGTGGTAGACGCTGCCCGGGGCGCCGACGCCGAGCGGGGCGGGGTCGAGCGAGCCGACGAGCCCCGTGCCGGGCCGGTCGGGGTCGGGCGGGGCCTTGCAGTCCAGCGGCGCCGCCGACGCCGGCAGGGCGACCAGCACCAGCCCCGTCAGCATGATGACGACGACCGTCGCGGCCCGCCGCCGGCCGGGTCGCGGCGCCGAGCGAGGGACGCCCTGACTGCGTCGGGGGCAGCGAGGGACGCCCTCGCGCTCCTGCTGGGCGCGCCGGGACCGCCGCCACCCCACGACGAGGGCGGCGACGAGGATCGCGACGGCGAGCGTCACCCGGGGGTCCCCGGCGCGCGGCGGCCGGCGCCCACCCACCGACCGGGGTCCTGCACCTCGCTGCCCTCGCGCCAGCCCGGGTTGCGGTCGGCCGGCGTCGTGACGGTCGCGTCGTCGGCCAGCTCGCCGACCGCGTCACCCGTGGTCTCGCCCTCGTCCATCACCCAGGCATCGGCCCACTCGTCGTCGCCCACGGGCGCCGGGTCCGGTGGGGCGTCGGCGACGGGGGCCGTGCCGCCGAGGTCGTCGTCGAGGTCGGGGGTGAGGTCGTCGAGGCGCTCGTCGAAGCCCACCCCCGACCGCGCGGTGATCGCCTCGGCGTCGGCGCGCTCGTCCAGCACCGTGCCCTCGACGACGGTGCGCTCCACGAGCGGGTCGCGCGACGGCGTCACCGGCGACACGCGCGCGGTGCCGGGCGGCGGGGTCGGGGCGCTCCGGGGCGGCGCGGCCGGCGGCGGTCCCACCGGGGGCACGACCGGCACCGGCCCGGTGCGCTCGGCGTCGGTCTCGGGCGGGACGGCGTGCGATCCGGTCCCCGGACCCGACCCCGGACCCGCCCCCGACGCTGCGGGCGGCAGCGTGCGGACACGGCGGGCGTCGGGGTTGGTGTCGAGGGTCTCGCGCAGGTGCTCGAGGTGCGGCCCCTCGAGGTCGATCCGGATCTTCTCCACGCCGCCGTGGCCGTCGGCGAACACGAACTGGCGGGGCGTGTCGTCGGGCCGGTCGTCGTGGCGGGGCCGCGGCGAGAGGGTGCCGAGCATCTCCTCGTAGCCGACCTCGGTGGGCACCCGCAGCAGGCGCAGCGCCTCGGCCTGCGCCTCCTCGTCGTCGGTGCGGCCGACGAACACCGCGTTGACCAGCGACGCGAACCCGGGCACGCGCAGCAGGTCGCCCGCGAGCTGGGAGGCGAACAGGGCGCGGACGTTGAACTTCCGCGAGTCGCGGGCGAGCCGGTCGATGAGCACCTTGCCGGTGGGGATCTGCGACAGGAAGTGCGTCTCGTCGAGCGCGACGCCCTTCCGCAGGTTCCGGTCGGCGGTGTAGATCGTGCGCTGGGTCAGCCAGGACGCGAGGTTGAGCAGCTCGACCGCGAGGGACTCGCCGTCGGTCCACTCCTCGCGCGGGCTGCCCGGGCGCGGCAGGGACATGCCCTGCATCGTCAGCACGGTGAGGCGGTAGTTCTCCTCGCCCTGCCAGGGGTCCGCGCGCGGGTCGGTGTTGCGGTCGGGGAACAGCAGCGCGGCCTGGGGCAGCTCGCGGCGCTCCTCGAGGAAGTCGGCGACGACGTCGGCGTGCTCCTCGCCCTCGCGCGCGTGGCGGCGCAGCACGGCGATGACCTGGCCGGGGTCGCGGTCCGGGGCGCCGCCGACCTCGCGCACCGCGCGCAGCAGCACGATCCGGGTGTGGGGCAGGCGCGCCACGTCGAAGGGCAGCAGGCCGGTGAGGACGTCGAGCACCAGGCGCCGGCGGGTCGCGGCGGCCAGCGAGCGCTCGCGGCGCCACGCCTTGTCCGGGTCGTCCTCGTCGAGGAAGTGGTCGCGGCGGGGCTCGGCCACCACGCGGTAGGGGTTGAGGATGCCGGGGTCGGCGCCCAGCAGGTGGATGTGGCGCGAGAACGGGGCGAGCTCCGGGAGCTTGGTCAGCTCGGCGAGCGGGCCCGACGGGTCGAGCACCGTCCAGCGGGCCCCGGCGCGCAGCGTCTTGTAGACGAGCAGGCCGGTGAGGAACGACTTGCCCGACCCCAGCCCGCCCACGACGGCGGTGAGGCCCGACGCGCGCCGGACCTCCTGCGCCATCCACGGGTCCCACGCCACCGGGCGGCGGGTGGCCGTGCAGGTCTCGCCGATCATGATCCCGCGCCGGTCGCCGACCGACGCCGACGCGGCCGGCACACCCGCGGCCACCCAGGTCACCGAGCCGCGGCGCCGGTAGGCCGTGGACGCGAGCGGCTCGCCGGGGATGAACTCGCGCGCGTAGGCGTACTGCGCCTCCGGGTGCTCCATCGCGACCCGCGGGCGGTAGAGGTCGAGCACCTGCTGCGCGCGCGTGAGCGCCTCGCCCTCGTCGCGACCCGACACCGCGACGCGCCACCAGCCGTAGACCCGGGTGTTGAGCTGCGTGAGCCCGCCGGAGAGCTCGTCCTCGATCTGCAGCACCCGGTCGGCCTGGCGCGACAGCGACATCGGCGGGTCGAGGTCGTGGTCGTGGGTGTAGTGCCGGATCTGGCTGCGCACCTTGCCCATCTGGCGCTGCAGCTCGCCCGCGACCTCCTCGGGCTTGCGCACGTAGATCCGCGCCGACCACTCGACGGGGAACGGGAGACGGTCGCTGCGCTGCATCCACGGGTCGTCGGCCTCGGGGATGCGCAGCGCGTCCATGAGGCCCACCGACAGCACCGCGACGTGCCGCTGCACCGGCTGGGTGCCGAAGCGCCCGAGCACCTGCACGGTCGGCGCGTACGGCTCCTGCTGCAGCGCGACCCCGTCGGTGAACGCGGCGAGGTCCTCGGCCTCCCAGTGCTCGCCCGACGCCGGCGCGACCGTGCGCGGCGCGGGCAGCCCCAGCGAGCACGAGCGGTGCATCAGCCAGGCCATGTCCTCGGCGGTGGCCGGCACCGCGTCGAGGCCCGCCCGCGAGACCAGCGCCTCGACGTGCGCGATCTCGGACTCCAGCGCGGCCAGCTCCGCGGTCGCCGCCGACGGGACCAGGCGGCCCAGCACCGGCGCCGCGCCCTCGAGCCAGCGGTCGACCACCGAGCGCCCGGAGACCTCGACGCCGAGGAAGACCTCCTTGTCCGACATCGACAGGCCCATGAGGTGGCGCTGCTCGCCCTCGAGGAAGCTCTCCCAGCTCAGCGCGCCGGGGACGTCGGGGAGGCGCCCGGGCGCGTTGTGGTCGAACGTCTCGGCCCACAGCGCCACGGGGTAGGGCCGCGAGGTGACCCGGACGTGCAGCCAGCGGCCCTGCAGCTCGCCGAGCTGCGTGGCGATCTGGCGGATGAGCGTCTCGCGCTGGGTGTCGCTGCGGAAGCTCCACGGCTGCGGGGCGAGGCGGTACCAGGCGGTGACGGCCGACGCCGTGCGCGCGAGGTTGCCGTCGATGGCGCGCAGCGAGATCGCGGGCCGGTAGCCCGCGGCGGGCGACTCGCCGACCAGCGAGCGACCGCGCCGCCCGCGTCCGCCGTGCTGACCCGCGGTGCTCGTCCGGGCCGGGCGCAGGCCGCTCGACGAGTCGCCGGCCTCGATCGCCGGAGGTGGGGAGTCGGGAGCGCGCCGGGACCTACCGCGGCGCAGCACCGGGATCTCCTCGTCGGTCGGCGTCGCGCGAGCGCGAGCCCGGGCCGAACGGGGCAGCGGTGCCCTCGGTGCTCCCGGTGCCGGACGGGCCCGCGGGCTCGTTCGACATCGGCCAGCCCGGACGTCGGCGCGGGCGCACCGCGCGCCGCTGGGTGCGGTCGGGATCGGGGTCGGCCGCGTCCTTGCGGGCGGAGCCGACCCGGCGCGCCGGCACGGCCTCGCGCCGGGTGCGGGCACCGGTCCACGCGGCCATCGTCGCGTCGCCCCGGCGCGGGTCCGGGACGGGCGGCAGCTCGGCGGGCTTCCCCCCGGGCTTCTCGGCCGGCTTCTCGGCGAGCTCCTCGCGCGCCACGGGATCGCCGACGTCGGCGCTCGACGGCGGGCCGAAGTCCGCCTCGGCCGCCGCACGGGCCCGGGCCGCCGCCCGCTCGGCGCGGGCGCGCCGGCGGGCCTCGGTGGCCGCGCTCGGGACCCGGCCGCCGCGGGCCGCGCGGGCGTGCGAGGGCCCGGCCTGTGCCACGCCGGGCGTGTCGGCGGTCTCCGCGGCGGGCTCCGCGGGCACCTCGGCGACGGGCTCGGCGACGGGCTCGGCGACCAGCACCTCGCCGTCGCGCGGCGGCGGGCCCCAGGCGGCGTCGTCGGCGGGGTCCACCGCCACCGGCCGGGCGGGCTTGTCCGCCGCGCCGCTGCTGCCCCGCGGGAGGGCGATCGCGGTGGGCGCGCCCGTGAGCTTCGGACGGTCGCGGCGCACGGTCACGTGCCCGGTGGTCAGCGCCCCGCCGGTGACGCGGTGGCGGGCCCGGGGCCCGCGCAGCTCGTGGACGAACAGCGTCAGCCACTCCAACAGCGGGCGCTCGTCGTTGATGCGCCGGGACACGAAGCGGGTGACCGCGACGGTGATCAGCAGCGCCCACGCCACGGAGAAGAAACCGAGGTCGATGCCCAGGCGGCGCTGCACGAACATCACCACGAGCATGACGATCAGCCCGACGCCGTAGGCGGAGTAGCGGGCGCGCCAGGGGAACGTCGCGCGCGGCGGACCCAGCCAGACGGCGTCGACGCGGTAGACCTCGTCGTCGGTGCGGATGTGCACCCGCGTCACCCGGTGATGAGCTGGGCGAAGAACGCTCCGACACGCGCGCCCGCACCGGGCGTCAGGGCGATGCCGAGGGCGATCAGACCGATGATCAGACCGATGCTGCGGCGCGCGACGCCGGCGTTGTCACCGCGTCCGCCGATCCACAACATGATGATCGCGATGCCCAGGAGGATCAGCGGGACGATGTTGTCCTGGATCCAGCCCTGGAGCCCGCCGGTCCCCGGAGCCTGCGCGACGAGGTCGGCGCCGAGGAACGTGACGGTCATGGCGGTCCTCCCGCGAACGTGCTGGTCGATGTGCCGGACGTTCTCGACCGGTCGAGTAAACACGGCACCCTGAGGGAATCCAACACCTTCGGTAACGGGTCGGTCACACCCGCCGACGGCCGTTGAGCACCCGCTCACCACGCCCTCCCCCACAGGCGTGCTCGCATCGTCGACCCTCCGCGACCGGCGGGTGGTGTCGACCCGCTCTCCTGGTCCGGAAGAGCCTATCGTGATCCACACGCCACGAGCCGTCATCACGCTCCGGCGTGGCGCGACCGCGTTCGCGATCGCAAAGCATCGCTCGTCCGTGTCGCCGGTCGGCGCCGCCGGGAGCGGCGATCGGACGAACGCTGCGGTTACCGGTGAGTAGCATCGGTCACCTCTCGGAGCGCCGAGGTCCCTACCGGCCGTTACAGTGCCGCCGACGCAGTCGTTGTCTCACCGGGTCCTCCACCACGGGCCCGGTCCACTCCGGAGGTCCCGTCGTGATCGTCCGTTTGGTCCTGGGGCTCGCCCTGACCCTGGTCGTGGTCGTCGTGGCCGCGCGCCGGGCCTGGTGGCTCTACACCCTGATCGCCTCCGGCCAGCCCGACGCGAAGCGCGCCGACGGCCTCGGCGCGCGCGTGCGCGCCCAGTTCGTGGAGGTGTTCGGGCAGCGCAAGCTGCTGCGCTGGTCCATCCCCGGCCTCGCCCACCTCTTCACGATGTGGGGCTTCATCATCCTGCTGACGGTCTACATCGAGGCCTACGGCGCCCTGTTCGTCGAGGACTTCCACATCCCGCTGATCGGGCGCTGGGCGGTCCTCGGCTTCCTGCAGGACTTCATCGCGATCATGGTGCTGATCTCGATCATCGCCTTCGCGATCATGCGCGTGCAGCAGGCGCCGGAGCGTCGCGCCCGCACCTCCCGCTTCTACGGCAGCCACACCGGCGGGGCCTGGCTGATCCTGTTCCTGATCTTCAACGTCGTCTGGACGCTGTTCGCCTTCCGCGGCGCGTCCTCGGCGCTGGGCTACTTCCCGTACGACTCGGGCGCCTGGGCCTCGATCGGGGTCGGCACGCTGTTCTCCGGCATCCCGGTCGGCGTCCTCGGGGTCCTCGAGTCGGTCTTCCTGCTGCTGCACATCGGCGTCGCGCTGGGCTTCCTCATCGTGGTGCTCTACTCGAAGCACCTGCACATCTTCATCGCGCCGATCAACGTCTCGGCCAAGCGCCTGCCGAAGGCGCTGGGCCCGGTGCCGCCGATCGAGCACGAGGGCAAGCCGATCGACTTCGAGGACCCGCCCGAGGAGGCGTCCTTCGGTCGCGGCAAGATCGAGGACTTCACCTGGAAGGGCATGCTCGACTTCGCGACCTGCACCGAGTGCGGTCGCTGCCAGAGCCAGTGCCCGGCGTGGAACACCGGCAAGCCGCTCTCGCCCAAGCTCCTGATCATGGACCTGCGCGACCACATGTTCGCGAAGGCGCCGTACATGCTCGGGAGCAAGGAGGTCGACGAGGGCGCGGCCACCCAGGACGGCACGACCAACGCCGGCGGCGACGAGGTCGGGCACGGCCACGGCGTGCCCGAGTCGGGCTACGAGCGCCACCGCGGCACCGACGTCCTGCAGGCCACCCGCCCGCTCGTCGGCGACGCGGAGTCCCTCGGCGTCATCGACCCCGACGTCCTCTGGTCGTGCACGACGTGCGGCGCCTGCGTCGAGCAGTGCCCGGTCGACATCGAGCACGTCGACCACATCATCGACATGCGCCGCAACCAGGTCATGATCGAGTCGGAGTTCCCGGCCGAGCTCGGGGTGCTGTTCCGTAACCTCGAGAACAAGGGCAACCCCTGGGGCCAGAACAACTCCAGCCGCATGGACTGGGCGAAGGACCTGCCCTTCGAGGTGCCCGAGTTCGACGGCGAGCTGCGCCCCGAGACCGAGTACCTGTTCTTCATCGGCTGCGCCGGCGCGTTCGACGACAACGCCAAGAAGACGGTGCGCGCCACCGCCGAGCTCCTGCACATCGCGGGCGTCGACTACGTCGTGCTCGGCAAGGAGGAGAGCTGCACGGGCGACCCGGCGCGGCGCTCGGGCAACGAATTCCTCTTCCAGATGATGGCGATGCAGACCAAGGAGATGCTCGACGCCGTCTTCGAGGGCCGCGAGCCGGGGACGCGCAAGATCGTCACCACCTGCCCGCACTGCATGAACACCCTGGGCCGCGAGTACCCGCAGCTCGAGGGGCACTACGAGGTCGTGCACCACACCCAGCTGCTCAACCAGCTCGTCCGCGAGAAGAAGCTGGTGCCGGTGGCGCCGGAGTCCTCGCCGGTCCCCGCCGCGAAGAAGATCGACATCAACCCGGCGACGGGCCTGCAGTACCACGGGCCCCACTCCGACGGCACCGAGCGCGGGCTGATCCCCGCCGACGGCCACGGCACGCCGGGCCACGACGGCGACCAGGCCGCGCCCGCCGCGGTGGCGCTCGCCGAGAAGGAGTCGACGAACGGGCACGCGGGGTCGAACGGGAACGGGCACGCCGCCCGCAAGACCGTCACCTACCACGACCCCTGCTACCTGGGCCGGCACAACGAGGTCTACAGCCCGCCGCGCGAGCTGGTCGAGGCCGCGGGCGCCGAGCTCAAGGAGATGCCCCGCCACGCCGACCGTGCCCTGTGCTGCGGCGCCGGGGGTGCGCGGATGTGGATGGAGGAGCACATCGGCAAGCGCATCAACATGGAGCGTGTCGACGAGGCGATCTCCACCGAGACCGACACGATCGCGACCGGCTGCCCGTTCTGCCGCGTGATGCTCACCGACGGCCTCACCGAGCGCCAGAGCGAGGCCAAGGCCGTCGGCACCGAGGTCATGGACGTCTCGCAGATGCTCCTCGCCGCGGTGAAGCGCGGGGACCCGGCGGAGACCGCGGAGACCGACCACGAGGGCGACTCCGACCCCGACACCGCGGCCACCTCGGCCAACGTGCAGAACCCGTCGACCGAGAGCTGATCCCGGCGCGACGAACGACCGGCGCCGTCGCTGCTCCGCGAGCAGCGACGGCGCCGTTCGCGTCTCCGCGCCGTCTCCGCGCCGTGCTCCGGCCGGCAGCGAACGGGCCGTTCGCGGCTTCTATGCGCGCGAAGTCCCCGGTCGCACTCCCCAGAGGCGGCGACCTGGGGCGCGGATGGGCTGAGGGCTCGGCGCGTTGTCGGTGGGCCTCGATAGGGTCCGTTCGTGCTGCTCTCCGACGGCGACATCCGCGCCGAGATCGCGGCCGGGCGTGTCGGGCTCGACCCGTTCGACGCGACGCTGCTGCAGCCCTCGAGCGTCGACCTGCGCCTCGACCGGCACTTCCGCACGTTCAACAACCACGCCTACACCCACATCGACCCCGCGACGCAGCAGGACGACCTGACGCGCATGGTCGAGCCGGCGCCGGACGAGGCGTTCGTGCTGCACCCCGGCGAGTTCGTGCTCGGCTCGACGTACGAGGTCATCTCGCTGCCCGAAGACATCGCCGGACGCCTGGAGGGCAAGGCCCTCGCCGTCGACACCCCGGTCCCGACACCGACGGGCTGGACGACGATGGGCGACGTGCGCGTCGGCGACGAGGTCTTCGGCCTCGACGGGCGCCCCGTGCGGGTCGTCGCGGCGACCGAGGTCATGCTCGGTCGCCCCTGCTACGACGTCCGGTTCTCCGACGGTGAGGTCATCACCGCCGACGCCGCGCACCTCTGGCGGACGACGACGAAGCCCGCGCGCAAGCGTCAACGACCCGCATCCGTCAGCACCACGGCGGAGGTCGCCGCCAGCCTGCGGTGGCGCGACGAGGTGAACCACCACGTCGAGCTGGCGAACGCGGTGCGCTGCCCGGAGGCCGACCTCCCGATCGACCCGTACGTCCTCGGGGTGTGGCTGGGCGACGGCACGAGCACCACGGCCGAGGTCACCTGCGGTCCCGGCGACGAGCAGGTCCTCGAGGAGATGCGCGCAGCGGGCCACGACGTGTGGAAGGCGAGCGGTCGGTACGCCTACCGCGTCGGCGGACTCAGTCGGGGTCGCGTCGGCAGGACGCGCGACGCGGGTGGGCGCTACAGCGGGGACGGGTCGCTCTCGACCTCGCTCCGCGCGCTCGGTGTGCTCGGCAACAAGCACATTCCCGTGGCCTACCTCCGCGGGAGCATCGGCCAGCGCCTCGCGCTTCTCCAGGGTCTCATGGACTCCGACGGCTACGTCGACATCGCGGGGCGCTGCGAGTTCGTCAACATGCGCGAGGACCTGTCGAACGGTGTCGCCGAGCTCGCCGCCAGCCTCGGCCTGCGCCCGCGACAGCGCAAGAAACAAGCCACCTTGGGCGGCGTCGAGCACGGCATCGCGCACCAGGTGAAGTTCACGCCCTGGTTCGAGGTCTTCCGGCTGGAGCGCAAGGTGGCACGGCTGAAGACGGCCGACCGCCGGCACCACCTGCACCGCGGGATCGTCGACGTCCAGCCGACCGGGTCGCGCCCCGTCCGCTGCATCCAGGTGTCGGCGGACGACGGGATGTTCCTGGTCGGGCACACCTTCATCCCGACACACAACTCGAGTCTCGGGCGCCTCGGCCTGCTCACCCATTCCACTGCCGGATTCATCGACCCCGGCTTCTCCGGCCACGTCACGCTCGAGCTCTCGAACGTCGCGAACCTGCCGATCCGGCTCTGGCCCGGGATGAAGGTCGGGCAGCTGTGCCTGTTCCGGCTCTCCTCGCCCGCCGAGCACCCGTACGGGTCGCCGGTCTACGGCTCGCGCTACCAGGACCAGCGGGGCCCGACGCCGTCGCGCTCGTACGTCAACTTCCGCCGCGGCCTGCCGCCGGAGGACTCCTAGGCGCGTTCCCACGTCGCCGGGAGGACTCAGTCGACGAGCCCGCCGGCGCGGTGTACGCGGTTGCGGCCGGCGTTCTTCGCCGAGTACAGCGCCCGGTCGGCCTCGCTGAGCAGCGCCTCGCCGTCGCCCGCGTGCTCGGGGAGCCCCGCGACGCCGAACGACGCCGTCACCAGCTGCTTGTCGCCGCGCCGGAAGTCCTCCTCGACCCGGACCCGCAGGCGCTCGGCCAGCTTGGCCGCGTCGTCGGGCCCGCCGCGGGTGACGAGGATGGCGAACTCCTCGCCGCCGTAGCGGTAGGCGGTCTCCCCGTCGCGCATCGCGGTCCGCAGCGTCGAGGCGACCTCCTGGAGCACGACGTCGCCCTGCTGGTGGCCGTAGCGGTCGTTGAGCTCCTTGAAGTGGTCGAGGTCGAGCATGATCACCGACATCGGCGAGGAGTGCCGCTTGGCGTTCGCCACCGCCGCGTCGAGGTCCGCCCCCAGTCGCCGCCGGTTGGCCAGCTGCGTGAGCGGGTCGAACTGCGAGAGTCGCTCGGTGGCGGCGTGCAGGCGGCTGGCCTCGATCGCCGAGCCGGACAGCGTCGCGAGCATCTCCACCGCCGACAGGCGCTGGCCGTCGACCTCGCCGTCGGGCGAGTCGTAGCACTCGAGGATGCCGATCACCCGCGCACCGACGACCAGCGGGACCGCCACCGCGGCGTCCTCGCCGGTGTCGGGGTCGCCGCGCGAGATCTGGCCGTAGCGCGCCGAGCGCCCCACGACGCCGACCCCGAGGTTGCAGTGGGTCTCCATCGGCGAGACCGCGCCGCGGTCGGAGTCGTAGGCGAGCTCGAGGCCGTTGCCGTCCTCCTCCAGCAGCCACAGCAGCACCCGCCCGTCGGTGACGGCCACGGCCGCCTGCACCGTCGAGTCGATGACGTAGCGCGTGTTGAGACTGCCCGCGATCTCGCGGGTCATGATCAGGATCGTGCGCAGGCGGTCGGTCTGGGACTGCAGGCGCTCGGCCTGGGCCGCGGCCTCCTCCCGCTGCCGGCGCAGCGCGACGGTCATGTCGGCGAGGCCGTCGCGCAGCGCCACGAGCTCGGCCGATCCCGAGACGGGCTCCGGGGGCGTGAGCCGGCCCTCGCCGATGCCCCGGACCGACGCGAGCAGGCCGTCGACGGGCGTGACGACGTGGCGTTGGAGGCGCTGGCGGCCCCGGAGGGCGACGACGAGCGTGCCGATGCCGATGACGGCGATGAGCACCCCGATGACCCACTGCGCGACCACCGCGTCGGCGTCGGCGGACTCGATGGCGTCGAGGACGTCGACGCGGGTGCCGTCCTTGCGGGCGCGGTAGTCGTCGAAGAGCGCCGTGCCCTGCTTGAGGAACGTCTCCGCGCCGCCGGGCGGCGGCAGGCGCCGCGCCTGGTCGGCCCACTCGGTGCGCCAGCGCTGCTGGGCGAGCAGGAGGGCCAGCACGTCCTGGCGGAGCTGCGGCTCCTCGAGGAGGTTGACCATCTGGCTGTCGGCGGCCGCGAGCCGCGGGGCGGCGTCGGTGGCGCTGTCGGTGAAGAACCGGTCACCGGTCGCGAGGTAGCCCCGCAACGAAGCGTCCATGTCGAGCATCGCCTGGTGGGAGTCCTCGAGCGCGAGGAGACCGTCCTGCAGGCGCTGGTCGGCCGGCGCCGTCACCGCCACCGACCAGACCAGCCGGAAAACGACGAGCAGCACGATGAGCAGGGCGGCGATCGACACCGTGAGGCCCAGCCGCTGGACCTCGTGGATCAACCTCGGTGCTCGCCTCACCGACCCCCGCCCTCCTGGTGCGCCGACTGTCCACCAGGACCATCAGGCTGACGGTGCATGACGTTAGCCGGGACCGGGTAATTGACTCCACTTTTCGTGCACTCCTCATCACTGAGTGATGATGTCGGGGGTGCTCGTCGCGGAGGGTGACGTTTCGTCAGGCGGACAGCGTGCGGTGCGTCGGCAGGCGCACGACCCGCGGCCCGTGGCCGGGCTCGGGGCGCTCCCGCACGAGGCGGTGCGCGGCCGCGGCCGCGCGGACGTTCTCGGGGGCGACGTCCGGCGCGTCCTGGGTGGCGACGAGCGCGGCGATGGCCGCCTGGTTGGCGGTCTCCACCCCGGTCACCCCGTCGACGGGCACCGCGACCACCGGCACCCCGCGCCAGACGGCCACCTGGGTGGCGGCGAGCGCGGTGGCCGAACCGCCGCGCACGAGCACGGCTGCCGGGGTGTCGTCGGCGACGAGATCGTCGAGCCGCGGCAGCATCGCCGCCACCTCCGCCACCGGTCCGGCGTCGGGCGTCTCGACGAGCAGCACCCGGCCGGCGAGGGCCCCGAGGTCGTCGAGCACCTCGTCGACCGCCATCGGGTCGGGCCCGGTGGCGACGAGGACGGGGCGTACCTCGGGATCGCGCTCACCGAGCGGCGCGAGGGCGTTCGCGTCCTCCGCGGACGCGACGATGACGAACAGTTCCGGGAGGGAGCGCTCGTGCTGCTCACGGGCAGTCATGGCGTCCTCCTCCTCGGGCGTCTCCGGTCCCATGTCGCTGACCAGCCAACACGACGCGCAGCCCCAGCAGCAGGGCCTGGTCGCGGATCTACCCTGTCGACCTAACCTACCGTGACGCTGAGTACGCGCACGTCGCACCCGGCTCGTGATCGCACCGTGATCGAGCGGTGAACGACACGGATGTGATTGCGCCCCGCGCCGGATCGAACGACCCCGGATCGGATCTCCGGCCCGGACACCGGGCCGGCGCGGACGCCGTGTAGGCTGCGGATCGCAACGCGCGAGTGTAGTTCAATGGTAGAACATCAGCTTCCCAAGCTGAGAACGCGGGTTCGATTCCCGTCACTCGCTCCAGACTCGTTTATGCAGGTCAGCGGCCCGCTCACCGATCATCGGAGGGCGGGCCGTCGTCGTCGCGGGGCACCGCAAACCTCGTTGCGCCGGCCCCGCGCCCGCCGCCAGGGTGCGCGGATGATCGTGCGACGCGAGCACCCCGAGGACGTCCCGGCGGTGCGCGCCGTGGTCGCCGCCGCGTTCCAGGAGAGCGCGGGCAGGATCCCCGTCGAGGTCGTCCTGCTCGACCGCCTGCGGGAGGACGGGGGCTGGATCCCGCGGTTCTCCCTGGTGGCGGAGGAGGACGGCGCGGTCGTCGGGCACGTCGTCGCCACCCGGGGCGACGTCGGCGACCGGCCCGGCCTCGGGATCGGACCGGTCGCCGTGCGTCCCGACCGGCAGGGGCGCGGCGTCGGCACGGCGCTGCTGCACGCCCTGCTCGGGGCCGCCGAGGCGCGGGACGAGGAGCTCGTCGTGCTCCTCGGCGAGCCCGCCTACTACGCGCGGTTCGGCTTCGTCCCGGCCGCCGAGCACGGCGTCGACGCGCCCGACCCGGCGTGGGGCCGGTACTTCCAGGCCCGCGTGTTCACACCGGCCGCCCCGCGAGGGGCGTTCCGCTACGCCGCGCCCTTCGGGGACCTGTGATCACCCGACCACCAGCGCCGCGCACCGCGGGCCGGCGGGACCGTCGGCGACGAGGTAGCTCGCCCGGAAGTCCGCGATCACCGAGGCGTCGCCGGCGAGGCGCAGGAAGCGCCCCTCGTGGCGCGCGCAGCTGTCGTTGAGCAGCACCGTCGCGGCGTCCTCGACGACGGTCCGGTCGAACCCGACGTGCCGCAGGCCCTGGACCTGCCCGCGGACCACGCCGATCACCTGGTCCGGCTCGTGCAGCCAGCCGCTGGCGCCCGGCGCGCTGAGCAGCATCGGCACCCCGTAGAAGTCGAGGATCGCCTCGACGTCGTCACGGTCGCCGCGGCCGAGGGCCACGAACAGGTCGAGGTAGGCGTCGAACCACGTGGTGACGTCGCGGGTGTCCACGGGTCCGCATCCTGCCGCGCCCCGGTCATTCGGCGAGCAGCTCGTCCAGCTTCTCGTAGCCCTCGTTGACGCCGATCTCCATGCCGCTGGCGACCATGCCGTCCCGGGCCGACAGCGACTCGAACACCGACAGGCCCTCGAGGCGGGTCCGCCCGTCCCCGAGGTCGATGAAGGTCATCGTCTCGAGGGTCACCGAGTCGGGGAAGCCCTCGTAGGTGAAGGTCTGGACGATCCGCTCGCTCGGCCGGACCTCGTGGAACGAGCCGAAGAACGTGTACTCGCCGTCGGCGTCCCGGTGGGTGTAGCGGTACGCGCCGCCGGTGCGGGCGTCGTAGGTGTCGATCTCCATCGTCAGGTCGCGCGGGCCGAGCCAGCGCTTGACGAGATCGGGCTCGACGTGGGCGCGGAAGACGTTCTCGCGCGGCGCGTCGAACTCGCGGGTGATGACGACCGTCGGCGCCGCGGGGTCGGCGGTGATCGTGGTCTCGCGGGTCGTGGTGCCCATCAGGATGCTCCTCGTTCGCGGTCGGTCGGGGCTGTGTGCTGGTCGGCGTCCATCTCGGCGAGCACATCGTCGAGACGGCGGTAGCGCTCCTCCGCCTGGCGCCGGTAGCGCTCGATCCACTTGGTCATCAGGTCGAAGACCTCCGCCTCGAGGTGGACCGGCCGCCGTTGCGCCTCGCGCGTGCGGCTCACCAGCCCGGCCTCCTCCAGCACCTTGAGGTGCTTGGACACCGCCTGGACGCTGACGTCGTAGGGCTCGGCGAGCTCGTTGACGCCGGCGTCGGCATCGGCCAGGCGGGCCACCATGTCGCGCCGGATGGGGTCGGCGAGGGCCGAGAACACCCGGGAGAGCTGGTCGTCCACACTCACTCCTTGCTCAACCTTACGGTTGAAAAGACCGTACCGCCGATCCACCCCTTGCTCAACCCTTGAGTTGAATTGACCGTGGGAGAGGATGTCGACCATGACCGATGGTGCGTCCCGGATCGACCCCGAGCTCGCCGCGGCGATCACCCGCCTCGAGACCGACGGCTGGTTGCCGCTGTGGCGCGAGGACGTCGCCGAGGCGCGCCGCAGCTACCGCGAGCTGGCGCTGATCCGCCGCGGCGAGGCCGCGGCGGTCGGCTCGGTGCACGACGACGTGGTGCCCGGGCAGGACGCCGACGTCGCCGTGCGCGTCTACGAGCCCGCCGGCGAGCAGCGCGCGATCACCGTGGTGTGGCTGCACGGCGGCGGCTGGGTGCTGGGCGACCTGGACACCGCCGACGGGGCGGCCCGGCGCGTGTGCACGCACCTCGGCGCCACCGTGGTCTCGGTCGACTACCGGCTCGCCCCCGAGCACCCCCACCCCGCGCCCGTCACCGACGCCCACACCGCGCTGCGCTGGGCGGCGACACTGCGGCCGTCGGATCGCCTCGTGATCGGCGGCGACAGCGCCGGCGCCGGCCTCGCGGCGGGCGCGGCCCTGCTGGCCCGCGACTGGGGCCCGCGGCTCGACGCGCAGCTGCTGCTCTACCCCGGGCTCGACCCGACGATGAGCTCGCCGTCGATCGCCGAGAACGCCGGCGGCCCCTTCCTCACCCGCGCCGACCTGGACTGGTTCTGGGGCCACTACGCCCCCGGGCCCGGTGCCGGCGACGACCCCGCGCTGGCGCCGCTGAGCGACCCCGACGGTCTCGACGGCGTCGCCCCGGCCGTCGTCGCCACCGCCGAGCTCGACCCGCTGCGCGACGAGGGCCGCGCCTACGCGGACGCCCTCGAGGCGGCGGGCGTCGCGGTCCGCCGGCCCGAGGGCGCGCACCTCGTGCACGGGTACTTCGGGCTGGCCGCGGCCTCGGTGGCCGCTCGGGAGGAGGGCGACCGCGCCCTCGACGCGCTCGGCGCCCTCCTCGGAGCCTGAGCCCCCGACCTGAGGGCCCCGACACGCGCGGGACCGCCGGACGACCTCGCCGTGCGGTGAAGGGTCCGCGACCCCGAACGGCCGCTGACCTCGCCGGTCGACCCGACCGCCCGCCGTCGGGGCGACCGCTCGGCGCGCCCGGTCGTCCGCCCGCGGGCATGCACGGGAACGCATCGGCAACCCCGGCCGCCCACCGGACCTCTCGCCGTCACGGACACGCGACCGTCCCCGATCGGGGGCCTCCAGGACGGGGAGGGGCGTGCCGGGGCGCGCGCGGACCTCGCTATGTTCAGCCGGTCCGATCACGGATTGGTCACGGCGACGGCTCCCCCTCGTACCGCCGGGCCCATCCCGACGACGAGGAGGTGATGGTGAGCCGTCACGGAGTAGGTGACCCCGACACCGTCCCGTTCTCCCTCAGCAATGCCCCGACGGGCCGACGGACAAACCGGCCGTCCCGTTCCTCGACGACGGGCTCGATCCTCGTCGCGGCGGTCGCCGCCGGTGCGGTGCTCCCGGCGATCCAGACCCTCGACACCCACGTCGCCGACGCCGAGGCCCCCGCGGCACCCGACGCCGCGACCGCCTCGCTCGCGCTCGCCGCGCAGCACGCGCCCGCGCCCGCTCGCCACGCCGTCGGTGGGGTCAGCCCCATCGCGATGCCCGCCTCCACGGCGGCGGCCACCACGTCGTCCTCCTCGTCGGACTCCGACGCCAGCGCCGGCGACGAGAACGACGTCTCCTCGCTGATCAAGTCGATGAGCGTCACGCGCGAGAACGGCCCGCTCGAGTTCGGCACGCCCTACGAGGCCGGCAACGAGCGGACCCTGGACGGGCAGATCGCCAAGGCCCTCGGGCTCATGGGCCTGCCGCAGCGCCTGGCCCCCGGCGTCAAGAAGATCATCATGCGGGAGTCGACGGGCCGCGCGAACGCGGTCAACGACTGGGACTCCAACGCCTCGGCGGGCACGCCGTCGAAGGGGCTCATGCAGCTCATCGACACGACCTTCCGCAACGCGGTGCTGCCCGAGCTGGCGGACCGCGGCATCTTCGACCCGGTCGCCAACATCACCGCCGGCGTCCGCACGATGGTCGCCAACCACAGCATCGAGGACGTCGAGGCCGGCGGCCTGCGCAACTCGGCGGGCAACTACATCGGCTACGGCGGCGCGGCCATCCCGGACGACGGTCTCGGCCGGGCCGACTGAGCCCCTCCCGCCCGGGGAGCGTCAGCCGGCCAGCGCCGCCACGAGCTTGCGCATCGCCGACGCCGCGCTCGGGCTGACGGTCGGCCCGAGGACCGCGAGGCTGGAGAGCAGCGCCGCCGCCTCGGGCAGGTCGAGGTGGACGGCGGCGGGGGCGTCGACGCGCGCGAGGCTCACCCCGCCGCCCCGCCCGGGGTGCGTCGCGATCGGGACGCCGCCGTCGCGGAGGCGCTCGACGTCGCGGGCCGGCGTGCGGGCCGAGACGCCGAGGTCACGCGCGAGGTCGGCGATCCGCAGCCGCGCGCCCCGGGCGGCGTGCAGGCGCTCGATGACCGCCTGCTGGCGCTCGACCCGGCGCAGCGCGAGGTGGCCGTCACGGGAGGCCGCGGCGAGGTCCACGACCGGGACGATGCCAGAACACGACACCGGCGTGTCCGGTTCCGTCCCTAGCGTCGCCACCGTGACCGACACCGTCGAGACCTTCTTCGCCGCCTACGCGGCGGCCCTGCTCGCCCGCGACGAGCAGGCCGTCGCCGATCTCTACGCCGTGCCCGCGCTCGTGCTCTTCCCCGGCACCTCGATCGCGGTGGGCGACCGCGGGCAGACCGCGGCGTTCTTCGCCTCGTCCTGGTCGCAGTACGAGGACACCGCCGCCGCCGACCCCACCATCACGATCATGGGTGAGGGCCCGGTCGGCGTCTGGGCCGACGTGACCTGGGACCACGGCCACGGCCCGGCCGAGCGCTTCTGCTACCAGCTCGTGGCGGGCGAGGACGGCTACCGGATCGCCGTCCTCACCCTCCTCGACCTACCCGAGGAGCACTAGACGTCCGGCCCCTTCTGCAGCACCGGGCGCAGGGTGTCGAGCACGCTCGCGTCGTCGATGGTCGAGGGCACCGCCTCGTCCTTGCCGTCGGCGATGCCGCGCATGGTCTTGCGCAGCACCTTGCCCGAGCGGGTCTTGGGCAGCGCCGGGACGATCGCGACGTTCTTGAACGACGCGACGGCGCCGACCTCGTCGCGGACCATCGTCACCAGCTCGGCGGAAAGCTCGGCCTCGTCACGCTCGACACCGGCCTTGAGCACGACGAACCCGCGCGGGACCTGGCCCTTCATGGCGTCGTGCACCCCGATCACGGCGCACTCGGCGACGTCCTGGTGCCCCGAGAGGACCTCCTCCATCGACCCGGTCGACAGGCGGTGGCCGGCGACGTTGATGACGTCGTCGGTGCGGCCCATGACGTAGAGGTAGCCGTCCTCGTCGAGGTAGCCGCCGTCGCCGGTGAGGTAGTAGCCCTCGTAGCGCGACATGTACGACTCGCGGAAGCGCTCGTCGTCCTGCCACAGCGTCTGCAGGCAGCCCGGCGGCAGCGGGAGCTTGATCGTGATCGCGCCCTCCTCGCCGTGCGGCAGCACGGTGCCGTCGACGTCGAGGATCTCCACCTGGTAGCCGGGGACGACCACCGACGGCGAGCCGGCCTTGAGCTCCATCGGCTCGAGGCCGCGCAGGTTGGCGGCGATCGGCCAGCCCGTCTCGGTCTGCCACCAGTGGTCGACCACCGGCACGCCGAGCTTCTCCGACGCCCACGTCCAGGTCTCGGGGTCGAGGCGCTCGCCGGCGAGGAAGAGCGTCCGGAGGCTGGAGATGTCGTACTGCTGCAGGTACGTCGCGTCCGGGTCCTCCTTCTTGATGCCGCGGAACGCCGTCGGCGCGGTGAAGAGCGCCTTGACGCCGTGCTCCTGCACCACGCGCCAGAACTGGCCGGCGTCGGGGGTGCCGATCGGCTTGCCCTCGTAGAGCACGGTCGTCGCCCCGATCAGCAGCGGCGCGTAGACGATGTAGGAGTGCCCGACGACCCAGCCGACGTCGGAGGCGGTGAACATGACCTCGCCGGGTCCGACGTCGTAGATGTTGGTCATCGACCACGCCAGGGCGACGGCGTGCCCGCCGTTGTCGCGCTGGACGCCCTTGGGCTTGCCGGTGGTGCCCGAGGTGTAGAGGACGTAGAGCGGGTCGGTGGCCGCGACCGGCACGCACTCGGCGGGCTCGGCGTGCTTCACGGCCTCGGCCCAGTCGACGTCGCGCGCGCCCATCTCGGCGGTGTACTGCGGGCGCTGGAAGACGATCGAGGGACCCGGGTCGTGCGAGGCGAGCTCGATGGCCTTGTCGAGCAGCGGCTTGTACTCGACGATCCGCTTGCCCTCGATGCCGCAGGACGCGCTGACGATCGCCGAGGGCGTGGCGTCGTCGATGCGCACGGCGAGCTCGCGGGCGGCGAACCCGCCGAAGACCACCGAGTGGATCGCCCCGAGCCGCGCGCAGGCGAGCATGGCGACGGCCGCCTCGGGGATCATCGGCATGTAGATGATCACGCGGTCGCCCTTGCCGACTCCCTGCGCGCGCAGGACGCCCGCGAACGCGGCGACACGGTCGCGCAGCTCGCGGTAGGTGAAGCGCTGCCGGTCGTCGGTCACGGGCGAGTCGTGGATCAGGGCGACCTGGTCGCCGCGCCCGCCGTCGACGTGGCGGTCGAGGGCGTTGTGGCAGGTGTTGAGCTCGCCGCCGACGAACCACTGCGAGAACGGCAGCGCCGACGCGTCCACGATCGTCTCGGGCTCGCGGTACCAGTCGATCAGGCCGGCGGCCTCGCGCCAGAATCCGTCGGGGTCGTTCATGCTGCGGTCGTAGGCCTGCCGGTACTCGCCACTCATGGCCCGGACCCTAGCCACGCGCCCGGACCCCGCGCACCGTCCGACCGGCCGCACGGATCGTTCCGTTGTGGAAGGTTCCGTACGCTGACGACATGGCGCGCGTGACCCCGGACCTGAGCTTCCTCGTGGACAAGGCGAGCGAGTCGCTCGCAGCCCGGATGACCACGGCGCTCGCCGACCTCGGCCTCACCGCGCGCCAGTACTGCGTCCTCGACAAGGCCTCCGCCGGCGACCGCACGCAGGGCCAGATCGCCGAGGACGCCCTGCTCGACAAGACCACGATGGTCACGACCCTCGACGGCCTCGAGCGGGCCGGGCTCGCGCGCCGCGTGCCGTCGCCGACCGACCGGCGCGCCCGGATCGTCGAGACCACCGCCGAGGGCGAGGCCCTGGTCGAGAAGGCCGCGACCGTCATCAGCGCGCTGTACGACGAGGTCCTCGGCGTGCTCGGCGCCGACCGCGACGCCGTGGTGGGCGGGCTGACCCGGCTGGTCGAGGGCCCGCTGCGCGGCGACGGGCACGACACCCGGCCCCGCCGGTCGTCCCGAACATGATGGGTCCATTCGAGATAGTTCCGCAATAGACGTTCTGCTACGGTCGGACCATGCTGCTCGCCGACCGCACCCGCCCCGCGTCCCCCTGGGTCGCGCTCGCGGTGCTCAGCACGACCATGCTCATGATCATCCTGGACGGGACGATCGTCAGCGTCGCCCTGCCCGCGCTCCGCGACGACCTCGGCTTCACCGCCACCGGGCTGTCGTGGACGGTCAACGCCTACCTCGTCCCGCTCGGCGGGCTGCTCCTGCTCGCCGGGCGTCTCGGCGACCTCGCGGGCCGGCGCCGGATGCTCGTCGCCGGGCTGGTGCTGTTCACGCTCGCCTCGCTGGCGTGCGGGCTCGCCACCGGCCCGGCCGTGCTCGTGGCCGCCCGTGCCGTGCAGGGCGTCGCCGCGGCGATGGCGTCGTCGGTGGTGCTGGGGATGGTCGTGGCGCTGTTCGACGACTCCCGGGATCGTGCGCGGGCCCTCGGCGCCTACGCGTTCGTCGGGGCGGCGGGGGCGTCGCTCGGGCTGCTGCTGGGTGGCGTGCTCACCGAGGCCGTCGGCTGGCGCGCGATCTTCCTCGTCAACGTGCCGATCGGGGTCGCGGCGACGGTGCTGGCGCTGTGGGTGCTGGCGCCGGATCCCCGCCGGTCCGGGGGCGCGGCGCCGGACCTCCTCGGGGCGGCGCTCGTGACGCTCGGGCTCGCGGCGCTGGTGTTCGCGATCGTGGAGGTCCACGCGCTCGCGGGCGGGGTGGCGCTCGTGCTGCTCGCCGGCTTCGGGGTGCGCCAGGCCCGGGCGGCGTCGCCGCTCGTGCCGCTCGCGGTGCTGCGTTCACGGTCGGTGTCGTTCGGCAACCTCGCGCAGGTGCTCACGGTGGCCGCGATGATGGGCTTCCAGTTCGCCACCGCGCTGTTCCTGCAGCAGGTGCTCGGCTACTCGCCGGGCGGGACGGGCCTGGCGATGCTGCCGGTCGCCGCGGTGATCGGGGTGGTCGCGCTGCGGGTCGCGGGGCCGGTGATCGCCCGGTTCACGGCGCGCCGGGTGCTGCTCGCCGGGCTGGCGCTGCTGCTGGCGGGCTTCGCGGTGCTGGTGCTCGCGCCCGGCACGGCGTACCTCACCGACCTCCTGCCGGCGCTCCTCCTGCTGGGCCTCGGAGCCGGGCTGGTGCTGCCGTCGGTGACGTCGGTGGTCATGAGCGACGCCGACGCCGACACCGCCGGCCTGACCTCGGGGCTCGCGAACACCGGCCAGCAGGTCGGCGGGGCGATCGGCATCGCCGTGCTGGCCGCGGTCGCCGCCGCCGCGGGCTTCCGCACCGCCTACCTCGTCGCCGGCGCCCTCGTTCTCGCCGCCGCCCTCGTGGTCGCCGTGGCCCTCCCACGTGAGCGATTGTCCACGCCATAGGGGCAGGAACCACTCACATACGGACCTTGGCGGCCACGCGGCGGGCCCCGGCGAGCACCTCGGCGGGGTCGACGCGGGTCGGGGCGCCGTCGGCGAGCACCGGCTCGCCGGCCACCCACACGTCGCGCACCCCCCGCGAGCCGCTGGCCCACACGAGGTTCGAGATCAGCTGGTCGTCGTCGTCCGGGTCGACGAACGCCGCGTCGTCGACCCGCACGTGCGCCATGTCCGCCCAGGCGCCGGGCGCCAGCACGCCGAGGTCGTCGCGGCCCAGCGCGCGGGCGCCCTCGCGGGTGGCCATGGCGAGCGCGCCGGCCGCGGTCAGCGCGGTCGCGTCGGCGCCGCGCTGGCGGGCGAACAGCGAGGCGAGGCGCTGCTCCTCCCACAGGTCGAGGTCGTCGTTCGAGGCCGGCGAGTCGGTGCCCAGCCCGGTGCGGACGCCGGCCGCGCGCAGGTCGGTGAGCCGGGCGACGCCCGCCGCGAGCTTGGCGTTCGACCCCGGGCAGTGGGCCACGGCGACGTCGTGGCGGGCGAGGATCGCGACGTCGTCGTCGGAGAGCTGGATGGCGTGCGCGGCGAGCACCCGCCCGCCCAGCGAGCCCGTCGCCTCCATCATCGCGGGCACCGACCCGTACTCCGCGCGCACCGCGTCGTCCTCGCCGGGCGCCTCGGCCACGTGCATGTGCAGCAGCGCGCCGCGCTCCTTCGCCAGCGCGGCGGTGCTGACGATCGCCTCGGTCGGCAGCGTGTAGGCCGAGTGCGGGCCGTAGCCCAGCTCGATGCGCTCGGCCGGCCCGGAGCGCAGCCCGTCGGCGTCGATCCAGCGCGTGATCGCGTCGCGCATCTGCTGCCAGGTGCCGAATCGCTCCATCCCGGGCGCGGTGATGATCCCCGGGGTCAGCACCACCCGGGAGCCGATCGCGAGCACGGCCTCGACCACGTTCTCGTTCTGGAAGTACATCTCGGTCGAGGTGGTGACGCCGCCGCGCAGCATCTCCGCGGTGCCCGCGAGCATCCCGTCGCGCACGTCCGCGGGGCCCAGCTTCGCCTCGGCGGGCCACACGACCTCGGTCAGCCAGCGCATCAGCGGCAGGTCGCCGCCCTTGCCGCGCAGCACGGTGAGCGGGGTGTGGGCGTGGGTGTTGACCAGCCCCGGCATGAGCAGGCCGGTCACCCGCTGCACCGGCGCGGCGGTGGCGGGGGCGTCCGCGAGGGGCCCGACGTGCGCGATCCGCCCGGTCTCGTCGACGTCGACCACGGCGTCGCGCAGGACGCTCATGGCCTCGTCGCAGGGCAGGACGATCGGGGCGTGCAGGCGGCGTGCGGTCGTCACGCCGCCATGATGGCCTACGGCCTCGTGAGTGATCCGGGTCGCCGGGACGACCCACATCACTCACGTGCGCAGCATCAACGCTCCAGCAGCGAGCGCAGGGAGCGCAGCGGGGGCAGCCAGGCGCCGGCGTCGGGCAGCGTGTCGAGGCTGACGCGCGGCAGCGGCTCGCGGAACACGCCCTCGATGTCCTCGAGGTCGAGGAAGTCGACGATCTCGGACGCCACGGCGAACGCGGCGTACTCGCGGAAACCGATCACCGTGACCGTGACGCCCGCCGCGACGAGGTCCTCGAGCGGCTCGCGGAACGCGCGGCCGTCGCCCGAGGCCACGACGACGTGGGTGAGGCCGCCCTCGACGCGGCGCGCCTCGATGTGGGCGAGCATGTCCTCGTCGACGTCGGAGTCGTCGGCGACCTTGGGCTTGGCGAACACCGCGAAGCCGACGTTGCGCAGCGCCTCGACCCAGGGCCGCACGATCTCGGTGGAGCCCGGCACGACGTTGGTGAACACCGTGGCCTCGGCGAGCCCGTCCGGGCCGGCCTCGGAGAGCAGCCAGCGGCCGACCGCGTCGAAGCGCGGGCGGAACGCCGACGTGGGGCGCGTGCCGAGCAGCGAGCCGAGGCTCATGTCGATGTTGGGCGCGTCCCAGACGAGCAGCGTGCGGCTCGGCGGCGCGTCCTCGGAGCCCTGCCCGGCCGTGCTCGTCTCCTCGACCACGCCGCCGGTCAGCGCGGTGGGCGGGGTGGCCAGGTCGGCGGGCGAGGGGGACGGCGACACGGGCCCGACTCTAACCGCCCGCCGCCGGACGCGACGCGTGCTCAGGGGGTGCCCCCCTCCGGGGCCGTCCGCACCAGGAGGAGATCCCGGCTGGGACGTCCCTCCTGCTCCGCGCGGGACTCGAACTTGGTGCGCGGACGCCACTCCGGGCGCGGCGCGAAGCCGCCGTGCGGGTTCTCCAGCAGCGGCTCGGCGTCGGTCACCTCGAGCATCCACTCGGCGTAGTCCTCGACGTCCGTCGCGAGGTGCAGCGTCGCTCCGGGCGCGAGACGCGACGCCATCAGCGCGACGGTCGCGGGCTGGATCAGGCGGCGCTTGTGGTGACGGCGCTTGGGCCACGGGTCGGGGTAGTAGACGCGCAGGCCGGCGAGCGCGCCCGGGGCCACGAGCTCGGAGAGCACGACCACGGCGTCGCCGCGCAGGAGCCGCAGGTTCTCGAGGCCGCGCTCCTCGATCCGCATGAGGAGCTGCGCGAGGCCGGGCGGGTAGACCTCGACGGCGACGTGGTCGGCGTCGGGCTCGGCGGCGGCCAGCGCCGCGGTCGTCTCGCCCATCCCGGAGCCGATCTCGAGACGCAGGGGTGCCTCGCGACCGAACCAGGCCGGCGCGTCCAGCAGCCCGTCACGGGTCGGTGGTGGTGGCCCCGCACCCTCCCGGTCGAAGCCCGGAGCGAGGGCGCCGAAGCGGGGCCAGAGCCGGTCCCAGGCGCGCTGCTGGCCGGCGGTCATCCGCCCGCCGCGGTCGGTGAAGCTCAGGATCGAGCGACGCCGGACGTCCCCTCCGGACGTCGACAGCGTGTCGTGCTCGGGCCCTGCCACCCCCCGATCTTCACACGGGTCCCGGACCGCGGCCGGTGCTGGGCTCAGGAGCGACGCAGCGGGGCGAGGGTGGCGCGATCAGGGGTGATCCGGATACGGACGGCGGCCGCGGGGATACCGAGCACCCCACCCACGAGCCGGCGGGCGGCGGCGTGCGCGTCGGCGAGCCGGTCGACCACGACCTGCTGACCGGACGGGCCGAACCGCAGCGTCCACCCGGCGGAGCCGAACGTCGCGGTCACCGCGTGCACGACATCGGCGAGCCGCGGCATCGGCATGGTCAGCGGCTCGGCCGCGACACGCGCCGGGCGACGGGTCAAGGGGACGAGGGTCACACCCGCACATCGCTGCGCTCTCGGAGCGGGTTAGCCATAGAACGAAGGATCGCCCGGTCGGGCGATCCGAGGTGCTCGGACGGCCCGCGTGGACCCGCTGGTCAGTGCGACGCTCCGCCGGACGGGGGACCGCCCTCGATCACCTGCTGGCGGGGGTTCTGCCGGGCGCGCCGCTGCTGCTCGTACTGCGCGGTCATCTCCGACTCGATCGTCTCGCTGCGGCGGCGGCTGCGGATGCGCGCCAGCAGCAGCAGCGTCAGGCCGTGCAGGACACCGAGCAGCAGCATGACGCCGCCGAGCTGGGTGATGACGATCTGGACGGTGCCCTGGACGTCGAAAGGCCGGTAGGTCGAGATCAGGGCGAGGAACCCGAGCGCGATCAGGTGGAACAGCACGCCGAGCAGGCGGTTGGCGGAGACCGCGGTCTCCTCGGAGTCGAACACGTCGCGCAGGAACCCGATGCCCGACCGCATGAGGATCTGGCCCACCACCAGCGTGATGACGCCGCCGACGGCGACGATGAAGAGGTACGTGCCGGTGTCGAGCACTGGGTGCTTCCCCTCCCGCGTGACGGTTCGTGAGCAGTCTCCCCCGACGGGCGATCACGCGAAACCCTTCGCGACCTGCGCGACCGGCCCCTCTGTGACCGGCCGTGCGCCTACTCTGCGACGACTGTGGGCCCTCTGCGCAGCGCTGTCGTCGCGACATGCCGTGCGCTGGCGCCCCGGGTGTCGTTGCCCACCGCCGACGAGGTCGAGGCCATCGCCGCCCGGATGCTCGCGACGCCCTCGCTCGTCGTCGCCGGCCCGGTGTCGTCGGGCAAGTCGACGCTGGTCAACGCCCTGGTCGGCCGCCGGGTCGCGCCCACCGGCGCCGGCGAGTGCACCGGCCTGACCGCCACCTACGTCCGGGGCCCGGTCGACCGGCTGGACGTCGTGCTCGTCGACGGCACCCGCCGCCCGCTCCCGCTGGCCGCCGGCGGGCGCGTCCCCGCCGCGGTGGGCGACCGGCTGGGCGTGCGGCCCGAGGACGTCGACCACCTGGTGGTCACGCTGACGAGCGCCGCGCTCGACGGGCTGACCGTGATCGACACCCCGGGCACCGGCTCGGCCCGCCGCCCGCCCGGCCCGACCGGCGGGGCGCACGCGGACGCGGCGCTGGTGGTGCTGCCCGCGACGGCGCACGCGGGCGACCTCGACGTCCTGCCCGGCCCGGCCACCCACGGGCCCGCCGGCGTGGTGGCGGTGCTCGGCCGCGCCGACACCGTCGGGCCCGACGACGGGCGCGAGCTCGCCGTCGACCTGGGCCGGCGCCTGGGCGACCGGGTGGGGCCGGTGACGCCGGTGATCGGGCTGCTCGCCGAGACCGCGGTCACCGGTGCGCTGCGCACCGAGGACGTCGGCGCGCTGCGCCTGCTCGCGGGCGCCGACCCCGCGGTGCTCGAGGTGGCGCTGCTCGACGCGGAGCTGTTCACCACCGCGGAGCTGCCCGTGGGAGTCGAGGCGCGGGTGCGGCTGCTCGAGCTGCTCGACCTGCGGGGTCTGGCGCTCGGGCTCGCCCTGCTGCGCGCCGACGCGTCGGCCGGGGTCGGGGAGCTGTGCGACGCCCTGCTCGCCGCGTCCGGCCTCGCGTCGCTGGTCGGCCGGCTGCACGACGAGGTGCGCGCCCGCACCGACCTGCACGCCGCCGCGGCCGGGCTGCGCGACCTCGCCGCCCTCGGGGACGTGCGGGCCCGGGCGGAGGCGGCCGAGGAGGCGCCCGCCGGGGAGGGCACGCGGATCGTCGACGCCGCCGGCTCGCTCGCCCGTCGGGAGGCGTTCGCCGAGCGGGCGCTGCTCGCCGCCCGCGCCCGGCTGCGAGCCGGCGCGCTCGGGCTGCCCGCCGACCTGTTCGACGAGGTCGACCGGCTCGCGGCGCCGGGCCCACCCGACGTCCGCCTGGCGCACCCGGGCGCGCACCCGGTGGAGCTCGCCGGCCACGCGTCCCGGCGCGCCGCCTGGTGGCGGGCCTACGGGGCGTGGGGCGCGCCGCGCCGCATCGCCGACCTCGCGCACGTCGTGCACCGCACCTACGTGCGGCTGTGGCGGGAGCTGACGGCGTGACCCGGGAGACGGAGCGGAGCGGAGCTCGACCCATGACGTCCAGCGACATCCCGGCCGAGATCGCCCGCACCCGGGAGGCGCTGGGCACCCTGCTCGCCCGCCTCGACCCCGACGCCGCCGCCCGGGCCGCCGCGCCGCCGCCCCCGGCCCGGCCCACGGTGGCGCTGGTCGGCGCCCCGGGTCGCGGTCGCCGGGAGCTGCTGGCCGCCCTGCTCGGGCTCGACGCCGCGCCCGGGCCCGGCGCCGACGGGACCGTCCGCGCCAGCCACGGCCCCCTGCCCGTGCCCCTGCTCGAGGAGCTCGACCTCGTCGTGCCGGCCCGCCCGGCCGACCCCGGCACGTGGCCGGTCGACGGGGTCACGGCCGCCCTGGTGCTCGCCGACGCGGCCGCGCCGCTGGGGGCCGACGAGCTCGACGCGCTGGCCCGCGCCGCCGCCCGCGTCGACACCGTGGTCTTCGCGCTCACCCGCACCGAGGCCCACCGGGGCTGGCGCACCGTCCTCGAGGCCGACCGCGCGCTCGTCGCCGCGCACGTGCCGCGGCTGGCGGACGCGCCGTGGTTCCCGGTGTCGGCGGCGCTGGCGCGGCGGGCCGCCGGCGTCCCCCCGGACGGCGCCGCGGCCCTGCGCCGGCGCTCGGGCCTCGCCGCCCTGCAGCGCGAGCTGCACCGGCTCGTCGCGCGCCGGCGACGGATGCTCGCCGAGGCCAACGCGCTGCGCCTGCTCGCCGGCGCCCTGGACGGGGTGGCGGCGCGCGCCGAGGCGACCCGCACGGCGCTGCGGACTCCGGCCGGCGGGGACCTCGCCCGACGGCGCGACGAGCTGCTCGCCGCCCGGTCGGCCCTGCGCCGCGACCACCACACGCGCTGGCGCTCCGATCTCGCCGCCGCCCGGGTCGCGGCCACCGACGACCTCGCCGCCCGGGTGCGCGCGCTGGGCGTCGCGGTGCGCGCGCGGATCGACGACGCCGACCGCGCGGGGCTCGCGGCGGTGCCGCGGGAGCTCGCGGGCGACGTCGAGACCCTCGCGGCCGAGGTCGTCGCGGGGCTCGGGACGCGGCTGCGCGACCTGGTGGCCGCGACCCTCGCCGACCTCGTGCCCGCCGGCGAGCTGCCGGCGCTGCGCGTCGCCGACCTCGGCGAGCCCGCCCTCGTGCCCGCCCCGCGGACGCGCCCGGCCGAGGACCGGCTGCTCGTCGTCGCCGGCGCCTCGGGCGGTCTCGGGCTGTCGCGACTCGCGCTGCTGCCGCTGCTCGCGGTGCCGATCGCGCCGGCCGCGCTCGGGGCGGCCCTCGTGCCGGTGTCGGTGGGCCTCGGGCTGGGCGCGGCGGGCTGGGTCGCGCGCGCCCGCCGCCTGGCCGCCGACCGGGCGCACCTGCGCCAGTGGTCGGTCGAGGCGCTCGCCGAGGTGCGCGGCGACCTCGAGCGCGTGCTCGCCGACGCCCTGATCACCACCGAGCGGGAGGTGACGCTCGCCCTCGACGCCGCGCTCGAGAACCGGGCGCGCGACCTCGACGACGCGCTGGACGCCGTGCGCCGCGCGGGCACCGACCGCGCCGAGGCCGACCGGGCCGCCGCCCGCACCGCCGCCGAGGCGCGCGAGGGCCGCGACCGCGCGGAGACGCTGCTGCGCCGGCTCGCCGAGCTGCGCGACCGCGTGGATGTGGCCGAACCGCACCCGCGGTCCGCGCCCGCGACCTAGCCTCGGGGACATGGTCGATGTCCCCGAGCTCCACCCCGAGGCGTTCGTCGACCCGGCGGGCCCTGCCCCGGAGCTGCTCATCGGTGCCCACGCCCTCGGCGCCGCCACCGTCGACAGCGACGCCGACGGTCGTCCCGACACCGCCGTGGTGCCCGAGCCCGACGCGCTGGTGCTGGGCACCGACCTCGACGGCGACGCGCGGGTCGACGTGGTCACCCGCGTGCACGACGACGGCCGGGTCACCACCGAGGACCTCGCGTGGGACGAGGGCCCCGTCCCGCCGGCGCCGACCATCGACCCCGCGACCGGACGGTGGGTCCGCGGCGGCTGAATGCGCCGCTGCGCGGGCGCGTCCGGGTAGGTTCGGCGCTCGTGGTCAGCCCCGTGACGCATGCGGTGGACGCGGACTTCCTCGCCCTGCCCCGTGCCGCGCTCGCCGACGCCGCCCTCGACGCCGCCCGCCGCGGCGGGGCCCAGCACGCCGACCTGCGCGTGCACCGCCTGCGCAGCCAGCACCTGGAGCTGCGCGACGGACGGGTCGTGGTCGCCGCCGACCAGGAGACCGTCGGCCTCGCGGTGCGCGTGCTGCGCGACGGCGTGTGGGGCTTCGCCGCGCACGTCGACCTCACGCCCGAGACGGCCGCGGCGACCGCGCGGCGGGCCCTCGAGGTGTCGGGGACGCTCGCCGCCCTCGCCACCGAGCGGGTCACCCTCGCCGACGAGCCGGTGCACGCCGGCGTCACCTGGGTCTCCCCCTACGACGTGGACCCGTGGTCGGTGGACGTCGCCGACAAGATCGGCCTGCTGGCCGAGCGGTCGACGGGCCTGCTCGCCGCGCCGGGTGTCGACCACGTCGCCGCGAGCAGCGTGGCGGTCAAGGAGCAGACGTTCTACGCCGACACCGCCGGCACCACCACCACGCAGCAGCGCGTCCGCGTCGACCCCGACGTCACGATCACCACCGTCGACCGGGCCGGCGGCGGCTTCGAGACGCTGCGGACCCTCGCGCCGCCGACAGGGCGCGGCTGGGAGTACCTCACCGGCACGGGCTGGGACTGGGACGGCGAGCTCGCCGAGCTGCCCGACCTGCTGGCCGAGAAGGTGGCGGCGCCGAGCGTCGTGGCCGGGCCGACCGACCTCGTCATCGACCCGACCAACCTCTGGCTGGTCATCCACGAGTCGATCGGGCACGCCACCGAGTACGACCGGGCGATCGGCTACGAGGCCGCCTACGCCGGCACGAGCTTCGCGACGCCGGACAAGCTCGGCACCCTGCGCTACGGCAGCGACGTCCTCACCGTCACCGGCGACCGGACGGTGCCGCACGGGCTCGCGAGCGTCGGCTGGGACGACGACGGCGTCGCCGCGCAGGACTTCGACCTCGTGCGCGACGGCGTACTCGTCGGCTACCAGGTCGACCGCTCCTTCGCGCCGCGCCTCGGGCTGGACCGCTCCAACGGCTGCGCGTACGCCGACTCCGCGGAGCACGTGCCGCTGCAGCGGATGGCGAACGTGTCGCTGCGCGCCGACCCGGACACCGACCGGTCGACCGCGGCGCTGATCGACGGCGTGGAGGACGGCATCTACATCGTGGGCGACCGCTCCTGGTCGATCGACATGCAGCGCTACAACTTCCAGTTCACCGGCCAGCGGTTCCACCGCATCCGCGGCGGCAAGCTCGTCGGCCAGGTCCGCGACGTCGCCTACCAGGCCACGACGACCGACTTCTGGGGCTCGCTCGAGGCGGTCGGCGGGCGCTCGACGTGGCGCCTGGGCGGGGCGTTCAACTGCGGCAAGGCCCAGCCCGGCCAGGTCGCGCCCGTCAGCCACGGGTGTCCCTCGGCGCTGCTGCGCGGCGTGACCGTGCTGAACACGGGGAGCGGGTCGTGAGCGCGCCGGGGTCGGCGCTGGTCGAGCGCACGCTCGCGATCGCGGCGCGCCAGGCGCCCGACGCCGGCGCGGTGGCGACGGTCCGCGAGGTGTCCGAGGCCGTCGTGCGCTGGGCGAACTCCACGCTCACGACCAACGGGCAGACCGTCGAGCGCCGCCTGTCGGTGATCATGCTGGTGCCGCTCGAGGGCGGGACGGGCGCCGGCGTGGCCACCGTGCCCGCGCCCACCGCGCTCGCGGCCGGCCCCGAGGGCGACGCCGTGATCGCCGAGGCGGTGGCGGGCGCGGTGCAGGCCGCCCGCCGGGCCGGTCCGGCGCGCGACGCCGCCCCGCTGCCCTCCGCGGGCGGAGACACCCCCGCCGACTGGGAGGAGCCCGCCGGCGCGACCTCGATGGCCGTCTTCGGCCGGCTCGCCGAGGAGCTCGGAGCGTCGTTCCGGCCCGACGAGGCGTCGTTCGGGTTCGCCGACCACCGCGTCACCACCACCTGGCTGGGCACCTCGGCGGGGGTGCGGCGGCGCTGGGCGGAACCGGGCGGGGCGGTCGAGCTGAACCTCAAGGACCCGGCGACCGGCACGTCGGTGTGGGGCGGCGAGGGCGCCACCGACGTCGCCGACGTCGACGTCACCGCGCTGGTCGGGCGCCTGCGCGACCGGCTGCCGTGGGGCCGGCGCCGGCTCGACCTGCCCGCCGGGCGCCACGAGACGATCCTGCCGCCGTCGGCGGTGTCCGACCTGATGATCTACATGGCGTGGTCGATGGGCGGGCGGCCCGCGCAGGAGGGCCGCTCGGCGTTCTCCCGGGCCGGCGGCACCCGGGTCGGCGAGCGCCTCGGCCCGCTGCCGCTGACCCTGGCCGGCGACCCGGCCGCGCCCGGCTTCCCCGACCTCGCCTACACGCCGGTGCTGGCGACGACCTACTCCGGCGACGAGGTCTCGGTGTTCGACAACGGGGCCACCACCGGGCGGGTGGAGTGGGTGCGCGACGGCGAGGTCGCGACGCTCGCGTACCCCCGCGCCGCCGCGGCCGAGTACGACGCCCCGTTCGCGGCGCCCACCGACAACCTGGTCCTCACCGGCGGCGAGGAGGCGACACTCGAGGAGATGGTGGCCTCGACCGAGCGCGGCCTGCTGCTGACCTGCCTCTGGTACATCCGCGAGGTCGACCCGACGACGCTGCTGCTCACGGGCCTGACCCGCGACGGCGTCTACCTCGTCGAGCGCGGCGAGATCGTCGGCGAGGTCAACAACTTCCGCTTCAACGAGTCGCCGCTCGACCTCCTGCGCCGCGCCACGGAGGCCGGCACCACCGAGCGGACGCTGCCACGGGAGTGGAAGGACTGGTTCACCCGCGCCGCCATGCCCCCGCTGCGCGTGCCCGACTTCCACATGACCTCGGTGTCCCCGGGGCGGTGATGGCCTGCGGCCACGTGAGTGTTCCGGGTCGCTCCGGCGACCCAGAACACTCACGTGCGCCGGAGGCGCATCATGGACACCGTGGTCCGGTCGTTGATGCGCTACACCGCGCCGCAGGAGGCGTGGGAGGCCGAGGTCCCGGTCCGCGGCGACGTCCCCGCGCTCGCCACGCTGCTCGCCGAGGGCGGCGCGCTGGTGCTCACCGGCGCGGGGATCTCCACCGACTCCGGCATCCCCGACTACCGCGGCCCGACGAGCGCGGCGCGCCGCCACGCCCCCATGACCTACGAGGCCTTCGTCGGCGACCCCGTCGCGCGCCACCGGTACTGGGCGCGCAGCCACGTCGGCTGGCCGCAGATGGCCGCCGCCCGCCCGAACGACGGGCACCGCGCCGTCGCCGCCCTGCAGCGCGCCGGCCTGGTCGCCGGCGTGATCACCCAGAACGTCGACGGGCTGCACCAGGCCGCGGGCGCGCGCGACGTCGTCGAGCTGCACGGGGCCCTCGACCGCGTCGTGTGCCTCGGCTGCCGGGCGGCGCCGTCGCGCGCGGAGGTCCAGCGGCGCCTCACCGCCCTCAACCCCGGCTTCGACGCCCGCGCCGTCGAGATCAACCCCGACGGCGACGCCGAGCTGCCCGACGACGAGCTCGACCGCTTCGCGATGACCGCCTGCCCGGCCTGTGGTGACGGGCCGTTGAAGCCGGACGTCGTCTTCTTCGGTGAATCGGTCCCGCGTCCGCGTGTGGACCACTGCTTCGCGCTCGTGGAGCGGGCTCGCTCACTCGTGGTGCTCGGATCGTCGCTCACGGTCATGTCGGGCCTGCGCTTCGTGCACGCCGCCGCGCGCCGCGGCCTGCCGATCGCGGTCGTGACCAGCGGTCCGAGCCGTGCCGACGGTGTGGCCGGCATCCGGTTGACCGGTGCCCTCGGCGAGGTGCTGCCGGCCGCGCTCGACACCCTCCGTTTGCCCGATCGGGCCTGAATCGTTCAGCTTGATCGTGGAAGTGAGGCCCCCGACAGCACCTGGCGGTGTCCTTCTCAGGAAGTCTCGTTAACGTCGAGCACCACCGACGGAGTACACCACCGGTCACGGCGCCGTGACCGGCGATGACTCCTTTCCCGAGGCGACCGGGGCCGCTTCGCGGTCCGCGGCGTTCCGGCGAGCGAGCCAGCGACCGAGGAGACGCATGACTGCTGTTCCGACCATCCGAGGACTCGAGAACCCGCCGATCCGACGCCGCGAGGTGATCGACTGGGTGGCCGAGGTCGCCGAGCTGACCACGCCGGACCAGGTCGTGTGGTGCGACGGGTCCCAGGACGAGTGGGACCGGCTGACCAAGGAGCTCGTCGCGGCCGGCACGTACACGCAGCTCGACCCGGAGAAGAAGCCGAACTCGTTCTACGCCGCCTCCGACCCCGACGACGTCGCGCGGGTCGAGGAGCGCACCTTCATCTGCTCGGTCAACGAGGCCGACGCCGGGGTCACCAACAACTGGATGGACCCGGCCGAGATGAAGGCCACGATGACCGAGCTGTACCGCGGGTGCATGGCCGGCCGGACGATGTACGTGATCCCGTTCTGCATGGGGCCGGTGAAGGCCGAGCACCCCAAGCTGGGCGTCGAGATCTCCGACAGCGCCTACGTCGTCACCTCGATGCACATCATGACCCGCATGGGCCCCGAGGTGGCGAAGCGCCTCGACGAGGGCGACACCGAGTGGGTCCCCGCGCTGCACTCGGTCGGCGCGCCGCTCGAGCCCGGCCAGCAGGACGTCAAGTGGCCGTGCAACGACACCAAGTACATCAGCCACTTCCCCGACACCCGCGAGATCTGGAGCTTCGGGTCCGGGTACGGCGGCAACGCGCTGCTGGGCAAGAAGTGCTACTCGCTGCGCATCGCCTCGGCGATGGCGCGCGACGAGGGCTGGCTCGCCGAGCACATGCTGATCCTCAAGCTGATCAGCCCGGAGGAGAAGGCGTACTACATCGCGGCCGCGTTCCCGTCGGCCTGCGGCAAGACGAACCTCGCGATGCTCCAGCCCACCATCCCCGGCTGGCGCGCCGAGACCGTCGGTGACGACATCGCCTGGATGCGGTTCGGGGGCGACGGCCGGCTCTACGCGGTGAACCCGGAGTTCGGTTTCTTCGGCGTCGCGCCCGGGACGAACTGGAAGACCAACCCGAACGCGATGCGCACCATCGAGCACGGCAACGCCCTGTTCACCAACGTCGCGCTGACCGACGACGGCGACGTCTGGTGGGAGGGGCTGGAGGGCGACCCCCAGCACCTCACCGCGTGGACCGGCGACGACTGGACGCCCGGCTCGGCCAAGCCGGCCGCGCACCCGAACTCGCGCTACACGGTCCCGATCTCGCAGTGCCCCGTCGTCGCCCCCGAGTGGGACGACCCGCAGGGTGTGCCGATCTCGGCGATCCTGTTCGGTGGCCGGCGCAAGACGACGATCCCGCTGGTCACCGAGTCGTTCGACTGGCAGCACGGCACCTTCATGGGCGCCACGATGTCCAGCGAGATGACGGCCGCGGCCAAGGGCGGCAAGGGCCAGGTCCGCCGCGACCCGATGGCGATGCTGCCCTTCCTCGGCTACAACGTCGGCGACTACTTCCAGCACTGGGTGGACGTGGGCAAGAACGCCGACGCCACCAAGCTGCCGTCGATCTTCTACGTCAACTGGTTCCGCCGGGGCGAGGACAACCGCTTCCTGTGGCCCGGGTTCGGCGAGAACAGCCGCGTGCTCAAGTGGATCATCGAGCGGCTCGAGGGCAAGGCCGCGGCCACCGAGACGCCGATCGGGCACGTGCCGAGCGCCGACCAGATCGACACCGAGGGCCTGTCCGAGCCGATCGAGGACATCGAGGCGTCCCTGCGCTTCGACGTCGACGAGTGGCGCGAGGAGCTGCCGCTCATCGAGGAGTGGTTCGCCAAGATCGGCGAGAAGCTGCCGACCTCGATGCGCGACGAGCTCGACGCCCTCAAGCAGCGTCTCGACGCGAGCTAGGGAGCTAGGTCCCGCCCGGGACGAACGAACGGCGCTCTCGCTGGTACGCAAGCAGCAAGAGCGCCGTTCGTGTCTCCGGGGTGCGGCCGTTCAGCAGCAGCGCCCCTGCGGGTTCCGCTCCTGGTGGTCGATGCGGGCGCGCCAGAACTCGCGCTCGGTCATCGGCGCGTGGTCGTGACCGCGGCGGTGGTGGGAGGCGAGGTACTGCTCGTACGCGTTCGCCCCGACCACCCCGCGCATCCACCAGGCGAGCCCGCGCCAGGCCCGCACGACCGTGTCCATCAGTGCCCCCCGCCCCGCGACGGCGCCCCGACCTCGGCGAGCCAGCGCTTCTCGAGCTCCTTCTCCGCGGGCTGGCTCACCAGGCCCGAGGGCGCGTAGAGGGCCGAGGGCACCGACTCCTCCTCGTTGCTCGGCCTCCCCCCGGCGCGCACCGACCGGATCGCCGCCGCCGTCGCGGCCGCGATCACGATGACCGCGAGCACCAGGAAGATGATCGAGAGCGTGCCCTGGATGAAGGTGTTGCGGACGACGGCCTCCATCTGTGCGGGCGTCTTGGCGGCACCCATGCTCGTCCTGCCCGCCGCGATGGCCTCGCGGTACGCCGCGTTCTGCGCCCAGTAGCCGACGCCCGGCACCGGCGAGAAGATCTTGTACAGCGACGCCGTCACCGTGATCACCGTGACCGCGACCAGCGGGACCAGCACGATCCACAGGTACGTGACCGTCCCCCGCCGGGCGACGATGGCCAGGCAGACCGCCAGTGCGATCGCCGCGAGGAGCTGGTTGGCGATGCCGAAGAGCGGAAAGAGCGTGTTGATCCCGCCGAGCGGATCGGTGACACCCATGATCAGGATGCCGCCCCAGCCACCGACCATGATCAGCGTGCCGATCCAGACCCCGGGCCGCCAGGACATGTCCTTGAACTTCGGGACGAACGTGCCCACCGCGTCCTGGAGCATGAAGCGCGCGACCCGCGTGCCCGCGTCCACCGCCGTGAGGATGAACAGGGCCTCGAACATGATCGCGAAGTGGTACCAGAAGCTCATCAGCGCGGCGCCGCCGAACATCTGCGCGAGGATGTTCGCCAGGCCCAGCGCGAGGGTCGGCGCCCCGCCGGTGCGCGAGACGATGGACTCCTCGCCGACGGCCTGGGCGGTGCCGGCGAGCACGTCGGGGGTGATGTTCACCCCCGTGAGCCCGAGGTTGTTGACCCAGAGCGCCGCGGTCTCGACCGTGCCGCCGGTCATCGCCGCCGGGGCGTTCATCGCGAAGTAGATGCCGCGGTCGATCGAGATCGCGGCGACCAGCGCCATGATCGCCACGAACGACTCCATGAGCATCCCGCCGTAGCCGATGAAGCGCGTCTGGCGCTCCTTCTCGATCAGCTTGGGCGTCGTCCCCGACGAGATCAGCGCGTGGAAGCCGGACAGGGCACCGCACGCGATCGTCACGAAGAGGAACGGGAAGAGCGGCCCGGGGACGACCGGGCCGTCGGAGCGGCCGGCGAACTCACTGATCGCCGGCGCCATGACGTCGGGGCGCACCACGACGATCGCGACGGCGAGCAGCACGATCGTCCCGATCTTCATGAACGTCGAGAGATAGTCGCGCGGCGCGAGGAGCATCCACACCGGCAGGATCGCCGCGATCACGCCGTAGATGACGACGCCCCAGGCGAGGCTCGTGCGGCTGAACGTGAAGTACTCGGCCAGGCCGCTCTCGGAGACCCAGCCGCCGGCGACGATCGCGAGCAGCAGCAGCGCGACGCCGATCGCGGAGACCTCGCCGACCTTCCCGGGACGCAGGAAGCGCAGGTAGAATCCCATGAAGAGGGCGATCGGGATGGTCATCGCCACCGAGAAGACACCCCACGGGCTCTCGCCCAGCGCCTGCACGACCACCAGCGCGAGCACCGCGATCAGGATGATCATGATGGCGAGCGTCGCGACGACGGCGGCGGCGCCACCGATCACCCCGAGCTCGTCGCGGGCCATCTGCCCCAGCGAGCGCCCGCCGCGGCGCATCGAGAAGAACAGCACCAGGTAGTCCTGGACGGCGCCGGCCAGGACCACGCCGACGATGATCCAGATCGTGCCGGGCAGGTAGCCCATCTGCGCGGCGAGGACCGGGCCGACCAGCGGGCCGGCGCCGGCGATCGCGGCGAAGTGGTGCCCGTAGAGCACCCGCCGGTCGGTCGGCATGTAGTCCTGGCCGTTCTCGGAGTGCTCGGCCGGGGTGGCGCGCCGGTCGTCGGGGCGCAGCAGCTTGCGCTCGATGTAGGACGAGTAGAAGCGGTAGGCGATGAGGTAGGTGCACACCGCGGCGAAGACGAACCAGATGGCGTTCACCGACTCGCCGCGGATGATCGCGAGCATCACCCAGCCCAGCCCGCCGAGCAGCGCGATGGCCCCCCAGATCGCGATCCGGGCCGGGGTCCAGCGCCTGCGCTCGTGCTCCAGCACCTCGTCGTCGACCGCCGTCGGGGGCAGCTCCCGTTCGGACGGCGCCGCCACGCCGCCCGATCCACTCGACGTCGTCGTCATCGTGACCTCCGCTCCGATCGGACCCGGAGGGAGAATAGGTGCATCGGGTGCACTCTGTCCTCGATCGACTACACGAGGTGGCCGTCGGGGCGATCCGCGCGCCACGGTCGGGGACCGGCGGGGAGCTCACACGGGTGACCCGAGCGGCAGGCGCGCGCACACCCGGCCGCCGTCGGGCGTCGCCCCGGCCTCGAGCGTGCCGCCGAGCTGGGCGAGCCGCTCGCGCATCGAGGTCAGCCCGACCCCGGGCGTCCACGGGGCACCGGAGCAGCCGTCGTCGGCGACGAGCAGCTCGAGCGTCGCGTCCTCGCGGCGGACCGTGACCCGGGCCCGGCGCGCCCCGGCGTGGCGCACGACGTTGAGCACCGCCTCGGACACCACCCGGTAGGCCGCGACCTCCACCGCGGCGGGCAGCGACCCGACCGTGCCGGCCTCGACCGTCACCGCCGGCCCCGCCCCGTCCTGCGTGACCCGCTCGGCCTGCTGGCGCACGGCCGCGACGAGGCCGAGCTGGTCGAGCACCGGGGGCCGCAGGTCGTGGACGAGCCGGCGGACCTCGGCGATGGCGCCGCCGACGTCCTCGCGCAGCGCGGCGAGCAGCTCCGCCGTGCGCTCCGGCCGCGCGTCGAGCACGTTGCGCGCCGCGTCCGCGGTGTAGCCGACGCCGGCGAGCACCGGGCCCAGACCGTCGTGCAGGTCGCGGCGCAGGCGGCGGCGCTCCTCCTCGGCGGCGAGCACGACGAGCCGGCGCGACTCCTGCAGCTGCGCGGCCAACCGGGCGCTCTGCAGCGCGCGGGCCAGCGGCCCGGCGACCAGGCGCAGCACCGCGTCGGTAGCGCGCGGCAGCTCACGGTGGTGCTCGGGGAGGCCGACGACGAGGTCGCCGACGTGCTCGTCGCCGGCGTGCAGCGCGATCGTCGTGACCGGCTCGACCGGGTCCCCGGAGGTCGCGACGACCTCGTCGTCGTGGAGATCGACGTCCTGGTGGAGGGCCGCCCACGGCAGGTCCACCGAGGCCCGCAGCGCGTCGAGCCACTGCTGCGGGCCGCCGCCGCGGCGGAACTCGTCGCCCAACGACGACACCACACCCACCGGGTCGGGGCGCCCGCCGAACAGGACCTGGTCGAGGGTCTCGCGCACCCGCACGAGCGCCGGGTGGAAGCCGGCCGCGACGACCACGCACACCACCGACGCCACCGCCCGCGACGGCGCGCGCCCGGTGAGCGCCTCCAGCGTCGCGAGCGTGCCGGCGAAGACGCCCAGTGCGAGATCGATCATCACGATGACGACGGCGACCCCGGAGATCGCGCGGCGGACGTCGGCGGCGCGGGGCGCCACGAGCGCGACGACCAGCGCCGCCGGGATGCCGAGCCCGCACAGCCCGACCACGGTGAGCAGCGCGGTCTCGACGGCCGACCCCGGGAACTGCTCGGCGGCGAAGAGCAGGTGCCCGCCGACGATCACGACCGTGCCCACACCCAGGAGCACCCAGAGGATCCGCTCGCGGTCGAGGTCGCGGGAGCGCTCGAAGCGCGCCCACACCGCGCCGGCCACCGCGGTGCACAGCAGCACGCCCGCCGGGAGGGCGACCGGCTCGACGGGCGCGACCACGACGGCGAGTCCGCACGCGGCGACCACCCCCGCCGCGACCCGGTCGGTGAGGTGCTCGAGGCGCCCGGTCGGGAACGTGATCACCAGGCCGGGCACGAGCAGCGCCAGCACGACGGCCAGCACGCGCAGCTCGACGCCGAGCAGGCCCGCGTCGTGGTCGAGCGCGCTCTCCAGCACGGCCAGGACCAGCAGGGACGCCCCGGTCGCGCTCATCCACGCCGCCGTCCCCCGCGCCCCGCCCCGGCGACGCACCACGGCGGCCGCCACGAGTCCCGCCGCGCCCAGCACCAGCGCGCCGACGGTCCACGCCGCACCGGTGCCCGTCACCGGCGGGCGGGCCACGACCACGCCCGCCGCCCCGAGCACGGCCGCGCCCGCGGCGAGCTCGCCGGCCGTGGGGCGCCGGCTCACCCGAGACCGCCCCGCCGCGCGACCACCACGGCCTCGGCCCGGGTCTCGACGCCGAGCTTCGCGAGGATCGCCGACACGTGGTTGCCGACCGTCTTCGCCGCGAGCCCCAGCTCGGCGGCGATCGCACCGTTGCGCCGGCCCTGCGCCATGGCGGCGAGCACCTCGCGCTCGCGCGCCGTGAGCTCGGGGAACGGGACCGTCGGCGCGGGCGCGGACAGGCGCGCGAGCACGTGCGCGGCCGCGCCCGGCGCCACGATCATCTCGCCGGCGACGACGGCGTGGACCGCGCGCCGGATCTCCTCCTGGTCGGCGCCCTTGAGCAGGTAGCCCCGCGCGCCGGCCCGCAGCGCCGCGACCACGGTCTCGTCGTCGTCGTGCATGGTCAGCACGAGCACCGCGACGCCCGGGCTCGCCGTCGCGATCCGCCGGCTCGCCTCGACCCCGTCGAGGTCGGGCATCTGGACGTCCATCAGCACGACGTCCGGCGCGAGCAGCTGGGCCTCCCGGACCGCCTCGCGGCCCGTCGCGGCCTGGCCGACGACCTCGACGCCCTCCACCGACTCGAGCAGCGCCGCGAGCCCCCGCCGCACCACCGGGTGGTCGTCGGCGAGGACCACGCGGATCGGCGGCCGGCTCACGATCCCGATCGTGACACCTCGTGGTCGCGGTGTCCCCGTCCTCGCTTGCCCGGTTCACCCGGGAAGATGCCCGGCCCGCCCGGGTGCCCGGCCGTTGTCACGGGGCGTGCCCGGCGCGCACGCTCGTCCCCGTCATGCCGCTCGACCCCTCCACCCGGCACACCCGACACCCGGAGCACCGCCATGAGCACCCTCACCACCCGCGCCAAGGTCGGGTTCTGGCTCGCCGTCGTCCTCGCGGTCGCCGACATCGCCGGGGCCTTCGCCCCGCTGCCCGCCGACGGCGAGCCCGGACCGCCGCTGGTGGTCATGGTGTTCTGCGCCGTCATGGGCCTGGTGACCCTCGCCGCCGCCGTGGTGGTCGCCCGCACGGGCAGCCGGGTGGGGATCCGGGTGATCGCGGTGACCCGGATCCTGGCGGCGATCACCTCGCTGCCCGCGTTCTTCGTGCCCGACGTCCCGCCGCCCTTCGTCGCGTGGGGCGCGGCCACGGTCGTCCTGACGGTGGTCGCCGTGGTGCTGCTGATGAGCCGGACCCGCGCCCGCGTGCGCGCCGACGCGTGAGAGCGAGGCCGGGCGCACCCCGCACTCCTAGACTCGGTGCCGATGAGCGACGAGCCGGACCACTCCGACGAGGCCGTACGGGAGCTCGCGACGCGGGTCTTCGACATGGCGCGTGCGGGCGATGCGGCGTCGCTGGCGTCCTACGTCGACGCCGGCGTCCCGGTGAACCTGACGAACGAGAAGGGAGACACGCTCGTCATGCTCGCCGCCTACCACGGCCACGCCGACGCGGTGGCCGTGCTGGTCGCGCGCGGCGCCGAGGTCGACCGGCTCAACGACCGCGGTCAGTCGCCGCTCGCGGGCGCGGTCTTCAAGGGCGAGGAGGCCGTGGTCCACGCGCTGGTCGCCGGTGGCGCCGACCCGCTCGCCGGGCACCCGACGGCCGTCGACACGGCGCGGATGTTCGAGCGGGAGGACCTCCTGGCGATCCTCACAGCGCCTTGATGATGTCCTCCACGCGCACCCGCGCGTCACCGAAGATCATCGAGGTGTTCTCGCGGAAGAACAGCGGGTTCTGCACGCCCGCGTAGCCCACGGCCATCGAGCGCTTGAACACCACGACGTCCTTGGCCTCCCACACGCGCAGCACCGGCATGCCGGCGATCGGGCTGGCCGGGTCCTCCATCGCCGCCGGGTTGACGGTGTCGTTGGCCCCGATGACCAGCACGACGCTGGTGGAGGCCAGGTCGTCGTTGATCTCGTCCATCTCGAGCACGATGTCGTAGGGGACCTTGGCCTCGGCGAGCAGCACGTTCATGTGCCCGGGCAGGCGCCCGGCCACCGGGTGGATGCCGAAGCGGACCTCGACGCCCCGTTCGACGAGGCGGCGGGTGAGGTCGGCGACCGGGTACTGCGCCTGCGCCACCGCCATGCCGTAGCCGGGGACGATGACGACCGACGACGCGTCGGTGAGCATCGCGGCGACCTCGTCGGCGGTGACCTCGCGGTGCTCGCCCTCGACGGCCGCCGAGGTGCCCGACTCCACGCCGAACCCACCGGCGATGACCGACAGGAACGAGCGGTTCATCGCCTGGCACATGACGTACGAGAGGTAGGCACCGGACGACCCGACGAGCGCGCCGGTGACGATCAGCAGCGTGTTGTCGAGCAGGAAGCCCGACGCCGCCGCGGCCCAGCCCGAGTAGCTGTTGAGCATCGACACGACGACGGGCATGTCGCCGCCGCCGATCGAGGCGACCAGGTGCCAGCCCAGCGCCAGCGCCACCGCGGTGATCGCGATCATCAGCCCGAGCGAGGGCGCGACGGTGAAGCCGACGGTCAGCGCGGCGAAGGCCACCAGCGCACCGAGGTTGAGCGCGTTCTTGCCCGGCAGCGTCAGCGGGCGCGACTTCATCCGCCCCGAGAGCTTGCCGTAGGCGACGAGCGAGCCGGTGAACGTCACCGCACCGATGAAGACCCCGATGCCGACCTCGACGGAGTGGATGCCGAGGAGCTCGGGGGCCACCGTCGTCTGGGCCGGGCCGAGCGCCTCGACCTCCAGGTAGCCGTTCCACCCGACGAGCACCGCGGCGAGACCGACGAAGCTGTGCAGCAGGGCGATGAGCTCGGGCATGCCGGTCATCTCGACCACGCGGGCGCGCCAGAGCCCGATGCCGCCGCCGACCACCATCGCGACGGCGAGCAGCGCGACGGCGCCCGCGGGGATCGACTCGGCGACCATCACCACGGTCGCGACGAGGGCGACCGCCATGCCGGCGATGCCGTAGGCGACGCCCGAGCGCGCGGTCTCGTGCTTCGACAGCCCGGCGAGGCTCATGACGGTGAGCAGCGCCGCGACGACGTAGGCCGCGGTCGCGGCGGCTCCGGCGCTCACTGGGCGGATCCCTTCGTGAACATGGCCAGCATCCGCCGCGTCACCGCGAAGCCGCCGACGATGTTGATGCTGGCCAGGAGCACCGCGACGAACGCGAGCACCGAGACGACCGTGCCGTGCTGGCCGAACTGCAGCAGCGCCCCGACCACGACCACGCCCGAGATCGCGTTGGTGACCGACATCAGCGGCGTGTGCAGGGCGTGGTGGACCTTGCCGATGACGTAGTAGCCGATGACCACGGCCAGCACGAACACCGTGAGGTTGGTGGCGAGCTCCGGCGGCGCGAACGCCGTGGCGACGAAGAGCAGCGCGAACGCCACCGCGACCAGCCCGTAGCGCCGGGCCGGCGACATCGGCCGCTTCGGCTCCACGACCGGGGTCGACGCCGCCGGTTCGACCGGCACGCTCGGCGCCGCGGACACCGGGATCGGCGGTGGCGGCCAGAGCACGTCGCCGTGGTGGGTCACGGTCATCGAGCGGATGACGACGTCCTCGAGGTCGAGGACCAGGCGGCCGTCCTTCTCGGGGACCAGCAGCTTGAGCAGGTTCAGCAGGTTGGTGCCGTAGAGCTGCGAGGCCTGGGTGGGCAGGCGGGCGGCGAGGTCGGTGTCGCCGACGATGGTGACGCCGTTGCCGGTGACGACGACCTGGTCGGCCACCGAGCCCTCGACGTTGCCGCCCTGGCCCGCGGCCATGTCCACCACCACGCTGCCGGGCTTCATGCTCGCGACGTCGGCGGCGGTGAGCAGGCGCGGCGCCGGGCGGCCCGGGATGAGGGCGGTGGTCACGACGACGTCGACGTCGGCGGCCTGCTCGCTGTAGATCTCGGCGGCGCGGGCGTCGTAGGCCTCGGAGGTCGCGCGGGCGTAGCCGTCGGTGCTCGCCTCCTGCTCGACCTCGACGGCGAGGAACTCGCCGCCCAGCGACCGGACCTGCTCCGCGACCTCGGGGCGCGGGTCGGTGGCCCGCACGACGGCGCCGAGGCTCGAGGCCGCGCCGATCGCCGCGAGTCCGGCGACGCCCGCGCCCGCGACCAGCACGGTGGCCGGCGGGACCTTGCCCGCGGCCGTGACCTGGCCGGTGAAGAAGCGACCGAAGCGGTGGGCGGCCTCGACGACCGCGCGGTAGCCCGCGATGTTGGCCATCGAGCTGAGCACGTCGAGCGACTGGGCGCGCGAGATGCGCGGCACCGCGTCGGTGGCGAGGACGGTGAGCCCGCGCGCGGCGAGGTCCTCGAGCACCGCGGGGTTGCGGGCGGGGCCGACCATCGCGACGAGCGTGGTCCCGGCCGCCATGCGGTCGAGGTGCTCGGCGTCGGGCGTCCGGAGCGCGAGCACCACGTCCGCCGACCACGGGTCGCCGATCTCGGCGCCGGCGGCGGCGTAGTCCGCGTCGGGGAAGCTCGCGAGCTCCCCCGCGCCCGGTTCGACGACGACCGTCGCCCCCAGGTTGATGAGACCCACGACGGTGGCCGGGGTCGCGGCCACCCGGGTCTCGTGCTCCCCGGTCTCCCGGGGCACACCGATGCGCACGGTCGTGCTCCCTACTTTCCCCGCCGCCGGCGTCGTCGCCGGATGTTCACCGGATCATCGCGCCCGCGACCGCCCGATGGGCGTGACCTTAGTCTCCGCAACCGACATCGCTCGGCGACGGCCTCGTGTCACACCCCGCCCCCCGGAACACGCGCGCGGCGACGGGGCGTTGCACCGGACATGCGCGATCTCGCTCTCTCGGTCCTGGACCTCTCGCCGGTGCCCTCCGGCTCGTCGACGTCGGCCGCCCTGCACGAGACGATCGAGCTCGGACGCACCGTCGAGCGCGCCGGCTACCGCCGCATGTGGCTGGCCGAGCACCACGGCATCCCGAGCGTCGCCAGCTCCAGCCCGGAGATCCTCATCCAGGCCGTCGCCGACGCCACGAGCACGCTGCGCGTCGGCTCCGGCGGGATCATGCTGCCCAACCACTCGCCGCTGAAGGTGGCCGAGACCTTCCGGGCCCTCGCCGGGCTGCACCCGGACCGCATCGACCTCGGCATCGGCCGCGCCCCGGGCACCGATCCGCGCACCGCCGTCGCCCTGCGCCGCAGCCGCGAGGCGCTGACCGCCGACGACTTCCCCGAGCAGTTCACCGAGCTGCGCGGCTACGTCGACGGGCTGCCCGCCGACCACCCCTTCGCCGGCATCGAGGCGATGCCCAACGACGTCCCGCTGCCGCCGGTCTGGATCCTCGCGTCCAGCTACTACGGCGGGCAGGCCGCGGCCGCGTTCGGCACCGGCTTCGCCTACGCCGGGCACTTCGGCGGCGCCGACCCCGGCGAGGCCACCCGGATCTACCGCCAGCAGTTCCGGCCCAGCGACGCCGCCGGCGCCCAGGACCCGCACGTCGTCCTCGCCGCCGCCGTCATGTGCAGCGAGGACCCCGAGCGCGCCCGCGCGATGGGTCGCGCCCACGCCCTGTCGATGGCCCGCCTGCGCACCGGCAACCCGGGCCCGCTGCCGAGCCCGGAGGAGGCGGTGGCCCACGACTGGAGCGCCGTCGAGCTCCAGGTCGAGCGGGGCATGGCCGCCAAGATGACGGCCGGCACCCCCGAGGAGGTCCGCGCCGACCTCGAGCGCCGCGCGCAGGAGGCGGACGCCGACGAGATCATGATCGTGAGCCCGATCCACGACGTCGCCGAGCGCCGCCGCTCCTACGAGCTCGTCGCGAGCGCCTTCGGCGTCACGGGTCCGGACGCGGCGACGCCGTCGCTGGCGCAGGTGTAGGGGTCCGGCACCCCGGACACTCGGGTTCCATGGCCCGCATCCCGCTGCCCGACCCCGACGACCCGGACGCCGACCCGGAGGCGCGCGCGGCCCTCGCGGCGCTGCGGGAACGCCGGGGGATGCCCGGGCTGCGCAACGTGCAGCGGGCGATGGCCAACCACCCGCAGGCGATGGAGCAGTTCTACGCGCTCGCCGACACGGTCTACTTCCGGAACTCGCTCCCGACCGATCGCCTGCGGGAGCTGCCGTACCTGACCAGCGCGGTCGCCAACCGCTGCTTCTATTGAACGCCGACCCATGTGGTGCTCGGTCGAGCATCGGGGCTGTCCGACGAGGAGATGGCGCACCTCCTCGACGACCCGCTCCCGGCGGGGATGTTCTCGCCCGCGGAGGAGGCGGTGATCCGCTACGCCCGCGCGTCGACGTGGATGCAGACGATCACCGACGAGATGTGGGCGGACCTGCAGGCGCACTTCGACACCAGGCAGATCGTCGAGGTCTCCTTCACGGTCGGGCTGGACCAGCTGGTCAGCCGCTTCCACGCGACGGTGCACACCGACGTCGACGAGGCGACGGCCGAGGCGACCGGCGCGTCGTGCGCGGTGTCGATCCCGCCACCCCCGACGTGACGTAGCGCCCGCGTCACCGCCCGGAAACATCGCGCCCGCAGCGTGGGGGCATGGCCGGGTCTCCCGCGCAGGGCGTCACCACGCACTGCCCGTACTGCTCGCTGCAGTGCGCGATGACGCTGACCCCGCGCGAGCACGGCGCCGGCCCGGTCCTCGAGGTGACCGGGGCGGCGTTCCCGACCAACCGCGGGGGCCTCTGCGAGAAGGGGCTCTCGGCGGCGGAGCTGCTCACGCACCCCGACCGCCTCACCACCCCGCTGGTCCGGGACGCCCGCGACGAGCCGTTCCGCGCGGCGAGCTGGGACGAGGCGCTGCAGCGGATCGCCGACGCCCTCACCGTCGCCCAGGAGCGGTACGGCCCCGACGCCGCCGGCCTCTTCGGCGGCGGGGGCCTGACGAACGAGAAGGCCTACCAGGCGGGGAAGTTCGTGCGCGTCGCGCTGCGCAGCGCCTCGATCGACTACAACGGCCGGTTCTGCATGTCGTCGGCCGCCGCGGCCGCGACCAGGGCGTTCGGCGTCGACCGGGGGATGCCGTTCCCGCTGGCGGACATCGCCCGCGCCGACACGGTCCTGCTCGTCGGCTCGAACCCGGCCGACGTCATGCCGCCCGCCATGCGCTGGTTCGCCGCCGGCCGCGAGCGCGGCGCGCAGCACCTCGTCGTCGACCCCCGCTACACGGCGACGGCGGCCGCCGCCGACGTCCACCTCCAGCCCGTCCCGGGCACCGACCTCGCCCTGGCCAACGGGCTGCTGCACCTCGCGGTGAAGCACCGCCTGGTCGACACCGCCTACATCGCCGAGCGCACCACCGGCTGGCCCGCGGTGCGGCGCGCGGTGCGCCAGTACTGGCCCGACCGCGTCGAGCGGATCACCGGCGTCCCCGTGCGCGTCATGGAGCGCGCGGTGCGGCTGCTCGCCGCGTCCCGCGCGACGATGATCCTCTCCGGGCGCGGCGCCGAGCAGCACGCCAAGGGCTCCGACACCGCGCTGGCCTGGATCAACCTCGCCCTCGCGCTCGGCCTGCCCGGACGTCCGGCCTCCGGCTGGGCGACGATGACCGGCCAGGGCAACGGGCAGGGCGGGCGCGAGCACGGCCAGAAGGCCGACCAGCTGCCCGGCTACCGGATGCTCGCCGACCCGGCCGCCCGCGAGCACGTGGCCGGCGTCTGGGGCGTCGACCCCGGGGAGCTCCCGCAGCCGGGGGTCTCGGCCTACGAGATGCTCGACCGCCTCGGCACCGCGGGCGGCGTGCGCGCGCTGGTGGTCATCGCGTCCAACGTGGCGGTGTCCGCGCCGAACGCCGCCCACGTCCGCGACCGGTTGCGGTCGCTGGACTTCCTCGCCGTCTCCGACATCTTCCTGTCCGAGACCGCCGAGCTCGCCGACGTCGTCCTGCCCACCACGCAGTGGGCCGAGGAGGACGGGACGATGACCAACCTCGAGGGCCGCGTCCTGCGCCGGCGGCGGGCGGCCGACGCGCCCGACGGCGCGCGCAGCGACCTCGCGGTGCTCGCCGACCTCGCCGCCCGTCTCGGCCGGGGCCACCTCTTCGACCACGACCCGCGGACGGTCTTCGACGAGCTGCGCCGCGCGAGCGCCGGCGGCAGGGCCGACTACGCGGGGATCACGTGGGAGCGCATCGAGGCCGAGCGCGGGGTGTTCTGGCCGTGTCCGTCCGAGGACCACGACGGCACACCGCGGATGTTCCGTGAGGGTTTCCCCACCCCGGACGGCCGGGCGCGCTTCCACGTCGTGCACCACCGCGACGCCGCCGAGTTGCCCGACGACGAGTACCCCTACCGCCTGACCACCGGCCGCAGCCGGGCGCACTACCAGTCGGGCACGCAGACCCGCCGCACCAAGGCGCTGGTCGACGCGGAGCCCGAGCCCGCGGTCGAGGTGCACCCGGACCTCGCCGCGCGCCTGGGCGTCGAGGAGGGCGGCGACCTGCTGCTGCGCAGCCGCCGCGGCGAGGCGCGGATGCGGGTCCGGCTGAGCCGGGAGATCCGGCCGGACACCGTCTTCGCCCCGTTCCACTGGTCGGGCGGCGCGACGGTCAACGACCTCACCAACCCCGCTCTGGACCCGGCGTCGCGGATGCCGGAGTTCAAGACCTGCGCGGTCGAGCTCACGGCCGCGCCCACCACCCCCGACAGCTGGGAGCCAGGCACGTGATGACGACTCCGCGCTTCCTGCAGGGCGTGTTCGGGTTCGAGGGCCGCGGGCTGGACAAGCCGGCCCCGCTCGACCCGAGCCTCACCTACACCGTCCCCGACGGCACCACCGGGCAGGTGCTCTACCTGCGCGGGGGCAACTCGTCCGACGAGCTGATCACGCTGGTGCTCGTGGTCGACGGCGCGCCCTCGCGCTGGCTGCCGGTCGGCGCCCGGGGTGACATGCACGTCTCGCTGCGCGTCGTCGAGGACCTCCTCGCCGGCACCACCGTCGAGGTCCACCTCGCCGCGCCCGAGGGCGCGAGCGGCACGGCCGTCGTCGACTGCGGTCTGGTGGAGGTCTGACGGTGACGCAGACGGCAGAGCGGCCCGACGTCGAGCAGCCCACCGCCACGAAGCGCCGCCTCGTCGTCGTCGGCAACGGCATGTCCGGGGCCCGCGCGATCGAGGAGATCCTCGCCCGCGGCGGCGGGGACCAGTTCTCGATCACCGTCTTCGGCGACGAGCCCTACGGCAACTACAACCGCATCCTGCTGTCCGAGGTGCTGGCCGGCCCCGCAGGCGAGACCGTCGACGACGACGAGGGCGAGCTCTTCCTCAACCCGCGCGGCTGGTACGACGAGAACGGCATCGACCTGCACGCCGGCGTGCGCATCGTGCGCATCGACCGGCACGCCAAGGTCGTCCTCGGCGACGACGGCTCGGTCACGCCGTACGACGTGCTCGTGCTCGCCACGGGCAGCCGGTCGTTCTTCCCGCCCATGGAGGGCATGTGGAGGAGCGACACCGAGCTGACCGCGGGGGTCTTCGGGTTCCGGAGCCTGGGCGACGCGCAGGGCATGCTGCGCCACGTGCGGGGCAAGGCGTCCGCCGTCGTCATCGGCGGCGGCCTGCTGGGGCTGGAGGCCGCGGCCGGGCTGCAGGCCCACGGGCTCGCGGTGCACGTGGTGCACCCCACCGAGGTGCTGATGAACCAGCAGCTCGAGGCCGAGGCGTCGAAGGTGCTGCGCAGCAAGCTCGAGGACCTGGGTCTGCACATGCACCTCGGGGTGAAGACCAGCGAGATCCTGACATCGGATGGCAGCGTCTCCGGGGTCCGCTTCACCGACGGCTCGACGCTCGATTGCGACACCGTCGTCGTCACCGCCGGTATCCGGCCCAACATCGGGCTGGCGATGGTCTCGGGGCTGGAGACGCAGCGCGCGATCGTCGTCGACGACAGGATGCGCTCGGTCGACGACGACTCGATCTTCGTGGTCGGCGAGTGCGCCCAGCACCGCGGCGAGGTCTACGGCGTCGTCGGGCCGCTGTGGGAGCAGGCCGGCGTGCTCGCCGACGTCGTGACGGGCGCGAACCCCGACGCCGAGTACCACGGGTCGCGGCTGGCGACGAAGCTCAAGGTCGCCGGCGTCGACGTCGCGCAGATGGGCGTCAAGACCCCGGAGCGCAGCTCGGACGAGTTCGTGCAGTTCTCCGAGACCGGCCGCGGCGTCTACCAGACCGTCGTCATCCGCGACGGCACGCTGATCGGCGCGACGCTCGTCGGGGACATCACCAAGGCGGCCGCGCTGACGCAGGCGTTCGACAGCCGCTCGGCGCTGCCCGAGGAGCGGGTCAAGCTGCTGTTCGACCTCGGCTCCGCCGGCGACGACGCGAGCGCGGCCGACCTGCCCGACGACACCCAGATCTGCCACTGCAACGGCGTCTCGAAGGGCGACCTCGTGGCGTGCGTCCACGACGGCGCCGAGACGGTGTCGGCGTGCACGGCGGCGACCCGGGCCGGCAAGGGGTGCGGGTCGTGCAAGGGGCTGGTCAAGGAGGTCGTCGAGGCCGCGCTCGGCGGCGCGGGCGCCGAGGATCCGGCCGACTCCTACTACGTGCCCGGCATCCCGCTCGACAAGCCGACGCTCATGGCCGAGATCCGGGCGCGGGGCCTGACCAGCGTCTCGTCGGTGTTCGCCGCGCTCGCGCCCGGCGGCGCGGAGCACGTCGGCTCGAAGATGGGGCTGACGGCGCTGCTGCGGATGATGTGGCCCGACGAGTTCGTCGACGAGCGCGACGGCCGGTTCATCAACGACCGGGTGCACGCCAACATCCAGCGCGACGGCACGTTCTCGGTCGTCCCGCGGATGTCCGGCGGGGTGACCTCGCCGGAGCAGCTGCGCCGGATCGCCGACGTCGCCGAGAAGCACGACATCCCGATGGTCAAGCTGACCGGCGGCCAGCGGATCGACCTGCTCGGCGTGCCCAAGGAGAAGCTCCCGGAGGTGTGGGCCGACCTCGACATGCCCTCGGGCTGGGCCTACGGCAAGAGCTTCCGGACGGTGAAGACGTGCGTCGGCACCGACTTCTGCCGCTTCGGGCTCGGCGACTCCACCAGGCTCGGCATCGACATCGAGGAGCGCTACAAGGGCATCGAGGGCCCGGCGAAGATGAAGCTCGCCGTGTCCGGGTGCCCCCGCAACTGCGCGGAGTCGATGGTCAAGGACGTGGGTCTGGTGGCGATCGAGGGTGCGCGCTGGCAGATCTACGTGGGCGGCGCGGCCGGGGCGACGATCCGGAAGGGCGACGTCCTGGCCACCGTCGACTCCCACGAGGAGGCCATGACGATCACCGGCCGGTTCCTGCAGTACTACCGGGAGAACGCGAACTGGCTGGAGCGCACCTACGACTTCGTGCCGCGGATGGGCCTGGACCACCTGATCGGTGTGATCGTCGACGACACCGAGGGCATCGCCGCCGAGCTCGACGCCCGGATGCAGGAGGCGGTCGACCGCTACGTCGACCCGTGGGCGGCCGACCAGACCGAGAGCACGCCGGGACAGTTCCACGACGCGCTGCCGCTGGTGCCGCTGCCCCAGGTGCCGGTCAGGTGAGCGGCGTGGAGGCCCGGCTCGGGCCGGTCGACCAGGTGCCCCTCGGTGAGGGGCGGGCGTTCCTCGTCGGCGACGAGCCTGTGGCCGTGTTCCGCCCGCGCGGCGGCGGGCTGTACGCGCTGCGGGCGATCTGCCCGCACCGCGGCGGCCCGCTCGCCGACGGTCTCACCGACGGCGAGGTGGTGATGTGCCCGCTGCACAACCACCAGTTCTCGCTGGCCGACGGCTCCTGCGGGACGGGTGCCGACGGCGTCGCGGCGTACACCGCGAGCGAGGAGGACGGCGAACTGGTCGTGCGCCTGGGCTGACGCCAGGATGGCGCCCGTGCCGACCACCGAGCGCTTCCTCGACGAGATCGTCCTGCACACCACGGCGTTCGCGGACGCGGTGCACGCGGCCGGGCAGGAGGCGCGGGTGCCGTCGTGCCCGGAGTGGTCGGTGCGCGACCTCGCCGACCACCTCGGCGGCGTCCACCGCTGGTGCGCCGGCACCGTCGCCCGGCCGGGCGAGAAGCTCGTCCGGCGGGGACCGACGGACCCGCCGATGCCCGTGGCCGAGGACGAGGTGTCGACCTGGCTGCTCGAGGGCGCGGCCGCGCTCACCCAGGCGATCCGGGCCGTCGACGAGGACACCCTCGTCGGCGGCTTCGGGCGGCTGGTCCCGGTGTCGTTCTGGGCCCGGCGGCAGTGCCATGAGACGCTGGTGCACCGCGCGGACGCCGAGCTCGCCGCCGGCCTGCCGCCGCTGGCCGACGTGGACCCGGTGATCGCGGCGGACGCCGTCGACGAGCACCTGGCGATGGTCGCGATGGGTGCGGCGCGACGTGAGGGCCTGCGGGCCGACGGCGCCACGCTGCACCTGCACGCCACGGACGAGGGGCTGGACCATCGACTCGGCGAGTGGGTGGTGACCCTCGGCGCCGACGGGCCGACGATCGAGCACGCGCACCGCAAGAGCGACACCGCGGTGCGCGGACCGGCCCGGGCGCTGCTCGCCGTGCTCACGGCGCGCGAGAGCCCCGAGGTCGCCGGTGTCGACGTCCTCGGGGCCCCGGACCTGCTCACGCTGTGGCGCGAGCACGGCGCCGTCTGATCAGAGGGTGCCGGTGAAGACCGCCGCGTCGTGGTCGAACGACGGGGTGACGTCGACCTGGGCCTCGCCGCTGTTCGTCGTGGTCGAGAAGGCCACGTCGTAGGTCATGCTGCGGCCGGGCTGCAGCTGGTTCTGCGGGGGCATGCCCGTCTCGGCGTCGAAGATCTGGGAGGCCGGCGCGCCGCCGGTCGACATCGCGGCGTGGAGCAGGACCGGGTCGAACGCCGCGCCGGTGTTGTTGGTGACGCGGACGGTGACGCTGTACGCGTAGGGGTTGGTGTTCCCGGCCGCGTAGCTCGACGGGTCGTAGGCCGCCGGCTCGCTGACGGTGACGGCGAGGCCGTCGGCGTAGGTGAAGGTCTGGCCGAACGCGACGGCGGAGGTCGCCGGGGCCGGGGCGGACACGGGCGCGGTGCCGGCGCCGATCGCGGAGAGGTCCTGGTCGAGCTGGGTGAAGGCGTTCGCGACGATCACCAGGCCGGTGATGCCCAGCGCGATCGCGAGGACGCAGGCGACGACGCCGGAGACGGCGGTCTTCGTGTTGGTGGCGATGCGGCGGCGGGCGCGGGTGACGCCGACGAGGCCGAGCACCAGCCCGATCACGCCGAGCAGGATCGCGCCCATCCCGAACAGCGGGATCATGCCGACGACCAGGCCGCAGACGCCGAGGACGAGGCCGGCGATGCCCAGCCCGTTGCGCGGGGGGACGGGCGGCGCGGCCGGCACCGCGGCCATCGCGACCGGCGCCGGCGGCACGATCGGCGAGCGCTGCGGGTGCTTGCCCGCGGCGGCGTCGAGCGCGGCCCGGGAGATCGGCGTCGTCGGCGGCTCGACCGACGCGTCGGGGGTGGAGACCGGCCGGCGGGCCACGCGCGGCGCGACCGTCACCGGGCCCGACGGGTGCGGCTCGCGGCCGAATCCCTGGGCTCCGGCGGGAGCACGGTGGCGCGGCGGCTGGACAGTGGTCATGGCTCGGATCCCCCGACGAGATGTGTGGTGGCCGCCGTCCGGCGGTCATGCCGCTCATGTCGTCGGGGGAACCGAACCGTTAGCACCCGTCACCGGAACGAGTGAGGGGCGCCCTCCGCCGGGCACGGCGTGGTGAAGGGCCGGGTCCGGAGCCGCCGCGGGCCGGGCCGGGCGGGCTCGATCTCGTCCGCGGGCGGCTCCGGGTCGTCCAGCACCACCACGCGCAGCCACCGACCGGCGATGCGCTCGAGGCGCACGTCCCGGCCACCCACGGCCTCCGCCACCCGGCGGGCCGGGCCGAGCAGGTCCGACGGCACCAGGCCCGGCATCAGCTCGACGGTGAAAGTCACCGGCGGACCCATCTCCACCCCGCCGGTGCGCGGGGTCGTGATCGTGACGCCGGCCGCCACGTGGGTCTTCGTGCGCACACCCAGGAACTCGGCGGCGGCCCGGAACTCGCGACGCATGTCGGACTCGAAGGCCCGGGCGACGGCCTCGCGCTCCCGTGCGGCGACGCCGGCCCGGAGGGACGGCATCAGGGGAAAGGACACGGTACGGAAGATCCAGCTCATGTCGCCCCCTTTCGGGCGCAGAGGGATCGACGCACAGGAAATGGCGTCGAGAACGGCAGGAATTGCCGCGAGAATGGCGCGGATGCGCGTCCGACCGTCAGGACGGGGGACCGTGAGCAGCAGCGACGTCAGGGACGTGCGCGCAGCGTGCGGGACGTCAGCACGCTGCGGACACGGGGCCGGTCCGGACGGTGACCTCGAAGCGATAACCGCTGAGCGTTGACAACATCATCTGGACCTCCTCTCCGTGTACGAGGAGGACATTAGAGCGCGCGCGGTACCGCTGTCCACGATGTCAGCGCGAATTCTCGGAACTGTTCAGAGCGTGAGCACGAGCTTGCCGAACGTCGAGCCCTTCTCCAGTTCGCGGTGCGCCGAGGCCGCGTCCTCGAGCGCGTAGGTGCCCGCGACGCGCACGGTCAGCGTGCCCTCGGCGATGAGCCGGGCGATGCCCGTGAGGGCGACGCCGTCGGGCTCGACGAGGAAGTCGGTGACCCGCTTGCCCTCCACCTGCGCCTGCTCGGTGAGGCCCTCGGGCACCCCGGAGGGCACGCACACCAGCAGGCCGCCGGGGCGCAGGACGGCGAGCGAGGCCGGGCCGTTCACCTCGGTGAGGTCGACGGCCACGTCGATGTCGCGGGTCGCCCGCGCGATCTCCTGCGTGCGGTGGTCGATCGCCTCGTCGAGCCCGAGCGCGGCGAGGTCCGCGTGCTTGGCCGCCGAGGCCGTGCCGACGACGTGGGCGCCGCGGGTCTTCGCGATCTGCACGGCGAGGTGCCCGACGCCCCCGCCGGCCGCGTGGACGAGGACGCGCTGGTCGCGCTGCACGTCGGCGGTGTCCACGACGATCTGCCAGGCGGTCAGCGCGGCGAGCGGCGTCGCGGCTGCGGTGACGTCGTCGACGCCGTCGGGGATGTGCGCGAACTGTCGCGAGGGGGCGGTGACGTACTCGGCGTAGGCCCCGGCCTGCCGCGGGAACCACGGCATCCCGAACACCCGGTCGCCCACGGCGAAGCGGGTGACGCCCATGCCGACGGCGTCGACGACCCCGGCGACGTCCCAGCCCACCGTGAACGGCGGCGCGGTCATGTCGTCACCGAGCCCGGCACCGCCCGCGCGGACCTTGGTGTCCACGGGGTTCACGCCGGCGGCCGTCACGCGCACCCGGATCTCGGTCGGGATCGGCTCGGGGACCGGGGCGTCCTCGACGTGCAGGACCTCGGGTCCGCCTGCGGTGTCCTGGGTGATCCGGCGCATGGTCATGACGTGCCCCGGTACCGCCGTGCGCACACCCTGAGCAGGCCGGAAGTGGCGCGCACCCCCTCGGTAAACTGGGTGTCATGGTGCAGTCCGACCCCGGTACACGCGTGCCCGAGAAGCCGACCCTCGATGGCCTCGAGGACCGGTGGGCGCGCGTATGGGAGAACGAGGGCACCTACGCGTTCGACCGGACCGCCTCGCGCGAGCAGGTGTTCTCCGTCGACACCCCGCCGCCGACGGTGTCCGGGTCGCTGCACGTCGGGCACGTGTTCAGCTACACGCACACCGACATCGTCGCCCGCTTCCAGCGCATGCGCGGCAAGCACGTCTTCTACCCCATGGGCTGGGACGACAACGGGCTGCCCACCGAGCGGCGCGTGCAGAACTTCTACGGCGTGCGCTGCGAGCCGAGCCTGCCCTACGACCCGGACTTCACGCCGCCCGAGAAGCCCGGCAAGCAGCAGATCCCGGTGTCGCGCAAGAACTTCGTCGAGCTGTGCGAGACGCTCACCGCCGAGGACGAGAAGGCGTTCGAGGCGCTGTGGCGGCGCAACGGCCTGTCGGTGGACTGGTCGCACGGCTACCAGACGATCGACGCCCGGGCCCGCGCGATCAGCCAGCGCGCGTTCCTGCGCAACGTCGAGCGCGGCCAGGCCTACGTGTCGATGGCCCCGACGCTGTGGGACGTCACGTTCCGCACGGCGGTCGCGCAGGCCGAGCTCGAGGACCGCGAGCACACCGGCGCCTGGCACCGGATCGCCTACCACGGCGCCGACCAGGACATCTTCATCGAGACCACGCGCCCCGAGCTCATCCCCGCGTGCGTCGCGCTGGTCGCCCACCCCGACGACGAGCGCTACCGGGGGCTGTTCGGCACGACGGTGCGCTCGCCGCTGTTCGACGTCGAGGTCCCGGTGCTCGCCCACCCGGCCGCCGAGATGGACCGCGGCGCCGGCATCGCGATGTGCTGCACGTTCGGCGACCTCACCGACGTGCAGTGGTGGCGCGAGCTCGACCTGCCCAACCGCACGGTGATCAACCGCGACGGGCGCCTGCTCCGCGACACCCCCGAGTGGATCACCGACGAGAAGGGCCGCGAGCGCTGGGCCGAGGTGGCCGGCGCGACGGTGCACACCGCCAAGGAGCGGATCGTCGCGATGCTGCAGGAGACCGGCGAGCTCGAGGGCGACATCCGCCCCGTCACCCGCCCGGTGAAGTTCTACGAGAAGGGCGACAAGCCGCTCGAGATCGTCTCCAGCCGCCAGTGGTACATCCGCAACGGCGGCCGCGAGGCCACCGTCCGCGAGGAGATGCTCGAGCGCGGGCGCGAGCTGGCGTGGCACCCCGAGTACATGCGCCACCGCTACGAGGACTGGGTGCGCGGGCTCAACGGCGACTGGCTGGTCAGCCGCCAGCGCTTCTTCGGCGTGCCGGTGCCGGTCTGGTACCCGCTCGACGGCGAGGGCGAGGTCATCCCGGACAAGCCGCTGATCCCGGCCGACGAGGCCCTGCCCGTCGACCCGTCGACCGACGTCCCGCCCGGCTTCACCGCCGACCAGCGCGACGTCCCGGGCGGCTTCACCGGCGATCCCGACATCCTCGACACCTGGGCCACCTCGTCGCTGACGCCCCAGATCGCCGGGCTGTGGAGCATCGACGACGACCTGTTCTCCCGCGTCTTCCCGATGGACCTCCGGCCCCAGGCGCACGACATCATCCGCACCTGGCTGTTCTCGACGGTCCTGCGCAGCCACCTCGAGCACGACAGCCTGCCCTGGGCGCACGCCGCCCTGTCCGGCTGGATCCTCGACCCGGACCGCAAGAAGATGTCGAAGTCCAAGGGCAACGTCGTCACGCCGATGGGCCTGCTCGAGGAGTACGGCTCCGACGCGGTGCGCTACTGGGCGGCCGGCGGGCGGCCGGGCGTCGACACGGCGTTCGACCGCGGGCAGATGAAGGTCGGCCGGCGGCTCGCGATGAAGCTGCTCAACGCGTCGAAGTTCATCCTCGGGGTCGGGGTGGCGGCGGGCGAGCCCGACGTCTCCGCCGTGACCACGCCGCTCGACCGGGCGCTGCTCGCCCGGCTCACGGAGGTCGTCGAGAAGGCCACCGCGGCGCTCGAGAACTACGACTACGCGGTCGCGCTCGAGGTCACCGAGCAGTTCTTCTGGTTCTTCTGCGACGACTACCTCGAGCTGGTCAAGTCCCGGGCCTACGGCGAGTTCGACGAGGCCGGCCGCGACTCCGCGCGGGCCACGCTCGCCGCCGCGCTGCGGGTGCTCCAGCGGCTGTTCGCGCCGGTGCTGCCCTTCGTGGCCGAGGAGGTCTGGTCGTGGTGGCAGGAGGGCTCGGTGCACCGTGCCCCGTGGCCGGACATCCACGAGCTCGCGACGTCCGCCGAGGTCGACCCGCAGGTCCTGACCATCGCCTCCGACGTCATCGGCGGGATCCGCCGGGCGAAGTCCGAGCAGAAGCTCTCCATCCGCACCGAGGTCGAGAGCCTGTCGGTGCAGGCCGCGCCGGCCGCGCTCGAGGCGCTGCGCGAGGCCCTGGCCGACGTCCGCGCCGCGGGCCGGGTGCGTGACGTGGAGCTGGTCGTCTCCCCGGACGGCGAGCTCGTCACCACCGTCGGCGGCCCGACCGGCTGAGCCGCCCCGACGGCATGGACGACCTCCTCGCCTGGATCGACGACCCGGACGCGGGCTGGAGCGTCGGGACCTTCGGCGCGCTCGCCGAGTTCCTGCGCGATCCGGACGAGGAGGTCTCCCTCACGCGCGCGCCCGGCCGGGCCACCGCGGTCACCGCGCGGGGTGGCATCGCCGTGCAGGTGGCCGACGACGTCGTGCCGCTGGCGTGGGAGCGTCGCGCGGGCGACTCCTGGAGCCAGGCCGTGGCGCTGTGCGTGCCCGCGGACGCCGGCGGCCGCTCGGTGGTCACCGAGCTGGGCCCCGACCGCGACGCCCTGCGCGCCGAGGACCGCGACGCCGTGCTCGTCGACCTCGGCGTCGGCGCGCCGCACCTCGCGGCGTGCGTGCGCACGAGCGATGCGGAATTGCTGGCGTCGCTGCGCGCGGTGGAGGGGCGGCCGCTCGCCGAGGCGGGCGCGGCGATCGGGCTGCTGGTCGAGGGGGGCCCGCACCGGGTGTTCCGCACCGCGGTCGCACGCCTCGAGGTCTTCACCCCGATCCCGCCGCCCGACGGCACGAGCCCCGACGGGCCCCACACCCACCTGCTCCCGCGCCTGCTCGCGAGCGGACGGACGCACGCGGCCACCGACCCGATCCCACCGGGCCGGGCGCCCGGGGCGACGCTGCACCTCCCGCACCCGACCCGGACCGTCGAGGGTCGCGCGATCACGCCGCGCCCCGAGCGTCACCGTCACGCGCAGGAAGCGCTGGCCCGGTTCGGGGAGCCCGCGGTGGTGGCGGCGAAGGCGGCGGTGACCGAGGCGCTGGCGGCGTCGGCCGAGCCGCCGCCGTGGGCGCTGACGCGCGGGTACCGGGCGGCGGTGGAACTCGCGCTGCGGCAGGTGGAGGAGCTGGAGCCCGGACATCCGCACCTGGCCCGGTGGCGGGCGCAGGTGCCGCGGGAGCGGTCGGAGGGTGCCGGCCAGCCGCTCACCCACGACCCGGCGCAGGGATGACGCGCCGGGTCGAGCGGGACGTCAGTCCTGGAGCTCGGACTGCGGCGTGATGGCGAAGCGGAACTCGTCCCCGTCGCCGCGCTCGGCGTCGGGCACCCGCTCCACGTCGAGGACCTTGTCGTCCAGGGCCGAGGCCGCCTGCGGCTCGAGGAAGATGACGGCGCCGCCACCCTCGAGCACCGTGTCGTCCGCGGCGGGCGTGGGGGCCACCGAGAGCTCGAGGCCCTCCTCCGCCATGTTGGGGGTGGCCGCGATGCGCAGACCCGACCCCTCGGGCATCTCGTTGGACTCGAGGATGGACGAGATGGCCTCGGCCGCCGTCTCCGTCAGTGCCAGCATGCCTCGTTACCATACGGGTCACGGATTGGTCACGCACGCGGATGCGCGAGCCGTCACGCGACGGAAATCCCCAGCTCAGACCGAACTGACCGCCCGAACACGGAGGGGAACGACAGGATGGCCCTCCCGGTGAGCCCCGACCCCACCGATCGGCGTGCTGCGGTGCTCCGAATGCTCGAGGAGTCACCGGACGGGCTGACCGACGCCGCCCTCGCACGGCAACTCGGTGATGTCCGCCCGCAGACCGTCAACCAGCTCTGCCGGCGCCTCGTCGCCGAGGGGGCGCTCGAACGCGTCGGCACGCGCCCGATCGTCAACCGCCTCCCGGCGCCGACGAAGCGCCGGGGCCGCCGGGCGAGGGCGTCCGAGTCGACCACCGCCGCGCCGAAGGCCCGCCGCACGCGCACGGTGGCCGAGCCGGCGCCGCTCTCCCCCGAGGAGAACGCTGAGCAGGTCGAGGCGACCTCACCGGAGCAGGCGGTACCGGCGGCCGTCGCGCCGAAGGTTCGTCGCCCGCGGAAGGCGCGGTCCGGGGCGTCGACGAGCGCCGACGCCACGGCGGTAGCCGCGGACCCGGCGCCGGACGGGGAGGCCTCCGAGCAGCACGCTCCGAAGGTCGACGTCCCCGCCGTCACCGACGAGGCGCCCGCTCCGGAGGCCGAGGGCCCAGGGGACGCCGTCACACCCGGCCTGTCGACCACCGACGGCCCGTCCCCGGGTGAGGAGTCCGGGACCGCCGCGTCGAGCACCTGCGGACCCCCGCCCTACGACGCGCTGCAGGCGTGGTCGCGGGTGGTCAACGTGCAGTCGCTGGTGGCCGGGTGGCTCGTGCGGCGGGGCGCGACGCTGCGCTGGGCGTCGGTCGACGGCACCGGTCCCGCGCGGGACCTGATCGCGTCGCTGGACGGCGACGACGTGCACGTCGAGGTCACCGGCTGGCCCGCCGACGGGGCGCGGACCCACCCGACGACGATCGCGGGCGACTGGTTCAGCGCCGCCGAGCACGCCGCGGCCGAGCGGCGGCGCGCCCACCCGCGGGCGCGGATCGTCATCGCGCTGCCCGACACCCGGCGCTACCGCAGCCTCACCGCGCAGCGGGCGACGTCCCTGGAGGGTGCGGGGGCCGAGGTGTGGTTCGTCGACGCCGCGGGGTCCGTGCACGCGAGGTGAGGCTCGCCTTCCGGTTCTCCCTCGCGCAGTCGGGGTAGCTCCCGGACGCCACCACGCGAACGAGAGGGACCCATGTCCGCCGACATCACCGAGATGATCCTCGACGACCACGACTGGTTCCGGCGCCAGTTCCTGCACCTCGCCGACCTGCGGGAGCAGCCCGAGGAGGCCGAGAAGGTCTGGAACTCGCTCGCCGTCCAGCTCGAGATCCACGCCTCCGCCGAGGAGCAGCACTTCTACCCGTCGATGGCGCGCCGCGTCGACGACGAGGACGCGTCGGCGACCGAGGACGCGATCGGCGACCACGACGAGATCCGCGAGGGCACCGAGAAGGCGCGCAAGGCGGAGGTCGGCAGCCAGGAGTGGTGGGACGCCATCGACGAGACCGACCAGGCGAACAACCACCACATGGCCGAGGAGGAGCGCGACGACCTCGCGCCCTTCCGCAAGGAGACGACGCTGGCGTTCCGTCAGGAGCTCGGCGCGAAGTTCGAGCAGTTCAAGGTCGAGCACGCCGAGGGCCGCGGACTGTCGTTCGAGGAGAAGGACCCTCAGAAGTACGTGGAGGCCGTCACCTCCTGAGCGCGCCTCAGCGTCCGCCGTCTCCCCCGAGGCGGTCGAAGCCGACCGGCACGACGGGCGACAGCGAGCCCGCGTCGGCGGCCGGGACGACGCCGGGGTCCGGGGCCGTGGCGAGCACCGTCCCGGCCCCGGCCAGGCTCAGCACGAGCAGGCCGGCGAGGGCGGGGACCGCCCAGATCGGGAGGCGGTCGCGCCCCGAGGTCTCGCGCGGGAGCGGCACGACCGCCGTCTCGCGCGGCGCCCGGCCGGGCAGCCGGATGCCGTCGGTCGGGGTGGGGTCGTCGACCCCGTGCGGGCGCGGCAGGACCAGGGCCGCCGCCCCGACCAACGACGTCGTCCCCACCGGCGCCGTGAGCACCGCCCCGCCGGGGGTGGCGGCGAGCTGCTCGACGATCGGCGAGGTCCCGGGCGCGAGGACGAGGGTGTGCGCCGCGTCCTGCGCGACGGTGCCCCCGACGGTGTCGCGCAGGGCGTGGTCGACGAGGCCGGTGAACTCCTCGCGGGTCACGTAGACCTCGGCGTCGCCGGCGGTGACGACGAGCTCCTCGCCGTCCGTCGCGCACATCAGCCGGCGGGCCTCGTGCAGCTCGTGGCCGAGGTGGGCCGCATCGCGGCGCCCGACGGCATCGGTGCGCAGCCGCAGGGCCTCGGCGATCCCGGGCGCGACGATCGCGAGCTTGGCGTGCACGACCCCGGTGAGCAGGGCGTCGAGCCGTCCGCCGAGGTCACGCGGGGCACCCTCGCCGATCTCCACACCGTCGTCCGAGGTCCGGATCGGCCACACGACCAGGTCGTCGCCGCGGGCGTCCACCACGGTCACCGGCGTCCCCGAGCCCCAGCCGGCCAGGTGCCCGCCGGCCCAGGACACGGCGTCGGGCAGCCAGGACGGCTCGGGGAAGCGGGCGAGCCGCACGGCGGTGGACAGGGCGGTGAAGCGCTCCTCGTCGAGGTCACCGGGCACGACCAGGACGAGGTGGTCCGGACGGCCGTCCTCGGCGTCGACCAGCGCGAGCAGCGACGCGCTCAGGGTGTCGGCGTCACCGTCGGCGAGGTCGACGTCGATCGGGCGGTGGTCGTCGTCCTCGACGCGGACGGCCCGCAGCGATCCCGGCACCGCTTCCAGCACCATCGTCCACCGGTCCACGTCTCCCCCTCTGGTGCGCGATCATCGCCCGAGCAGGTGCCCCAGCTCTCATCTGTTCGGCGCAGCGTCGCGCCACGTTAGCCCTTTCCGGGATCTTGATCCACGATCGATACCTCGCGGTAGTCCGTTCGCCGATCCGGAGTGACGAGAAGGAGGCGAGGGTCGGAGGGTTACGACGCGCGGGTGTCGACGATGGCCGGGTTCAACCAGACGGAGCGCAGTTGGTCGCCGCTCACCACGACGATCACACCGGTCGCGATCTCGACCGCCGTTCCGTCGTCGACGCTGGACGGGGCGATGCGCAGCCATCGCCGGACCGGGTCCCAGGTGGTGCCCCACGCGAAGCGGTCGTCGACGGCGACCGACGTCCCGAGCGAGAGATCGTCGGGCCACACGACCTCGACGACCCCGGGCCGCGCGGCCGGTGGTTCGAGACGACTCTCGCTCCAGATGGTCTGCGGGTGCAGGCCCCACGCGAACATCAGGGACTGCTCCGGGAGTCCGACCTCGAGCTGGAGGTTCTGCACGAGCAGGGACGTCGTCCCCGCCGGACACCGCCTGGCGAGGACGTCGCCGTCCGAGGGCTGGAAGTCGAACGAGTATTCGTCACGGACGTAGTGGAGATCGCCGAGCAGTTCGGCCCCCGCTCCGACCCGGAGCCGGAGCGACGTCATCTCCCCCCAGGTGCAGGAAGTGGAGGATCAGCTTCCGTTCGGGGTCCACGACCAACTCCCAAGTGCCCTGGCGGCCGTTCGACGTCCTACCGCAACGCGCCCGGCACCCCGTCGCTGCCCGGGTCGCCGACGGCGAGCGCGACCAGGCGCCGCAGCTCTCCCGACACCGAGGTGTCCACGCCGTCGTACTCGACGCCGGCCGCGTCGAGCGCCTCGGCGACCGCCCGCCCGTCCTGCACCAGGGCCCGCAGACCCCAGGACCAGCGGTCGAGGAAGGCGTCGAACGACGCGCCCACCTGCGGGTGCCCCGACTCCTCCCCCCCGAGCGCGAGGAACGACAGCCCGCGCCCGGACTCGGCGAGGTAGCCGTGCCCCACCTCGCCGAGGGTGTCGACGACGCCGCGGATGCCCTGCGCGGTGCGCGCGAGCATCGCCGGGTCGACGCCGAATCCGTCGGTCACGCCGGCCGATGCTGCCCGGTGGGCGGTCGCCGTGGGTGCGGTTCCGCGTAGTTCCCCCCATCCCCCGCCGGGCGACGCACGCCAGGGTGTCCGACGTGCCCGATACGCTCGCGCCTCGCGCCCGGGGAGGTGACGTGACCGCCGTCGACGTCTCCCTGCGCGCGCGGGCCCACCCCCACCTCGTCCCGCTCTGGCGCGGGCTCGTCGTCTACCGCGCGGTGGCGCTGGTCGCCGTGGTCGTGAACGCGGTGCGCTTCGGTGGCCAGTGGGCGCACCCGGCGCTCGGGGTCGCCGTCGTCGCCGCCATGGCCGTGTGGACGGTGGTCTCGTCCACGCGCTACCTGCGCACCGGCGACCCCGTCACCGCGTGCCTCGACCTCGTCCTCACCGCGCTGGCCACCGCGTCGACCCTGCTCGTCGACACCCCGCAGCGGGTCGCCGACGGCGGGCCGGTGATCACCACCGTCTGGTCCGCGGGCCCGGTGCTCGCGCTGGCGATCGCGCTGGGCTGGCGGGGCGGGCTCGGGGGCGCGCTCGTGACCGTCACCGTCCTGTTCGGGGTGCGCCGGGTCGTCGACACCGACCTGCTGTTCGACGCGCAGCTCCTCCTGGTCGCGGGGCTCGCGGTCGGGCTGGCCGCGGACACCATGCGCCGCTCGGTCGAGAAGCTGCGCGCCGCCACGGCGCTCGAGGCGGCCACCGCCGAGCGCGAGCGCCTCGCCCGCGACATCCACGACGGCGTGCTGCAGGTCCTCGCCCTCGTGCGCCGCCGGGGCGCCGAGCTGGCGCGGGTCGACCGGGACGCGTCCGCCCTCGATCTCGCCCGCCTCGCCGGGGAGCAGGAGGTCGCGCTGCGGCGGTTGATCACCTCGGCGCCGGTCGCGGGCCCCGACGGCACCGTCGACCTCTCGTCCCGGCTCGCCGGCGTCGTCCCGGCGCACGCCTCGCTCGCCGTGCCCGCCGAGCCGGTGCTGCTGCCCGCCGCGGTGGTCGACGAGCTCGCCGCCGTGGTGCGCGAGGCCGCCCACAACGCCGCCGCCCACGCGGGCGAGGACGCCGGGCTCTGGGTGCTCGTCGAGGACGACGCCGCGCGCGTCACGGTCAGCCTGCGCGACGACGGCGTCGGCATCCCCGAGGGCCGCCTGGAGCAGGCGGCGGCTGAGGGGCACCTCGGGGTCGCCGGGTCGATGCGCGGTCGCGTGCAGGGCCTCGGCGGCACCATCGACCTGCACACCGCGCCCGGCGAGGGCACCGAGTGGGAGATCATGGTGCCGCGCAGCCTGCGGAGCCGGCACCGACAATGACCGTCCCCCGCACGAGGAGGAGCTCCTAGTGGTCCGCGTGATGGTCGTCGACGACCACCCGATCTGGCGCGAGGGCGTCGCCCGCGATCTCGCCGAGCGCGGCGTGGAGGTCGTCGCCACCGCCCCCGACGGCGCCGCGGCCGTGCGGATCGCCCGGGCGGTGCGCCCCGACGTCGTCCTCATGGACCTGCAGCTCCCGGAGCTGTCCGGCGCGGAGGCGACGGCGCAGGTCCGCGCGGCCCTGCCCGACACGCAGGTGCTCGTGCTGTCGGCGAGCACCGAGCACGGCGACGTCCTGGGCGCCGTCCGGGCGGGGGCGACGGGCTACCTCACCAAGTCGGCGGCGATGGAGGAGCTGGTCGACGCGATCGGGCGCACCGCCGAGGGGCAGGCCGTGTTCTCCCCGGGCCTCGCGGGTCTGGTGCTCGGCGAGTACCGCCGGCGCGAGACCGAGGCCCCTGACGAGCCGCAGCTGACCCCGCGCGAGACCGAGGTCCTGCGCCTCGTCGCCAAGGGGCTCACGGCCCGGGCGATCGCCGCGCGGCTGACGCTGTCGCACCGCACGGTGGAGAACCACGTCCAGAACTCCCTGCGCAAGCTGCAGCTCACCAACCGCGTGGAACTGGCGCGATATGCCATCGAGCGCGGTCTGGACGCCGACGAGTGACATGTCCTGATTGACATGTCGTGACGGACAGGTGCACGCTCTCGGGCATGGAGCGAGAGACCGGCGCTGACGAGCAGGAGGAGCGCGGGGGCGTTCTGCGACACTTCTCGGGCCTGCTGTGGGACGTCGGTCTCCCGCTCGTCGGCTACTACGGCCTGCACGCCCTCGGCGCCTCCGACTGGGTGGCTCTGCTCGTCGCCACCCTCGCGGCCGGGGTGCGGCTCGTCTGGGTCGCGGTCCGCGCCCGGCAGGTGACATGGTTCGCCGCGGTGATGCTCGGCGTGTTCGGGCTCGGCCTCGCGCTGGCGTTCGTCGGCGGTGACCCGCGGTTCCTGCTGGTCAAGGACTCGTTCGGCACGGCGCTGGTGGGGCTGGTGTTCCTCGCGAGCCTGGTCGCCGGCAAGCCCCTGACGCTCTCGGCGTTCCAGACCTGGCAGCCGCGCGGGGCGCAGGAGATGGAGGAGTTCTACCGGACCCTGCCGCCGATCCGGACGATGTTCCGGCGCAGTGCCGTGGTGTGGGGCGTCGGGCTGCTGCTCGAGGCGACCCTGCGCATCCCGCTGATCTACCTGCTGCCGATCGACGTCATGGTCGGGCTGTCGACCGGGATGATGGTCGCGACGATCGTGGGGCTCTCGATCTGGAACGCCTGGTACGGCCGGCGCGCCGGGGCGAAGGCCCGCGAATGGGCCGCGGAGCACCTCGACGAGCGGCCCGCCGTCGCCTAGGCCCGGGTGGCGGGCTGCGCCGACCCCAGGCGCTCCAGACTCCACAACGCCCACCCGTGCACGGCCTCGTACTGGCGCAGCCCGTACTCGCCGGCCAGGCGACCGAAGGGCAGCGGGTCGCCGGGGGTGTGCTCGGCGTCGTCGGCCTCCATCACCGGACGCAGGTTCTCGATCTCGGCGGCGCAGTGCGCGGCGATGCCCTCGAGCAGCTTGCGCGCGTCGTCGGGCTCGAGCGACTGCACGAGGAACATGCGCAGCACGGTCTCGTCGCGCACCGAGGTCTGCTCGGGCCAGTGCAGCATCCAGCGCCGCAGCTCGGTGTGGCCGTCGGCGGTGAGCGCGTAGGTCTTGCGCCCGCGCGGGCCGGTCTCCTCGACGACGACCTGGCCGGCCTCGGCCATCTTCGCCAGCTCGGGGTAGATGCGGCTGTGGCCGGCCTGCCACGCGTAGCGGCCGATGCTGCCGTCGAAGGCGCGGGTGAGGTCGTAGCCGCTGGCCGGACCGTGGGCGAGCAGCCCCAGCAGGGCGTGGCGCAGCGACATGCGGCGACGCTACCAGTCCATCCTGACATGTCCATGGCGACAGGTCGGGGATGGCCTGCGGCCACGTGAGTGGTATGGGTCGTCCTGACGACCCATACCACTCACGTGGGCGGAGCCCCTCAGTTCAGGTGCGCGCGCCAGCTGCGAGCGTGGCGGCGCAGGGCCGGGGCGTCGTCGGGGAGCACCTCGGCCCACTCCTCGAGCAGGTCGGCGGCCTCGCGGAACCCCGCGCGCCGGCCGCGGACCTCGGCGAGCTCGGCGACCTCGACCGCGCTGACCCCGGGCAGGCCCAGGCGCATGCGCAGGACCCAGCCGAGCTCGCCCAGATCGCCCCGCGCGCGGTGGATGCCGCGAAGGTTGGTCAGCATGCGCACGAGCACCGCGTCGGCGCCGATCGGGGCCAGCAGGGTGTCGTCGAACGGGACGTCGGGCCCGAGGCCCGTCGACTCGCGGAACCGGCGGATGCACTGCTCGCGGTCGAGCATCTCGCCGGTGAACGGGTCGAGGTGCTGCAGCGCGCCCCGCGGGTGCACGAGGAAGTGGCCCGGCATGCCCACCGGGTCGAGCCCGAGCCCGGCGCGCCGCCCGACCTCGATGCAGACCACCGCGAGGGTGATCGGGATGCCGGCGCGCCGGTCGAGGACCTGGGTCAGCGAGGAGTTCCGCGGGTCGTAGTAGTCCTCGCGGTCGCCGTGGAAGCCCTCCTCGACGTAGAGGCGGCGCACCAGGTCGTCGAGGTCGCCCAGCCCCTGCGCCAGCCGGTCGAGCTCGGCGCGGGCGGCGTCGACGTCGGCGGCCGGGTCGGCCGCGCGGGCGATCTCCAGGGCCCCCTCGAGCAGGTCGGGCGCGCCGCCCCGGACCAGCGCCAGGAAGCGGTTCACGGCGCCGTCGACGGCCGCACGTCGTGCCGCGTCGTCGTCCACCCCGCGCATCCTGCCGTGCGTGGCGGCGCAGCGCTGGGGGGACGGGACCGCTCAGACGCCGCCGCGGACCGCGCCGCTGGCCCGGTCCCAGGTCAGCGCGCCGTGCTCGAAGGACTGCGCACGCCCGCCGGGCACGTCGTGCTCGGCCCCGGTCGGGTACCCGAGCGGCGAGCCCTCCGCGCCGGCCCCGCGCCAGTGGTCGGCGATGGCCCCGGTGACCGACCACGCGCCCGTGCGCGGCGACCAGATCACCGTGCCGTGCTCGAAGGTCGTGATCCGCCCGGACCCGTCGGCGGTCGGCGACTCGACCCGGGTCGGCTCACCGAGCGACGCGCGCTGTGCCGACCACGCCGTCCGCACGTCGGTGGCGGACTCGGCGATCAGCCGCTGAACCTGGTCGCGCAGCGGGTCCAGCTGGGCGTAGGCGGAGTCGCCGGGGCACGAGGTGTTCCCGACGTCGCGGTGGGCGAACAGCGCGGGCACCGTCGTCGACTGCCCCTTCGGGAAGCGTGACGTGCCGCCGCCGGCCGAGGTGAGCTGCACCTGCTCGCGCGGGTCGCGGTAGAGCCCGCCGAGCTTCCACGCGGCGAGCGACGCGACGGAGTTCAGCGCGGCCGGGGTCGGCGCCTCGGTCATGTAGTTGCCCATCATGGCGATGCCCCACGTCTCGCGGTTGAACCCGCCCGCGTGGGCCGCGACGACGGCCTTGTCCATCCCGCCGGCCCGACCCTCGAAGATCGTTCCGTACTTGTCGACGAGGGCGTTGTAGCCGATGTCGCCCCAGCCCTGCTTCTGCGTGTGGTACGCGAAGATCGCGCGGACGATGGCCGGCGAGTCGGCCGGGCCGTAGTCGTTCGACTCGCTGGTGTGGTGGATCGTCACCGCGCGCACGGTCGGCGTGGTCTCCGGGCCCCACGTCGCCTTGGACTCGTCGGCGCCCCACTGCGACCGCGTGACGTACTTCGGTGCGGCGGGCCCGCGGGCGGCGCCGAGGGCGCCGATCGCCTGGTCGTTGCTCCCGATGCCCGGGTCGATGCGCACGACCTGCACCTCGTCGGTCACCGGCACGCCGGCGCGCAGCGCGCGCACCTGCACGGCGGTGCGCTCGCCCACCCAGATCGGGTCGGTGCCGCCCGCGGCGGGCACGGTGTCGGGGGTCGGCGCGTCCTTCTCGCTGCCGGCCGGGTCGAGGTCGGTCCACGTGCCCCACTGCCCGGCGGCGTCGGTCGAGCGCACCGCGACCGCGTCCGGCGCGGCGCCGGTCCAGGTCACCGCGACGAGGCGCAGCGGCCGGGCCTCGCGGACCTCGCGCGCGCCGGAGGCGTCCCGGGCGCCCGGCGTGAAGCCCACCGACGACACCCCTGCGGTCACCGGGGACGCCGGCGGCAGCGCGGCCGGCGGCATGACGGCGTGCGCGGGGTCGAGCTGACGGACACCCAGCGGTGCCGCGTCGGGCACGGCGGGCACGACCGGTCCCGCCGGGACCCCGGGGTCGGTCGGCGCCGGCTGCGCCACGGCCGGAGCGGGCAGCAGGAGCACCGCGGCGGTGGTCAGCGCGACCGTGCCCATCCGCGCCCGCGCCGTGCGCCGCACACGCCCCGTGGGAGCCCCGGACCCGGCCATCACGCACGCACCTCCCGCTCACTCGGCGGTATCCCCGTGATCCGCCGCGGCACACCATGACCCCCACACGAGCACCATCCACCACACCACGCGCCAAAGGCGCCCAGTCGGGTGACTTTGCGTGACAATCCGGGTGCGGTGCGTCAGACAGGTCAGAGGTGCGCCTGCGCGAACGTCGCCATCGTCCGCATCGCCATCGCGTCGGCCCCGGCGCCGATCGGGCCCGCGACCACCGGGATCAGCTTGGTGACGTTGAGGGCGCCGCGGCGCGTGAACCGCGAGGTCAGCCGGAAGCCGATGCGCGTGTCGAGCTGCGCGCGGACCTCGGGCGGCAGGCCGCGCAGCCCGTGCAGCAGGGAGGCGTTGACCAGGTCGAGGCCGGTGCGCTCGGCGAGCTCGACCCCGTCGGCGCCGAGCACGCAGACCAGCGCCGCGGTGCGGACCACCGGGTCGGCGAGGTCGCGACGGCGTAGGTGCGCCACGGCCGCCGAGAGGCGCGCGCCGAGCAGGTAGAGCCCCGTGGTGCCCGCCGGGGCGGTGACGACGAGGGTCGCCGCGCCGCCGAGGCTGGTCAGCAGCCCCGAGCTCGCCGCGAGCCGCACGTGCGAGCCGACGACCCGCCGCACCGCGGCCTCGACGTCGTCCCCCGTGGCGGTCAGCGCGTCCCCGGCGACGGACGCCGCGCCCGCGAACGGACCGATCCCGCCGACCGCACGCCGCCAGAGCTCGTCGACCAGGGTGTCGGGGAGACCGCGCGAGCTCGCCACGCCCCCAGTGTCGCGCCCCCCTGATCACCCGGCGAGGTCGCAGGCCGCCGTGAGCGTGCCGGCCCAGGGGCGGCCGCGGTCGCGGTCGCGTGCCCGCTCGAGGCGGGCGCGCTGCGCGTCCGCCCGCGCCCACGCGAGGACCTGCGGGTCGACCCGGGCACCGTAGAAGGCGTCGACGACGAGCTCGGCGAGGTGGTGGTCGGCGCTCGCGATCTCCTTGTACTCCCAGATGGCGAGCAGCCGGTCCGGCGGGTCCCCGAGCGCGGCGATGCTGTCGAGCATGGCGACCGCCGTCGCGCCGCCCGGGTCGTCGGGGTGCGTGTCGAGCAGCGCGGTCCACACCGCGTCGGCGACGTCGCGCACGGCGTCGCGCTCGAGGTCGCTCCAGCCCGCCCAGTTCTCGGCGACGCGGGTCAGCACGGTGCGCAGGTCGACACGGTCGTCGGTGAGCGCCCGGCGCAGCAGCCACGGGGTGAGCGCGCGCAGGTCGTCCGCCGTGCCGAGGGTGTTGCCGAGGGCGAGCGCGAGCGTCAGCGGGTCGGCGTCCGCGACGCGGACCTCGCCGTGGCAATGCGGGCAGCCCGCCAGCGTCTCCGGGGGCGGCGACGCCACGAAGGCGGCCTCCAGTCCCCACAGCGCGGCGTCGACCCCCGCGTCGGTCTGCACGTCCATCGAGAGAAATCATCGGCACCCGCAACGCGACACGCTGGGCCGTTAGAGCGAATATCCATCTGATGTGTGACCGAGCGTGGCCTGACGTACCGCCGAGCGTGTCAGCACGCCCACTCGTCTTGTCGTCGAGGGGTCGGACCTCCCCACGCGACACGCCCGGGACGGGTGATGACGCGGCTCCTCCATCACATCGGCGAGCGCCAGCACGGGCCCGTCCCACAGACTCGCGGTATGCGTTCGCGGCAGGAGATCCCCGTCCCGGGCCCGGAGGTCAAGACCACCGGCGGCGTCGTCCGCGGGATCACCACACGCGGCGTGCACACCTGGCGCGGCGTCCCCTACGCCGCGCCCCCGGTCGGCGATCTCCGGCTCCGCGCGCCGCACCCGGTGGTGCCGTGGGAGGGCGTGCGCGACGGGTCGCAGTACGGCCCGGTGCCGATCCAGGAGCGGGTCGGCGAGTTCCTCGGCGCCGGCAAGGACACGCCGATGAGCGAGGACTGCCTGACGCTCAACGTCACCGCGCCGGCCACCGCCTCCGACGGCCCGCGCCCGGTGATGGTCTGGTTCTACGGCGGCGCGTTCGTCGTCGGCGCGGGGTCGGCCCCCACCTACCGCGGGTACGAGCTCGCCCGCCGCGGTGACGTCGTCTACGTCAACGTCAACTACCGGCTCGGCGCGCTGGGCTACCTCGACTTCTCCGCGTACGGCACGGCGGAGCGCCCGGTCGAGAACAACCTCGGGCTCCGCGACCAGATCGCCGCCCTGGAGTGGGTCCGCGACAACATCGCGGCCTTCGGCGGCGACCCCGACCAGGTCACGATCTTCGGCGAGTCGGCCGGCGCGATCTCGGTGACGACGCTGATGGCGACGCCGGCCGCGCGCGGTCTGTTCCACCGCGCGATCGCCGAGAGCTCGGCGCCCGGCATGGTGTTCGGGCAGCAGCGGGCCCGGGCCTGGGCCGCCGGCTTCGTCACCGCGCTCGGGGCGGACGACGACCCGCTCACCGGGCTCCTCCAGGCGACACCCGGGCAGCTGCTCGGCGCCGCGCGGGTGCTGCGCGAGCACCTCGGCGACCAGCCCGGCACCATCCCGACCGCGCCCGTCGTCGACGGTGACCTGCTGCCCGAGTCCCCGCTCGACGCCTTCGAGGCGGGCCGCGCCGCCGACGTCCCGCTGATCATCGGCACCAACGACACCGAGGGCCGTCTCTTCGAGCTGCCGCGCATGCGCCTCGACGTGCTCGTGAGCGAGGAGCGCGCGCACCGGATGTTCGCGCTGACCCAGCCGGAGCTGCGCGACCAGGTGCTCGCCGCGTACGAGGGCCGGCCGTTCCGCAAGGACCTCGGGGGCGACTACATGTTCTGGTACCCCTCGGTGCGGATCATGCAGTCCCACCGCGGGCCGGTGTACGCCTACCGCTACGACCTGACGACGCCGGTGCTCAACCTCATGGGCGTGCGGGCCACGCACGGCATGGAGCTCTACGCGGTCTTCGGGCTCGCCCGCTCGAACGCCGGCAAGTGGCTCACGGCGCTGGGCGGGCGCCGCGCGCTGCAGGCGATGCAGGAGCGGGTGCAGGACGACTGGATCCGGTTCGCCCGCGAGGGCGCGCCCGCCTCGCACTGGCCGCGGTACGACGCCACGACCCGCCTGACGAAGATCCTCGACCGCACCGACCGCATCGAGTCCGACCCCCGCCGCGAGCGCCGCCTCGCGTGGGAGGGTTTCCGCGGGTACGACTAGGGCGAATTCTCGTCGATGGGAACGCTTCGGATTCCGAAGCATCTCCATCAGAGCCCGCGGCCTCGGTCGAACCACACCCGTGGCGCGACATGGGCTGGCACGCTCGCCGCGTGGCGGATCTCGTGGTGGCGGCGGGAGCGCTCCCGTCGTCCGCTGCCGACCTCCGCCGCCAGGTCGACAACCTTCGACGGACCGTCGACGAGGCCGACCGCGTCGTCACGACGGTGCGCGAGGCGTGGAGCGGCGGGGCGTCCGACACCTTCGCCACGGCGTGGGCGCAGTGGCGCGACGCGTCGGTGTCCGTCCGGGCGCGGCTCGAATCCCTGCGCGAGCTGCTCGACACCACGGCCACGAACCACCGGACCGCGCAGACCGCGTCGGTCCGTGCGTGGTCCGCCACCGCCGGTCCCGGCATCGCGCCGGACGCGCCGCCGTGGGTGACGCTCTCGACGCCCGAGATCGTGCGCGCGGCGCAGGTGTCGGCCGAGGTCCAGGACGCGGTCGCGCGGGCGGCCGGTCGCGGCACGCTGGAGGCGTCGGCGGGGTTCGCGGGTGACGACGCCGCCCTCGGGGCCTGGCGCGGTCGCTACGACGCGCTCGCCGGGCGCACCTGGTCGGCGCTCCATGCCGGCGTCGCGATCTTCGGTGGCATGGCCGTCGGGCTCACCGACACCGCCAACGCCCGGGTGGAGGCCGACGAGACCGCGGTACCGGGCGGACGGCCCGGCGAACGCCTCCCCGCGCCCGCCGTCCTCCCCGTGCTCGGCGGCGCGGGGCCGGCGTCAGCGGCCGGCCCCGGTCCGATCGGTCCGGTCCCCGACGAGCTGGCCGCGTACTGGCCCGACGTCGACCCGGTCCGCGTCCACGAGGTCGGGGAGGCCTGGCGCGCGATCGGCGACGCCGTGGCGCGCGGCGTGGTCGAGGCCGACGGCGCACTGCGCGCGGTCCACGCGGCCAACGCCGGCCCGGTCTTCGACGCCGTCGACCGCCACCGTCGATCCCGCGACCCGACTCATGGCCATGCAGCTGCCCGACGGACGCTTCCTCTCAGGCTGGCGGCTCAACCCGGTGCAGCTCGACAACGTCATCGCCCGACGGAGCTTGTGAGGTCCGATGAGTGAAGGCCCTGTCGGCACCTCGGCCGACATCGAACCCTTCGTGAACGAGGCGCGCGCGCTGCTGGACGGGGTGCAGGACGCGACGACGTTCAAGAAGCACTGGATCCGGCTCATCGGCCAGGCCACTCGCGTGCCCGGCGAGACCTGGATCTTCATCAGCGAGATCTTCTACGCCGTCGAGGAGCACATCGCCGAGCCTGAGTCGCGCGTTCGCAAGGGCGGACTCGACGACGATGAGCTGCGACATGCCGTGTCGTCACAGCTCCCCGCGCTCGAGGAAGAGGCCGACAGGGTGCGGGCGGTCGAGGAGGGCCGCCCGCGGCCGGCCCTGCTCGCCGACACCGGAAGCGGTGCCGAACTCCTCCGGCTCATCCGCGATCTCCTCGAAGGGACGGTCACACCGGCACAGTTCGCTGCGGAGTTCCGTGAGCACCTCGCCCGCTCGCGCACGGGGTTCTCTCCTCGAGTGCGTGCGGCGGCGGAAGCTGTCGGACTCGCCATCGACCGGTACCGATCTGACGGCACACCTCTGCGCATGTACGACTCCGACGAGGTGGTCCTTCGCCGTCGCGTCGCTGACGTGGAACCCCGGCTCGCCGCAGCCGTTGAGCTTTGACGAGAACACTTCGATTCCCGAAGGGTTCTCGGCTCCTCAGCTCGACCGGGCCTTCCGCTTCCGCTGCGCCGCGTACAGCGTGATCGCCCCCGCGACCACCGCGACGACGACGAAGACCAGGCCGAGCACGACGCTGTGCTCGACCAGGAAGAAGATCAGGGCGACGCCGATCGAGAGGATCGTCCCGATCGTGCCGATCCCGACGTTGAGCTTGAGCTCGCTCTGCTTCTCCGGGGTGTGGTCCGGCTCGGCGGCGGGGTTGCGGGCGCGACGGGCTGCGCTGTCCTCGGTCATGGGATCGGACTACCCGGCTCCCCGCTCCAAGCGAACCCCTACAGCCAGCCCGGCAGCACCAGCAGCGCCCAGGCCAGCAGCGGGCCCGCCGCCACGACGATGCCGCTGTAGACGAGCATCCGCCGGTAGAACGCCTCGCGGTCGACGTCCTCGGGGGTGGAGGCGAGCACGAGGGCGCCGTTGGTGGAGAACGGGCTGACGTCGACGACCGTGCTCGCCACGGCCAGCGCCGCGACCATCCCGATCGCGCTCACCGACCCCTGCTGGAGGAACGGCAGCGCCAGCGGGATCAGGACGCCGAGGATGCCCGCCGACGACGCGAACGCCGACAGCACGCCGCCGAGGTAGCAGAGCAGCAGGGCGGCGATCAGGGGCACGCCCAGCGCCACGATCCCGTTGCCGACGACGTCCACCGTGCCGGCCTCCTGCAGCACGCCGACGTAGGTGATCACGCCGCAGACCAGCAGCACCGTCGACCACGCGATGCCCTTGGCCGCCTCGCGGTGACCGGCCGGGCAGAGGATCCCGAGGGTCACCGCGATCGCCAGCGAGAGCACGCCCACGTCCAGGTTGAACGCCACCGTGCCGACGGCCAGCACGAGGATGCCGATCAGGGTCAGCACCTGCGGACGGCCCACGACGACCGGCGTCTCGTCGGGCTCGTCCTCCTCGACGACGGTGTCCGGGTCGGTCCCCGCCGGCGCCCCGTGCGCCACCTTCACCCCGGCCAGCTTCCGGCCGCCGAGCAGCGCGAAGATCACGCCGGCGATCACCACGTTGACCACCAGCGGCGCGAGGAACAGCGTCGTCGAGCTGAACGGGATGCCGGTCGGCACGACGACGCCGGCCACGAACGTCCCGTAGACGCTGATCGGCGAGAACGCACCCGCCAGCGATCCGTGGATCACCATCATGCCCATGAGCAGCAGGTTCACGCCGTAGCGGCGAGCGAACGGCATCGCCAGCGGCGCCACGATCGCCACCGCGAACAGCGCGCCGATCGCCGAGAACACCGCGGACAGCGTGAAGAAGATCCAGGGTGCGGCGACGAGGTGGCCCCGCACGAGGCGCATCGACCAGCGCACCAGCAGGTCCACCGTGCCGTTCTGGTGCGCGACGGCGAACAGGTAGGTCAGCCCGACGAGGATGAGGAACAGGTCGCCCGGGAACTCGGCGAGGACGTCGTCGAGGCTCATCCCCGCCAACAGCACGCCGACGCCGGCCGCGGCGACGAACCCCAGCGCGCCGAGGTTCACCGGCAGCAGCGTCGCGATGACGAACATCGCCACCAGCACCACGATCGAGACGACCACGGCCGTCATGCGCGCACCTCCCGCCGGGCGGGCGGCCCTGCCCGCGAGGGGAACGATTCGCCCATACGGGTGGGTGCACGTCAAATCGACGTGAGGGTCAGAGCCGGCGACGCAGCCCCGACGCCCGGCCGATCGGGCGGGCGATGGCGGCCCGCACGGCGTCCTCGCTGCCGACGAGCCGGACGTGGACCCGGGCGCGTGTCACCGCGGTGTAGAGCAGCTCGCGGGTGAGCAGCGGCGACTCGGCGGGCGGCAGCACCACCGAGACCCGCGCGAACTGGCTGCCCTGCGCCCGGTGCACGGTCATCGCGTAGACGGTCGCGATGCCGTCCAGCAGGCTCGGCGCGATCTCCACGGGCGCGCCCCCGCGGGCGAACGCCGCCCGCGGGCCGCGCGGGGTCCCGATCACCACGCCGGTGTCGCCGTTGTAGATGCCGCGGTCGTGATCGTTGACCGTCACCAGCAGCGGGCGGCCGGGGTACCACTCCTCGTCGCGGTCGGCGACGGGCCCGGCCTCGAGGAGCCAGCGCTCGACGTCCGCCGCCCACCGGGTCACGCCGTACGGGCCGCGGCGGTGCGCGCAGAGCAGGCGGTGCTCGTCGAGACGCGAGAGCGCCAGGGCGGCGTCACCGTCGAGGGCCGCGAGCTCGGTCTCGCCCGCGCTGCCCACGACGTCCTCGCGCAGCTCCGCCAGCCCGCCCGGGTCGCGGGTGGTCAGGTCGGCGTCCTCGACGAACGCCACGTCGTGCTCGCCGGCGCGCAGGGCGGCGACGGCCTCGTCCGCGTCGCCGGAGCGGATCGCCGCCGCCAGCCGCGCGATCGTGCCGTGGAAGCGCCAGGTCCGGTCGAGAACGGTGACCCCGCCCCGCACCGGCGGGCCGGGCGCGGCCACCCGCTCGAGGGCCCGGTCGAGCTCCGGCTCGGGGTCGGCGGGGGCGGCGACGAGGTCGCCGAGCACGGCGCCGGCCTCGACCGACGCGAGCTGGTCGGGGTCGCCGACGAGCACCAGCCGCGCGTCGGGCCGCACGGCCTCGAGCAGCCGGGCCATCAGCGTCAGCGACACCATCGAGGTCTCGTCGACGACGACCACGTCGAAGGGCAGGTGCCGGTGGCGGTCGTGACGGAAGCGCGACGAGCCGTGGACGGGGCCGAGCAGCCGGTGGATCGTCGACGCCGACAGGCCGTCGATGCGCGCGCGGTCGGCGGCGGGCAGGTCGACCTCGGCGAGCGCCTCCTGCATGCGGGCCGCCGCCTTGCCGGTGGGCGCGGCGAGGGCGATGCGCAGGGTCGGGTCCTGGTCGCGCAGGACCGCGAGCAGCGTGGCCACGGTGGTCGTCTTGCCGGTGCCGGGCCCGCCGGCGAGCACGCTGGTCCAGCGCAGCGTGCAGACCGCGACCGCGCGCCGCTGGGCGTCGTCGGGGGCGTCGGGCCGCACGGGGTAGAGCCGGTCGAGGGCGGCGCGCAGGCGCTCGGCGTCGACCGTCGGCGGCGGCGCGGCGGAACGCCGGGCCAGGGTCTCGCGGACCTGCTGCTCCTGGCGCCAGTAGCGGTCGAGGTAGAGCAGGCCGTCGACGAGGCGCAGCGGGTGCCCGGTGGCCGTCTCGTCGTCGCCGCCGACCAGCGGCGAGGCCCGGCACGCCGCGGTCCACGGCGCCGGGTCGGGCCAGGGCAGGTCGGAGGTGTCGACGACCTCGTCGCCCTCGGCGAGCACGGTCCGGTCGACGGCGGCGAGGTCGAGGCACACCGACCCGGCGCGCAGGGCCCGCACGACCAGCGCGGCGGCCAGCAGGACCTGCTCGTCGCCCTCGCCGCCGAGGCGCCCGAGGCGACGGGCGACGTGGACGTCGGTGGCCGCCAGGACGCCGCGCTCGTTGAACGCCGCGAGCAGCCCGGTGGCGCGCGTGGCGAACCGGATGCCGTCCTCGGCCAGCAGGTCGAGGGTCACCGGGCGGTCCCGTCGAGCAGCGCGGACAGCTCCACCACCAGCGCCGGCGGCGGGTCCCACGCGAACACCCCGCACGTCGTGCCGTCGACGACCGGGGTGTCGGGGCCGCACATACCGCGCAGGAACAGGTAGCGCACCCCGCCGAGGTGGGTGTGCGGGTCGTAGCCGCGCAGCCGCCAGCGCAGGAACCGGTGCAGCGCGACCGCGTAGAGGATCGCCTGCAGGGGGTAGTGCGACCCGATCATCGCCGTGGCCATGGCCGTCGGCCCGTAGTGCGCCGCGGTCAGCGGCGCGCGGCCCGTCGGCCCGATCGGCCCGAGCCAGTTGGTCTTGTAGTCGACGACGGCGAAGCGGCCGTCGGGTCCGCGCAGCACACCGTCGATGCTGCCGGTGAGGTAGCCGCGCAGGACCTGCTCGCCGAGCCCGTGGGCGCCCGGATGGTCGAGGGCGTCGGGATAGCCGGCGAGCGGGTCGCCGGCGGGCAGGTGGCGGCGCAGCAGGGCGGCGACGGCGGCGAGGGTCACCGGTCCCGCGCCCGGGCGGGTGCGGTCGCCGCCGGCCAGCGGCAGCTCGAAGTCGAGTTCGGCGAGCCGGTCGCGCGGGGCGACGTCGGCGAGCGTGGCGGGGCCGCCGGCCGGCAGCGGCGTGGTCATCACCGGCAGCAGCGCGTCGGCGAGCGTCACGGCGTCGACCTCGGCGTGCGGCCGGTGCGCGAGCTCGGCCCCGGCGGCCGCGACCAGGGCGCGGTGGACGTCGCCGGCCCCGGTGTCGACGGTCTCGAGCACCGCGTGCATGAGCGTGCCGAACGCCGGGCCGACGGGCAGGTCGGCCATGGGCGACGGGACGGGCTCGACCTCGTCGGCGACCTCGGGCGCCCCGCCCTCGTCGTCGGGGTCGGCCTCGTCGGCGAGCGTGCGCTCCTCGGGCTCGCTGCCGACCGGCGCCGGTCCGTGGGCGCCGGCGGTGAGCGAGGAGTACGACGAGCGGCGCCACGCGAGGTCGAGGGGGCGGTCGAACGGGGCGGCGGCGAGCGGGTGGGCGGCGCCGGCGGCCGGGACGTAGGGCACGGGACGGCGGGGCTCGACACGCTCGACGGCGATGTCCTCGTCGGCGAGGCCCTCCAGGTGCGCGAGGACCCGCTCGTCCTCCCAGACCGGGTAGGCCCGGTCGGGGCTGGTCCCGGGCGCGGGGCGGCCGACGACCAGGCGGTGGACCGCGGAGGGCTTGGTGTTCGTCGACGGCGCCCACCAGCACACGACCTGCCCCTGGGCGCGGGTCAGCGCGACGTAGAGCAGCCGCAGGTCCTCGCCGTCGTCCTCGTCGCGCGCGGCGGCGATGTGGTCGCGCCAGGCGGGGTCGGTCTCGCCGCCGACCGCGCGCACCCGCCGCCCGCGCTCGTCGTGGTGGGTGACGACCCGCGGCTCGTCGGACACCCAGCGGTCCCACCCGAACGGCACGTAGACCACCGGGTACTCGAGGCCCTTGCACTTGTGGATCGTGAGCACCTGGACCGCGCCGGCGTCGGACTCCAGGCGCCGGCTGCGCTCGGGCCGCAGCTCGCCGGTGCCCGCCGCGGCCTCGGCCATGCGCGCCCGCAGCCACTCGACGAGCGCGACGACGCCGAGCCGCGACTCGGCCGCCGCCGCGTGCAGGACCTGGCCGATGTGGCGGACGTCGGTGATGCGCCGCTCGCCGTCCACGCGCGCGAGCACCCGCGCCGCGAGCCCCGTCTCGGCCGCGACCGCCTCGAGGAACGCGGCGACCCCGCGGTCGTGCAGGACCGCGCCCCAGCGCCGCAGCGAGGCGCCGACCTCGGGGAGCACCGCGTCGGCGTGCGCGTCGAGGTCGACCGCGGCGTGGCCGAGGAACACGGTGAGCGCGGCCGCTCGCACCCGCGCCGGGCGCCCCGGCTGCTCGACGGCCTCGAGCAGCGTCAGCCACTCCTCGGCGCTCTCGGTGGTGAACACGCTGGTGGCACCGGCGAGCACGGACGGGATGCCCGCCGCGGTGAGGGCCTCGCGCACGAGGTTCGCGTTGGCGTTGGTGCGCACCAGCACGGCGATGTCACCGGGACCCAGGGTCGGGTCCTTGCGCCCCCGCTCCTCCCAGCGCGAGTCGGCGGCGACCAGCTCGGCGATGTCGGCGGCGAGGTCGGCGGCGACCTTCTCGCGCACACCAGCGACGATCGGCAGGCTGTTGCTGAAGCGGCTGCGCAGGCCTTCGCGGGGCAGCACCCGCAACCGGAACGGCGCCGGCCGCGGCGCCCCGACGAGCCGGCGCTGCGGGTGGGCGGACGCGACCGGCGGCACGACGATCTTCTCGTCGCCCAGCGCCGCACCATTGAAGATCTTCTCGAGTGCGCGGACCAGCGGCGCGTCGCTGCGCCAGTTGATCCCGAGCCCGGACCTGGTGCCCGCCGAGTCGACGGCCTGCAGGTAGCTGACGACGTCGGCGCCGCGAAACGCGTAGATCGCCTGCTTGGGGTCGCCGATGAACGTCAGGGCGCTGTGCCCGTGGAAGGCGACCCGCAGGATCTCCCACTGGATCGGGTCGGTGTCCTGGAACTCGTCGACGAGCACGACCGAGAACCGCTCCCGCAGGCGGTGGCACGCCGCCTCGCCGAGCTGCGGGTCGGTGAGCGCGTTGCGCAGCCGGGTGAGCATGTCGTCGAACGTGAACAGGCGACGCCGCCGCTTGCGCTTCTCGACCTCCTGGCGCACGGCGCGCGCGAACGACGCCCGCGCGCCGGCCGGGCCGTCGAGGTCCTGCTCGGGGGCGATCCCGGCCGACGGGTCGTTGACGACGGCGCGGCCGATCTCCAGCGCCACCGTGCGGTCGAAGTGGGGCGCGGGCGCGCCGGGCACGGCGTACTTGCGCAGGTAGAAGTCGTCGACGACCTCGGTCACCACGTCGTCGATGCGCTCGACGAACGTGCCGTCGGGATCGGTGTCGCCGACGATGCCCAGCCCGGTGAGCATGTCCTGGCAGAACTGGTGGGTGGTCGCGATCGTCGCGGCGTCGAAGCCCGCGAGCGCCGCGGTGAGCCGGGCGCGGCGCGTGGCGACCTCGGTGTCGTCGGCCTCCGCGAGCAGCCTCGTCACGGGGTCGTCCCCGGCTCGCGCCTTCGCCGGGTCGGCCAGCCCCCGCTCGGTGCGGACGAAGCGCTCGCGGACGCGTTCGCGCAGCTCGCGGGTGGCCTCGCGCCCGAAGGTCACGAGCATGACCTGCGGGAGCGTCGCGTGACCCTCGGCGACGTAGCGGGCGGCGAGCGCGGCGATCGTGAACGTCTTGCCGGTGCCGGCGCTGGCCTCGAGGACGGTCGTGCCGGTGGGCAGCGGGCCGCAGACGTCGAACGAGGTCGGTGCCTCCAGGGTCGCGGTCACCGGGCCGCCAGCTCCTCGGTCTCGCGGATCGGGGTCCACAGTCGCGTCGCGAGCCCGGCGAAGCGGCTCGGCGCGTCACCGTCGGCGGGGCCGACGAGGTCGTCGAGGGCGCGCCGGCGGCCCCAGACCAGCACGTGGGCGGGGTCGTCCTGCTCGGAGCCGAAGCGGTCGGTCCACCGGTCGCGGGCGCGGTTCATCGCCGCGATGTCGCCCTTGGTGGCGCGCGCCTGCGCGTAGGCCTCCGACGTCCGGCACATCAGCGGCAGCGGCTCGAGCATGCCGTCGGCGTGCAGGGCGAGCAGGTCGGCGAGGACCTTCTGCGCCACCTCGGGCTCGAGCGGCCCGAGCGTCGACACCGAGGTCGGGGTGTCCCGCCCGCCGCGCCCGACCGTGACCGCGCGCCACGGCCGTTCGGGGTGCGCGGCGGTGAGCGCGAGCAGGCCGACCCACGCGCGCAGCCGGTGCTTCGGCGCGAGCCGCGAGAACGTCACCGTCACCAGCGTCGTGTCGTGCACCCCGCCGACCGACCCGACGAGGCTGTCGGTGGTGACGTCGACGTCGACCGCGGCCGTGGTCCGCAGCTCGGCGACCGCCCTGGTCAGCGGCTCGGCCTGGCCCCCGAGCTCCCGGACGAGCCGGTCGCCCAGCGGTCCCGGCGGCAGCTCGCCGCGCCGGCGCTCGCCCTCCATGCAGGCGGTGACGTCGCGACCCGCGAGGCGGTCGCGCAGCAGGCGCTCGCCGATCGCCCACCGCGCCAGCCCGTCGGGCTCGACCGGCACCGCCTCGACGGTCTCCTCCTCCTCGCCGCGCGCGAACACCCCGAGGCGCTGGCGCAGGAAGGCGCGCACCGGGTGCTCGACGAACCGGGCGAGGTCCTCGAGGTCGAGCACCCCGCCGGGGCGGGCCGGCAGCGGGCCGGGCAGGAACGGGACAGGAGCGCTGCGCTCGCGGCGCAGGGCCCGCGTGCCGGCGAGCGCGGCGCCGTCGAAGGAGAACGGGGCGCGCGCGTCGAAGTCGTCCGCGTCGAACGGCTGCAGGGGGTTGCGCCGGGTGAGGTGGTGGCGGGCCCGCACGTCGTCGCCGAAGTCGAAGCTCGCGTCCAGGGTGTCGAGCAGCTCGCCGATCGGCACCGCCGGCGGCCGGTCGGCGCCGGTGCGCTCGTCGGCGCCGGAGTGGACGACGACGAGGTGGTCGGTGGCGGCGACGATGGCGTCGAGCAGCAGCTGGCGGTCCTCGGCGGCGGGGTCGCGCTCGCCGACGCGCGGGTCGCGCGCGAGGACGTCGTCGCCGTCGGCGCGCGTCTCGCGGGGGAACACCTGGTCGTCCATGCCGAGCAGGCACACCACGCGGTGGGGCACCGAGCGCATCGGCATCAGCGTCGCCACGGTCAGCGTGCCGGTGCGGAAGTTGGCGCGCGTCGGGCGCCCGGCCAGGCGGTCGGCGAGCACCGCGCGGACGTCGTGCAGCGTCATGGCGGGGTCGTGCCGCGCGCTCTCGAGCACCGCGGTGAGCTCGCCGCGGGCCTGCGCGAGCTGCCAGGCGTCGGCGGGGACGGTCGCGGTGAGCCCGTCGAGCCCGAGGCGCAGCGCGGCGATCCACGCGGTGAGGGGCTTCTCGCCGCGCAGGCCCTCGATCACGGCCCCGACGCGGTCGGCCAGCTCCCCGAGGCGTCCGACGCGCTCGACGTCGCCCGAGTCGACCTCGTCCAGCGGCAACGCGTCGCCCAGCCAGTCGCCACCGTCGGCCGACATGGCCACGCCGACCAGCAGCCGGTCGAGGCCCTGCGACCAGGTGTTCTCCGGGAAGCGGGCGAGCGAGAACGCCGCGCGGTGGGGCGCGTCGAGCCCCCAGCGGACCCCGGAGCGCTCGGCGAGCTCGCGCAGGCGCGGCAGGTCCTCGTCGTCGAAGCGGAAGCGGCGCCGCACCGGGTCGGACTCGGCGAGGTCGAGCAGCTGGGAGGCCGTGACGCGCGCGTCGGCGAGGTCGAGCAGCGTCGCGAGCGTGCCGAAGAGCGGGTTGACCTCGCGCAGCGAGCGGTCGGCGAGCCGGACCCGCAGCCGGTGGCCGGGGTGCGCGGCCTCCTCACCGTCGCCGGCCCCGAAGCACGCGGTGACCAGCGGCGCGAACGTCTCGATGTCGGGGCACAGGACGATGACGTCGCGCGGCTCGAGCGTCGGGTCGGCGCGCAGCAGACCCAGGATCGTCTCGCGCAGCACCTCGACCTGGCGGTCCGGGCCGTGGCAGCGGTGGATGCGGATGCTGCCGTCGTCGGTGGCCGGCTGCGCGGACGGCGCGCGATCGTGGCGCAGGTCGTCCTGGAGGCGCGCGAGCAGGGTGGTCGGCGCGTCCGCGGCGGCGTGGTGGTGGTCGGTGTGGGCGAGGCGCGTGAGGCGCAGCTGCAGCTCGCGGACGTCGCGCCCGAGGCTCGCGAGCAGGGGGTGGGCGACGGCCTGCGCGCTGGAGTCGTCGGCGCGCCGGTCGGCGTCACGCCCCTCGAGTCCCGTCCAGAGCGCCGGCGAGGGGTGCGGCAGCCAGAGGTGGACCTCGTGGTCGGCGGCGAGGGCGTCGAGGACGGCGAGCTCGGTGTCGGAGAGCCGGGTGGCGCCGAAGAGGGAGAGCCGTCGCGGGAATTCTCGCGGAGGTTCGATCGTCGCGACGGTCTCGGCGGGGCTCGCCGCGTCGAGGCGGGCACGCAGCCGGCGCCACAGCTCGGGCTGCCACCGCAGGTCGTCGGGTGTGCCCGCGTCGTCGCCCGCCGCCCAGGCGCGGACCAGCGCGGGCCGGTGGTCGGCGTAGCGGGTGAACAGCCGCGCGAGGTGGCGGGCGGCGGCGAAGCGTCGCCCGCGCCGGGTGCCGGTGGTGTCGCCGACGACGCCGAGGAACGTCCCCAGCGGCGCGCACCACGACTCCTCGGCGCACTCGTCGATGGTCTCCAGCAGCGGCCAGACCAGCCGCTCGGGCCGCCACGGGTCGTCGTCGGGAAGGGCGAGCACCCGGGCCACGACCTCGCCGGGCGAGGGGAACACGACGTTGGCGCACACCCCGTCGTCGCCGCCCGTGACCCCCAGCCGGTGGGCGAGACGCTGGGCCAGCCAGCGCTCGATCCCGCGCGTCGGCACGGCCACGAGCTCGGGCTCGAAGGGGTCGTCCAGCGGGTCGGCGAGCACGTCGGCCAGGGCCTCGACGAGCCGATCGGCACGCTCGGCCCGGTGCACGTGCAGCACGCCCGCACCTCCCCCTGCCGACCCGATCTCCCGACGCGTCCGACGCTAGACGAGGAGTCCGACGACGCTGCTCCCCGGTCACCCGTGTCGCTTGACCTCGACCGTTGTTCAGCGTCGAGCCTCGGGACATGGACGTGGTGCAGGTCGAGAGGTTCGGTGGACCCGAGGTGCTGAGGCCGGCGACGGTCGCTGACCCGTCGCCCGGACCGGGCGAGGCGGTGGTCGAGGTGACCGCCTGCGACGTGATGTTCCTGGACACCCTGCTGCGGGCGGGGTGGGGCGACGATTTCTTCCCCGTCCGGCCGCCGTACGTGCCCGGCAGCGGGGTGGTGGGACGGGTCGAGGGTCGGCGCGTCGTCGCCGACACGAAGCAGGACGTGGGCGGCTCCGAGATCCCGGTCGGCGGCTACGCCTCACGGGCGGCCGTGGCCGAGTCGGAGCTGATCCCCGTGCCCGCGGGGCTCTCGGACCAGCAGGCCGTGGCCTTGGTGCACGACGGGCCGACGCTGCAGTCATTGCTGTCCTTCGTGTCGGGCAGGCGCGTCCTCGTCACCGCGGCTGCCGGCGGTGCCGGGGTGCTGCTGGTGCAGGAGCTGGTGCGCCGGGGCGTGCAGGTGGTCGGTGCGGCGCGCGGGGAGGCGAAGACGTCGCTGGTGCGCTCGCTGGGCGCGGCCTCGGTCGTCGACTACGGCTCGCCGACGTGGACGGACGGCGTGGCGCCGGTCGACGCCGTGCTCGACGGCGCCGGCGGGACGCTGGGACGGGCGGCGTTCGAGCTGGTGGCCGACGGCGGGCGGTTCGTGTCGTACGGGACGGCCGGCGGGGAGTTCGCATCACCGGACCCGGCGTCTGCTGCGCGCCGGGGCGTGACGGTGATCGGCCTGACCGACCTGCCCCGCCTGTCACGCGCGCACCGGCGCGAACTGGTCGAGCGGACCCTGTCCGAGGCCGCGTCGGGGCAGTACCGGCCGGTGATCGGCCAGACGTTCCCCTTGGCGCGCGCGGCCGACGCGCACGCCGCGATCGCGGCGCGCGCAGCAATCGGGAAGACGCTGCTGGTGCCGTGAGGGGGAGGCAGGGTCGTCGGCGACCTCGAGTGGCCGAGGACCGGAAGGCCAGGACGCGGACCCGTGTCCTCGGGACACGGGTTGTGGGACCTACTTGCCGGGGAGAGGTGGAAGAGCGGCGACCGTCTGCTCCGCGATGTACCTGGCCCGGCCGCAGGGATCGAGGGGCTGACCATCAGCACCCAATTCGGCGTCATAGATGACGAGGAAGCCCTGCCCATCCGCGGTCCCCACTGTGACGTTGCAGGAGATCGAGCCTTCCGCTGTCTGCTCGACCGAGCCCGGCAGGCCTCCGATCGTCGTTGGTCGGAACACGGCGAGCTGACGGACCCTGTACGTGTCGACGAGGATGTCGCGATCCCCTGCGATCCCGAGGTTGACGTGCGGGGAACCGTCCGCTCCCCGCCACTCGCACGATCTCTCGTTGGTGGGGAGGACTACGACCTCGCCCTGGACTCGCAAGCCTAGGTCGAGCAACTGGCTCGGCTCGAGCGCGCTGCAGGGGTCGGCCGACAACGGGCGCACGTCGCGAGGATCGGACGGTAGTGGTGCCCCGTGTCGACCGTTCGACGGCGTCGAGCTGTCAGGACCGGCCGGCTGCGCGCACGCCGCCGCACTGAACAGCAACAGGAGAACGACGATCCGAGCGATCACCACGCCTACGACAACCCCGACCGAGCCTCGTCGTCGCTCCGCTCGTACTCCGCGAAGCTGAGCTGCAAGGCCTCGATCATCCGCGTGATCTCTTCGATGCCCTGAGTCACGGCGCTGATGAACGAGGTCGGCCCGAACGCCGCCTTGTCGCCGAGCACGCGAGCGGCGTCCCGGGTGACGAGGTCGTTCGTCGGAGGTGCCATCTGGCCCAGATAGAACGCGTCACGCTTGATGCCCTCGAGTTCGACCTTGGCCTGCTCCAACTCCCGGATCGCCTCCGGCGCGCGGGAGATGTCGACCTCGAACGAGCCGCCGCCGACGGGCACCGGTTGGGTCACGCCGCCACCCCTCCCCGCACTCGCCCGACGCCTGGTCACGCTAGCGACCAGCCACTGCTCGCGGGTGCGGTTCGGCCAAGATCGCGATTTCGGTGACGGAAGCCCGCAGATCTGACAGGCATCGTCACCGAGACGCCGATCTCGGTCACTCCTGGACGGCGGACTCACCGCTCCGCGTCGTGCACCAGCAGCGCGACCTGGGTGCGGTTCTCCAGGTCCAGTTTCGCGAGCACGTGCGACACGTGCGCCTTCACCGTCGACAGGCTCATGTACGCCTCGGCCGCGATCTCGGCGTTCGAGCGCCCGCGCGCGATGGCCACCGCCACGTCGTACTCCCGCTCGGACAGCGACCGCAGGGCCGCGCGGGCACGCTCCCGATCGCTCGCGTCGGCGCCGGCGCGGTCCATCAGGCGCCGGGTGACCGTCGGCGAGAGCACCGGGTCGCCCGCCGCCACGCGCTGCACGGCCTCGACGATCTGGGCCGGCGGCGTGTCCTTGAGCAGGAAGCCGCCGGCCCCGGCGCGCAGGGCGTGCAGGACGTTCTCGTCGCTGTCGAAGGTCGTGAGCACGAGGACCTCGGGCGGGTCGGGGCGCTCGCGCACCCGCTTCGTCGCCGCCAGGCCGCCGACACGCGGCATGCGCAGGTCCATCAGCACGACGTGCGGGGCGTGGGCGTCGACGAGGGCCGGCACCTCGTCCCCGTCGGCCGCCTCGCCGGCCACGCGGATGCCGTCCGCGCCGTCGAGCATCATCGTCAGCGCGCTCCGCACGAGGGCGTCGTCGTCGACCACGAGCACGCGGATCTCCGGGGAGCTCACGCGGGCCACGGTAGTTCGGCGGACAGGCGGAACTCGCCGTCGGCGGTCTCCTCGTGCTCGAGGCGCCCGCCCACCGACGCGGCCCGCTCGGCGAGCCCGACCAGGCCCGTGCCGCGCCCGTCGCGAGCAACGGTCCCGGCCGGCAGGCGGTTGACGACCTCGACCCGCAGCACCTCCCCCGCCGCCCCCGCGACGACCACCGACACGGGGACCCCCGACGCGTGCTTGCGCGCGTTGGTCAGCCCCTCCTGGACGATCCGGTACGCGGTGCGGCCGAGGGTCTCGGGCACCTCGCCGACGACCGAGGACGACAGCGCGACCGACGCCCCCGCGTCCCGCGACTCCTCGACCAGCGCCGGGATGTCCGCCGCCGTCGGCTGCGGGGGCGCCTCCCCGTCGGCACCCACGAGCTCGTCCGCGCGCAGCACCCCGATCACCTCCCGCAGCTCCTCCAGCGCCTGGTGCGCGCCGGCCCGGACGACGCCGGCCGCGCGCGCGATCTGCTCGGCGGGCGCGTCGGGCCGGTACTCCAGCGCCCCGGCCGACGCAGCGACCAGCGAGAGCCGGTGACCGAGCACGTCGTGCATCTCGCGGGCGATCGTCGCGCGCTCCTGCCGGCGCGCCGCGGCGATCCGCGCGGCCTGCTCCTCCTCGGCCCGCCGACGTTCCTCGTCGCGGGCGGCCGTCCGCAACCGCACCAGCGCACCCCACGCGACCAGCGCGGCGTGGGTGACGACGTCGATCACCAGCAGCCAGCCGTAGGGCAGCCCGGGGATCGGGCGGACCAGTCCCTGCACCGCGTGCGCGACGACGCCGGCCGCCCCCACCGCGATCGCGGTCCCGAGCGGGCGCACCGTCGCCACCCGCAGCACGCCGATCGTCGCCGCCGGGGTCGCCGCCGGCGAGAACGCGGCCAGCATGGCCATCGCGAGCGCCCCCGCCACAGGCCGGCGGATGAGCAGCGGCACCAGCGCGCAGGCGACCAGCGTGGCCCCGGCGTCGACGGCGGTGGCGAGGGTCGAGGCCCGGACGTCCGTCCGGCTGATCAGGGTGAGGCCGCCGAGGACCAGCACCACCGCGCCCGTCGTCCACGCCGCCCACCGCTCGGGGTGGCGGTCGGGCGGGCAGGTCGCGGTCACGGGTCAGGACACTAGGTCGGGCGCCGACGCCGGGGCATCCGACCGAAGTCCACCCCGACCCCGACCTCCGGCCACCCGCGGCGTGCCCGCGCCCGACGCGACCGGGCGGCCCGCCGGGCGACGGTGCCCGGCATGAGAGCCACCGTCCTGCTCGACGTCGCCGGTCCGCTGGTCGTCTACTACGTCCTCCACGCCCTCGGCGTCGACGACCTCGTCGCGCTGACCGCGAGCGCTCTCCCGCCGCTGGCGCACCTCGTCGTCACCGTCGTGCGCGACCGGCGCCTCCCCCCGATCGCCGTCCTGACCCTGATCGCCGTGGTCGCGGGCCTGGTGTCGGCGCTGCTGACCGGCAACCCCCGCGAACTGCTCGCCCGCGACGCCTTGGTCAGCGCACCGTTCGGCGGCTGGATGCTGCTCACGCTCCGGGGCCGCCCGTTCTGCCTCACCGTCACCCAGACCCTGCTCCCGCGCCGAGCGGAGCTCATGGAGGACCTGTGGGCGGGCGACGCCGCGTTCCGCCGGGTCTGGCGGTCGATCACGGCGACGTGGGGCGTGGTCGGTCTCGTCGACGGCGCCCTGCGGGTGGTGATGGCCTACGCGTTGCCGGTCCCCGTCGTGCCGGTGCTCGGCGCGGCGCTCGGGGTGGTCAGCCTGGTCCTGCTCCAGGTGCCGACCCACGTCCTGCTGCGCCGCGCCGGCTACTGGTCGGTCATGTTCCCTGCCGCGCCGCGTTCGCGTGGATCGCGTCGCGGACGTACTGCGCCAGCCCCGTCGCCTGGTCCTCGTACGTCTTCGTGAACCGCGGGTCGGACACGTACATCTCCGAGATGCACGCGTGGAACTCGGGTGAGCAGTCGAAGAACCACCGCGCCATGTGCTGCCGGTGGGCCTCCGCGACGTCCATGGCGCCCTCGCCGTCGGCCGGCTCGCCGGCCTCCAGGAGGGCGACGAAGCGGGCGTTGACGTCGTCCGTCTCCGCCTTCATCGCCTCCCAGTCGGCCTTCGTGTACTGGGCGGTGCGCTGCTGCGACTGGCGCCACGCGTCGGTGTCGCCCCAGCGCTCCTGGGCCTCCTGCTGGTACTCCTCCTTGAAGCCCTCACCGAACAGCTCCCGCTGCTCGTCGGGCGTGAGCTGGATTCCGGACACTTCTGCCTCCAGGGCTCGGTCGATGGCCGTGACGAGCTCGGCGAGCTCGTCCAGCCGGGACATGACCTCGGCCCGCTGCCGGCGCAGGTGCGCGGCGACGTCGGCGTCGGGGTCGTCGAGGAGCACCGCCGTCTCCTCGAGCGAGAACCCGAGCCGGCGGTACACGACGACGTGCTGCAGGCGCACGAGATCGTCCTCGGTGTAGAGCCGGTACCCCGCCGCACTGCGACGGCTCGGACGCAGCAGCCCGATCTCGTCGTAGTGGTGCAGGGTCCGCACCGTCACCCCGGAACGCTCGGCGACCTGCCCCACCGTCCAGGTGGTCGTCCCCGCTGCCGTCTCGGTCATGGGACCACCCTCGGCCCTTCCGTCGCGTGAGGGTCAAGTCTCCCGCACGAACCCGACGAGCCGGGGCACGAGCACGTCCGGCCGGAAGTCCCCGACGACGTCCGCCTCGGGTTCGCCGTACATTTCCAGGCGTTCGACCGAGCAGTGCTCCATGACGTCCGCGATGTAGGGGTCGGACAGCTCCCAGTGCCGCACCATCGCGGCGGAGTCGGGGTAGAGCTGGAAGCTGTGGGCGAGCAGGCGCTCCTCGTCGACGAACACCTGGACCGCGAGCTGCGGGCCGTGGTCCTCGACGAACGCGACGGCCCGTTCGACCGCGGCCCGGAAGTCGTCGAGGTGGCCGTCGGTGATCCGCATGGTGTTGTGCAGCAGCAGGGGCGCGTGCCGGGTGGACCTCACGGTTCCTCCCCCGGCAGCAGCAGCGTCGAGTCGCCGAACTCGTGCCAGCGGTAGCGCGCGGCGACCGCCGCCGCGTACGTCTCCCCGACCAGCGCCGGGCCGGCCACCGCCTCGAGCAGGGCGAGGTGGCTCGCCTCCGGCTCGTGCAGCCCGGAGATCAGGCCGGTGACCGTGCGGGCCGGGCGGTGGGCGCCGAGGACGAGGTCGGTCCACCCGTGTCCCGGGGACACGGTCCCGTCGGGCGCGGCGACGGTCTCCAGCGCGCGCACCACGGTCGTCCCGACCGCCACGACCCGCGCGCCGGCCCCGTGCGCCGAGTTCACCAGCCGCGCCGTGGCCGCCGGGACCGTGTAGGGCTCGGGCGACGGCGGCTCGTGCTTCTCAGGGCTCGACACCCCGGCGTGCAGCACCAGCGGCGCGATCGTGATGCCGCGCGCCATCAGCCGCACGAGCAGCCGCTCGGACAGCGGTCGGCCCGCGCTCGGCATCTCCGCGCTGCCCGGCACGGTGGCGTACACGGTCTGGTGGTCCGCGAGCGGGAACCGGCCGGCGAGGTGGCCGTAGGCGATGGGACGCCCGTAGGTCGCCAGGTAGCCGATCCGGCTCACCGGCGGCCACGGGCGCGCCCGCCACAGCCGGCGCGGCGCGTGCTCGTCCGGGTAGGGCGCGACGAGTGTCAGGACGAGCCCGGGCGGGCCGAGCCGGTCGCCGGCCGCGACGTCGGTCTCGGGGCCGTCGGGGCGCCGCGGCTCGACCACCCAGTCGCCGTCGTCCAGCGCGGTCGCGACGTGCAGGGTCATCGCGCGTCCGTCGTGGTGGCGGACGTCGAGGGCGGCCGGGAGCGTCGCGGAGGTGTTGACGACGAGCAGGTCGCCGGGGTCGAGGACGTCGGCGAGCCCGTCGAAGCGGCGGTGCTCGACGACCCCGGGGCGCGCCACGAGCAGGCGCACCCCGTCACGCGCGAGTCCGCGGTGCTCCGGCGGCTCGTGCGCCTCGGCACCGGGCGGCAGGAGGAACGAGGTCATCGGGACGACGGTCATGCCGTCACCACCAGGTCCGCGGCCCGGTAGCGGCCGCTCGGGTGGTCACCGCCGATCAGGGCGCGCAGGGCGGGGACGACGGTCTCGGGCTCCGGGCGGTCGCTGATGTCCTCGCCCGGGAACGCCTCCTGGTGCATGACGGTGCGCATGTCGCCGGGATCGACGACGTGCACGCGCCACTGCGGGTTCTCGACGGCGAGCACGGCGCCGAGGTGCTCGAGCGCGGCCTTCGAGCTGCCGTACCCGCCCCAGCCGGCCATCGCCTCGGCGCCCGCGTCGGAGGTGATGGCGAGGATCCGGGCGCCGGGGCGCAGCAGCGCGCGCAGCGCCTGGACGAGGCCGAGCGGGGCGAGGACGTTGACGCGGTAGACCTGTTCGAGCACGTCGAGCGGGTAGTCGGCGAGCTCGGGCTGCGGGCTCGGGCCGAGCAGGCTCGCGTTGAGGACGAGGAGGTCGAGACCGCCGAGGTCGTCGGCGGCCTCCGCGAGGACGGTGCGGTGCGCGGGGTCGGCGACGTCGCCGGGGACGTCGACGACGCCGGGCAGGCCGGCGACGGCGTCGGCGAGCTGGTCGCCGTGCCGGGCGTCGACGACGACCCGCCAGCCGTCGTTCGCGAGGTCGGCGGTGAGCGCGCGCCCGAGTCCGCGCGAGGCTCCGGTGACGAGGGCTGTGGGCTGCTGTGCGGTCATGTCCTCGACCGTGCGACCTGAACGAAGGTGCAGGTCAAGCGCCGGATTCCGCGAAACCCCACCGACGGCGGTGTCGCACGTGCCAGCCTCCGGGCGTGACGGGTGGCTACGCGGTGGATCTCGAGGCCCTGCACCGCGCGGCCCAGGGCATTCGGGCGACGGTCGACCAGGTCGGGGTGGGGCAGCTCGACGGCGTCGGCACCGCCGCGGGACACGAGCGACTCAACGATGCCCTCGCCGAGTTCGCGACGCGGTGGCAGCGCGGTGTCGAGGCGCTCGCCGAGGACGGTCACGCCGTCGCCGACCGGCTGGACGCCGCGGAGGCCGGCTATCGGCGCACCGACACCGGCGCGGCGCGTGGCCTCGACGGACTGGTGCGTGGCTCCGGGCCCGATCCGGGCGGCGGCTGATGGCCGAGCTCGGCGCCACCGAGGACCCGGCCGCGCTCGTCCCGGGCAACCCCGTCGTCCTCCGGACCGCCGGAGCGACCTACCGCCGCTACGCGCAGATGCTCGGCGACGCCGCGACCGGGCTCGATCGGATCGGGACGCCCGATGGCTGGTCCGGCCCGGCGGCGGACGGCTTCCGCGCCGCCTTCACCGTCGAGCCCCGACGATGGCAGGACGCGGCCGTCGCGTTCGTTGAGGCCGCCCGCGCCGTGGACGACCACGCGGGCGCGATCGAGTGGGCGCGCGGCCGCGCCGGCGAGGCGATCGTGCGCTGGCAGGAAGCCCAGGCGACGTCGATCACCGCCCGTGCCCGGTACGACGAGGCGGTGGCCGCGGGCGCGGTGCCCGTTCCCTTCGTCGACCCCGGGGACGCGGCACGCGCCGACGCCCGGGCCGTTCTCGCGCAGGCCCGCGCGCACGTCCGCGACTCCGGTGACGCGGCGGCCGGCGTCGTCACGGCGGCCGGTGCCGGGGCACCGGCCGCGCCCGGGTTCTGGGGTGAGCTGGCCGACGGCGCGGGGGCCGTCGCGGCGGGGCTCGGCAACGCGAGCGCGTCGCTCGGCAACGCCCTGCTCGACCACCCCGGAACGTCGCGGCGATGCTCGGCGGCGGCGCGCTCGCGGGCGTCAGCGCCGTCGGTGTGGCCGGATCGGTCGGCGTCACGGCCACCGGCGTCGGCGCCCCCGTGGGCGTCCCGTTCGGCGCGCTCTCCGCGGCCGGCGTCGCCACCGGGGCGGCCATGGCGGGACTCGGAGCCGCCGACACCGTCCAGCACGCCCTCACGGACGACCGCGTCGCCCCCTTCACCGTCGCGACCGATGCGGACGCCGGGAGCGATGCGCCCCTCCCACCGGCCGAACAGCTGAGATCGGTCGGCGAGCCGGGGAAGAACCGCAACGTACGACAGCTCCCGACCTCCGGGGACGTCGAGGCCCTGTACGAGGATCTCGCGGACGGCGCGGAGCCGACGAGCTGGACCAACTACTCGGGCAGAGTGGTACGGCTCTCCGACGGGACCGAGATCGGTCTGAGAGATGAGGCGAGGTCTCCGGGCACCACGATCGACGCACGACTGCCGAACGGGGAGAGATGGAAGATCCACATTCCGCTGAACTGACGCCTCCTGCGCGGGAGCTCCTGGTCCGCGGGTTGAGCGACTGGGTGAGCCTGGACGAAGCACGGTGGCTGGTGGGCGTGCACGAGAGTGGCAGTGCCGCCGACCTCCGAGCCGCGACGATCGCTGTCTTGACCAGCCTCGTCACACGCGGCCTGGCCGAACTCGGCGATCTCCGTCCGCGCTTCGAGCCCTGGTCATCGACGGCAGAGGATGCGCTGGCGCGCGTACGTCGCGAGTGGTGGGACCCAGAGCAGGAGCTTCGGCCGGGCAACGTCTGCTGGGTGCAGAACACCCCCGCCGGCGACGAGATCGCGCACGCGATCGAGGCCGCTCGCGGTACTTGAGTCCAGACCCGTTCCACCCGCCCCCGGAGCGCAGTAGCGTCGCCGGACACGGAGGCGGACATGGACATACGAGAACTCCGCTATGTGGTCACCCTCGCGGAGGAACGGCACTTCCGGAAGGCGGCGGAGCGTCACTACATCGCTCCGCAGGCCTTCGGTCGGCGTGTCCGCGCCCTGGAGAAGGAGGTCGGCGCGCGGCTGTTCGACCGCACGAGCCGGCGGGTCGAGCTGACGGCCGCGGGCGCGCGGCTGGTCGAGCGGGCCCGCGACGTGCTCGCCCGCGTCGACCACCTCGCCGCCGCCGTCCGCGACGCGCCGCCCACCCCCGACGACGCCGTGGTGCGCGTCGGCGTCCTGGGCTTCGGGGCGGCCGACCGCTGGCCCGACCTGCGCGAGCTGGTCCGCGCCCAGCTCCCGGGCAGCACGCTCGTGCACATCGAGGACTGGGACAGACAGTACGAGGCCGTGCGCGACGGGGACGTCGACGTCGCCGTGATCCACGACGTCGGGCCGGTGGAGGGCGTGCGCCTCGACCGCCTGTTCGTGACCCCACGGGTCGCCGTGGTCCCCGCCGCGTCACCGTTCGCCGACGCGGACCACCTCACCGAGGACGACGTCGAGGGACACCCGTGGGTGGCGCCCGCCGGGCGGCACCCGGGCCTCGGCGCCTGGGCCGGGTTCACGGGGCAGGCGTCGCGGCGCAGCCCGGTCGTCCGCACCCCGGCCGCGATCCCCGCCGCCGTCGCCACCTCCGGGATGCTCGGCGTCCACGGCGAGCTCGCCCGGCGCTTCTTCCCGCGCCCCGACGTGTGCTTCGTGCCGCTCGCCGGCGCGGAGGCGCAGGTCTCGGTGGCCACGCGCGCCGACGACGACTCGCGCACCGCGCTCGCCTTCCGCCAGGCCGCCGAGCTGCTCGCCACCTGACCCTGTCAAGGCCGCATCGCAACCGAACCGGCACGTGATCCGGGTCGCCGTCCGCGCCACGGTGGGCACGACGACCCCTCGACGACGTGGGAGGCCCACCATGGCCCGCCGGCTCAGCGACCACTTCGGCCACCTGTTCCCGACCACCGCGGTGGGCTCCTACCCGCGGCCGAAGTGGAACACCTTCGACCTCGGCGGCGAGGACATCCGCGTGGCCATGCGCCGCGGGGACTTCGCCGAGGCCTACAGCGACGGCGTCCGCGCCATGATCGGCGACCAGGTGGACGCCGGCATCGACCTGCCCACCGACGGCCACCTCTGGTACGACCGCCACGAGGGCTTCATCTCCTCGTTCCTCCTCTACCCCGCCTACCACCTCGACGGCATCACGGTGGAGCCCGCGCCGAACCACCTGTTCGACCTGTTCGGCACGGAGACCGCGGCCCCGTTCGCCGGCACGTGGAGCGAGGTCGCCGTCGACGGCCCGATCGGGCGCGGCACGATGCACCTCGCCGACCTGTGGCGCTCCGCGCGCGCCGTCAGCCCCCGCACCGTGAAGTTCTGCAGCGGCATGGGCCCGGCCAACCTCGCCGGCTGGCTCACCGACCGGCACTACCACGACAAGAAGGCCCTGTACCGCGACCTCGCCGCGGCCTACAACGCCGAGTTCAAGGACGCGGTCGCCGCCGGCGTGGAGGTGCTGCAGCTCGACGACGTCGGCTTCACCCTGCACCAGCCCGAGGACTACCCGCTGGTCGTCGAGACGCTCAACCAGGCTCTGGACGGGGTCGAGGCACTGACGATCTTCCACATCTGCCACCTGGCCAGCGGCGTCCCGGTCGGCATCACCCCCTACGCGGGCTTCCACGAGCTCGTCGCGAACGAGCTGCAGGTCGACGCCGTCGAGTACGCCTTCGCCGAGACGGGCTTTCCCGACGACGACTTCGACCTCTGGTCACGCTTCCCCAGCGACAAGGGCATCGGCGTGGGCTGCATCGACATCAAGCGCCTGGTGGTCGAGACGCCGGACGCGATCGTGGCCGGGGTCCGCAAGGCGCTCGAGCACGTCTCGCCCGACCGCGTGCACCTGACGTCGGACTGTGGTCTGTTCTCGCTGCCGCGGCCGATGGCCCGCGGGAAGCTCGTCTCGATGGCGGCCGCTGCCGAGCAGCTGCGCGCCGAGTTCGGCTGAGGAGGATCGTTGCGCTGGAGCACGTACCGGACGACGGACGGTGACGAGCAGGTCGGCCTGTGGCGGGGCGACCGGCTCCACCCCGTCCCGGGCACGTCGTCGCTGCTCGAACTGATCGCGCGCGAGGGGCTGGCGGCGGCCGCGGAGCAGGTCGGCGAGCCGATCGACCCGGCCACCGTCACCCTCCAGCCGCCGATCCCCCGGCCGCCCTCGATCCGCGACTTCATGGCGTTCGAGGAGCACGTCGTCACCGCCAGCGCGGCGATCGGGCTGACCGTCGACCCGCTCTGGTACGCCCAGCCGTGCTTCTACTTCACGAACCCGTCGTCGCTGCGCGGGCCGCACGACGAGATCCCGGTCCCGCCGGGGAGCGAGGCGCTGGACTACGAGCTCGAGATCGCGGCGGTGATCGGCCGGGAGGGACGCGACGTCGCCCCGGCCGATGCCGCCGACCACATCGCGGGCTACGTGCTCTTCTGCGACTGGAGCGCCCGCGACCTGCAGGGCACCGAGATGAAGCTCAACCTCGGCCCGGCCAAGGGCAAGGACTTCGCCTCGAGCTGCGGGCCGTGGATGGTCACGCCCGACGAGCTCGTGCCGACCGCGGCGATGGCGGCGTCGGTGAACGACCGGCCGTGCAGCGCGGGGCGGCTCGACGCCCTGTACTGGAGCTTCGCCCAGATGATCGCGTACGCCTCGCGCGGCACCCGCGTGGTGCCGGGCGACCTCATCGGCTCGGGCACGGTGGGCACCGGTTGCCTGCTCGAGCTGTCCCGGGTCCACGGCGGCGACGCCTACCCGTGGCTGCGGCCCGGCGACCGTGTGCACCTCGAGGCCGAGGGGCTCGGCGCCATCGACGCCGGGATCGTCCCCGGCCCCGACCCGATCCCGCTGAAGGAGGCGTCATGAGCTCCCGCACCGACGACATCACCGTGCCCGGGCCCCCGCGGTGCGAGGAGGTCTCCGACGGCATCCACGCCTACGTCCAGCCCGACGGCACGTGGTGGATCAACAACACCGGTTTCGTCGTCGGCCCGCAGGGCGTGATCGCGGTCGACGCCTGCTCCACCGAGCGGCGCACCCGCGCGTTCCTGGACACGATCGCGTCGGTCACCGACCGGCCGGTGCGCACCCTGGTCAACACCCACCACCACGGCGACCACACCTTCGGCAACGCGCTCTTCGGCGGCGCCACGATCCTCGCCCACGAGCGGACGCGCGCCGAGGCGATCGCGTTCGGCCCGGCCCGCGAGCTGCCCTACTGGCACAACCCCGAGTGGGGCGACCTGCCCCTCGACCCGCCGTTCGTGACCTACACCGACCGCGTCGCCGTGCACGTCGGCGACCTGCGCGGCGAGGTCCTGTACGTGGGCACCCCGGCGCACACCAGCAACGACTCGATCGTCTGGTTCCCCGAGCGCTCCACGCTCTTCTGCGGCGACCTGATCTTCAACGGCGGCACGCCGTTCCTGCTCATGGGCTCGGTGAACGGGGCGATCGACGTGCTCGAGAACGTCATCGCCCCGCTCGGCGCGCAGACCGTCGTGCCCGGCCACGGCCCGGTGTTCCACGACCGCGCCCCGCTCGACGCGACGCTGGACTACCTGCGCTTCGTCCTCGACGTCGCCGAGCGCGGCCGCGCCGCGGGCCTCACCCCGCTGCAGGCGGCGCGCGACACCGACCTCGGTCGTTTCACCGACTGGCCCGACGCCGAGCGGATCGTCGGCAACCTCCACCGCGCCTACGCCGAGCTCGACGGGCTGGAGCGTGGCGGGCAGATCGACGTCTTCGGGGCCCTCGACGACATGGTGACCTACCACGGTGGCCCGCTGACCTGCTTCGCCTGAGTCGCGCCCGCGACACACTCCGCCCTCCGGTGCCACCCTGGACCCGGTCGGCAAGGAGGCACGGCATGACGACGATCTCCGGCGCGCGGGTGTTCGACGGCATCGACGTGCTCGGGGTGGCGAGCGTGTCCGTGGCCGACGGCGTCATCACCGGCGTCCGTCCCGGATCCGAGGACGGCGGCGACGTCGACGGCCGCGGGATGACGCTGCTCCCGGGCCTCGTCGACGCCCACGTGCACCTGCGCGGCGCGGGCAACCTCGACCAGGACCTGCGCTACGGCGTCACCACCGTCCTCGACATGTTCTCGGCGCCTCCGCAGTTCACCGCGATGCTGCGCCGGCGCGCCGCCAAGAACACCGACGAGGCCGACCTGCGCAGCTCCGGGCTCATGGCCGGCGCCGTGGACGGCTGGCCCGCGGTGATCCTGCCGCCGGACCCGTCGGGCTGGCGGATGCCCGGGCTCTCGGGCCCCGAGGACGCCGAGCGGTTCGTGGCCGACCGCGTCCGCGAGGGCTCCGACTACCTCAAGGTGTTCGTCGAGAACAGCGCCGACGTCGACCGACCGGTGCTCAGCCCGGAGACCGTCGCCGCGGTGTGCGCCGCGGCGCGATCCCACGGCCTGCAGACGGTCGCGCACGCGCCGACCCGCTGGGCGTTCCGCACCGCGATCGAGGCCGGCGTCGACGTCCTCACCCACGTCCCGCTCGACGGCCCGCTGGACGACGACGTCGACCTCGCCGGCCTCGTCGTCTGCCCGACGCTGGCGATGATGCGGGCCCGGTCCGACGCCCGGAGCACCGACGAGCTGCTCGGTGACCCGCGCCTGCTCGCCGGGCTGGACAAGGAGGTCGTCGACGCCCTGCGCGCCGGCGACCGGGGCCACCTGCCCGTCAGCAGCCGGCCCGGCACGTCGTACGAGCACGCCGCGCAGAACCTCGCGCGCCTCGCCGAGGGCGGCGCCACGATCCTCGCGGGCACCGACGCCAACGACGTCCCGGGCCACGCGGCGGCCGTGCTCCACGGCGCGTCGATGCACCTCGAGCTCGAGCTGCTCGCCCGCGCCGGGATGACGCCCCGCCAGGTGCTGCGGGCCGCGACGTCGGTGCCCGCCGACGTCTTCGGGCTCGCCGACCGCGGCCGCATCGCCCCCGGGCAGCGCGCCGACCTGCTGCTCGTCGCCGGCGACCCGCTCGCCGACGTCACCGCGACCCGCGACGTCCGTGGCGTCTGGCGGTCCGGCGTCCGGCTCCCTGACGACCTCTAGAGCTTTCTCGCGGCGACGCTAGACGGGTCGAGAAAGGCCGAGGAGCGCGCGCATCCCGGTGTATGCGGCCGTCTCGTGATGGCGCTAGACGACCCGAGACGGCGCGAGATCCGCCAGGACGGGTGATGAGCGGGACCTGGCCGAGTCGGGTACGCGGGTCCTGGCCACACTGGGACGACGGCAGCGGTCGGGAGAACCGCATCTGCCGGGGGGAGGAATCGTGACGTCCACCCAGGACCTGCGGGTCGCCACCGGGCTCGCGCCACCGCGGGCCTTCGACGCGGCCTGTCGCATGGTGGTCGACTACCTCGCGCGCGTGGTCCCGCTCGACGCCTGGGTGGTCACCCGCGTCGCCGACGGGCAGCAGACCATGCTGGTCACGTCCGACTCCGGGTACGGCCTGGCTCCCGGCCAGAGCACGGCGTGGTCGAGCTCGATGTGCCAGTTCATGGTCGCGGGCGCGGCGCCCCGGATCGTGCCCGACACCCGCACCGTCCCCGGCCTGGCCGAGATGGCCGCCGAGGCCGCGGCGCACGGCATGGACGTCGGCACCTACGTCGGCACGCCGATCGTCACCGGCGACGGCCACCTGTGGGGCACGGTCGTCGGGCTGAACCGCCGTCCGGTCGACCCCGAGGCCGTCGACCAGGAGCCCCTGCTCGACCTGCTGTCCAGCCTCCTGTCCTCGGTGCTGGAGGCCGACACGGCCGCGGTCGACTCGGCGCGGGCGCTCGAGCGGGCCGTCAGCGACAGCGAGTCGGACGCGCTGACCGGGCTGCTCAACCGCCGCGGCTGGGAGCGCTGGCTCGCCCGCGAGGACGAGCGGTTCCGCCGCTTCGGCGACCCCGCGTCGGTCGTCATGCTGGACCTCGACGACCTCAAGACCGTCAACGACACCCACGGCCACGACGCCGGCGACCGTCACCTGCGCCACTGCGCCGCGGTCCTGCGCTCCACGATCCGCAGCACCGACCCGCTCGCGCGCCTCGGCGGCGACGAGTTCGCGCTGGTCGCCCAGCTCGGCGTCGAGGACGCGCACAACCTCGTCGAGCGCCTGCGCGACGCGCTCGACGCCGCGGGCGTCCCGTGCTCGATCGGCGCGGCCCCGTTCACGGTCGCCGGCGGCTTCCCCGGCGCGTGTGCCGAGGCGGACTCGGTGATGTACACCGACAAGCGCGCCCGTCGAGGGGCCTCCGGCCCACGTGAGTGATCTGGGTCGTGATGACGACCCATTTCACTCACGTGCCCGCAGGGCCTCCGAGCTGCGCCGTCGCCGTCTCGGCGGCGTGGCGGATGTGGGTCACGCACGCCTCGGCCGCGGCGTCCGCGTTGCGCGCCTCGATCGCGTCGACGACGGCGCGCAGCTCCTCGGCCGCGCGGGCGGGACGGCCCGGCGCGGACAGCGAGGTCGCCCGCAGCAGCCGTACGCGGGCCTGCAGGCCGGCGAGGGTCTGCTGCAGCGGCCCGCTCGCCGAGCCCTCCATGAGCACCTCGTAGAACCGGTCCTTGGCGCCGAGGTGGTCGCCGTCGGCCTCGGCGCTGCGAGCGATCTCGTCGACGGCCGCGCGCAGCGCGCGGACCTGCTCGTCGTCCGCGCGCTGCACGAACCGTCGGACGGCGAGCGCCTCCAGCGAGGCACGCATCTCGTAGATGTCGGCCGCGTCGGACGGCGACAGCGACGTCACCTCGGCCCCGCGCTGAGGCACGACGGTGACCAGGCCCTCGGCGGCGAGCTGGCGGATCACCTCGCGCACCGTCGCCCGCGAGACCCCGAGGTTCTCGGTGAGCTCGCGCTCGATCAGCCGCTCGCCGGGCTGGAGCCGCAGGTCGAGGATCGCCGCGCGCACCCGGTCGGTGACCTGCTCGCGCAGCGGCGCGGCCACCCGCGGCAGCGGCTCCGAGCCCCACACCGACGACGTCACGCGTCGATCGTGCCATCCCGTCCCGCGAGCTCGGCCAGGATCGGCGCCGCCGTCGTGGCCGCGTGGAGGCCGACGAGGCTGGCGATCTCGAACATCTCGAGGATCTCCGCGACCGTCGCGCCGTGCCCCAGCGCGTTGCGCAGGTGCAGCTTGAGGCCCGGCACGTAGAGGTGGGTCGCCGACGCGTCGAAGGCGCAGTAGACGAGCTCCTTGACCTTCGGCTCCAGCGTGCCGGTGTGCCAGGGCACCGAGGAGAACGCGACGTAGGCCTCGAACAGGTCCGGGTCCAGCTCGAGGATCTCGTCCCAGAAGGAGTGCCAGTAGCCGCGGGTCGCGGTGAACTCCGCCTTGAGCCGCTCCTGGCGCTCGTCCAGCGGGGTCGGGCCGGCGCGCAGGCCCTCCTCGACGAGCACCTCCACCAGCAGCGGCACCCCGATGTTGGCCGCGTGGATGCCCAGCGTGCTCGTCAGCTCGAGGACCTCCATGACCTCCGCCGGCGTCGCCCCGGCGTCCAGCGCGGCCGCCACGTGCCGGCGCACCCCCGGCGTGTGGAGGTGGGTCGCCGCGGCGTCGACGGCGATGTGCAGGAGCTCGCGGACCTTGGGCTCGAGCGCCCCGTGCCGGACGGGCACCGCGGCGAGATCGAGCGCGGCGCGCACGAACGCCGGGTCGAGCTCGAGCATCCGCTCCCACGACCCGTCCCAGGTCCCGCGCACGCGGACGAACTCGTCCTTGATGGCCTGCTGCTCGTCGGTGAGCGTCACGATGCCTCCTCCCGCAGCCAGCGGGCGATCTCGGTGTGGTCGGCGCCCGGCCCCAGCGCCGCGAGGGCCGCGTCCCACACCGCGACGGTGGCCGCCGCGTGCCGAGTGGGGACGCCCGTGCTGCCGGCGAGGTCGAGGGCGATGTGGATGTCCTTGACCATGAGCCCGATCGCGAAGCCGGCGCCGTAGGTGCCGGGCAGGATGTGGTTCGGCCACTTGTTCTCGGTCGACCCGCTGCGTCCCGACGACCCGTTGACGACCTCGAGCATCACCGCGGGGTCGAGCCCGAACTCCTCGCCGACGAGCACCGCCTCGGAACTGGCGAGCAGGTGCGCGGCGGACATGAGGTTGTTCAGCGCCTTGAGCGCGTGCCCGGCGCCGACCGGCCCCACGTGGCGCGGCCGTCCCATCGCGGTGAGCAGGGGCTCCAGCTCGCCCACGACCTCCTCGGGGCCGCCGACCATGATCGCGAGCGTGCCGGCGCGGGCGCCCGCGACGCCGCCGGAGACCGGGGCGTCGACCAGCACGCGGCCGGTCTCGGCGAGCTGCGCGGCGAGCGCGCGGGTGCGCAGCGGCTCCGACGAGCTCATGTCGACGACCACCCGGGCGGCGTCCAGCTCGGCCACCACCGCCTCGACGACGTCGCTGTCCGGCAGGCAGAGCAGCACCGCCTCGGCGCCGGTCGCGGTGTCGGCGGCGGAGTCGACGACGGTCGCCCCGGGCACCGCCCCGCTGCAGGCCGCACGAGCCTCCGGGGACGCGTCGTACGCCCGGACCGTCACCCCGGCGTCGACCAGCCGCGACACCATCGGTGTCCCCATGTGCCCGAGCCCGACGAACCCGACGGTGCTCGACGGTGTGCTCGGCGGGGGGCTCACAGCCGTCCCTCCTCGGCCAGCACCTTCTCCGCCACCCGGAACCCCTCCAGGCCCGCGGGCGCACCGCAGTAGACCGCCGCCTGCAGCAGCGCCTCCTGGATCTCCTCGGTCGTGCACCCGTTGGTCAGCGCACCCCGCACGTGCACGGCGAGCTCGTGCGAGCGGCCCAGCGCGGTGAGCATGACGAGGTTGAGCAGGCTGCGCGTGCGCCGGTCCAGCCCCGGCCGGTCCCAGACCTCGCCCCAGCAGGCGCGGGTCACCCACTCCTGCATCGGTCGGGAGAACTCGCTGACGTTCGCCATCGAGCGTTCGACGTGGGCCTCGCCGACGACCTCCTTGCGGATGGCCAGGCCCCGCTCGAACCGGTGGTCCGTCCCGTTCTCGCGGCTCATCGCGCCTGCCCGTACTCGTCGGCGGACACCTCGTCGAGCCAGGTCGTCGTGCCCAGCGACGTGGCGAGGTGCGTCATGATCGAGTCGGGGCCGGCGCCGTGCCAGTGCTGCTCGCCCGGCGGGACCCAGACGACGTCGCCGACGGTCAGCGGCTGCGGCGTCTCGCCGTGCGTGCACACCCAGCCCGTGCCGGCGGTGACGACGAGGATCTGACCGCCCTCGTGGTGGTGCCAGAACGTGCGCGCGCCGGGCGTGAACGTCACCGAGTTGATCGTGGTGCCGTCGGTGGTCGGCAGCACGGGGTCGCCCCAGACGGTGCCGGTGAAGGTGGCGCCGCGGGCTTCGGTGACGGCGCCGTCGGCGCGGCCGTGGACGATCTTCACGAGGAGGTCTCCCGGTTCTGCTGGATGCGGACCCCGCCGGCGAGATCGCCGAGGGCGTCCACGACGCGGTTGGAGATGAGGTCGCCGTAGCCGAGGTGGGCGGCCATCCCGAACGAGGCGACCGGCCCGGCGGCGTTGAGCGACGGCACGCCCAGGCGGGCGAGCAGCTCCGTGTAGAGCGTGACGTCCTTGGTCATCAGACGGCTGGTCAGCCCGCCCTCGAGATAGTCGCCCTCGACGATGCGCGGGAAGCGGTTGGTCGACGCGAACGACTGCCCGCTGCCACCGTTGATCGCCGCGAGCAGGGTGCGCAGGTCCAGCCCGGCGCGCCGGCCGGCGACCATGACCTCGGCGGTCGCGGCGAGCGTCACCGCGTTGAGGAAGTTGTTGAGCAGCTTCGCCGTGTGCCCGGCGCCGACCGGTCCGAGGTGGTGCACGGTCGCGGCCAGCGGCGCGAGCACGGGACGCACCGCGTCGATCGCTGCGGCGTCCCCGCCCGCCATGATCACGAGCGTGCCCTTCTCGGCCGCCGCCGCGCCGCCGGAGATGCCGGCGTCGAGGACTGTGACGCCCCGCGCGGCGGCGTCGCGGGCGAGCGCGACGGTCGACTCCGGGGACGCGGTCGAGAGGTCGACGACGGTCGTGCCGGCGCCCGCCGCGGACAGCAGCTCCTGCACCACCGGCTCGACCACCGTGGAGTCGGGCAGCGAGAGCAGCACGACCGGGCACCGCTCCGCGACCGCCGCGGGGCCCGCCACCAGCTCGACGCCGGTCACCTCGGCCACCGGGTCGTACCCGACGACCTCCCACCCGGCGTCGACGAGCCGGCGTGCCATGCGCCCGCCCATGTTGCCCAGCCCGATCATGCCGACCGGTGTCATCGGAGTGCCTCCCCCACGTCGAGCCGGATCACGAGGTCGTCGATACCGGTGCCCTGCACGCGGCCGGGGAAGCGGCGCCCCACGTCGACGTCGTGCCCGGCGACCAGCACGCGGCCGGGGACCTCGGTGAGGTCGCGCAGCGTGTCGAAGCCCGCGTACATCGCCTCCAGGTCGGCGACGACGAAGAACGGCCGGTCCTGCGTGAGCTCGTCGTAGAAGTGCAGCGCGTCCGCCGCGAGCACGACCTCGCCGCCCGCCACGTCGACCCGCCCGATCAGCTGGCCCGGCGTGTGCCCACCGACCTCCAGCAGCGAGAACCCGTCCCCCACCTCGCAGACCCCGGAGAACGTCGTCACGCGGCCCTCGGCGTCCGCGCGGGCGAGCTCGGCGATCTCGTTCTTCTCGGTCGAGTGCGCGAACTGCACGCGCCCGGCGTGCGGCCCCGTCCAGAAGTCGAGCTCCCGGGCCGTCATGACGATCTCGGCGGACGGGAAGTGGGACAGGTTGCCGATGTGGTCGTAGTGCGCGTGGCTGACCACCAGCCGGTCGACGCCGGCGGGGTCGACGCCCAGCGCGCGCAGCGCCTCGACCGGGTCGACGAGCACCTCCCGGCCCCGTCGCCGTCCGACCTCGGGGTCGAAGCCGCAGTCGACGACCGTCGTGCGCCCGCCGCTGCGGACGACCCAGAAGAAGTAGTCCATCGGGAACGCCTCGTCGGGCTCGCCGTAGACGTGCCAGTTGAGGTAGCTCTCGGAACGGGTGGTCGTGCGGGTGCCGTAGCGGACGGCGAGCACCTCGTTCATCGGATCTTCTCCAACACCGGCATCAGGTACTCGAGGAGACCCTCGGGGTCCTCGGACATCGGGAAGTGGCCGCGGCCGGTCATGACGACGAGCTCACCGCCGAGCTGCTCGGCGGCCCGGCGACTCATCTCGGTGGTGGCCGAGTAGTCGTACTCGCCGCTGAAGACGTACAACGGGCAGCTCGCGCGACCCAGCGCCGCGGCGATCGGCGGGAAGTCGATCGAGTAGAACGCCGTGTCGCCCTGGTAGACGCCGGGCCCGTTGCTCGCGTAGCCCCAGAGCGTCTGCGCGCGCCGACCCGCCGGGCTCGCGGGGGCGATCAGCCCGCCGACCCAGCTGGTCAGGAAGGCGGAGTGGTCGACGTCGGCGCGGTGGGTCCACTCGACGAAGCGCCCGGGGCTCCCGAGCCCGCCCTCGAGCGCGCACACCCCGCGGAACCGCTCCCCGTATTCGGCGGCGAGGTAGAGCGCGATCGCCCCGCCCATCGAGCAGCCGAGCAGCACCGGGCGGTCGAGCTCGAGGGCGTCGGCGACCGCGAGCACCGTCGCGGCGTAGGTCGCGGTGTCGAAGGTGTAGCGGCGGTGCTGCCAGTCGTCGGGCGGGTCGGAGCGCCCGTGCCAGGGCATGTCGAACGCGATGACCCGGTGGTGGTCGGTGACGCGGGGGTCCTCGAGCAGGCCGCGGAACTGCCGGGAGTCGGCGCCGGCGGTGTGCAGGCACAGCAGCGGCGGGCCCTCCCCCGCGGTCTCGACGAAGATCCGTCTTCCGTCGTCGAGGTGCAGGTAGCGCCCGACGCTCGACCCGAACCCCGGCGGCGGTGGGGCCGGGTCGGGATGGCGCTTCCGGTCAGTGGGGCGCAGGGCCTCGAGGAAGCGGTCGACCGCCGGGGCGATGCGGGCCCAGACCTCGCGCCGCCCGGTGATCCGCTCGCTGCCCCGCGTCGCGACGAGGGCCTGGGCCGACGTGGCGCCGCGCGGGGGCGGGTCGGCGCAGAAGTCGGCCCACTCCGCGTCGGACACGGCGAAGCCGACGTCCCAGGTGGCGTTGATGCCGGGCGCGCCCTCGTGGCGCAGGGCCCCGCCCACCGTCCGCAGGAGGTGGCGCTCCGCCCCGATCTGCAGCAGCAGGCTCCAGTCGGGGCCGGGTGGGAGCCCGGCGAGCAGATCGTCGGTCAGCAAGTGCAGCTCCAGCCCCATCGCGCCTCCTCGTCGAGACCCCAGGTGGTTGACGTCCGGCGGGGCCGACCCTACGTTGCCGATTGTCTGACAGCCAGACATGAGGAGTGGTCTCGATGACGAGTCACGAGCAGGCCGGGTCGGTGGCCACCGCGGCGAGCGAGACCCCGGAGCGCGCGGCGAAGCGGAAGTCGGCGACCCGCGGGGCGTTCTTCGCCGAGTTCGTCGACATGTTCGACATCTACCTGCCGACGGTGGTGCTGACCCCGGCGCTGCTCTACTTCCAGCCCGCGCAGCTCGACCCCGGAACCGCGGCGATCTTCACCTCGCTGGTGTTCGTCACGACGCTCGTCGGGCGCCCGATCGGCGCCGCGGTGTTCGGGGCGCTCGCCGACCGCATCGGGCGGCGGCGCAGCACGATCATCTCGGTCACCGGCTTCGGCGTGATCACGCTGCTCATCGCCCTGGTGCCTGGCTACACGACGATCGGGATCGCGGCGTACTGGCTGCTCATCGTGCTGCGGTTCCTCGACGGCATCTGCCTCGGCGGCGGCTACACCGGCGCGCTGCCCCTGGCCATGGAGTACTCGACGAAGAGCCGCCGCGGGCTGCTCGGCGGCATCATCCTGTCGGCGTTCCCGCTGGCCTACATCGCCATCAACCTCGTCGCCCTCGCCGGCTTCGCGCTCTTCCCGCTGGCCGGGCCGGACTCGCCGTACGCCGTGTGGGGATGGCGCGTCCCGTTCGTGCTCGGCGCGCTGCTCGCGTTCGTGCTCGCCGCCTACTACGTCCGCAGCGTCTCCGAGTCGGAGATCTGGGAGGCCGCCGAGGCCGCGAAGTCGGAGGGCACCTCGCAGGGCGGCGCCGGGCGCCCGCTGCTCGCCGTGCTGCGCAGCCCGACGTTCCTGCAGGTCTTCCTCATGATGACCGGGTTCTGGCTGACCCAGAACCTCGTGACGCTCTTCCTCCCGACGACCGTGCTGCGCAACCTCGTCGGCCTCACCAACACGCAGCTGACGGTCACGCTGCTGCTCGCCTACGTCTGCCTGGTCGGCAGCTACATCGGCGCCGGGGTGCTGGGCCAGCGCATCGGGCGTCGGCGGTTCTTCGTGATCGGCGGGCTGCTCATCGCCACCGTGGGCGTCGCGCTGATGGCCGTGCTCGTCAACGCGCGGGGCCTGCCGCTCGGGCTGATCATCCTCGTGGTCTGCGTGTTCTCGATCGTGGTCACCGCGCCGTGGGGCGTCGTCCTGCCCTACATCACCGAGCGCTTCCGCACCGACGTGCGCGCCTCCGGCTTCGGGCTCGGGTTCAGCGTGTCGGTCGTGATCCCGTCGTTCTACGCGTTCTTCCTCGAGGGCCTCGGCGGGTTCATGCCCTACGCGGTCGCGGTGCTCGTCCTGCTCGGCTTCGGCGGCCTGCTCGGGGCCGGCGGCGCGGCGGCCGGCCCCGAGACGAAGGACGTCGACTTCGAGTGATGGGCTCCGCCCACGTGAGTGGAATGGGTCGCCCTGGCGACCCATTCCACTCACGTGCCGTCAGGCATAAGCACCCGCCTTGACGTCCTCGAGCAGACCCGGGCCGGTCGGCGTCCAGTCCAGGAGCGCCCGGGTGTGCTCGCTCGACGCGGCCATGTCCATCCCGAAGAAGCCCCCGATGAACCCGAAGTGCTCGAGCGCGTCCTCGCGCGCCACCGACGTGACCGGCACGCCCAGCGCGTCGCCGATCGCCTGGGCGATCTCCCGGCTGGGGATGCCCTCCTCGGCGACGGCGTGCAGCCGCGCCCCGGCGGGAGCCCGCTCGAGGCCGAGGCGGACCAGGCGGGCCGCGTCGGACAGGTGCACCGCCGACCAGCGCGTCGAGCCGTCGCCGACGGAGGCGGAGACCCCGTGCCGGCGCGCGGCGGCGATGATCAGCGCGATGAAGCCGTGGTCGCCGTGGCCGTGGGTGGTGGGCGCGAAGCGGGCGCTGACGGAGCGCACGCCGCGGTCGACGTAGCCGAGCGCGAGGTTCTCGGTCCCGCCGCGCGGCGAGTCCGCGCCGACGGCGGGCGACGGGTCCGCCTCGGTCCCCGGCCGGCCCGTCGCGAGCCCCGCGACCCCGCCGGCGAGCACCAATGGCCGGCCCGTGCCGACCAGCGCCTCGGCGAGCGTCCCGACGGCCGTGCGCTCCGCCCGGTTCGACTCGGCGAGGTTCGCCCAGTCGTGCTTGTTCGCGAGGTGGACGACGCCCTCGGCGTCGCCGGCGCCCCGGCGCAGCGCGTCGAGGTCGTCGAGGTCGCCGCGCAGCACCTCGGCGCCCTTCGCATGGAGGGTCGACGCGGAGCGCTCGGAGCGGGCGAGGCCGACGACCTCGTGGCCGGCGGCGAGCAGCTCGTCGACGGTGGCGGAGCCGATCCAGCCGCTGGCTCCGGTGACGAAAACACGCATCTCGCGTGGCCTCCTCGTCCATCATGTCAGTTACTGACATCAGCGTACGCCCTCATGTCAGTCGCTGTCATCAGTACGCTGACGCCATGGTCCGCTGGAAGCCCGGGGCGCGCGAGCGGCTGCAGGCCGCCGCCCTCGAGCGCTTCGCCGCGGCGGGTTTCGACGGCACGACCGTCGCCGAGATCGCCGCCACCGCGGGCCTCACCGAGCGGACGTTCTTCCGGCACTTCGCCGACAAGCGCGAGGTGCTCTTCGCCGGCCAGGACGAGTTCGAGCGCCTGTTCGTCGCCGGGATCGAGGAGGCCACCGGGGACGACCCGATGGCCGTGGTCGCCGCGGCCCTCGAGGGCGCGACCGCGTTCTTCCCCGACGAGCGGCGGGCCTGGTCACGAGCCCGGCAGGGCGTCATCGACGCCGATCCGGGCCTGCAGGAGCGCGAGCTGCTCAAGCTCTCGGGGCTGGCCGCGGCGATGACCGACGCGCTGCGCCGGCGCGGCGCCGACCCGGTCGCGGCCGCCCTCGCCGCGGAGAGCGGGGTCGCGGTGTTCAGGGTGGGGTTCGCGACGTGGATCGCCGAGGGCGAGCAGCGCCCGCTCGCCGCGATCCTGCGGGCCGTGCTGGGCGAGCTGCGGTCACTGCTCGCTCCCTAGCCGCTGCTCGTGCGCCAGGAAGTGCGCCGCCGCGGCGGTGGCCGGGTACAGCGCGCGGTAGTGCCCGTGGAAGGCGTCGTAGCGCGCGGTGCGCTCGGGGTCGGGGGTCACGGTCGCGACGATCGGGTTCCAGGTGGCGACGTCGGCGGGCAGGCCCAGCGCCTGCGCGGCGAGGAGGGCGTCGCCGAGGGCCGCGCCGGTCGTGTCGGCGGGGACGTCCTGCGCGCGGCCGGTCACGTCGCTGACGATCTGCGTCCACAGCCCGCCGCGGGTGCCGCCGCCGACGGCGACGAGGCGCGGGTCCGGGCCGCCGGCGTCGCGGAACGCGTCGAGGTTGTGCCGGACGCCGTGGGCGATGCCCTCGAGCGCGGCGCGGTAGAGCTCGGCGCGCCCGTGACCCGTGGTGAGGCCGAGGACCAGTCCCCGGGCGTCCGGGTCGAGGATCGGGGTGCGCTCGCCCGCGAAGTAGGGCAGCAGGAGCAGGCCGCGCGCGCCGGGCGGGACGGCGGCGGCCTCGTCGACGAGGGTCGCGTAGTCGGCGCCGGTCAGGTCGCGCAGCCAGGCGGTGATGGCTCCGGACGTCGCCATGCCCGCCGCGGTGGTGAACGAGCCGGGCGGGACGCCGCGCGTCGCCCACAGCGCCGGGTGCCGCACGGGCGCGTCCGTGACCTGCACCAGGACATCGTCGTCCCGTACATGACCATCGTGTCGCCGGCGTCGCGCACGCCGACGCTGGCGGCCTCGGCCCAGGCGTCGATCGTCCCGGCGATCACCGGCGTGCCCGCCCTCAGCCCGGTGGCCTCGGCCGCGCCCGTCGTGATCGTCCCCGCGAGCTCCCCGGGCCAGAGCAGCCGCGGCAGCGGGAGGCCGGGGGCGACGACCTCGGCGAGGTCGGGCGCCCAGCCGGCGGCCTCGAGGTCGTACATCGGGTCGCACTGGCTCGCCGAGTGGTGGTCGAGGACGTACTCGCCGGTCAGCCGCTGCACGAGGTAGGAGCTCGCCATGAGGAAGCGCTCGGTGCGGGACCAGACCTCGGGCTCGTGGCGCTGCAGCCACCGCCACTTGGGCCCGACGGCCTGGCTCGACAGCGGCGTGCCGCACCGGGCGACGATCTCCTCGGCACCGATCTCCGCGGTGAGCTCGGCGATCTCGCGCGTCGCGCGGGTGTCGACGCCGTAGAGGATCGCCGGGCGCAGCGGCCGTCCCTGCGCGTCGGCGGGCAGCAGCACCGGGCCGATGCCGCTGACCCCGACCGCATCGGGTGTGCCGTGCGCGAGCAGCTCGCGGGTCAGGTGCGCGACGTCGGCCCACCAGACGCCCTCGGCGTCGTGCTCGACCCACCCGGGACGCGGCGAGGACGTGGCGTGCTCGACCTCGGCCCGCGCGATCACGCGCCCGTCGTGCCCGTCGACGAGGAGCCCCTTCGACGACGACGTCCCGATGTCGATGCCGAGGACGATGCCCGCACGTGAGCGATATGGGTCGCTCGGGCGACCCATATCGCTCACGTGGCCGGAGGCCATCACCAGGCCAGCGGCAGCCGGTGCAGCCCATAGATCAGGGTGCGGTGGCGGAACTCCGGCTCGCCCGCCAGGCGCAGGTCCGGGAAGCGCTGCAGCAGCGCCGGGAACGCGACGCGCATCTCGATGCGGGCCAGCGGCGCCCCCAGGCAGTGGTGGATGCCGTGTCCGAAGGCCAGGTGCGGGGACGGCGGGCGGCTGATATCGAGCGTCGCCCCGTCCTCGACCAGCTCCGGGTCGCCGTTGGCGGCCGCCAGCGACGCGATGACGAGATCGCCGGCCGCCACCGGGTGCCCGCCGAGCGTGGTGTCCTCGGTGGCCGCGCGCGGGAAGCCGCCGTGCACCACCGTCAGCCAGCGCAGCAGCTCCTCGACCGCCCCGTCGACGGCCGCGGGCTCGTCGCGGACGCGGGCGAGCTGGTCGGGGTGCTCGAGCAGCGCGAGCGTGCCCAGCGACAGCATGTTCGACGTCGTCTCGTGGCCGGCGACGAGCAGCAGGTTGCCGATGCCGATCAGTTCGTCGTCGGTGATCTCGTCGGAGTGCTCGCGGATGAGCATGCCGAGCAGGTCGTCGCCGGGCGCGGCGCGGTGCCGGGCGACGAGGTCGGCCATGTAGGCGCGGGACGCGTCGGCCAGGCGCATCCGCTCGGGCGCGGAGATCGTGCTGTCCAGCGACCTCGCGCTGCGCTCGGTGAACTCGGCACGGTCGTCGTACGGGACGCCGAGCAGCTCGCAGATCACCATCGACGGCACCGGCAGCGCGAAGTCGTCGACCAGCTCTGTGTACGGCCTCCGGCGCGTCAGCTCCGCTTCGCTGCGTGCCGCCTGGCGGCCCGCCTCTTCCATGGCGTCGAGGTGCTCGGCGACGATCTCCTCGACGCGCGGGACCAGGCGCTTCATCCGCTTGACGGTGAACTCGCCGGTCAGCATCCGACGCAGCCGCGTGTGGTCGGGCGGGTCCTGGCCGAGCAGGTTGCCGGCCTGGCGGCGGCGGAACTCGGCCCGGTCCCGCCCCGCCGCGACGAGGGCCGGCGGCGGCCCGACCGCGTCGAGCCGGAAGCGCTGCGGGTCGCCGTGCAGCTCGCGGGCGTCGGCGTAGCGGGTGACCATCGTCGCCTCGTGCCCGAACGGCGTCGTCACCCGCGCCGTCTCCCCCGACTCCCGCAGGGCCTCGACCTCGCGCAGCAGCGTGAAGCCGTCCCGCTGCCGCGCGACCTCGCCCGTCCAGTGCTCGGCCATGACCCGATGGTGCTCCTCGGCATCAGGCTCCGCCCGTCCCCCGACCGGTTCCTCCGGAATGCACCCGGACCGCGATGCCGTCGAGATACGCCGCGACCGCCCGCTCGAGGATCCCCTCCTCGGCGAGGACGTCGTCGGTCTCGAAGCCGCCCGCGAGCCAGAGCTTCGTCATCGCCGGGTAGCGCTCCTGCTCGAAGTAGCGGTCCCAGAAGATCGCGTTGACCGACGCCCAGTGCTCCATGAGCCCGACGCCGGTGCGGCGGACCTGGTCCTGCTCGCTGCTGGAGTCGCGCGCGAGCCCCGTGACCAGCGAGCGGAGCGCGATCGCGGCGTTGGCGGAGTCGACGGCGGTGAGGCCGATGTCGAGGAACGCGGCGTAGAAGGCGTCCTCGAGGGCGAGCACGTGCGGCCCCATCGGCAGGCGGCTGCCGTGGTCGAGGATCCAGGGGTGGCGGCTGTAGAGGTCCCACAGCGCGCGCGCCTGGCGGGCCGCGGCGTCGCGCCACGGCTCGCCGTCGTGCGGGTAGAGGTCGCCGGTGATCTCGGCGAACGCGTGGTCGGTCATCAGCGCGACGAGCCCGTCGCGGCTCTCGACGTGGGTGTAGAGCGACATCACCCCGACGCCGAGGTCGGCCGCGATCGCGCGCATCGACAGTTCGGCGAGCCCCTCGGCGTCGGCCCGCGCGATGCCGGCGGCGACGACCTGCTCGCGCGTCGTGCGCGCCGGCCGCCCGCGTCCGCTGTCCGTGCCGTGGCCCCAGAGCAGGTCGAGGTGGTGCTCGAGCCGGGGCTCCTCCATCGGACCTCCCTTGCTTTTCCGTACAGCGTCAGCTTAACCTGGCCGGACTTTCCAGACGCTGTACCGAAAGGATCGGAGCATGATCCTCACCGAGGACCTCCGACGGACGTTCCGCCGGCGCGGCGCGGTGGTCGAGGCGGTCCGCGGCATCTCGCTGCGGGTCGACCGCGGCGAGCTCGTCGCGGTGCTGGGCCCCAACGGCGCCGGCAAGTCGACGCTGCTGCGGATGCTGACCACGCTGCTCGCCCCGACCAGCGGGTCCGCCCGGGTCGCGGGCGTCGACGTCGTCACCGACCCCACCGGTGTCCGGCGCCGGATCGGCTATGTCGGGCAGGGCAACGCCGGCGGCCACAACCACCGGGTGCTCGACGAGCTGGTCACCCAGGGCGCCCTCTACGGCCAGACGCGGGTCGCGGCGCGACGGCGGGCCGGCGAGCTGATGGAGACCCTCGACCTGCGCGGGCTCGAGCGCCGCACGGTGTCGTCGCTGTCCGGGGGCCAGCGGCGCCGGATGGACGTCGCGATCGGCCTCATGCACCACCCGGAGCTGCTCTTCCTCGACGAGCCGACCACCGGGATGGACCCGCAGGCGCGCGCGAACCTCTGGCAGCACATCACGACGCTGCGCGAGGCGACCGACACGACGGTCGTGCTGACCACCCACTACCTCGAGGAGGCCGACGAGATGGCCGAGCGGATCGTGGTGGTCGACCACGGCGAGGTCATCGCCGACGCGGGCAGCGACGACCTGCGCGCCCGGCACGCCGAAGACCGGATCGTGCTGGAGGTCGACGACCCGGGGCGCGCGGCGTCCCTGCTCGAGGAGGGATCCGTGGCCGGCGGGCGGGTGGAGCTCCGCCTGGCGCACGGGGCGCGGCGGATGCCCGGGATGCTCGCCCGGCTCGACCACGCCGGCATCACCGTGCACGCCGCCCACCTGCACGAGGCGAGCCTCGACGACGTCTTCCTCGCCCTCACCGGGCGCAGCCTGCGCGAGGAAGGAGCCGCGGCATGAGCGTCTCCGTGGCCGTGCGCCCCGAGGTCGACACCGTGCGGACCGGGTTCGTCCGCGACACCGTGACGATCTTCCTGCGCGAGTTCCAGCTGGTCCTGCGCGACCCGTTCTCGCTGATCTTCTCCCTGCTCCAGCCGCTGGTGTTCCTCGGGCTGTTCGCGCCGCTGCTGGCCGGCTCGCTGTCGTCGGACCAGCTGGGCGGCGAGTCGCCGCTGACGTGGTTCCTGCCCGGCGTGGTCGTGATGATCGCGCTGTTCGGCACCGGGAGCACCGGGGCGAACCTGCTCTACGAGCTGATGACCGGCAGCTACGAGCGCGTCCTGGCCACCCCGGTCTCGCGGCCGGCGATCCTCGTCGGGCGGGCGCTCAAGGAGCTGGCGCCGCTGGTGGTCCAGGCCGTGATCATCACGCTGGCGGCGCTGCCGTTCGGGGTGACGTTCTCGCCGGCGGGCGTGGTGGTCGGCCTGGCGATCCTCGGGGTGTTCGGGGTCGGGCTCGGCGCGCTGTCGTACGCGCTGGGGCTGGCGTCACGCAACCGGGAGTGGCTGTTCTGGGGCGTGCAGCAGACGCTGATCTTCCCGCTGCTGATCCTCTCGGGGATGATGCTGCCGCTCGAGTCCGGGCCGGGCTGGATGCAGGCGGCGGCGACGGTCAACCCGCTGACCTACGTGGTCAACGCCGAGCGCGCGGCGTTCACGGGCGCGCTGACCGACCCGTCGATCCTCCACGGCGCGATCGCGGCGGCGCTGACCTGCGCGCTCGGCCTGGTCGTCGGCGTCCGCGCGGTGCTCCGCAGCGCCGGGTGACGCGTCATCCGGGGTGTTCCAGCGTGGCGGCCATGCTGACGTTCAACGTCAGTAATTCCACCAGCTCGGTCAGCTCAGCGATCGCGCGTGGTCCCGGAGCCCCGCCCACGGGTCGGCCTTGCGGGCCAGGCGGCGCGGGATCGATCGCACGTCGTGCTGGTCCGGGGTGACGCGAGAGAGCTCGTCCCAGTCGAGCGGCGTCGCGGTCGGCCCGCCGGGGCGGGCGCGCGGCGAGTACGGCATCACCGCGGTCTGGCCGTAGGCGTTGCGCCCCACGTCGAGGAAGGTGCGGCCGCGGCGGGCGTCCTTGCGGACCTCGGTGGTCAGCTCGTCGGGGTGGTCGGCGGCGACGGCGTCGGCGATCTCGACAGCCGCCTCCTTCACGACGTCGTGGCCCGCGCTGCCGTCCAGGGGCGCGACGACGTGGTAGCCGCGGCTGCCGGTGGACTGCAGGAACGCGACGAGTCCCCGCCCCTCGACCGCCGCCCGCACGGCGCGGGCGACGTCGCGGATGCCGGCCAGATCGGCGCCATCAGCAGGGTCGATGTCGACGATCAACCGGTCGGGGTGCTCGAGCGACCCGGCGACCGCGTTCCACCCGTGCAGCGCCACGGTCCCGAACTGGACGAGCCGGACGAGGTCGGCGGCCTCGGCGACCTGCGGGTGGTGCACGACGTCGTCGCCGCCCTTGTGCTCGCGGCGCGGCGTGTCGACGGTGTGCAGGCCCTTCGGCGCCCGCTTGCCGGCGTCCTGCTGCACGAACCCGCCGGCGTCCAACCCGTCGGGGAAACGCTGGAGGGTCAGCGGGCGGCCCGCGAGGTGCGGGAGGACGGTGGTCGCGATCGTCGCCCAGTAGTGCGCGAGGTCGGCCTTCGTCAGGTCGTCTCCGCCCTCGCGCGCGGGCAGGAGCACCTTGTCGGGGTGCGTGACCTCGACGCCCTCGACCGTCTCGCCGCTCATGCCGGTGCGTTTGCCTCCCAGGGCCGCGCGACAAACCCGGCGTCGTGGACCGGACGCGGCTCTCGAAGCGCATGTCCCGCGCGCTGCGGCACGACCCGGCGCGCCTCGGGCTGGTGCTCGACGACGCGGGGCTGGACGCCGGTGGACGCGTTGTGCGCGGCGCTCGGGGTGTCGGTCGGCGAGGTCGAGGACGTCGTGGCGAACGGGTCGAAGCAGCGCTACGAGCTCGCCGACGGGCACATCCGCGCGCGCTACGGGCACTCGCTGCCCGGGCACGTCGAGATGCCGCCCGCGGACCCGCCGCCGGTGCTCTTCCACGGCACGGGCGCCGGCTCGGTCGAGGCGATCCTGCGCGACGGCCTGCACGCCGGCGGGCGGCAGTGGGTGCACCTCTCGCCGTCCCCCGAGACCGCGCGGGCGGTCGGAGCGCGGCACGGACGCCCGGTGGTCCTCACCGTGGACGCGCGGGCGGCGGCCGCCGACGGCGCCGTCTTCCACCGCGGCAACGACGACACCTGGCTCACCGACGACCTCGCCCCGCGCTACCTCCGGCGCCCCTGAGGTGGGTCAGCGTGGCGGCCACGCTGACGTTCATCGCCAGGATCGCCACCACGTCGCCGGCATGACACGCCGCGCTCAGCGCCACCACGCCACGACGAGGTCCGCGAGCGCCCGCGGCCGGACGTCGACCGACGCCAGGTCCTCGATCCGGTGCCACCCCGCCGCGAGGTGCGGCTCCCGGCTGACCGGGTCCTCGACGTCGATCGTGACCGCGAAGACGTGGTTGATCTCCCGATGCTCCTCCCAGGCGTTCTCCAGCTCGCCCAGCCGCTCGCCGACCGTCGCGGAGCCGTCCAGCTCCTCGCGCAGCTCGCGGACCAGCGCGACCTCCGGCGTCTCGCCCGCCTCGACGTGCCCGCCGGGGAAGAACCAGTAGCCGACCGCGAGCTCCTGCATCAACAGCACCCGACCGTCCCGGACCACGACCCCGCGCGCGATGACCTCCACGCCGTCATCCTGCCTAGGTCACGAAAAGGTCACGGCGTCACCGAACGGCACCAGCGCATCACGCCGCGTCCCTAGCGTCCGCTCCCATGACCGAGCGCGGACGGGCGTGGGCGATGGGCCTCGCGATGCTCCTGCTCATGCCCCTCGTGGCCCTGCTGCTGTCGCTCGCGTCGCCGCGCCTCGGCGAGACCGTGACGTGGGCCAGCGCCTTCGGGCTGATCGGCGCGGTGCTGATGGCGCTGATCGTCGCCCTGGTCTCGCGGGTGCGCGGGCTGACGCGGCTGCTCGGCGTCGAGATCAGCAACCGCGTCCACCGCCGCCTCGGGGTCGCGGCGGCCGGCTTCACCGTCGCTCACGTCGTCGCCGCGGTGCTCCACTCGCCCCGCGGCATGGCGATGCTCGACCCGTTCGCCGTCGGCTGGCCCCTCAGGACGGGCATCGCGGCGACCGCCTTGATGCTGGTGGGGGCGATGGTGCTCCCCCTGAGGTCGGTGCGCCGGTACGGGCAGATCGCCCGGGTGCACGCGGTCCTCGGCGTCCTCGTGCTGCTGCTCACCGGCGCGCACGTCTGGCTGTTCGGGAGCCTCGCCGTCAACCCGCTGATCGGCGTCCCCGCCGCCTGCCTCGGCGCCGTCCTCCTCGTGATCCTGGTCCGGCGCTGGATCGTCCGGCCGGCGATGGGCCGCGGCGCGTACCTCCTGTCGGCGGTGCGCCCGGAGTCCGGCACCACCTCGACGGTCGTGCTCGCGCCGGCCGGCCCGGCCCTCGACCCGCCGCCCGAGCCGGGCCAGTTCGTGTGGGTGCGGCTGCGCCGCCTGCCGATCGCCGAGGAGCACCCGTTCACCATCGCCGCCTCGACGCGCTCGGGCGTCCTGGAGCTGACCGTCCGCGACCAGGGCCCGTTCAGCGGCGGGCTCCTCGACCTCGAGCCCGGGCGCACGGTCTGGCTCGACGGCCCGCACGGCGCGTTCGTCCCGCGCACGGCCGGCGCCGACGGCGGCCTCGTCCTCATCGCCGGCGGGGTCGGCGTCACCCCGATCATGAGCATCCTGCGCGCCCACGCCGCCGCGGCCGACCCCCGCGCGCACGCACTGCTGCTCGCCGAGCGCGAGGGCGAGGCGCTCTTCGCCGCCGAGATCCTCGCGCTGTCCCGCCGCCTCGACCTCTCCGTCCTGCGCACCGGCGGCCGCCGCCTCGACGCCGGCATGCTCCGGGCGCTCGTGCCGCCGGGCGACGCGCCCAGCCACCAGTACTTCGTCTGCGGCCCGCCGCCGCTGGTCGGGGCGGCGATCCACGGGCTCGGCAGCCTCGGCGTCCCCGCCGGCGCCATCACCACCGAGCGGTTCGGCTGATCAGCCCGGCAGCTGGCCGAGCTGCCCCATGATCGTCATGTTGTCCCAGGTGACCCACAGCTCGGCGAGCTTGCCGTCCTCCACCCGGAAGATGCCGCCGAAGTCGAACGACACCTTCCGGCCCGTCGGCGGGATCGGCCCGAGCGGTCCCTGCTGGGTGCCCTCGTAGGTCACCCAGATCCCCGCACGGTCACCGTTCTCGACGACCTGGACGAACGTCTGCACGTTGTCCGGGAACGAGGCCGTGTTCGACCGCAGGAAGTCCTTGAAGTCCTCGCGGCTGCGCACGTCGAAGTCGGGCGTCGCCTGGCAGTGCCGGACGAAGTCCTCGGCGACGATGTCGTCGAGCAGATCGAGCTCCCGCGAGTTCATCGCGTCCTCGAGACGCTGGAGAAGATCGCGGATGGATACGGCGTCCGACATGGCCTTGTCCCCCCTCGCCGAGCAGCGACCTTCAGGGTGAGGCCGCTCCCCCGCCCGGTCGATCGGCCATCAGGTCGCGTCGCTTGCACCGCGAACTCCGGGACGACAGTCGGTGGGTCCGACCCGATCGGGCGACCCCGTGGACGACGATGTGCGCGTGCGGCACTGGCGGCGGGCGCTCGGCGGGCTGGTCGTCGTCCTCGCCGTCGTCACCGGCTGCAGCGACCCGAGCCCGCCGCCACCTCCGTCGAGCCTGCGCGTCATGACCTGGAACGTGCAGACCGGCGCGCACGACCCCGACGAGTGGGCGCCCGTCGTCGCCGACCTGCGCCCGGACGTCCTCGCACTCCAGGAGGTCTGCACCCGCGACGCCGAGGAGCTCGCCGACCTCCTGCGCCGCGACCACGGACTCGACTACCAGGTGGCGCGCGGCCCGATCCGCCCGCCGACGTCCGCCGAGGCGTACGCCCCGGTCAACGCCGCCCTCGGCCCGGCGTGCGACACCGGCCCGAACGACGTGCTCTACGGCGTCGCGATGCTCTCGCAGCTGCCGGTCAGCCCGCCGCGTGTCGTCACCTTCCCGCCCGACCGGCGCGACGAGCAGCGCGGCTACCTGGCGGTCGACGTCACGACCGCGTCCGGGCCCGTCTCGTTCTACAACGCCCACATCGGCCTCGACGGCGTGCAGTCCGACCAGCTCCGCCGCCTCGCCGGGGCCGCGACGGCGCCCGGTCCGGCGGTCGTGCTCGGCGACCTCAACGTCGGTCCGACCAGGCCCGAGCTCGCGCCGCTGCGACAGGGATTCGCCGAGGTCGACCCGGCCGGCCAGTACCCGACGTCCGACCACGGGAAGATCGACTACATCTTCCTGCGCGGCCTCGCCGCCCTCGGTCCGCCGCAGACGCCGGAGGTCACCGCGTCGGACCACCGGCCGCTGGTCGCCGACGTCCGCGTGGGACCCTGACGGCTCAGGACGGCAGCGCGCCGATGCCGCGCAGGAAGCCGAGGGTGTCCCAGTTGACCCATTCCTCGACGAACCGCCCGTCCTCGATCTTGCTGAGCAGCTGCCCCTCGAAGTGCACGTGGCGACCCGTCGGCGCGGTGTTCTCGATCTCGCCGGCGTGTGTGCCGCGCAGCGACCAGTACGTCTCGACCAGGTCGCCCTCGGCGAGCTGCATCTCCACGCGGAGGTCGAAGTCGGCGAGCACGCCGCGGTAGGCCTGCACGCGGGTCTTGAAGCTCTCGGGGCCGCTGCCCTGGTCGCCGTTGTAGGGATCGTGGTTGACGTAGCCCGGGGCGAACATCTCCTCGAGCGAGTCCCACTTGTCGCCGTTCCACATCTCGTCGAACTGCCGCTGCACGAGCTCCTTGTTCTGCTGGGTGGACACCTGCCGCTCCTCGCCTCGGGGGCGCACCGTCCGCGCCCGGAGAGCCAGGCTGGACCCGGCGCCCGCGCAGCGTCAGTTCGTCGTTCCCGCACCATGGGTCCATGGCGAACCGCTTCGTCGTCCAGCGCCACGACGCGTCGAGCCTGCACTTCGACGTCCGGCTGGAGATCGACGGCGTGCTCGTGTCGTGGGCGGTGCCCAAGGGCCCGTCGACCGACCCGGCGCAGCGCCGCCTCGCCCGCCGCGTCGACGACCACGCGCTCGACCACATCGACGTCGAGGGCCGCCTCGGCTCCGGCACCGTGATCGTCTGGGACACCGGCACCTACGAGCAGCGCACGGAGGGCAGCGCCGCCGACGCCCTCGCGCGCGGCCACCTCACCGTCGTCCTGCACGGCCACAAGCTCACCGGCGGCTACGCGTTCATCCGGACCGGCGGCGACGACTGGCTCCTGATCAAGACCAGGGACGACGTCGACCCGATGACCCCCGACGACCGGTCGGTGCTCACCGGACGCACCAACGACGATTACGCCTGAGCCGGCACCGCCGCGGCCAGCACCTCGGTCAACGGCGTCGCCGGCCGGCCCAGCAACCGGGGCAGCGTCGGGTCGACGGTGGCGAAGTCGCCCCGGCGGCTCGCGGCGAACATCCCGACCAGCATGTCCGCCGCCGCCTCGGGCACACCGTGGCCGACGAGCTCGGCGCGGTACTCGTCGTCCGGCAGGACGACGTGGCGGATCGTCCGGCCGGCCGCCCGCGAGGCGAGGTCCGCGAGGTGCTCCATCGTCACCGCCTCGGGCCCGGTGAGCGGCGGGGTGACGCCGTCGAGCTCGTCGGTGGTCAGGGCGAGGGCCGCGGTCTCGGCGAGGTCGGCGTGGGTGGTCCAGGCGACGGGGCCGTCCGCGGGGACGCGGAGCTCGCCGGTGCGCCAGGCGTCCCGGAGCAGCATCGGCACCGTCGAGGCGTAGAAGCCGTGGCGCAGCGCGGTGAACGCCGCACCGCAGCCGCGCAGGACCTCTTCGGTGGCGGCGTGCTGGGGCATCGGCGGGAACGGCGAGTCCGGGTTCGCCCCCGCGTGGCTGGTGTAGAAAACGCGCTCGACGCCGGCCGCGACGGCGGCGTCGATCGCGGCGCGGTGCTGGCGCAGACCCTCCGGACCGAGGGTGTTGGCCGACACGACGAGCACCCGCGCCGCCCCCGCGAACGCCTCGGCGAGGCTCGCGGGGTCGGCGTAGTCGCCCCGCCGGACCCGCACACCGCGCTCGGCGAGGTCCCGGACCTTCTCCGGATCGCGGACGCTCGCCCCGACCTCCCCGGTGGGCACACGGTCGAGCAGCCGCTCGAGGACGGCGCGGCCCAGCTGGCCGCTCGCTCCGGTCACGACGATCATGGCGTCTCCGTTTCCAGTGGTAACGCTACAACGCTAGCACTGTTGTTATCGGTGGAAGCGACGTCGCGCTATCGTCGTGAGCATGGAGACGGACGACGGTCCCCGCACGCGCATCGTCGCCGCCGCCCTGCGCCTGCTCGAGGAGGACGGCCCGGAGGCCGTGTCGACGCGCGCGGTGAGCGCCGCGGCCGGCGTCCAGGCCCCGACCATCTACCGGCTCTTCGGCGACAAGCAGGGCCTGCTCGACGCCGTGGCGGCGCAGGGCTTCACGTCGTACCTCGCGAGCAAGACCGCCGCCGAGGCGAGCGACGACCCGGTGCAGGACCTCCGCGACGGCTGGGACCAGCACGTCGGCCTCGGGCTCGCCCACCCAGCGCTCTACCGGCTGATGTACGCGAGCTCGGCGCCCGGATCACCGGCCGCGACCGCCGCCGTCGAGGTCCTCGGCAAGCACATCCGCCGGATCGCCGAGGCCGGTCGCCTGCGCGTCCCCGAGGAGCGCGCCGTCGGGCTCGTCCGCGCCGTCGGGGAGGGCACGACGCTGACGCTCATCGCGACCCCCGAGGACCAGCGCGACCCCCGGCTCGCCGAATCGGCGCGCGAGGCCGTCATCGCCGCGATCACCACCGACGCGCCGGCGCTCCCCGACCCCGGGCCCGTCCCCGCCGCCGCGGCCCTGCGCGCGTCGCTCCCGGACGTCGACGCCCTGAGCCCGGCCGAGCTCGGGGTCCTGCGCGAATGGCTCGACCGGATCACGTCGGCCCCCTGACGGTCAGTCCCACCAGAACCGCCAGTGGTTCGCGTTACGGATCGTCTGCCCGTAGGTGCGCGGGGTGTAGACGGTGCCGTTCTGCGGGTCGACCTGGTCCGGACAGAAGGCGAAGTGCTCGGACGCCACGAGCTCGGCCTCCTCGTCGGTCGTCGGCGGGAACGCCACGGACAGCAGGAGGGTGGACGACGACATCACCGAGAGGACGGCACCGAACCGCTCCTCCCAGCTCCGCAGCACGGCGCCGAGGCGGACGTTGTCCTGGTGGGAGTAGTTGCAGGCGCCGCCCCAGCCGACCACCGCGGGGATGTCGGCCGGTCGCGACACGCGGACGAGCGCCAATTTCCGCAGGCCGTAGGCCACGACGTCCTCGGCCATCCCGCTCGCCTCCTCGAACGTGCGCAGGTCCCTCGAGCGGTCCTCCCCGTCGGCGCGGGTGAGCGGGGGCAGCTCGCCGAGGAAGGGGTCGAGGCACGCACAGTCGTCGGGGCACGGACCGGGCCACCACTGCGCCAGGACCCGGTAGGGGTCGTGGGCGCCGATCGCGCCGACCGGGTCGTCGGGCACGGGCAGGAAACCCAACCGGCAGTCGTCGTGGGCGAGCCAGACCGGGGTGCAGTGCTCGGCGCGGGCGTGGCACAGCAGGTCGTCGTAGACCGTCGGGGTGCCGTCCGACAGGACGTCGACGGTGTCGGAGGAGGAGAGGTCGGAGGTCGTCATACCGGGTTTGATGGCGCCGGACCCGATTCGGTTCCCTCCCCACGCGAAGTCGCCGGGGAGGCTGGACCCCATGACCGTCGACTACGGCCCCCACGGTTCGAGCCTGCGCGATCTCCCCCGCCTGCGGCGCACGCGCCGCCGGCGGTCGTCGAGCTGGGACCGCACGGGCGGCAACGACGACCGCGTGACCCTGCGCCCCGGCGAGACCGCGACCCTGCTCGACGTCGCCGGCGCCGGCGTCGTCACCCACATCTGGGTCACCGTCGCCACGTCGCGCAGCCTGCGGAACCCTCGCGGCAAGGCCGACGACCTGCTCCGACGGCTCGTCCTCCGCGCCTGGTGGGACGGCGAGGAGCACCCCAGCGTCGCGGTGCCGCTCGGCGACTTCTTCGGCGTCGGCCACGGCCGCACCACCAACTTCGTCTCGCTGCCCCTGCAGATGAGCCCGGAGGACGGCAAGGCGTTCAACTGCTGGTTCGCGATGCCGTTCGGGTCCGGGGCGCGGATGGAGATCACGAGCGAGGTCGACGACGCCAACGTGCTCGTCTACTTCTACGTCGACCGCGAGGAGCTCGACGCCCTCGACGACGAGATCGGCCGCTTCCACGCGCAGTGGCGCCGCCAGAACCCGACCGCGGGCGTGCGGCCGGGGCCGTCGAACGCCGCCTACCAGTTCCACGGCACGAACCTGACAGGAACTGACAACTACACGATCCTGGAGGCCGAGGGCCACGGCCACTACGTCGGCTGCGTGCTCAACATCCAGAACCGGCGCCGCACCCGCCGCTGGAACTGGTACGGCGAGGGCGACGACATGATCTTCATCGACGGGGACGTCTGGCCGCCCACCCTGCACGGGACCGGCACCGAGGACTACGTCAACACCGCTTGGTGCCCGACCCAGAGCTACTCGGCGCCCTACCACGGGGTCACGCTCGCGGGCGGGAAGAACTGGCGCGGACCGGTCAGCCTGTACCGCTTCCACATCGAGGACCCGGTCGTCTTCGAGCGCTCGATCCGCGTGAGCATCGAGCACGGCCACGCGAACAGGCGCAGCGACGACTGGTCGTCGGTTGCCTACTGGTACCAGGCCGAACCCCACCGCACCTTCCATCTCGCCCCGGTGGAGGATCGACTTCCGATCCGGTGAGCGGGAGGTCACTGCCCACTTGGCCAGGGTCACACCTCTCTGCACTGGCAGGCCCAGCCCTGCTCCTCGCACCATCGGGCATCGACCACGGAGGTACGCGATGAACGACCAGGAACGCTACGACCGCTTCCTCTCCGCCCTCGGCTTCCGCGCCAACCTCGACGGCACCCCGGCCGACGGCGTGGACCTCACCAACCTCGACGGCGAGCCCGTCGACCCCGCCGTGCGCCTGCACGTCTGCCCGCAGCGGCTCGCGCGGCACGTCTCCGACGATGAGGGTGTCGCCCCCAGCGCGCGCCCCTCGCTCGACGACGACCCTGACGCGCTCGACGACGCCGAGGCCGCCTCGCTGCAGAGCCTGCTCGCGCAGATCGAGGAGGCGATCCTCGTCCGCGAGCCCGGCCACGACCACCTCGTGCTCGTCGATGGGGGCGTGCGCGCGGTCGCGGCCGATCAGGTGCCGGCCTGAGACCACTCGAGGTAGCGCCGCACCCCGGCGCGGATCGACTCGGCGAGCTCCACCCGCTCGGTCGCGCTCGTCTCGTACCGCTCGCGGAGCGCCACCATCTCGTCGATGACGCCGTACCGGTCCGGCGCGCTGAAGTAGGCGAGCGCCGAGATACGCGAGGCGCAGCGGTACGGCGTGCTGATGCCGTCGGCGAGACCGATCGCCTCGTTCCGGCACACGAGGACCGGAGACGCCTCCTCGTCGCGACGTCCCAGCAGGACGTCCGGCGGCACCTCGACGAGGACGCGCCGGAGCGCCTCGCGGGCGTCGAGGTCGCCGGTGTCTGCGCGCAACGGCTCGGCCTCGTGTGCAAGCCGGCGGATGCACGTGGCGGCCGACGTCCAGTACGGCGCGACGAGGGACGGTGCGTGCTTGAGGAGTTCGCCAGCCCGGTCGAGGAACCGGAGGTCGTCGGTGACGTCGTGCTCGGCGTAGTACTGGAACCCGCACGACGTGATGACGTCGAGGAGCGCGCCGGGAAGCGCGAGCTCGGGGTGTTCGGTCCGCCACTGCTGATCGGCCGCCTGGAGCTCTCGGATCCCCGCGACGACAGCTCGGCGCTCGTTCACGGCGACCATCGTGCACACGTCGTCCAGTCGTCGGCGGGCGTCGTGTAGATGCTCACTACATCCCCGGTGCTGTCGTTCACGATGACCACAGCGCGGCGACTCGTTCCCAAGTACTGGTAGATGAGCTGCGTGTTGCCCGGGTCTCCTGGCCGTGGGAAGCCGTAGCTGACCGTGCGGTCCGTGCACGCGAGGAAGCTCGGGACGTCGACGAAGGGGTCGTGGACCGATCCACCCGCCGCGCGGAGGTACATGTGCTTGAGCGAGCTGCAGTACCAGCGGCGTTGCTCGCCTGTACTGATCTTGATCCACCCTGCGAGCAGGAACTTGTCACTGGCGGCCCCTGCGATGCAGTCGTCCACGCGCTGCTCGAGCACGACCGGGTCGAGATCGAAGCCGGGCAACGGATCCGCGCGCCCATGAGGGCCCGCCGCGAGTGACACGAGCACGGCGATCGCGCACACCACGGCGGTACGCGCACCCGTGGCGAGCCGTCGAGCGACCATGAGCTCGATCCTGAGGATCGACCGTCCGTCACGTGGGCGGTTCCGCGCACCTCGCCGAATCGTTTGCATCCGCAAAGACGGCCCTGGGCTCCGATCGTTGCCCCACCGCGCGTCGCGGTGGGCCGCGGCGGGGCACGTGGGGACGATGACGCGGTGTCCGGCACCCTGACGAGAGCCCGTCAGCAGACCGAGGTCGGCGAGGGTCTCGCCGTCGGGTGTCTCGTCGCGGGCGTGCACGCGATCAGCGCCGCGGGGGCGCTGGATGCCGCTCTGGTCGGCGCGCTCGCGTCGTGGCCGTGGGCGGCGCGCTACCCCGCCGTCCGTCGGACCCCACGACTCGATGACGTCCTGCGCCGCAGCGCGGGCCGGCGGTCGAGCCACATCGCGCGGTGGAGCCCGTCGGGTGGCGTGTTCGTCCCGCAGCTGTGCGACGACGAGTGGGACCTGGCGGCCGCTTGCGCGAAGATCGAGGAGGCGACCGCCGTGCCCGCGCGGCGATGGCTCGAGCTGTCCGAGGTGTTCGTCCAAGGACTGGACGAGACCCTGGTCTGGCGAGGTCGGCCGATCGACCCGCTCGAGGTCCTCTGACCCGCTTCAGGCCTCTGCGGCGTGACACGCTGACGGCATGGTCGAGGCGGTCGCTCGCGTCGCGTCCCTGACGGTCTTCCCGATCAAGGGCTGCGCGGGGATGGCGGTGGAACGCCGCGAGGTCACCCCGACCGGGCTCGCCGGCGACCGGCGGTTCATGGTCGTGGCGCCCGACGGCCGGTTCAAGACGCAGCGGCGCCACCCCCTCCTGGCGACGGTCCGGCCGCACCTCGGCGGCGCCCGGCTGACGCTGTCCGCCGGCGGCCGCCCGGACTGCACCGTCGACGTGGTCGACGACGGCCAGCGCCGGCAGGTCGAGATCTTCAGCACGTCGCACCCGGCGGTCGACCAAGGCGACGAGGCCGCCGCCTGGTTCTCCGATGTGCTCGGGGTCGAGAGCCGGCTGGTCGGCGTCACGCCCGAGCACCATCGCCCGACCGACGGCCTCGTGCCCGGCCTGTCCGGCTGGGCCGACAGCGGCTCCGCTGCTGCTGCTCTCGCGCGCCGCCGCGGACGACCTCTCCGACCGCGCCGCGGAACGCACCGGCGAGCCGATCCCGATCGAGCGCTTCCGCGCCAACGTCGTCCTCACCGCCTGCGCCGCCCACGCCGAGGACGGGCTCGACCGCGTTGCGCTTGGAACGGCAGACCTCGCCTTCTCCAAGCAGGCCGTGCGCTGCGCCGTCGTCACCGTCGACCAGCAGACGGGCGCCCGCGTCGGTCCCGAGCCGCTGGAGACGCTCGCGACCTACCGGCTCACCGACAAGGGCGTCGTCTTCGGGGCGAAGTACACGGTCCTGGAGCCGGGCGAGGTCGCGGTCGGCGACGAGCTCCGGGTGACGTAGCCCAGGATCCACGCGATGCCCGTCTCGTCCCTCGCACTCGGTGTCCACGGTCGCCTCGCCGGCCCCCCGGACGACGAACACGACTGCTACAGCGTCTTCCACGCGCTGAGCGCGACTCTCGGGTGGAGCTCGGTGATCGATGGGTCGGCGCGGGGTGCGTGGGGGATGAACGACGCCGGTGGCCCCTGGTTCGGCGACGGTCTCTGCGGCTGGTTCCAGGTCGAGCCCGACGGCCAGCCACTTCCCGTGGAGGCGCTGACCGACGCGGCCGTGCGAACGCTCGAGCGATTCGGCGCGCTCGAGCTCGCGGGACTCGAGTACCACGTCCCGGGCACGGCCAGATCGGTCACGCGGCGTCTCCTCGAGGGGCAGGCCTGGTTCGCGCTCGCGGCACCAGGAGCGCACACGCGTGTGTGCCTCATGCTCGACTCCGGCGGCTCATCGCTCGTCGCCGATCACGGCGACGCCATCCTCCACGCTTCGTCCGGTCTCGAGGAGGAGGGCCTGTCGCCTGCTCGCCTCGCGGACGACGCCGGGGTCGCCTTCGAGCAGCCCGTTCCCTGGCGATGGTGGCTCGGAGACGGCCCGCCGCACGCCGTCACGATCGGGGCGACGGCGACCGAGTGGAGCGCGCTGGGTGTGGGTCGCGTGGTGGCTCGTCTCGTCGACGCGTGTCGCACCGTCGGCATCACCGAGCCGGTCGGGATCCGCGCCGCGCGCGCGTGACCACTTCTCCCGTTCGCCTGCGCCAGCGGGTGCGTGCTTGCCACGCTGCCGGAATGAGCGACGGCTACCAGGTCGATCTCGCGGCGCTGCGGGCCGCGGCCGACGGCATCGCCCGCACGGTCGGCCAGGTCAGCGCGCATCCGGTGGGGTCGCTGTCGGCCGGCGCCGACGCGCTCGGCCACCAGCGCCTGGCCACGAGCCTCGCCGGCTTCTGCGAACGCTGGCAGGTCGGCGTCACGCACCTCGTCGAGGACGGTCGCGCGGCCGGCGAGCACCTCGGCGTGGCAGCGGCGGCGTACCTGCGCGCGGAGGACGCGACGGCCGGCGCCCTCGATCCCGTGCTTCGCCGTCCGGGCGAGGACCCGGCGCCGCGCTGATGGCCGAGCTGGGCGAGATTGCCGACCCGCTCCTCCTCGTCCCCGGCGACGCCGAGGCAGCGCGGGCGATCGCCCGCTCGATGGTCGCCTTCGCCGGCGACCTCACGCAGGCCGGTGACGGGCTCGCGCGCATCAGCACCCCGGACGGTTGGAGCGGGGAGGCCGCTGACGCCTTCCGCGAGCGGTTCGCGCTGCAACCGCCCGCCTGGCAGGACGCCGGTGCCGCCTTCACCACCGCGAGCCGCGCGCTCGACATCTACGCCGAGACCCTCGACTGGGCGCAGCGCCGGGCGGTCGAAGCGGTCGGCATCGGTGAGCCGGGGAGGGCCGTCCTCGACGATGCTCGAGCACAGCTGGCGGCGGCGGGCGACGGCGCGGCGCGCATGCTCGACGAGGCCGCCGCGGCCGCACCGGTGAGCCCGAGCTTCTGGGAGGACGTCGGCGACGTGCTCGGCGACGTCGGGCGCGACGCCGTCAACGCGATGGCGTCGCTCGGCAACGCCGCGATCAACAACCTTCCCGCTGTGGCGGCCATGGCCGGCGGCGCGGGCCTGATGCTGCTCGGCGGGACGGGCGCGGTGGGTGGTGGCGCGCTCACCGTCACGGGCGCAGGCGCCCCGGCCGGCGTCCCGCTGACCGTCGCGTCGGCCGGCCTCGTCGCCACCGGGGCCGGCATCGCTGGGGCCGGCGCGATCTCGATGGCGATCAACGCAAGCGGCGACGACAGAGTCGAACCTCTCGGTTCGGGCGGGAGTGCAGGCGCCGGGCCCCCGATCCGGCCGTCGGCGCAGCGACCGACCGTGAAGAACGCCCGCCTGAACCGGATCGTCGACGCGCTCTATCACGGCGCGAACAGTCCGACCCGCATCGGTGACGGCACGACGGCCGACGCGATCCGTTGGGAACGGGCGTCGGGCGCGACAGTGGGCGGCAAGATGCACATCCAGAAGGGGATCGACAACATCCGCGCAATCAAGCGGTGGCTGCGCCAGAATCCTCACGCCTCGCCGCAGGATCGCGGAGTCGCCCAGAACGAGCTCGCCAACCTGCTCGACGCCCTCGGGAGGACGTGGTGATCGACGATGACGCCGAGGACCAGCCCACCGAGTTCGAGCTCGCCCAGGAATCCCGCATCGACGCCGCGCTCGGCGCGACGTCCGATGCCGTCCGACGCATCGTCGAGGACTGCCACAACGACCTCGGCTATGGCATCCCGACGATCGTTCTCGGAGATGTAGGCCGCTGGTACCGCCAGGCCGCCGCCTCGACCGAGCCCGACGAGGTCCGGGACGCCCAAGGAGCAGCGCAGGCGCTCTCCGATCTCTACGAGACCGGCGAAGACTTCCTCCAGACCGTCATCGCGACCGGCTTCCTCGAAGCCCTTCCCCAACCTCACGAGGAGGGTCGGCAGGTCGTCGATCTCCTCCCCAACGCTCTGCGCGAACAGCAACGGCGGATGGGGAACTGGAGCCCCGACTGAGTGCTGACCTTCGGGCGTCGACGACTCCGACACACAACGGGACGCTATCCGCCTGGCCAGCGACCCACTCCTTGGAAGCAAGCCCAGATCGCGAGCGCCGACCTCGCAAGGCGGCACCGCGAGAGAGACTTCTCGTCAGGCCCCGCTGCCGCCGCGCGTCGGCCCGCGAACAGTTACCTCGATGTGGTCGGTCACTTCTACGGGGTCTTCGTGTTCCCAATAACGGAGGACGACCCAGCCCATTTCATCGAGACGGCGATCGGTGTCTCGGTCGCGTTCGACATTCTTCAACAGCTTGTTCGCCCACCAAGAGCTGTTTGCCTTCGGCCAGGTCTGGTGGATCGGGCAGGCGTGCCAGAAGCAGCCGTCGATGAAGACTGCCACCATCGCGCGGGTGAAGAGCATGTCAGCCCGACGACGCGGCATGCCCGGCAGCGGGGAGTCGACCCGATAGCGAAGTCCTCGGCGGTGGGCCTCGCGACGGACCAACATCTCGGCCGCCGTGTCACGACGTCTCGCGACACTCATCCGATCGCTGACCGCGGGCGAGGACGGGACCGGCTTCTCGTCCACCTGGCTCTCCTCGTGGTGCGTCGCTCGCCGTGTCGCCAGTCTCGCCGACCGACCGACGGATAGGTTCGACGGGTGGGACGTACCCTCCGGCTCGTCGATCTGTTCTCAGGCTGCGGTGGCCTCACAAGAGGGTTCCTCGACGCCGCTCTCGTGCCTGGTGTACGGGCTCGATTCAAGGTCCTCGCCGCCGTCGAGCACGACCACGCAGCAGCCGCGAGCTACGCCGCGAACTTTGGCCGCGACCACCTGTTCCACCAGGACATCGAGGAGTGGGACGACATCCCCTCGGCGGACGTCGTCGTCGGGGGACCGCCGTGTCAGGGGTTCTCCGACCTCGGTCGCCGCGACCCCCTCGATCCGCGCAACACCTTGTGGCGCGAGTACCTCCGCACGCTCGAACGCATCCGTCCTGACTACTTCGTCATCGAGAACGTGGCGGCGTTCCTGCGGTCTCCGGAATGGGAGATGTTGAAGGCCCAGGAGGGAAGGGGCCCGCTGCGCGAGTACCGCCTCACAGCTTCGGTCCTCGACGCGGCCGCCTATGGCGTTCCGCAACGCCGCCGCCGAGCCGTGGTGGTCGGACGCCGCCGCTCGGTTCCTCCCCTGCCCGCGTTCCGTCCGACTATCACCCAGGAAGGGCTGTACAACTCGGTCGGCGACGCGTTTCGACTGCTCGAGGAGACCGCGGGCGAGCCGGTGCCCGATCTGCCGGACGCGACCTACGAGTTCGATAGCCGCGAGCTGCCGGGAGCCTTCAAGACTCACCAGCTGCACGTGACCAGAGAGGTCCAGTCGGTCACGCGTGAGAGAATCGAAGCGATCCCTCCGGGTGGTAGCCGAGCCGATCTTCCGGACGAACTCCTCGCCCCTTGCTGGCGTCGGCACAAGAGCGGGCAGATGGACGTCATGGGACGACTCCGCTGGGACAAGCCGTCCGTGACGATCCGCACCGAGTTCTTCAAACCCGAGAAAGGGCGATTCCTCCACCCTTCCGATCACCGTCCCATCACTCCTGCCGAGGCGGCGATTCTGCAGTCCTTCCCGCTGGACCATCAGTGGTGCGGCAACCGAGCGCAGATCGCGAGACAGATCGGTAACGCCGTTCCACCTCTTCTGGCACGTGCCATCGGTGTGACGATCGCCCGACAGTACGGCTGATGTGGCTCCTCTACGCCTCCGTGACCTCTGCGAAATAGCCTGCCTTCGGGTCCTGGGGCGTGCCCACGAGCATGGCGCGGTCGAGGAAGGTGTTGTTGTACTCGCAGCTCGTCTCCGGGAGCAGAAGGCAGGCGTGGCAAGCCGCGAGGTTCAGTGAATCGGCTCCGGAAGCTTCTGCCTCCAGGCACAACGGGTCGGCAGAACACCATGACGCACGCTGAAGGGCTGACTCGAGGGAACTCCGAAGAGCTTCGGGTCTCCCCAACTCCACGAGGCCACCGAGACTCCCGGCTGAGTCGCTCGTCGCCGTATAGACGAGAAACCCGGCCATGTCGTCGGAGACGTAAATGCGCTCGCGCAGGGACGCGGCCGGGTAACCGGCCTGCAGGCTCCACTCGTTGATGACGACGTGGGCAATGGAGTGCACCAGCATCAGACGACTCGTCACTGGCGAGGGAAACTCGGACAGGTCAATGCCGTGGTCGCGCTGCATGCGCTCATGGGCCGCACGAACCACTTCAGCGCGCTCATGGGCCGAGCCTGGTCCCCGGACCTGCTCCCATTGCTCGAGCCGGTCCGGGTCAAGGCGAAGGAACACACCCTCACCGATCACTTCGATGGCCGGAAGCCACGGAGCTCGTCCATCTCCGGAGACGGGAACCACCCGTGCATCGCCGGCTCCCGCCGGTGGATCAACGCGAGTGAAGCCGTGGAGCGCGCGGACCTCTCTGAGTCGGGTCACGAGCATGGCCGGCTCGACGCCGTCAATCGGACGCTCGTCGGAAGCGATCTCGGTCTCGAACTCGCCGTTCTCCGTCGCCGTCTCGTGCAAGAGCTGGCGGTACTCCTCCTGCCGCAACACGGACCCTATGTCCGCTACGTCCTCTTCTTCGCCGTAAGCCTCACGTTGGCGAACTGCGGCGACGATGTCCTCGACCGAGTAGCGGTCCAACGCCGGCACCTTGCGAGCCACCTTCCCGATCATGTCATCGGGGAGGGCGCTCCACTCCTCAGCACGGTCCCCGATCGCCCGGTGAAGTGCCTCCGTGAACGGCGGGATGGAGAGGGCGGAACTCATCACCGCGAACCATGCCGAGGAAGAGCCTCGCTGCAGCGTGCGCGGCATGGCGTCACAACCCTGCTCCGCGCTGTCACGGCCGAGCCACGGCCGCCCACCTCGACAGCTGTAACCAATCTCGCGCAGGGCGCCACGCCCGAAGGAGCCCTCCATCGACGCCGAGGCTCCGCAGCTGCATCCGATGACGATCGATCTGAGGGCCGAGGTTCGACCGCTCGAGCGGAACGACAGCTTGTGCGGGCCGCCAGCCGTGTCGCCTCCCGACCTGCCGCGATGCACCCACTGCCAGTACGGGAAGTCGTCGAGGTGCCCGTTCTCGCAAGCGACGACGAATCGCGACGGGGTTAGAGAGCCGTAACAGGCGGAGCACTCGTTCTTCTTCGTCGGCTCGAACCGCTTGTACTCGGCAAGGTTGTACTGGCACGGAACTGCGCCTGTGGCCTCCGAGCCAGAACAGGTGTACATCTCCGGGAAGACACGGACGTGGACGCCGTTGCCTCCACGCTCGTCCTCGCCAGGAGTCGGCGGTCGATGGAAACCGGCCACCTTGAGCCGGCGCTGAAGTCGGAACTCCTGGAGGTCTGGCTCCTGCGGGACAGCCCACCGGTCGATCGCGGTCACGATGAACGAGCGCTCTTCCGCGGCGATCATCGCTCCCACGCCGTAGGTGGTCACCAGCTGCCCTCGGCGTACGCGCCCGACCGGGTCCGCCATGACTACAGGGCCGCTCCGTCGCGGGCGTCCGGCACCACGTCTCGGCATCAGTGACGCTCCAGATAGAGGGGGCACTCCACGTCCACGTCCCGCAGGCTCCACATGGTCTCGGTGGCGAGCTGCAGGTCGTCGTCCTGCTCGTACCCGCGGAGAAGAGCCGCCGCCGGGTCCCGAGGGCCCGACCCGAAGGTGCGCCGTGGTTCGTACCGGAGCCTCGAGTTGGTACGCGAAAGGTCGCGCCAACGATCGAGAAACTCCTCGAGCTCAGCAACGACGAACTCTTCGTCCTCACTGACCTCGCTTCCACCGTGCCGCACCGAGTGATCCATGCTGCGCGCCCTCCTCCCGATCAGCTCGATCAGGTCCTCGGCTTTCCCCTCGAATGTGTCGAGTGATGCAGCGGCCTCATCTGCACGCGCCAGCGGCTCGGTCATGCGCAACATCGCGACCAGCGCCGCGTGCAATGCCCGATCACGGGCTCGTGGCGCGAACGGAGTGACGCTGGTCGATTCGACCTGGCGGTACAGCGCCGAGTGATAGGGCACAAAACTCTCGTAGTGCGAGCGATCCCGCGACCGAGACGCGTTGTACATCGTCACGACGAGCCCGGGATCACGCCGGCCAACACGGCTGGTCGCCTGGATGTACTCGGCGGTCGCCTGAGGTTGTCCCATCACCGCCATCAACCCGAGCCGGTCGACGTCCACACCAACCGAGATCATGTTGGTTGCCAGCACGACATCGAGCGGCTGGGCGTCGTCCCCGATCGCGGTGAAGAGCTCCTGAAGACGGGTAGGCACCTCGCTCGATCTGAGCCGGCTCGTCAACTCGCTCAGCAGGAGCTCACCGGAGCGTGAAAGGCCCCCATCCCGATGCGCGAGTTGGCCGAGTCGCTCCACCACGTCCGCATGAACCTGGAGCTCGGCCGCTGAGAGCAGTCGCAGGCTGCTGAAGTAGCCGACAAGCGTCCAGTAGGCATCTCTCACTACCGCCGGCGCGTCGATCCTCGCGGCGTGGTGGAGGAGTGATGCATACGTACGGATCAGAAGGGTCGCCTGGCTCGTCCCGGGCGCCAGCACACCGACATAGCTGCGGGTAGCTCTCCTCGCCGCTGGCGCCTCGACGGCGAACCACGAGTCGCGTGCGTCGAGGCCGGGCGGCGGAAACTGCCGTGTTGTTCGATCGAACAGCCGACGGCCCTGTTCATCGGCTCGTCGGATCGTCGCGGTCGAGGCGATGACCTTGGGGCTGCCGGAGGCGTAGTCCACGGCCGTCTCGTACAAACCGGCGAGGCTGCCGAGCGGACCAGAGATCAGATGCAACTCGTCCTGAACGATCAATTCTGGTGGTGGGGTCCCCTCGAGCGACCCGAGCCGGTTGAAGACGGCGGCGACGTCAGCCTTCCACGTCATCAGCGCGAACTTGTCCGACGTGGCGATCACGAGGGTCGGGTGAGCGTGATAGATCGTCTCGTCCACGACGTGGACCGGGATGCCGTCCAGGAAGGGACATGACGACGAGGGGCATCGGACTACAAGGCGCGTAGCCCTCTCGTCGACCTCGTAGTCGTTGTGATCGATCGGTGTCCCGCACCAGGGACACGACGTCAGCTGGACAGGGTTCTCCTCATCGAGCTGCTTGCCGGCGGCCAGCTGCTCGAGAGCCTTCTTCGCCTCCTTCAGCGAGTTCGGTGTAGCGGCGCGCCCGACCCACATACCGATCGACATGGGCTCCCTGCCGAGGTCCTGCTCCCGACGCCGGACGACCTCCATCGCACAGATCAGCGCGGCCGCCCGCTCGAACTGCTGCAGGGTCAGCAACCGCAGTGTGTAGCGCATGAGCACGGTGACCCCGGCTCCCTGCGCCCCGCCTCGAAGGCGACGAAGATAGGTCGTGAAAGCGATCAGACCGAGGTAGGCCTCCGTCTTCCCTCCGCCGGTCGGGAACCAGAGGAGATCTGCAACGTCGCGGTCCTCGTGGCTCGCGTCCGCGATCCCGTCGAGGCACAGGAGCACGAAACCGATCTGGAAAGGTCGCCAGCTCGCCGCGCTGAGATCGGGCTCGCCGACGCGACCAGCACGGACCCACGCCGACCGGGCGCGCTGCACGGCCATCGTCTCGTTCGCGAGTCGAAATGCCCGCATCACCTGCTCGTCCTGAAGCAGCGCGATTCCGCTCCTCATCCTCCTCGCAGCCGTCGCGCACTCGTCGAGGTGTTGGATTGCCACCTCCGCGTACGGCGTGCCGCTCAGCTCTTCCGCCTCGTCGCGACGTGCGCCGATCCAGACCTCGTAGGCGTCGACGATCGTCAGGAGGCGCGAGCGCACGACATCCTCGGGAGCAAGGGCGAGCTCCTGCATGCTGATGTCGCCGACCGAGGGATTGGATTCGGTGAGCAGGACGTCGCGAGAGGGCACCCATGCAGTCACGAGCCTGCCGGTACGTGCCGGCTCGGCTCCGACCTCGCCGGGCGCCGGCGGCGTCCAGCTCGGCCAGTCGACAGAGCAACCATGTCCGGTGGCGAAGCTCGGCGCGTGGCGATGGAGGAGAGACGCGGTGACGACATCCGGCGGCGCCTCCTCACGCGTTCGCGTGCGGTCGACGATCGCGGGCGAGGTCGTCGACACGGTGACACCAGGTTGGAACCAGCAGTACGGGTCGAGCACCTCTGCCTGATCGACGACAGCCGTGTTCACGAGGCTGACGGTGATCGGGAGCAGACCGCTCGCGGTCGGAACGCGCCGTTTCACTCGGAGCTCGAGCCCATCCCCGACGCGATGGCGTTCCGCGTCCGCACCGATGACGCCCACCTCGAGGATCGTGGGCGTCAACGGACTGCGTCTCCACCGAACGGAGTCTGTGTCCACGCCTCGTCGCTCGGCGCGCGTTGCCGTGACGACACGGCCCGTATCGTCGATCGGCTCGTATCTCGCTGCACGGATCTCGATCTGCAGGGAGGGGCTGCGCTCAGGGTCGACAGAGAAGGTCAGCCCCATCGCGGACGGCTTCTGCACGCTCGAGATCGAGATCCCGGTGTCGACGACCTCGTCGTTGCGCACGCGAGACTCGCCGACATCGTCCTCGCGCGCCTCTGCTTCGTCCCGGCGCGACTCGGCCCCGGCCCGTCGGGCATGAAGAACGCCGGTCACGTACGCCGACAGCGGCTCCTCGTCGAGGATCTCCTCGTCGCCGAGAGCAGGTCCGAGGAGATCCGCCAGGAGGCGATCGGCGAGCTCATTCCTGAAGCCGTAGTGCGGACCGAGGTCAGGCATCTGTGCCGCCTTTCGCGTACTCGAACCACGACAGTCCGACGAGCCGCGGCACCCGCCGCACCCCGAGATCGTTCAGGCCCGCCTGCCGAGTGGCGGCGGCGCCTTCGACGACGGTCTCCAGCGAGTCGACGCGCAGCCCCCGTATCACTGAGGGGTACGTCCGGGGCCGGCTACCGGGGTGCTGCTGCATGAACCCCCGAAGTACTCGTCGAAATCGCGGCGACGCCCCGCCGACGGCCTCTCCCCGGCACATGACGGTGTAGTCCGGCGCCTCGCCGTCCGGCACTACGGTGTCGGTCCGAACCAGATCGACGAGATCTCCGCTCCGCAAGCGAGCGGCATTGCCGGCTTGTTCCTGCTCCACGATCGTCCGGTCGTCGTACCAGCCGGGAATCTGCGCCTCGACGTCCCCGGCCCCACCTTCGAGCCCGAGACGCTTCCAGGGTTCGCGGCCATACCTGCCCCAACGATCGATCTTGTCCGCCTTCCGGACCTGCCACGACCGCACCGGATCGGTAGCCCAAAGTTGGTCACGCGCCCGCGTCAGAGCCACGTAGAGCAGTCGCGCCTCTTCGCCCGATGCTTCGGCGTCCACGTGCTTCCAGTGCACGTTGCTCGGATCGACAATGATCACGTGGTCGAACTCGAGGCCCTTCGCGCGATGGAAACTGCTCACGACCAGGTCGGCTTCTGGCTCAGCCACGATCTCGTCGGGAAGGCGACCTGCGGCTATCGCGTCCCGTAGCCGAACGAGATCCAGGACGCGGCGACCCCTGTCCGCGGCGACCCGCAGCAAGAGCGACCAGGAGACATCCAGGTTCTCCAGGCCGAGGTCCTGAGCTACGGCGTCGAACCGATCTCGGGTCAACGTGACACTGTTCGAGCGGTCGACCAACTCAGCCAACCATCCTGGCACCGCCCGATCCGTCGCAGCTCGCCTCAACCGATGCCGGACATCGTTCTGTCGGAGCGTCTCGGACACGAGCAGCGCCTCACCGTTCGTGCGGCAGAGGATCGCTGTCGAGGTCCCGGTCTCCCTCAACATTCCAAGAGCGAATTCGCTGCCCAAGGGGCCGAGGTGGTCGAGTGACTCAAGTGTGTCCCGCAGTTCGCGGAGCCTACCCTCCTGCCCTCTGTTGTCCCGGAGCGCGACCCCGTGGACGAGCGCTCGTCTCGCGTCGTCGCTCTTGAACCGGAAGCTCGTGGAGAGCTCGAGTTCCACGAGAGCGGGGAATGACCTTCGCAGGTCCGCTATGAAGGTACTGTCGCGGTCGGCCGTGTCCGCCTGGAAGCCGTAGATCGCCTGGGCGAGGTCGCCGACCAGCGTGAAGCCGCACTCGAACTCGCTGAGGAGCGTGTGAACGAGCCTGCGGCGCGCACCCACGAGGTCCTGGACCTCATCGACGACGACGTGGCGGAGGTCCTCGCGCAACTCCACCGAATCGTCACCCAGAAGTTGGGTCGCTTCACGGATTCGCCGGTCGAAGTTCCCGTCGAGATCGATCCCCTCCCGCCCGGCCTCGCGAAGAATTTCCAAGGCCCAGGAGTCGAACGTACGAGCACGGACACGTGCGACGTCCCCGCCTAGTTCACGCAGGCGGTGCCTCAAGGTAGCGACAGCTGCGCGCGAGAAGGTGAGCACGAGGACCTCGTGGCCGGCCAACCCCTCTGCATCGAGGAGATGCGCCACCCGATGCGCGAGCGTGTGGGTCTTGCCGGTCCCCGGGCCGGCCGTCACCAGGGTGGTCGCGTCCGCCGGGAGCTCCACGATTCGGCGCTGCTCATCGGTGAGGTCGTAGTTCTCATCGGGCGCACTCATCGGTCGTCAGCCCAGAGGTACTCGAAGCCCGACCAGGCCAGCTGACCCTCGAAGTTCTCGATGTTGTCGCTGACATCGAGAATGAGACAGTCAGGCGAGCCGCCGTTCTCGGGTCCACGGAGCCCGCGGCCGATCATCTGTTGGTAGACGTTCGGGCTGAAGGTAGGACGCGCGACAACGACGGCACGGGTCGCCGGCGCATCAAAGCCCTGTGCGAGGACTCCGTAGTTGGTGAGGACCCGGATTTCCTTCCGCCGATAGGACTCGATGGTCTGGCGCCGTTGTCCGGGCGGTGTCGACCCGTCGATGGAGGCTGCCTTGACCCCGCGTGCGTTGAGCGATGCAGCCAGGAACTTCGCGTGCTCGACGGATACGGCAAAGACCAGGACGGCCCAGTCGGCCGGCAGGGCGACGATCTCCCTGATCAGAGTGTTGTTGCGGGCCTCGTCTTGACCCAGCTGCGCCTCCGCGGCCGCCGGGAGCGTGCCCATCCTGTCGGCGTGCGCCTTCTGGTCCTCCGAAAGCCTCATCGTCGAACCTGCGAGCTCTCGGTGCTGCACTCGCGCCAGGACACCGCTTCGCTGCAGTACGACGGCCGGCTCCTCCTCACCGAAGAGGTCCTCGTCGAGCCTGTTCCGGCCGAATCGCTCGACGAGCAATCTCGTCTCTGCCTCGTTCCGACCACGGAACGGGGTCGCCGTGAGCCCGATCAAGGGGCGGTCGGTTCGTCGTGCCTGCAGGCTGAGGCCCAGCCTCTCGAAGATCCGTGTATAGGTCGGAGTCGTCGCACGATGTGCCTCGTCGACAATGACCAGCGCGGGACGGCGCAACCACCCCAGATCCTCGCGGTCCAGTCGCTGGTTGAGGGTCGCATCGGTCGCAACGACGAGGTGGGTGTTCTCCTCGACCGGCACGACGTCGTTGCCGCCCCAGAACCGGGAGATCGTCAGCTCTTCCTCCGGCCCGACCTTGCTCCAGACGAACTTCCAGCTCTGCACCGCCTGCTCGCAGAGCTCGTTGGACTCGGCGATCCACAGGACCGGGCCCGAGAGGGCGCGCGCCTTGACGACCCTGATCACGGCCTCAACAGCGACGCGCGTCTTCCCCGCTCCTGTAGGCAGGCGGAGCAGGGCCCGCTTCGGAGTCGACTCGAGGAGCAGGTCGCGCATCCTCGTCGCGAGGGTCTCCTGATAGTCGTGGAGCGCCGGGTACATCGAGGGACCCGCGACGGTCTCGGTCACCGGCGGCGCCGGCACCGAGGCGCCCGCGAAGGTGTTCGGCAGTCCGAGGTCGGCCACAAAACGTCGCGCGCTCTCGTTGCCGATGTACGACCGCGGAGCGTTCTCGGTGCGACCTGCGACCTCCTCCGCGTACTCCCGAAGCAGACCGGGTCCGTGCGCGTCGATCGCCAGCTGCCCCACCTCGACCGAGGTGAGAGGGCGCCCGCGACGGCGCTTCTCGGCTGCCTCGAGTCCTTCCGGCAGTCGACCGCGGAGTGCCTCTTCACCCAAGAGGCGGACGACCTTCTCCGGGACCGAGGCAGTCTTACGGATCTCCTGGACCTTCTGCGACCTCGCCCTCTTCGCCTGGTTCTCGATCAGTGCGCGACACTGCGCCGGACCGAGCCCCAGAGAGAGCTCGGCGTCCACGGCCCGCAGAGTGGCCAGATCGTCCTCGGGTTCGAGCACGAGGACCGTCATGTCCTTGCTGGCTCGACTCAGCGGGGTGGCGCTCACGCCCTGAGGCGAGTGGACCAGTCGCTCGAGTTCGGAGCATCGCTGGACAGACCAGCCGTCGACCCGCTGCTTTCGCGCCTTCAGCGCGGGAAACAGGTCCAGGATGACTTCGGGGTCTGCCTGTGGAACGACCCGGAGCTCCTTCTTGATGAGATCGGCCCCACGCTTCATGCCCCACTGCTCGATGAGCAACGCCGCATCGTCGTCGGACTCCATCAGGAGAACCGGACTCCCGGCTCGGACCAGCTCGTCGTAATCCTCGCGCGTGGCGCTCACGGCGATCTCGGGGTCGTCCCTCTGCTCCCAGGAGGTCCCGACGCGGCACCAGGTACGAACACCGTCGGGCCAGGTGGCCCCGTGTCGCAGCATGAGCGCGTAGAGCTGTCCGGGCAGGTGCTCCTGCTCCGGGGCTTCGAGTCTTGCGATGGCGCGACGCCACGTGGCTTCCGGCACTGCCTCGACGCTGGCGGGCAGTTTGAGAACGTCGCCGGTCAGCTCGCCGACCCGCGCGACCGGAAGGACGTCCTCATGAGTCTTCAGGGAGGGCCCCACTGTCTCGCGGACACGCAACAGGCCCAGCGACGTCTGGAGCCATCCGTGCCGACGGGCCATCCAGGCCAATGGGGACTGGAATTGCCGCCTGGTGGTCTGCTGGCGCCCCATCTGGATCGACCAGTTCTGGACCAGCCCCGACGCTGGGACGTGCTCGAGGAACGCCGCAGCCCCTTCAGGGCTCAGCTTGCTCAGCAGGCGCAGGGGGCCGGCAGGAGGAGTGCCCTCGACCTGCATCGTCGCGAGTTGCGGCCGGCGGGCGTCGGCAGGCAAGGCTCGCATGAACGCGTGCCACGCCGCTTCGCGGTAGTCCTCGTACCACTCCTCCTTGGTGGGATCGACACGAGGAGCGGGGCTCTCGAGGAGCCCGAGTGACGAGAGGACAGTGAGGTCCGGGGCATGGAAACCGTCGTCGAGGGCGATGAGCTGATCGCGGCTGCCGTCGGCCGGCACGACCCGCCCTGGCCGGAGCACCTCCGCGATCGGGCGGAACTGCCCGGCCACGACCCGGACACGGAGCTGTTCGAGTCCTCTGGGTCGATCCTTCAGCACCTCGAACGTGCTCGCGGGTCCCGCCTCCCGCGTCAGCTCCCAGAAGCGTTGCCAGTCCTCGTCATCGTAGGAACCGAATCCGCGGTCGGCTGCGGCGGACAGGCGCCCGTTCGCATCCGCCTCGTTGATGCGAAGGCTGGACAACGCGCTCGCGATGCCGAACTTGTCAAGAACTCGACGGTTCACGTACACGAGATCATCAGCCACGGAGCCGACGTCCGACCGAAGAAACACGGTTCCCGGGCGCGGCGCGACCAGATCGCCCCGTTCGGTGAGAACGACCTTCGCCTCCAGCGCCTGCTTCGCCAAGGAGTGCTCGTTGTCCTGGAGCCGAGCCACGATGCTGATCGCCGTCGCGCTGGCCGCAGGTTCGCGAGACGCAACGAGCGCCTCGAGCCACCGGGTCACGGTACTCGCCCTGCAGCCGGCCGACTCGAAGATCTGCTCGACGCGGGCACGTCGCTCACGCGACTCGAGCGACGGATGCACCCAATCCGATGGACGTTGCGGGGAGCCGGCCCAGAGATCGAGAAGAGCGCGATCGAGGTTCTCAGGGTGAAGTCGCACATCGGCCGGCCGACGGAGCCGACCGTCTTGATCAACGACGGACGGGTTCCGTCCCGTAGCGCGCCAGATGGCGGCGGTCAGCTTTTCGTCGGCGAACTGGGGTGCCTCTCGACCTCGACCGGGCAGATAGGCGAGGTAGGAGCCGGGGTCGTCCTGCGCGACCAGGTGCGGCAGAGACTCAACCACGAGGTCCGCCGCGACTTCGATGAGCTCCTCGTTGAATGCGTTCCCATCGAAGATCGCCTGACGATCCTCCGAGGTCTTCCAGGGAGCATTGAGGATACCGCGCAGCAGAGTCGCGAACTTGGTAGGGAAATAGGACCAGAAGAGCCCGCGGGACTGCGCACTCCGAGGCACCGCCCAGCTGATATCGATCGTCGGCCGGTCGTGGAGCTCACCGGCAGAGGCGAGCGCTCCCTCGCTCGGCCGGTGCGCACGGGTGAACACGCGCCAGTGGTGCTGAACGGTGTCGCCGTTCGGCGTCTCCTCCTGCAGCGTGTGGGTCACTCCCTCCTGCCGGAGGAAGAACTGTCGGTCGACCCTGGCGCGGCGGCGATCCGACAAGGTCACCGTTCCGACGTGCGGTGAGAACAGCGGGAACTCGACCGGGAAAGACCTCAGGTCGCGTGCCAGTCGCTCTGCGGCGCCCTCTTTCAAGGGTAGGCGTACCACTGTGGTCGCCCAGGTGAGCATCTCGTCGAGGACGGGATCGTCGGTTCGCTCGTCGTCGCCGTCGAGTGGACGTGCCATGCGCAGAACCGGGGTGTTGACTGCATCGGTCTGTACGGCTCGGATTCGCTTCGCCGACCACTCGCGGTCGAACCCGAAAGCGAAGAGCTCGTCCTCGCCGAAGGTGCTGAAGAACTGCGGCGCGTCGCAGATGGCCAACACAGACTTGACCCCGACACCGAAGCGACCGATCTGGCCTCCACGCTTCTTCGAGACGCTCATCCTGAGAATGGTGTCCGCTCCCTCGGCGGTCACCGGCGATCCCTCGTTCGCGCAGTACAAGGTCGTGGCCGTCAGCGTGACAGCGATCTCGCCGCCGGACTTGGTCCGCAGCTCGTCTGCGGCATTCTGCACCAGTTCGAAGATCTGTCGATCTCCGTAGCCACCCTGCTCGATCCGTCGCTCGTTGTTCGCATGCTCCTCGACGAGCCCGGGATCGACGCGATACACCCCGAGCGCACGGATCGTCTGGGCTTCGACGAGCTCCAGCACCGGATTGTCGGGCGGACGCTCTTCAGTCACGATGCGCTCCCTCCGCAACGGCTTTCTGAGCCAGCTCTCTGCCTCGCCTCGCGATCTCAGCGCCTGCCGCGACCGACTCTGGAGTCGTGTCCTCGACATCCGGTCCGGCCGGCAACGGCTGCCACGAGGTCGGCCGGGGGACGCCTCGCCCGACCCACCGGAGGTAGCCGGAGCGATCGTCCTGTTGGAAGCCCGTCTCGACCTCGGGCGGACAACCGGCGGTGACCAGGTTGAGAACCCGCGCCAGTTCGTTGACCTCCGAGGCCGAGCCGCCCGAGCCATCCGCCGTTGTCGGTACCAGGACCTCGAGAAGCCCCAGGGCCAAGGATCGGCAGCGCACCAGAGGGCGGTGCAGATAGCTGTTCGGAAGATCTTGGAGCACGAACGCACGCTCGACTGTCCGGTAGTCCGTTCCGTCGCGGAACAGCTCCGCGCCCCACCACAGGCGCGCGAACGCCTGCTTGTGAATCGGACCCACGAGGCGGTCCACCGCGACGTCGCCCTTGGCGTCCGACCAGCGCCACTGAACGACCTCGAGGTAGCGGTTGGCGATCCAGGCCCACATCAGGCGGTCAGCGGCCTCACTCCGGGTGAGACGCAGCGCGAAGTGCAGCCGTGGGGCCAGCCAGCGATCCGAAGCGGCTCGGTCCTCGTCCCAGGCACCGTCCACACGCCGACGCACGAACTCGACCATCAGCTCGTCGAACACATCGGTGCCGACGATCTCGCCATGGCGACGGCGAACCAGCTGCGACATCTCCCTGACCTCCTCTGGGTCGCGGGACCAGATCAGATCCGCAGACACGAGTCGTCGAAGCTCAGACAACCCTGATCTCCTCACAGGCCGTCGCCACGGCGCCCCGACGCCCCACCACCTCGTCGATGGCGAGATCGATTCGACTCCAGAGATCGCCGGACGAGGAGTCCGAATCACCGCCGGCCAGACGTTGGTAGAGCTCCTCGACCGACCCCATGCCACCCATCACCTCGGCGATGGCCTCGCACACCTGCCGGTGCAGGTCCTCCTGAGGAGCGATGACCGTTCCGTCGTCCGCCTCGACCACCTCGGCCGCGGCCGCTCGCATCAGCGAGGAGACCGCCAGCCGAGCGACGTCGCTTCCCAGGAGATCCCGGAGTCGACGCCGCTCGAGCTTCGCCGAGTCGGCGTGGAGCAGATCCCGCAAGCCGGGGAGCGCGGAGTTCAGCAGCAACTGCGGTGTCGCTCCGAGCGTTGTCTCCATGACGGCTGAGGCAAGGGGCGAGCCCTTCACGACGGCGGGGGCGTCCTCGGAGGAGAAGTCGACCCACGTCAACCCGAAGGGCAATCCTCCGGCCGTCCTCGGGGCCACACCGACCTGGGCGACAACGGTCCAGGGAGCGGACCGACCGATCACACGCCGGCGACCGTGATGGACCGCAGCCACCTCGACGGTCAGGATCACGTCGCGAGCGATCTCGTCTCGATGGATCTCCACCAGGCCATCCCCGGGGAGGCCCGACAGCACGAACGGCACCCGCGTGGCGGAGTCACGCGACGAAGCGACGACGTAACAGATCAGGTCCTCGAAGACCGAGCCGTCCTCGTCGGTCGCGACAAGCACTCGGCAACTGAAGCGGTCCCACGCGTGGTCTCCGGGCAGGACCACCCGGAGGTGGTCCTGGTCCTTCGTGATGCCGCGAGCCGGAGCCTCATCGAGCTGGAGATCCTGGAGATCGACCTGTGGTGGAGCGGCCAGAACGGGCCAGGCGAAGCGAACGCTCATGTCGTCACCTGCGCCGTCGCGAGCGGGCCGGTTTCCCTCAGAACGACGTCGATTCCCGTCTCGCCTGCAGGCACAAGCAGTTCGCGAGTACTGGAGGCGCGCAGCCGCACGGTGGTCGATCGCCCCCGCCCGATCCGAGGTACTTGCAGAATGCCGTCGGCCACCGACGCGTCCGTGGTGAGCGACTCCAGGTGCTCCCAGGGGACGAGCTGGTGAGAGCCGTCGAGCCCGACCAGCGCCAGGGACGGGCGCATCGACCAGCCCTCCGCCCTGTTCCTCGCCCTGACCTCAAAAGTGATGTGCCAGCGGCCGTCCTCGACCTCCCATGCCTTGATGTCGACGTCGGGCTTCTTCGACGTCGTCCCCGCGCCACCCGGACCAGCCGATCCGCGCAGGAAGTCGAGGTTCTTCACCACAGCTCGAGGCGGCTTGGCCGTGTCTCCCATGGTGCTGCCGAAGAGGCCGACGAGCGCCGCCATCACGTTCTTCTCGATGGCACGGAGGTTCGGGAGCCATGGCGCGACGTAGTGCGCGCTGAGATTGGCCTGCGAGGCTCCCCGTCCGGGGACCCAACGGTCGTGTGCCGGAGGTTCGGAGAAGCGCAGGAAATCGTCGGCGCGGACGTCATCCTGTGGCGGATCACCGGGTCTCATCGCGGCACCTGCCACGAGGAAGGCGTGATAAGTCGTCCCCTCGAACGTGCGAGGCAGCTTCTGGACGACCATCTCGGGTCTGCGGAACAGACACACCTGGTTCTCCAGCGTGTCCTTCTGTGTGTCCGAAATCGTCACGACGAGCTTGGCGGTGTGACCGAACTTCGGATGCTTGTCGCCGGTGCGACGACGCGAGATCTCCACCGGAACGTCCCTGACGACGACCGAGTAGGGGTCGCCGAGGTGCTGGTCGACGTCACCGGCGTCGAACCGCCGGAGAGCGCGGACGAGTTCGGTGAAGGTCTCCTCCGGGTCCACCCGCTCCTCGAGTAGCTGCTCGCCGTCGTCGACCTCGATCCGGACTCGTAGTCCACCTCGGGTCAACAACGGCCAGAAATTCTCCTCGATGCCGTTCCGGAGCTCCTTGGCGAGATCGTGCAGCTCTGCCAGTTCGTTCCCGCGCAGCAGCTTCTCAGGCTGGTCGGGATCGTGGAAGCCGACGAGAAGAGCTGAGGTCCCGGGACGCGGGTCGTGACGTCCCAGGTACAGGTCATCGGCGAGGCGTTCGTCGTCCCAGGAGGAGACCACGTTGCCGGCGTCGTCGAGATCACCGAAGCATCCCCGACCTTGGTAGCCCTGCGTGCCCACGCGGTGGACCACGCCCTGGTTCACCCCGAAAAGGCGGGTCCGAGGTCGATCACCTGCGACCGCGGGGAGGGAAGAGTTGAAGATGACGGTCTGGATGCGGGAGAAGCGCCAGTAGACGGCCTTCCCCAGACCGAAGGAGCCGCCGGCCCCCTCGTCCTTACCGCTGAAGAGGTCGAGCCGACAGAGCTTGATGAAGTCCCCGTAGTCCGCCGGGTCGCCGACCGTCAGTTCGGGCCCACCGAGCCCTCTACAGCCGTAATCGGCGATGCGCAGCAGGGTCAGAGCCGGCGCGTTCCGCATGATCTCGAGGTTCGCCTGGATCTGACCGGCCGTGACCGCGCCCGCCGCCGCGGAGCCCATCGACCGGAGGTGGGGTTCGAGCTGGTCCCACCCCATCGCTTCCTCGAATCGACGACGGCGTTCGCCCGTCAATCGGATCAAGGTGTAGACCAGCTCGGCGGGCTCTGTGGACCGCCTGGCGTCGTTCGAGTTCTGTGCGGTCTCCCGGGCCAAGGAGTCGAGACCTGCGTTCAGCGTCCACTGGTTGGCGTTCCCGTAGTTCCCGTAGGTAGGGCTCTGGCGCTCCCACTTCCAGACAGCAACCACGCTGCAGCTGACCCCCTCTTACTCCATCCGGCCCCGCGCGGCCCGGAGGGTACTTCAGGATCCGCCCCGAAGCGATCTCTCTCACGCGGTGCCATCGCTCCGCACCCGGACGTCCGTTACGTCCGGTTGGAAGCCCAGCCGGGAGGCCGCTCAGCGATCACCCCGTCGGCACGGGGCACGGACGTTCCGCCGGTAGCATCCGCCCCGTGGCCTCGGAGGAACCGTCGCCGGACGTCCGGCTCGTCGATCTGTTCGCTGGGCCGGGCGGTCTCGACGTCGCTGCGACCTGGCTCGGCATCCGCGCCCTCGGGGTCGAGTGGGACGACGACGCCTGCGCCACGCGGGAAGCAGCCGGACTGCTCACCGTCTCCGACGACGTACGACGGCTCGTGCCGTCGGACCTCCCGACCGCCACGATCCTGACAGCCGGTCCGCCCTGCCAGACGTTCACCATCGCCGGAGCAGGCAACGGGCGAAGGGCCCTGCAGAAGGTGCTCGCGATGATCGGGCGGTTGGACAGGGGCGAGAACGTCAAGAAGGACCTCGGGGCACTCGACGACGAGCGGACAGGGCTCGTTCTCGAACCACTCCGATGGCTGCTGGAGGCTGAGAGGGCCGGCCATCCGTACGAGGCGGTCGTCCTGGAGCAGGTCCCCGCCGTTCTCCCCGTGTGGAAGTCGATAGAGATCGTCCTGAATCGCCACGGGTACCACACCGACGTTGGTGTGCTCGGCACGGAGGAGTACGGGGTTCCGCAGACGCGACGGCGCGCATTGCTCCTCGCGCACCGTCGCCATCGACCGCGACTGCCGAGCCCGACGCACCGGGCCTATCGACGGGGGGTGGCGCGCGACCAGGGCGATGATCAGTTACAACCGTGGGAGACGATGAGCGGGGTTGTCGCGCGAGCGAGCGACTTCGTCGCCGTCTCCAACTACGGCACCAATGGAGACCCCGCCGATCGGGGACGCAGGAGCTCCGAGGAGCCGGCGGCGACGATCACCGGCAAGGTCGGTCGCGTTCGGCTCGAGGGCGAGGGCATCAGCGGGACAGCCGGAAGGCTCTCGCCCGCGGAGGCCGGCCGTCTGCAGACGTTCCCTCTCGACTACCCCTGGTCGGGAAAGAACCAGGGACAGCAGATCGGCAACGCGATCCCTCCTCGGCTCGGGGCGCATGCGCTCGCCGCGGTACTGGGCTTGACGCTCCCACCGGCGCTGCTCGACAACTGCGTCAACGAGTCCTGGTCCCCCGAGGTCCGAGAAGGAACCCTCGACCGACTCCTGCCGCGCCCGGTCCGGGACGACTTCTTCGACCGGTCCTCCGAACCGACGCTGTTCAGCCACTGATCTCACCGCCCGCGCCGTCGGTCCGTCGCAAGAGCCCGAGCACCAGGCGCCGATTGTCGGGTCGCGGGTGGATCATCGATACGCCAGCACCGAGGAGGGCATCGCTGATGGGCGTCTTCATGTCGAGGCAGTTCCACAAGGACCTCGAGCTCGATGGTTCGATCAAGGCGAGAGCCTGGGACTTTCTGGCCAAGCTCAACAGCAACGCCGACCTCACTGGTCTCGACCTGAAGAAGCCGAAGAACCCTGCCGATCCCAAGGTTCGCACGGCCCGTGTGGACCAGCAGTACCGCGCTGTCATGTTCGCGGTCAGCGACGACACCGAACCGACGTGGCTCCTCGCCGCGATCAAGAACCACGACGACGCCTACGAACTCGCAGGCTCGTTGGTCTACGAGGTCAACCCGGCCAACGGAGCCATGGAGGTCTATCGACCGTCGGCCGTCGAGAAGACCGTCGACACGTTCCGCACCCGTCCCACCCTTCTGGACAGCCCACAGGTCCTTCCGTTCACGCCGGAGGAACTGATCGAGGTCGGGATCAACGCCGAGGTCGCCGCCGAAGCTGTCCGGCTCACCAGCGAGGACGACATCCTCAGCCTTGCCGTCGACCTCCCCGCCTGGCAGCAACAGGTGCTCCTCGATCTCGCCACCGGCGCCTCCCTCGATGACGTCCGGGCGACGTACGGAAACGAGAAGCCCGCAGCCGCGGACGACCCTGCCGTCGCGGTCCGGCTGCCGACCAGCCGCATGGAGTTCGTCTACCTGGACACGGACGACGAGCTCCGGCGAATGCTCGAGGGCGATTTCGCGGCCTGGCGGACCTACCTCCACCCCACTCAGCGCTCGATCGCGTATCGCGAGACATACAACGGTCCGTTCCGGCTCGCCGGCGGCGCCGGGACCGGCAAGACCGTCGTGGCGCTGCATCGCACGGCGCACCTCGCCGCACGCGGGAGCGTGCTCCTCTGCGCCTTCACACGAAACCTCGCGGCGAACCTGCGCGGTGATCTGAGCAGCCTGTTGGCTCCGGACTCAGCGAAGCGGGCCGAAGTCCTCGGGGTGGACCAGGTCGTCCGTCGAGTCGTCGAATCGGTCGACGGACATCCGGGACAGCCCCTCGATCCACGCGAGGAGAATCAGCGCTGGAGTCGCGCGGTCCACGAGGCCGGGGTTCCGAACGACCTCGCCCCGAGTCTGACTCCGTCGTTCCTCGCCGGTGAATACCGTGCAGTCGTCCTCGCCCAGTCCGTCGCGACCAAGGACGCCTACCTGAAGGCCCGACGCACCGGTCGCGGAACCCGCCTCACCCGTGTACAGCGAACGGCCGTGTGGCGCGTCTTCGAAGCGTTCCGGCGCGACGTGGCGTCTGACGGGCGGACCACATACGACGTACTCTCGGGACGAGCCGCGGAGATCCTGGCTGATCCGGAGCTGCGGCCGCTGGCTCCTTCCTTCGACCATGTCGTCGTCGACGAGGGCCAGGACCTCCATGCCGGCCACTGGCGTGTCCTGCGCCGACTGGTCGCCCCGGGGCCTAACGACATGTTCCTCTGCGAGGACGGTCACCAGCGCATCTACGGTGAACGGCTCACTCTTGGACGTCTCGGCATCGACACCCGCGGACGCTCACGTCGTCTGACGTTGAACTACCGCACCACACGTCAGAATCTGCGTTTCGCGATGGACGTGATGGACCGAGCGGGGGTGGTCGACCTCGACGGCGATCCAGACACGGTGGCCGGATATCACTCGGCGTTCGACGGGCCCTCACCCGAGGTGCGGGGCTTCACCTCCGACGCCGAGCAGATGCAGTTCGTGACCGAGACAGTCGAGCAGTGGCTCTCTGAGAAGGTCGAGGCGCGGTCGATCGCGGTGCTGTCCCGACGCGGTACCGAACAGGACCAGGTACGCGGCGCGTTGGAACGGGTGGGCGTCGCGGTCGAGATCATCGACAGGGACGGCCCCGGGGACCGCGACGCCGTCAAGCTCGCCACGATGCACCGCTCCAAAGGAACCGAGTTCTCAGCGGTGGTCGTCGTCGGCGCGCAGAAGGGCGTCCTTCCCCTCGACTTCGTCATCGACCAGCTTCCGAGCCTCGAACGTGAGGCGGGAGTGGCCCGCGAGCGTTCGCTGTTCTATGTGGCCTGCAGCCGCGCGCGCGATCGGCTGGTGGTCACCTGGGCGCGGACTCCCAGCCCGTTCCTGCCCGCACCACACTGAGAGCTGTCTGGACGATGCCGAAGCACCGTCGAACGCTGTGATCGAAGAGCCGACCGCTCCCGCGACGATGACGCCAGCCCTCAGGACTCACACACGACGACGCGGCTGCGTCGAGCCTGCTCGGAGCTGGTTCCGGAACGACTGTGTCCTCCAACAGATCCTCGCCCGGGCCGCCGGGCCCGACCACTCGAACGGTTGAAGGCGCCGGACCATGCAACCTGGTCGGCGCAACGCGGGGCAGCGGACTATCGGACCGATCATGTGGAATGGGCTCGCACGATGGGGGAGGTGTATGGACCAGCCGGTCTCGGTCGATGTCGTCCGCCTGGACTTCGTCAACCACGCGATGGCCAACAGCGGCATCTCGCCCGTCCGACGCCTGAGGCTGCGCGCCGCGAAAGATCTGCACGACGTGTGCGTCGAGGTCTCCGTCGTCGACGGTATGGGCGAGCTCCTCGTGACGCCGTGGGCCCGGTCGCTCGAGGTGGTCCGTGCCGAGCGTCCGGTGGCGTTCCAGTCCGTTCCGCTCCTGCCGGACCCGCGGCGGATGGCGGCGGTCGAGGAGACCCACCAGGCGACGCTCCTCGTCCGCGTCGATGCCGGCGGACAACAGCACACGCATCGCGAGCCGCTGCGGGTGCTGGCCCACCACCACTGGGTGCTCGATCCGCTGGAGCACCGGCTCTCGGTCGAACTGCTCGCCGCCTTCGTGCTCCCCCATCACCCCGAGATCGCCGAGGTCCTGACGGCCGCGCGCGACCACCTCCGCACGACCACCGGCGACCCCTCCATGTCGGGCTACCAGCGGGGCCCCGAGCACGTCGACGCTGTGGCCGGCGCGATCTACCGGGCGGTCCAGGACCGCGATGTCGCCTACGGGGTGGCGCCGGCCAGCTGGGAGCACACCGGCCAGCGCGTCCGCACCCCCGAGCAGGTCCTGCGCACCGAACGTGTCGGTACCTGCCTGGACACGACGGTGCTGCTCGCCGCCGCATTCGAGCAGGCGGGACTGCACCCGCTGCTGTGCGTCCCCGCCGGGCACGCGTTCGTCGGCTACTGGCGCGAGGAGGAGCTGGGGCTCTCGCAGGTCGCCGCCCACGAGATCGGCACCGTCACCAATCTCGTCGATCTCGGACGGGCCCGATTCCTCGAGACGACCGTGGTCACCTCCGGGCCGTCGTCCCAGACCTTCGACGAGGCGTGCGCCACCGGCCATCGTCAGCTCCGCCAGGCCGGCGACGAGCTGCTGCTCGGGGTCGTCGATGTGCGCGAGGCCCGCCGCAACGGCGTCGTCCCTCTCCCGGCACGTCACATCGACGACGGCGGCTCCGTCGTGATCACCGTGCAGGCGCCCGCGACGCCGAGCGCGACAACACCGACCGAGCAGCCGCCCTCGAGGCCTGTCCCGCACACCGGGCAACGAACGGACGACGCACCCCCGCGCGTCGCCGTGTGGAAGAACGCCCTGCTCGATCTCACCCGGCGCAACCGACTGATCAACTTCACCGCGGGACCGTCGGCGACCCGGCTCGCTCTCCCGGAGTCGGCGCTGGGCGAGCTCGAGGACCGGCTGCATCAGGGCCGCACGATCAAGCTCCACGCGGCGGACGACCTGCCGGAGGTCCGACGCGCGCAAGGCGTGACGTCGGCCGGCGACCTCCCCGACGACGTCCTCACCGACCGGCTGCGACGCCAGCAGGTCTTCACCGAGCTCGACACCACGAGCTTCGCGGGCCGGATGCGGACCCTGCAGCGCAAGGCGCGGACGCTGCGGGAGGAGTCCGGCAGCGCCAACCTCTACATCGCCCTCGGCACGCTGCAGTGGTCGGCCGCGGACGGGAAGCCGCTGCGCTCCCCGCTGCTGCTCCTGCCCGTCGTGCTCACTCTCGGCCGACGCGGGCAGCCCCCGACGCTGACCCTCGACGAGGGCGGCGAGACAGCACCGAACCTGTGTCTGCTCGAGAAGCTGCGCACCGAGCTCGGCATCGAGCTCCCGGCCCTCGCCGATCCGCCCGTCGACGAGCACGGCATCGACCTCGCCGCCACGCTGCGCGCCGTCCGCGAGACCCTCGCCGAACGCGACCTCCCGTTCTCCGTCCGCGAGAGCGCCGACCTCGCGATCCTGCACTTCTCGAGCTTCGTCCTGTGGCGCGACCTCGACGACCACTGGGAGCGATTCACCGCAGCTCCGCTGGTCCACCACCTCGTGCACACGCCGACCCGCGAGTTCACCGACCCGGTCGCCGCACCGGCCCCGAGCGACGCGGACCTCGACGCGCTGGCGAGCGTCTGCCCGGTCCCCGCCGACTCGTCCCAGCTGGCCGCGGTCGCCGACGCCCGGGCCGGCCGGACGTTCGTGCTGGAGGGCCCGCCGGGCACCGGGAAGTCGCAGACCATCACCAACCTGCTCGCCCACCTCGTCGCCGCCGGCAAGCGGGTGCTCTTCGTCGCCGAGAAGCGCGCCGCGCTCGACGTCGTCCGGGCGCGGCTCGACCAGGTCGGACTCGCCGACCTGGCCCTCGATCTGCACGACAAGGCCGCCAAACCGTCGACGGTGCGGACCCGGCTGCTGCGCGCGCTGGACGCGGGCGCGGAGGTGGACGTCGACGGGCACCGCGTCGCCGATCTCGACCTCCGCACGGCCACCGGCCGCCTGGCGCGCTACCGCGACCTCGTCCACGGCGAGAACGCCATCGGCCTCAGTCTCTACTCGGCCCGCACGGCGGTGCTCGCCGTCGGCGAGGGCCCGACGCTCGAGGTCGCCCGGGCCTTCGTGACGGGCGCCGACCGCGACGTCCTCGCCGACCTCCGGCACCGCCTGCGCAACGCGCCGGAAGCGGTGTGGCACGCCCGCCCGCGCCGTCACCACCCGTGGGGCTTCGTCCGCGGTACGGCCACCGTCGACACCGCGGCGGCCGCCGCAGGGGTCCGGATCGCCGACGGCGCGCTCGCGGTGCTCGCCGGGGCACCGCCGAGCGTGCGCGGCGTCCTCGACGCGGCCACCACCGCCCGCGAGCTCCACGTCGCCGCGAGCGTCGCCCGGCCCGGGCGACCGCCCCTGGCCCTGCTCGACGAGGTCCTCTCCCCGCGGTGGGAGGCCGCGGCCAGCGAGCTCCGTCGGGCCGTCGACGGATTCGTCGCCGCCCAGCGGCCCGCCCTCGCCACCGCCCGCCCCGAAGCGGTCGCGCTGGACCTCGACGGGCTGCACCAGCAGGCCGTCACGGCGGACGCGGCGTTCGTCATCGGACGGAAGAAGAAGCAGCTCGCGGTCCTCGACCGGCTCCGTCCCGGCCTGCGCGACGACGCCGCCCCCGACCGCCGCACGCTCGCCCCGCTCGTCGACGACCTCCGCACGCTGCGCACCGAGATCGCCGACCTGCGCCGCCGGGCGGTCGCCCTGCCGGGCATCGCGCTGCCCGAGGACTGGAACCCCCTGGTCGAGCCCGACCGCGTGGGCGCGCAGATCAGCGCCCTGCAGCGCGAGGCCCGCGCGACGTCCCTCGCCGCGCTGCCCGAGGGCCCGTTCCGTGACGCCGTCCGGGCCCACCTCGTCGACCCCGCGGTGAACGACCCGCGGTGGCACGACGCGTTGACGCGGCTCGCCGGCGGCCTCGGGGCGGCACTCGACGCCGCCGGGGCCGAGCAGGACGCCACCGACCGCTGGCGAGACGGTGCCGGCCTGGTGGCGGCCTGGGTCGCCGAGGCACCGGCCCGGCGCGCCGACGTCGACACAGGGTTCGTCGCCCTCCGGCGGTGGGACGAGCTCCGGGCGGTCCTGGAGCCGCTGGTCCGCCACGGCAGCGCGGCGACGGCCGACGCGGTGCTCGACGGCGGGGTCGGCGCGGACGAGGTCGTCGCGGCGCTGGAGCGCGGCCTCGCGGCGGCGGCGCTGGAAGAACGGCTCGAGACCACCGGGCTCGGGGCATTCGACGCGGTCGCCCACGAACGCGCCGTCGCCGCCCTGACCGCGAGCGCCGACGAGGTGCGCCGCCATCTCGTCGACGTGATCCCACGCCAGGTCCTCGACAGCCGGCGGATCGACGCCGAGACCACGCGGGGACGGGTCGGGGAGCTGCGTCGCGAGCTCGGGCGCCAGCGCGGCGGTCTCTCGATCCGCCGGCTCCTCGCGCGCTACGGCGACCTCGTCACGCAGGTGACGCCGTGCGTGCTGGTCGGGCCCGACTCCCTCGCACGGTTCCTCGCGCCCGACGCGGTCACCTTCGACCTGGTCGTGTTCGACGAGGCGTCCCAGATCCGGGTGGCGGACGCGGTCGGGGCGCTCGGCAGAGCCCGCGCGGCGGTGGTCGTCGGCGACTCGAAGCAGATGCCGCCGACCGTCTTCGGTGGAGCCGGACTGGACGACGGCCCGGGCGACGACCCCGACCCGACGCTGGAGACCGTGCCCGAGGACGAGGAGTCGGTGCTCTCCGAGTGCGTGCAGGCGCGCGTCCCCCAGCGGTGGCTGTCGTGGCACTACCGCAGCCGCGACGAGTCCCTCATCGCCTTCTCCAACCGGCAGTACTACGAGGGCCGGCTGGCGTCCTTCCCCGCGCCCCCGCGCGACGACACCGGGGTGTCGTTCCGCCGGGTGCCGGGCCGCTTCCACCGCACCGCCACCGGGGACGGGCCGTTGCGCACCAATCCTGTCGAGGCACGGGCCCTCGTCGACGAGGTGGTCGCCCGCTTCGCGCGCGACGAGGAGCCGTCGATCGGGATCGTCACCTTCAACATCCAGCAGCGCGATCTCGTCGACGAGCAGCTCCGCGCGCTCGACGACCCCCGCATCACCGATGCGCTCGAGCGCGACGACGGCACCGGGCTGTTCGTCAAGAACCTCGAGAACGTCCAGGGCGACGAGCGCGACCTCGTCCTGTTCTCGGTCGCCTTCGCCCACGACGCCCGCGGGAAGCTGCCGCTGAACTTCGGGCCGCTGAACCGGGCCGGCGGGGAGCGCCGCCTCAACGTCGCGGTGACGCGGGCGCGGCGGGAGATCGTCGTGTTCTGCTCGTTCGATCCCGCCGACCTGCGCGCCGAGGACACGTCGGCCGTCGGCATCCACCACCTCCGCGCCTATCTCGAGATGGCGGCGGGCGGTGTCGAGAGCTCGGGGGACGCCGCGGCGCGACCCGTCTCGGCTCGTGACCGGCACCGTGACGAGCTCGCCGCAGCCTTGCGGGCGCGGGGCTACGCCGTGAGAACCGACGTCGGGCTCTCGGAGTTCCGGCTCGACCTCACCGTCGCACCGCGCAAGGCACCGGACGAACCCGCGCTGGTCGTCCTGCTCGACGGTCCCGGCTGGTCACGGCGGCGCACCGTCGGCGATCGCGACGGCCTGCCGGCGAACGTCCTGGAGGGCGCGCTCGGGTGGCCCCACGTCGCGCGGGTGTGGCTGCCGAGCTGGCTCGCCGACCCCACTACCGTCCTGGACGGCCTCTGTACGCGCGTCGAGAGCGTCGTGCGGGGTGAGGACCCCGAGCCGCCGACCCCTCGGGAGGAGAGCCCGGAGTCATCACCTGGGCGGGCTGTCGAGCCGTCGCCGCCGCGTCGCCGTCACCATGCCCTCGGCCTGACGCGCCTGGCGCCGATCGCCGCCGAGCAGCCTCCGCAGTCCACCGCGCCCGCTCCCGACGCCGCAGCCGAGCCGGGCTCCAGTGTCCGCATGCCGTTCCGCCCGTGGTCGGTCGTGCCGCGCGGCGAGCGGCAGGTGCTCGACAGCCTGCCGCATCCCCGCTCGCGTGAGCTGGTCAGGCACGCACTCGCCGAGGTCGTGGCGGCCGAGGGGCCGGTCGAGGCCGCCCGCCTCGCTCGGACGGTCGCGGGGGCCTTCGGGTTGTCGCGGGTCAACGCCGACCGCCGCGACGCCGTCCTCGCCTGCCTCCCGACCGACCTCCTGCGCGACGCCGAGGGCTTCGTGTGGCCGCCGGGCACGGACCCGCGCACGTGGACCGACTACCGGGTCGCGAACGGCGAGGCCGAACGCAAGCTCGAGGAGATCCCTCTGCGGGAGATCGCGAACGCGATGGACGACGTCGAGTCCGGTACCGGCGGGATGGACGAGAACGAGCTGTTCCGCGACACCCTCGCGCTGTTCGGCTTCTCGCGGATGACCGACGGAGTTCGCGGACGGCTGGCGTCGGCCACCCGGCACCGGCGGCCGCCGTCGACCGAACGCTGAAGTCGGGAGCCGATCATGTCTCCGCCTCGATCTCGACCTCGGCCACGGCCTCGAGCCGGACCCGGAGCTCCTCGTAGAGGGGTTCTGCGTTCTCGTCGGTCTCGAGCATCACGCACAGGGCATAGGCCTGGGTCGGCTCGTCGTCCCAGCGCTTCGTGTTGCGCACGACGACGACGAGGTCGGTGCCGCGATAGTGGGCGTCCCAGGCTTGGGCGAATTCCACCGTCGCACACTGGTTCGCGGCATGACATGACGCAGACGCGGCCGGTTGCAGACCGAGGTGGTGGCGCCTGAGGTCGGCCGGCGCTCCGAGCTCGACGCGCGCATCCTCTTCGTACTTGCGCCGGACCTGATCGAGGTCGACGCCACGGAAGACATGGACCTGCATTCGGTTGGCGAGGTAGTCGAGGCGAGTCGCCCGTACTGGCGGGTCGTGGGCGACGGTGGCGCGCACGACGATCTGTCGGGCGCGGAAGAACGCCCCGGGGATCGGGACCGTGTAGAAGTGAACGCCGTCGACGGGGAGCTCGGCCTCGGCGAGCAGCATCGCCCGGTGATCAGTGGAATTCGTCGACCGTTCGGCGTTCACCTTGCCGTGCCCGGTGAGGCGTCGCCGCTGCTCGCGGGACTGACTCTCAGTCTCGCCCTCAACGACTGCGGGTACGTCCTCGACGCCGGCGAGGACGAGCGCGCGGACCGCGTTGGCCGTGAGATTCGGGTATCGATCGAGGACACGCGCTGCGGCGTGCGCCACGATCGGCGCCGCGAAGCTCGTCCCGCTGCCAGAGCTGAGGAGACGGTCGGTCTCTCCCCCACCCGCGGCTCCCACGATGTGCGACGTGCGGACGTCATCCGCGACGCGCTTCTCTCCGATGAGGAACGTCGGCGTCCCCGCTGGCGCCACCAGCTCGGGCTTCACGGCGTTCTCCACGCCCGGCCCACACCGGGTGTGCGCGCTCGGATGGTCGGGTCGACCCATCGGTCGTTGGTGGACGTCGTCGCTGTGAGGACGCAGACCCTGGCGGTAGCCGCCGACGATGCCTCCGGTCGTCAAGGCCAGGGACGCCATCGCCGGCGGGAGGAGGCTTGCCTCGCGATGCTGGAGCAACCACTCGGGATAGCGGTGCTCGAGCCCGTCCTCCCGCGGGAAGTCGGCGCTGACCGTGTTGCCGGCACTTACGACGATGACCAACCCACGACTTCGAGCGAGCCGGTCGACCACGGCCGCGACCGGCACGGGGCCCGGCGGGCGGTAGGGGCTGCGGAGATCTCCCAGTGACAGGACGATGATCCGAGCACCGGCGTCAGCGGCAGTGGCAACAGCGAGCTCGAGGTCTCGCTCCCACAGCTCGGCGTCGGGGAAGAAGTCGTTCTCGTCGAGCACCCTGACGCTCACGAGCCCCGCCGCAGCCTGGACCGGGCTACGACCGTGGAGGTGCTCCTCGAGCGAGCCGTACAACGCGAGGCTCGCGACGAGCGTGCCGTGACCGCTGGCATCGTGAGGCGGTAGGCCGCCGACGCTCGTCGCGGTCCGTAATGCCGGCCGGATCAGAGGATGTTCGGCCCGGATTCCTGAATCGACGATTCCGACGATCGGTGATCGGCTCGCCGGTGGGCGTACGGCTGGCAGTTCGTCGGCGGCGGCGCGGAAGGCGGAGAACCGCCCGAGTACGGGGCGCGGGCAGCGACGGATCGCCCTGACGCGTTCCGTGGCGGCGATCTCGACCAGTCGGGCGCCGGATACGTCAGCACGGAAGGCCGACAGACCGACCCGCAGATCGAGCGCAGAGTCCTGGATCTCGGCCCCCGCCTGCTCGAGGATCCCTCGCAGCTCAGCATGCCGACGCTCGGCCTCCGGGCGGTCGTCCGGGCACCACCCGCTCACATCGACCCTGACGACCTCGTCGCCGTCGCGAGGGAGGGCGGAGTCGAGGACGTCGTCGACGGAGAGGGACCGGACTCGACGGACGCTGTCGAACAGTGCCTCGTACGGAGCGCTCACCTGGCCGGACGACGGGCCACCCTCGTAGGCCTCGCAGCGGCGGACGAACTCACGCATGTCCGGCTCGGTCGGAAACGCGACCATCACCGACTCGTCAATGGCTTCGATGACGGTCAGCCCAGCGCGCTCGACCTCGATGACGGGGACCCGTCGGTGGAGGTCGAGCATGATCACGGACTCGGGGTGTATCCCGAGCACGGTCGTCCGAGAGCGGTGACGAGCGCGAATGGTCTCGGCCTGCGCGAGGAGGTCCCGCGCGTGGCGGCGACGGTCAGGGTGATTCAGTGGCCCCCGGCCGCCTCCAGTGCGTTCACGGAACCGTGGTCGAGGGCGTAGCCACGCCCTCAGGGCAAGGTGCGGATGGTCGCGAACGGCGAACATGTCAGGGACGTCATGTTCGCCGACCACATGATCGACGTTACGAAGTTCGTCGCTCGAAGGGTCCTACTCGGAGGAACTCGGCCCTTCCCCGACCGGAACATCACCCGGTTGCCCCAACGCGCGGCGCCGTTGACGGAAGCGTTCGAGAGCGTGCTCGACATCGGCGGAGCTCACGGTGCGGCGATCGTCGACCAGCGCGCGGCGCACGGCCTCTCGCGCCACGAGCTCGACGTCCGCGGCAGAGGCTCCATCGAGGCGCCGTGCCCAAGGCGTCGCCGGTGGATACGCGTCCATCACCCGAAGTCGGAGGTCCAGCAGCTCTGCGCGCTGCTTGAGGTCGGGCTCGGTGAAGATCACGACGTCGTCGAACCTGCGCCACAGCGCACTGTCGAGCGAACCGGGGTGGTTCGAGGTGGCGACGACCACCGACTCACCCGGGTCGTCCTCGAGAACCTGCAGGAGCGTGGCTGCAACACGCCTGAGCTCGCCGTGGTCGTCGGCGCGCCCACGGTCCTGCCCGAGGACGTCGACCTCGTCGACGAGCAACAGGCACGGGGCCGCGCGAGCGAACTGCACAACGGCATCGAGATTCCGACTCGTGTCACCCAGGAAGGAGGAGGTGATCGCAGTGAGCGACGCGTGCGCCACGGGCACGCTGAGCTCCGCGGCTAGAGCCTCGGCCGTCGCGCTCTTGCCGGTGCCGGGCGGCCCGACGAAAAGGAGGCGCGACCGGGGACGCACCCCGTAATCGAGCAGCGTGGAGCGGCGACGATGCTCCCTCGCCACCTCGACGAGGAGTCGACGGACGTCCGCGTCGAGCACGAGATCGGCCTCGTCGTACCGAGCCTTACCGACCCGGAGCAGCGGGCGGTCGTCGCGGGCCTTGGGGATCGGGCGGAGCGAGGTCGGCGCTCCGAGTCCGGGACCCCTTCCCTCGTTGAGCTCCCTGTCGAGAGCCGACGCCACGGCATTGTGGCCCGCTCGCCGCTCGTCGTCGACGATCTCCGACACCACACGACGGAACTCGCCGTCGTTCCCTCGGCCGTATGCCGCGACGAGGCGACGGACGAGGTCAGCTCTCGCCATGATCGCCTCCTCGAACGTATGTTCGAACTATCCTCTGTTTGGCACCCGTCGGCAAGCATCCCCGACCCGATCCGTGCTGCACCCACGGCACTCCCGACAGGGTTCACGGGATCGGCGAGCGGCGTTCAACGGCTCGACCGGCTACGCCACTTCGATCAACGCCACCACGGAGATCGATGGAACCGATCGGCGCGCCGTCGAGTCCAACCCCGTGGTGTCGGTCCTCGCCCTGGATCGCTCGTTGCCATCACGGAGTCACCTATGCCGACCCGGCGTGAGGAGGAAGAGATGGAGAAGCCCAGCATTGGGTTCTACGACCAGCTGGTCGGCTACCTCGCCGCCGAGGGCGCGGTCGACGAGGACCGCGAGCAAGGGGTCGGGGTGCTGACCGTTTTCGATCACCGGCCGCTGCCGGTACCGCTCCGCCTGCACGTCACGCCAGCAGCCTTCGACGGACACCTACGGGCGATGGCACCGGACGCCGCCCTCGTCTTCCCCGACGTCGACTCCCTGGAAGCCGCCTGGCGGCTGTTCCTCGTCCATCTCGAGGAGGCTGTCCAGACCGCGAAGCCCGGGGAGACCGAGCTCGTCCTCGACCGGTCGGGAGTGTTCGCGCGAGAGGCGTGAGCGTCAGACGTCGACGAGCTCCAGCACGTAGGTCGAGCCGTGATCCAACTCGATCAGGCCAGACAGGGTCGCGAGGTCCTCGATGCCGTCCCCACCGATCCGGCAGATCGCGTCGACTGACCACATCCGCACGCCGTCGGACACGAGCGACCAGAGCATGCCGTCGGCGGCCCAGAGGCACGGCTCGACGACCAGTCGACCCGTCACGGCGAGCTGCCCGTCCGCCGGCCACGTCTCGTCGGCGCTCGCCAGTAGTGGCTGGACCGCGCCGGCCGACAGGACGGGCGGGGCCTCGTCGCTGGGCAGCAGCACCGTGCCCGTCACCGTCGTGACCGGCACCGGGTCGCCTTCCTGCGCCACGCCTGACCCTCCGTCCGAGGGCGTCGACGACCCCACCTGCAGCGCGAACCCGAGCCCCGCGTACCGGCCCACCGCGAGGCCGTCGTACTCGCCGCCCGCGATCGTGTGGTGCGGGACGACCGCGACGAGACGCACCGCGCCACGCGATGGCTCACCCCCCGCGCCCGCCCGACGACCGCGCGCAGCCACCACCCCGAGCAGCGATCATCCCGTGCCCTCGCTGTGACCTACCTCACTTACAGCCCGACAAGGCTGTCCCGAGGACGCACGACTCGGAGGGGGCAGTCATGGCGAGGTTGGACGGCAAGGTCGCGATCATCACCGGTGGCGAGAGCGGGATCGGGCGGGCGTCGGCGAGCGCGATGGTCGACGAGGGCGCGCAGGTGCACCTCATCGGGCTCGACGCCGACGCGCTGAAGCGGGCGGTCGCCGAGCTCGGCGACGACAAGGCCGCGTGCACCCAGGCCGACGTCACCGACGAACAGGCCGTGCAGACGGCCGTCGCCGAAGCGATCGAGCGGTTCGGGCGCCTCGACGTGGTCTTCAGCAACGCCGGCAACACCGGAGCCGTCGCGCCGATCGAGGACTACCCGTCCGACGAATTCGCCCGCACGCTGCAGATCCACGCGCTCGGCGCGTTCCACATGATCAAGCACACCTCGCCGCACCTCGGCGAGGGCGCGAGCATCATCATCACCTCCAGCGTCGTCGGGCTGATGGGCTTCGGCGGGATCAGCGGCTATGTCACCGCGAAACACGCCCAGGTCGGGATGATGAAGGCGGCGGCCAAGGAGCTCACTCCGCGGAGGATCCGCGTCAACTCCCTGCACCCCGGCCCCACATCGACGCCGTTCCAGGACTCGATCGAGATGCGGGCGACCGGCCTGGGCCAGCAGGAGGCCGCCGCAGCGTTCGACGAGCTCGTCCCGCTCGCCCGGCACGCGACGCCGGCGGAGATCGCGAAGACGGTCGTCTACCTCGCGTCGGACGACAGCGCTTACATGACCGGCGCGACGGTCGCCGTAGACGGTGGCCTGACGATCTGACACGAACGGGCGGTCTTCGTTCTCGCGGTCTGTCACCGGCTGGTCCGTTTCGCTGCAATGTGCCCGCCGGAGGTGGCCGACCGAGGGGGCGACGTGACGAGCACGGAGACGAAGATCGGCGGAGCGTGCGGGGTGCTGGCCGCGGTGGCCATGATCCCGGCCTACGTGGTCGGCACCCCGAACCAGCCGCGCACCCCGGAGGAGGCAGCCGGCTACTACGAGAGCGCGGCCGGCTTCGTCACGGCGAACGGCGCGCTGCCGTTGCTGCACGTCCTGCTGGGCCTGGTGTTCCTGGGCGTGCTCGTCCACGTCCTGCGCCGGGCGGCCGGCCCGTCGGGTGCGGTCTACGTCGCGCTCGCGGGCGGGGTGCTCTTCTTCGCCCTGACGTCCGCAGGCTTCGCGGCCGAGGTCGCCTACCCCGCCGCGGTCGTCCGGTTCGGCGAGATCGTCCTGCCCGCCCTCGCCCAGCCGCTGCTGGCGCTGGCGGTCTGGAGCTACCACTACGCGCAGATCGGGGCGGCCGCGATGATCCTCGCGACCTCGCTCGTCGCGTACCGGTCGAAGGCCCTCCCGGCGTGGGTCGCCGGCGCCGGCGTGCTCGGCATCCTGCCGCTGCTGCACCTCTGGCTGCCGCTGATCGCCGCCCTGAGCAGCCTGCTGTGGTTCGCGGTGATGGGCGTGGCGCTGCTCGTCGCGCCGACCGCGGCCGCCACCACGGACCGGGCCGCCACACCGGCGACCGTCTGACGAGTCGCCGCTCCGGAGGCGTGGCCACCGGGACCACACGGGTACTGGCGCGACGGAGAGCAAGCCGTCGAGAAGGAGGCCACGACCGTGTCCCACCAGCCGCCCGACCCCTACCAGTTCCTGCCCGACGTCGCGTCGTTCACCGTCACCAGCACCGACGTCGCCCACGGGCAGACGCTCCCGAACGCGCACGTCAGCGGGATCATGGGTGCCGGGGGCGAGGACGTCACCCCGCAGCTGGAGTGGTCGGGCGCCCCCGAGGGGACCAAGAGCTACGCCGTCACCTGCTACGACCCCGACGCGCCGACCGCCAGCGGGTTCTGGCACTGGGCGGTCGTCAACATCCCGGCCTCCACCACCAGCCTGCCCGCCGACGCCGGCGACCCCGACAAGGGCCTGCTGCCCGAGGGCGCCATCACCCTGGCCAACGACGCCGGCGCCAAGCGCTTCATCGGCGCCGCCCCACCGGCCGGGCACGGGGCGCACCGGTACTTCTTCGTCGTCCACGCCGTCGACGTCGAGGACCTCGGGGTCGGCGCCGACGCCACGCCCGCGTTCCTCGGCTTCAACCTCTTCTTCCACAGCATCGGACGCGCGATCATCACCCCGACCTACGAGATCACGGGCTGAGCACGACGGGGGGCGGCGGTGGAGGGTGACGACGGCCGGCCGCTGCCGTCCCTCGACCGCGTGTCGGCGCTCAGTGACGGCATCTTCGCCATCGCGATCACGATCCTGATCCTGCCGCTGACCGACGTGCAGGTCCGGGATGGGCAGGTCCTCGCCGACCTGCTCGCCCTGGGCCACCAGTTCCTCGCCCTCGTGATCAGCTTCGCGGTCATCGGCGGCTTCTGGGTGCTCCACCACGACGACCTGATGGCCCTGAACGGCGCCAGCCGGCGGCTGCTCGTCGCCAACCTCGTGTTCCTGTTCTTCGTCGTGATGCTCCCGTTCCCCACCGGGCTGCTCGGCGACGGCGACAGCGTCACCGCCACGATCATCTACGCCGGCTCGATCATGGGGACGGCGCTCAGCTCGCTGGCGCTGTGGCGCATCGCCGAGCAGGACAACCTGGTCAAGGAGGGGTGGGCACGCCGCTGGGGGCACGGCAAGTACTGGGGCACGGCCGCCGTCATCGCGGGATTCCTGCCGTCGATCCCGATCGCCTTCGTGTCGCCGACGTGGGCGCGCATCAGCTGGGCGCTCGCGATCCCGCTGGGCATGGTCGCCGACCGGCTCGAGGCGCGGACGGCGGTGCGGGCGTGAGCGAGCAGGTCCACCCCGACGACGTCGACGCCTGGCGCGCGTGGCTCGCCGAGCACCACGACCGCGGCGAGGGCGTCTGGCTCGTGACCTGGAAGGCGCGCACCGGGCGCCCGACCGTCGGCTACGAGGAGTCGGTCGAGCAGGCCCTGTGCTTCGGCTGGATCGACAGCACCACGCGCTCGCTCGACGACGAGCGCACCGCGATGTGGTTCAGCCCGCGCCGGCGCGGCAGCGGCTGGGCCCGCTCGAACAAGCAGCGCATCGCCCGGCTCGAGGCAGCCGGGCTGATGGCGCCGCCCGGCCGGGCGCTGATCGACGCGGCGAAGGCCGACGGCAGCTGGACGATGCTCGACGACGTCGAGGACCTGGTGGTCCCGCCCGACCTCGCCGCGGCCTTCGACGCCCACCCCGGCGCCCGCGAGCAGTGGGACGGGTTCTCCCGCTCGGCGCGCCGCGCGATGCTCGTGTGGCTCGTCGAAGCCAAGCGACCAGCGACGCGCAGCACCCGCGTCACGCAGATCGCGGAACGGGCTGCCGTCGGGGAGAAGGCGCATCCGCGGGCGTGAAGCACGGACGTGCCGGGGTAGCCGGGCGCCCATGATGACCGTCATCACCCACGTCACCCTCACGCCCGGCCGCGAGCCGGAGTGGGACGCGGCGATGCGCGACCGCCTCGAGACCGCCCGCGACAAGGAGGGCTGGGTCGGCAACCAGCTCGTCATCCCGCTCGACGCGCCGCACGAGCGCACGGTGATCGGCACCTGGACCACCCGCGCGGCGTGGGAGGCCTGGCACGCCGACGAGGCGTTCCTCGAGACCCGGGAACGCATGGAGGGCCTGCAGGAGGGGCCGAGCGACATGAGCTGGTACGAGGTCGTCTCGGACGAGCGCGCCTGACCGTCAGGGCACCTCGACCCGCCGCGCCACGATCACGCGGTCGCTGTCGTTCCCCCGCGCCTGGCGCAGCTCGGGCGGGCGCGGGCGGAACCCCGGGACCGTCGCCAGACCGAGGGTCTGGTCGTCGACGACGAGGGTCGCCGGGCCGTTGAGCTGCAGGTCCACCAGCGCGCCCTCGCGCGGGACGTCGTCGAGCTGGAGGCGCAGCGGGCCGCCGCTCAGCGGCGCCGACACCGGCGGGCGCCCGAGGTAGGACACCGTCACCGAGGACGCCGGGGCCTCGGAGCGCACCGCGATCGTCGGGGCCCCGCGGGGCGACGACACCTGGAGGCGCACGCCACCCGGGGTCCGCTCGGCGACGGCGACCGGTGCGGGCAGGCCGAGCGGGGGCGCCGACCCGCTCCCCACCGGCTCGTCGAAGCCCTCGACCACGACGGGGGGCTCCGGCGCGTACGACCGCGTCCAGTCCGCCGGCGCGGTGTCGGTGGTGACCCAGCGCGCGACGCCGGTGTCGGCGTCGAGGGCGTAGTCGAGGCTCGCGCCCTGCGGTGCCCGGGCGTCGGGGCGGTCGAGGAACAGGCCGCCGGCGGCGAGGATCAGCACCCAGATCACCGCCATGATCGGCAGCGCGTAGCCCCGCACCTGCCCGGGCCGCGGGAGCGCCGAGAGGCCCGCGGCGATCGGCACCCCGACCAGCGTGAACAGCGCGACCGGCAGGCCGTCCGACACCCCCGCGACGTCGTACGACGCGACCGCGAACGGGATCAGCAGCGCCACCGCCGGCACCGCGCCGAGCACGAAGAACGGCGCCGCGAGCCACGGCCGCTCCCCGGCCAGGGCGACCACGATGAGGCCGAGCGCCAGCCCCACCACCGGCCACGCGAGCATGAACACCGAGCCCGGCGCGACCACCGCGAGCCCCACCGCCAGCAGCGCGAGCACCAGCAGCGACCCGGCCGCGAACGCCATCCCGCCGGGCCGGCGCCGCAGCAGGCTCACCATCAGCGTCACCACGACGAACGCCGCGAGCCCGGCGGCGATCTCGTACATCAGCGGGCGGCCGACGAACGGGCCGGTGTCGGCATACGACGGGCGGATCGCGACGAGCGCCTGCCAGAACCCGATCCCCACGGCGAGCGCGAGCACCAGCGCGAGCAGGTAGCCGAAGAACCCGCCGACCACCCCGCCGACGGTCGCCGTGCGGCGGGCCCGCGCCACCACCACCAGCACGATCGCCAGCAGCAGGGCGAGGCCGGCGAGCGGCCAGGCCCACCAGCTGTCGTAGGTCACCGTGTAGCCGAGGACGGTGAAGTAGGTCGCGTCGCCGGACGGGGGCAGGCCGGACGCGACCGGGTCGAGCGGGGCGAGGTCGGTCGCGCCCAGCGCGCGGGTCAGCGCCAGCGCGTTCCCGCCGTGGTTCTGCAGCGAGGCCCGGCTGAGGTTCGGGGGGACGTCGCCGGGGGTGTGGTACTGCTCGGCGCCGCCGATGAAGGCGGCGTTCATGCCCGGCCGCCCGGCGGCGAGCACGGGCGTGAGGTCGGTGTCGTTGGGCAGGAAGCGGTAGATCTCGACCTGCGACGAGTCCCCGCGCGGGGCCGGCACCGAGCCCGCCCAGGCGTCGACGAGCCCGGCGTTGCCCGGCGAGGTCTGGAACAGCATCGACGGGCCGGAGACGCCGCGCGCCTCCCAGTTGAGGACGACGGTCGGACGGTCGCGCGGCATCGAATCCCGCACCCAGGCCCGCGCGCCGTGCAGGCCCGCCTCCTCGCCGTCGGTGAGCACGACCGTCACGTCGTTGCGCAGCGGCGGGCCGGCGCGCAGGGCCCGGACCGTCTCGAGGATGGTCGCGACGCCGGACGTGTCGTCGGCGGCGCCCGGCCCGGCGGCCACCGAGTCGTAGTGCGCCATGAGCACGACCGCGCCCGTGGGGTCGGTGCCCGGCAGGGTCGCGACGACGTTCTCGACGCGCGCCGCCCGCGCCTGCCCCTCCTCGGCGGCGATCGACGCCGTCGCCTCGACCCGCGGCGCCAGGCCCTCGGCGGCGAGCCACCCGACCAGCGTGTCGCGCGCCGCGTCGGAGGCCGGGGACCCGATCGGGCGCGGCTCGCGAGCGAGCTGATCCACGACGACGGCCGCCCGATCCGCGCTGAACTCGGCCGGCGGGGCGGACGCGGGCACGGGCTCGGGCGGCCCCTCGAGGACCACGGCGTAGACGCCGACGATCGCGAGCAGCACCACCGCCACCAGGCGCCCGATCACGGCGAGCACGGTGCCGTACGCACCGCGCGACCGCCAGGGACGAGCAACAAGATCGGCCGTCCGGCCGTGGCGTGATCGACGTGGTGTGGGTCACGGTAGGGGGACAACGTTGTCTGGAGCTAAGGAGCCGCGAGCATGGGACAGCTCGACGGGAAGGTCGCGTTCATCACCGGAGCGGCACGCGGCCAGGGCCGCAGCCATGCGCTACGCCTGGCGCAGGAGGGCGCGGACATCATCGGCGTCGACCTCTGCCAGCAGGTCGACACGGTGCAGTACGCGATGTCGACGCCCGAGGACCTCGCCGAGACAGCCAAGCGGGTCGAGGACCTCGACCGCCGGATCGTCACGCGCCAGGCCGACGTCCGCGACCGCGGCGCGCTGCAGGCGGCGTTCGACGAGGGCATCGCCGAGCTCGGGCGGGTCGACATCGTCCTGGCCAACGCCGGCATCGCCAACCAGGTCGGCGGCGAGCCCGACGACGAGGAGCGCGGCTGGCAGGACGTCATCGACATCAACCTCACCGGCGTCTACCACACGGTGCGGGTCGCGGCGCCGCGCATGATCGAGCAGGGCGACGGCGGCGCGATCGTGCTGACGAGCTCCACGCAGGGCCTGTCGGGCCGCGGCGGCGACGGCGGCGGCGCGATGAGCGGCTACGCGGCGGCCAAGCACGGCGTCGTCGGGCTGATGCGGACGTTCGCCCACTGGCTCGCCCCGCACAGCATCCGCGTCAACACCGTCCACCCGACCGGCGTGAACACGCCGATGGTGGTGAACCCGCAGCTCGAGGCATGGATGAGCGAGAACCCGGAGAAGGGCGACGCGCTCGCGAACCTCCTGCCGGTCGAGATGGTGGAGGCCGTCGACATCTCCAACGCGATCCTCTACCTGGTCAGCGACGCGGGCCGCTACGTCAGCGGCGTGACGCTGCCGGTCGACGCGGGGTTCAACGTCAAGTGATCGACGATCTCGCCGACGTGCGGGAGAAGGTCGCCGCGCGAGTGGTCGGCCGGGAGCGGGAGCTCGACCTGCTCCTGGCCGCCGTCGCCGCCGGGCGCGACGTCCTGCTCGAGGGCCCGCCGGGGACGTCGAAGTCGACGATCCTCGGCGCGATCACCGCGGAGTGGGGCGTGCCGATGGTGTTCGTCGAGGGGAACGCCGACCTGACCCCGACGCGGCTGGTGGGCCACCACAGCCCGGCGCGGGTGCTGCGCGAGGACTACTCGGCCGAGACGTTCGTGCCCGGTCCGCTGGTGGAGGCGATGCGCTCGGGCGGCTTCCTCTACGTCGAGGAGTTCAACCGGGCGCCCGAGGACACGCTGAACACGCTGCTCACGGCCATGGCCGAGCGCCGCCTCGCGGTACCGCGGGTCGGGACGGTGGACGCGGCGCCGTCGTTCCGCGTGGTCGCGACGATGAACCCGTACGACACGATCGGCACGACGCGCCTGTCGACGTCGGTGAGCGACCGGCTCTGCCGCCTCGCCGTCGACTACCAGGATGCCGACGCCGAGCAGTCGATCGTCGCGGCGCGCACCGACGTCGACTCCGCGCGCCTGGTGGCCGACGCCGTCGCGCTGACGCGCGCGACCCGCGGGCACGAGGCGATCCGGCAGGGCAGCAGTGTGCGCGGGGCGATCGACCTGGCGCTGGTGGTCGACCGGTTGGCCCGGCTGCGGGGGGTCGACATCCCGGACCACGGGTCGCTGCGGGACCTGCCCTCGTCCTACACCGACCTCGTCCTCGACGGGATGCTGCTCGCGCTCTCGGGGCGGATCCACCTCGACGAGGTCGTGGAGGCGACACCCGAGGCCGTGCTGCGGTCGATCTGGGAGTCGTACTTCGTGCTCGACCCGGCGCGCGCCGAGCCGGGTTGAAAGCAGGTCGCGGCGGAGAGCCCCGTGTCCCGGCGGTCGACGCGGCCGCTGCGCCGCAAACCCAAGACGCTCACCGACGAGCCGGCGCTGTACGAGCGCGCCGGGGCGGGCGGCGGGCTGGTGCTCTCGGAGGGCACGCGGCGGCGCCGGCGCGGAGACCGGTCGGTCGGCGGCCCGACGGCACCGGGGGCTTCCGACGAGCCGGCCGAGGTGGTGGCGCTCGAGGACCTGGGCCCGTCGAGCGTCGACGACGTCGCCCGCGCCCGCTCGCGGCGGATCGCCCGGCGCCTGAGCCTGCGGCCGCCGACCGCGCAGGACCGGCACACCGGGGTGGCGGGGGAGCTCGTCAGCACGCGCTGGCACGGGGCGGGCGACGACCTGGATCTCGATCCGACCATCGAGGTGCTCGCCACCAACCCGCTGCCCGAGGACGAGGACCTGGTCGTGCGCGAGCGCCTGCGCACCGCCCGCACGGTGGTGCTGGTCGTCGACGTGTCCGGCTCGATGACCGGGGAGCGCGCGCTCACCGCGGCCGCGACCGTCGGCGCGCTGGCCGGCGAGCTGGGCCGTGACCGGCTGGCGGTGGTGGCGTTCTGGTCGGACGCGGCGGTGCTCGTGCGGCCCGGCGAGCGCGTGGCCCCGCTCGCGGTGCTCGACCTGCTCCTGCGCGTGCCCACCCGCGGGCTCACCAACGTCGCGTTCGCGCTGACCACGGCCGCGCGGCTGATCAGCCGCGCCGGGTCGGGCGACGCGCGGGTGCTGTTGCTCTCGGACGCCGTGCACAACGCGGGCCCCGACCCGCGCGGCATCGCCGGCCGGCTGCCGCGTCTCGACGTGCTGCTCGACGTGTCCGGCGAGCGCGACGACGAGCTGGGCCGCGACCTCGCCAGCGCCGGGCGGGGGCGCTGCCGCCTCGTCCGCGACCACCGCGACGTGGCGCCGGCGCTGTCAGCGATCTTCGCGCGCTGAACGTCCGTCTGAGCCTTCCGTCAACGGCTGTTCTGAGGCCGTCCCGTCCGCCGGTACGTCGAACAGCGAGAGCACGTTGCTCTGTAAGGATGAACTTGGCGCTTGGCGTAAGACCCAGCACGCCCCTGCCGATAGCTCAGCGGTAGATACCGACGCAGCTCGCCCTCGGGCCGCTCGGTCGACGGGGGGCCGCTATGGAACCACATTACTGGGACGCGGCGCGCAACACGATTGTTGCCGCCATACTCCTTCCTATAGGACTGCTGATATCGTATTCGATAGTCAGAGTGTTTGGACGAGTTCGACGGGCTCTGCCGAGGCGACGGGCTGCGCCCGTCGTGGTACATCCGTTGAACTTCGAGCATTCGTTGAGGGAGTTCGTGGACGGCCAGGGCGTCCAGCTCTTGGAGCTCCCTTCGAAAATTCGGGACTATCTCGCCTGGGATTCGACCACGGATGTAGCGCTCGCCCCCGGCCCAGTCGGTCCGATCACCCCGCAAATCCCCGCCGCGTTCCCCGACGCCGAGGCACCAGCGACGTCAATCGCGGCCCAAGTTGCACAGCTATTTCGACCTCGACATCAGCCAAAGATCAATCTAATTCTTGTCCCGGAGGTGCCTGCGTCTGGATTCGCCGTCGGAGTTCAGATTGTTAGGACCCCAGGAGACATCCTTATCGGCGCGAGAAGTGTCCAGGCAGGTGACCTGAAGGAACTCACCTACAAGGTCGGGGGTTTTTGCGCGGAGATTGTGCTCGAACAGCCCGAGTTCTCTAGACGAGCGCCCCGCTGGGAGCACTGGACGCCACAAGCTTACACACTCTTTAGGATCGGCCTGTACTTTCAGCGCCACGATCTTTCTGAGGCACACGACCGTCTGACCGAGGCGGCAAAGCGTTGCCCTGGAAACGTCCAAGTAGCTCTTTATCACGGCAACGTTCACGAGAAGATGGGTCAGTACAAGAAGGCTGCCGAGGTCTACGATGCTGCAGCCTGCCTTTGGACCAACAACATCGACCTGATCTATCGACTCGCTGCGGCAAAGGCTAACTTCGCAATGACGAACCGGCGGCTCAGAGTCCAGCAGCGGGTACGACTGATGGAAGACGCCAACAAGAGCTTGAGGTACGCGAGACGAAGACTTCGGAAGCCATTTGTTATCTGGTCATATGTCATCACTTTCTGGCCGTTTCGGCGCGACCTCGGGGAGAGGCGCTACTGGCTGTCTTGGCTGATCGCGGATTCTAGTCATCGGTCGCTATTCCGCCGAAGCAAGGGCTTTGAACTTCGCAGGGCCCTCGAGGTTGCCGTAGAGGCCAACGAACTCTATCTCCACTCTATCCGTCACGACCCTGACGACGTTGACAAGACCCTGGCCGCACGAGACTCCGTGCGCAATTCATGGATCAAGGTTCGTCGAGCCGTCAAGCGCAGTCGCGTCGGGTGGCTTACGCATTGGACGGCCGCATGCTACTTCTCACGCGCGTCCCTCCTCCCCAAAGAGTTGCGACTCGAAGGCGAGTGGAGGGACGATCGCAAGAATATGATGCGGATGGCCGAGACTGGCCTAGGGATCGGAGGCGATGGCGAGCCGAACTCTTGGGAGACTTACTGTCAGGAGAGGGCCGTTGGCCAAATCGGAAGCGTCGTACGGAATCCTTACTGCCAACTTGACTTCAATCTCCTTCGCGAAGACCCTGACATGAAGCCTCTTCGGCGCGCGTTCAAGGGACGTAGCGTCGCAGTATTAGCAGGCATCGACGACAAGCTCTTGCGGGAAAGTGTCGACATTCCCATGCAATTGTCGTGGGAGAGGCAAGGCCTCCGCAAGATAAGGCGCGAGGCCGCTCAGCTGTTACTCAAGTCGATGCGACTCTCTCGGGATGACCTGAGGTAGAACTCATGCGAACTTCGCGCGACCGGGCGACCGGGCGACCGGGCGACAAAGGGTGCACGCCCAACTTACTCAGAGTTTCCTTGACTCGACCCTCATCGTGTACTCACCCCTGGAACACATCCTGCCGCTGAACTCATTGAGGTCGAGTAGTGCGTACGCCCTCAACCTGACCCGTCCCGGCTGCGACCGGGACGCTGGCTTGATCCGACTCGCGCTGACACCATCACCGCGACGACCACCGGCCACACCGCCTGCGCCAGGATCAGGATCCGCTGCGAGAGGCCGTACCAGGTGCCGGTGGTGACGAGCTGGACCGTGAACCAGACGACGAGCACGGACAGGACGACGAACGCGACCGCCGAGGCGACGCGGAGTCTCCGGTCCACCGTCGGCGAGGCCGCGAGGGCCAACGTCCAGAGCGTGTAGGCGGCCCACGCCAGGCCCCCGGTGACCATGTGGACCAGCGAGTAGCCGCCCACCGGCTGCGGGCTCAGCCCGGCCACCACGAGGAACGCGCCGCCCGCGGCGAGCAGGCGCCACGCGGAGGCGGGCACGCGCGGGCGCAGCCCGAGCGCGGTGAGCACCGTGAGGGCGCCGACGAGCACGAGCGTGCCGGCCATGATCCAGCGGCTGGTGGCGCCGAGCCCGGAGAGCGCGCTCGCCGACTGGTTCCACGGGTCCGGCAGCGGCTGGGCCGACTGCGCGGCGAGGAGGCCGACCACGAACACGGCCGGCCCCAACATCGCGAGGACGACGGGCGACGGGCGGAAACGGCGCACGGGCCACCCCACGACGACGATCGGCCACACGGTCTCGCCGAGGATCAGCGCGCGCTCGGCCATCCCCAGCCAGGTGCCGTCGGTCCAGGCCTGCGCGCACAGCCACGCGAGCAGCCCGAGCATCCCGGCGACGGCCACCGCCGAGCCCCGGCGCAGCGCGGGGTCGAGGGTGCGGTCGGCGATCAGCGGGACGGGCCAGAGCACGAAGGCGATCGCCGCGGTCACCGTGCCGGCCATGTGGATCGTCGAGCTGCCGTGCGCGGGCTGGACGGCGAGCGCCGCGACGATGACCGCGATCCCGCCGCCGCCGAGGATCGCTCGCGCCGCCGTCGGGACACCCCGCAGGCCGGCGGCGATGAGCACGTAGAGCACGCCGAGCAGGGTCAGCGCGGCGCCCATGATCCAGCGGTCGGTGGCGCCCCGGCCCGCGAGCGTGCTGATCGTCTGCCCGATCGGGTCGTAGGTGCCGGCCGGCTGCACGGCCTCCGCGACGAGCGCGCCGACGATCAGCACGACGGGCGCCGCGAGTGCCAGCGCGAGGAGCGTCGGGCGGCGCAGGCGGCCGAGCGCCTCGGGCATCAGCGTCACGGTCGGTCCCCCCTCCCCGGAGATCCTGTCAGGCCGGCTCGCGCAGCATCAGCCAGGTCCGGGGCCCGGCGGTGTCGGGGACGGCCTCGCGCACCGCGGTGAAGCCGACCCGCTCGTACCAGGCGACGTTCGCCTCGCTGGTGGTCTCGAGATACGCCGGGAGCCCGCGACGGTCGGCGTCGGCGAGCGTCGAGATCAGCAGCGTGGTGCCCACCCCGCGGCGCTGCCACACGGGGTCGACGCCGAGGGCGAGCAGGAACCAGTGCGGGTCGGGGACGAGCGCTCGGCGCTGCCCGTCGAGCCAGGAGGTGTAGGCGGTGAACCGCCGGAACGCGCCCGGCCCGAGCGTCACGGGGAAGGCGAGCATGCCGGCGCGGGCCATGCCGACCAGCGACATGCTCGTCGAGCCCGGCGGGAGCCAGATGGCGACACCGGCGTGCTCGGGCGTCGTCAGCGCGCGCCCGGCGAGCCGGCCGTAGCGCACGGCGCCGCGGAAGAAGCGGTCGAGCTTCGCCGGGCGCCGCGCCGGATCGGGGAAGACGAACGTGAACATGCCGTCGTCGGCGAACGCCCGCGCCGCGGCGGCCGCGGCTCCCGCGACGTCGTCCTCCCCCACCGGAACCGCGTCCCCCATGGCTCGGATGTTGCTCCGGCGAGGGCATCGGGTCCAGGTGTCGACCCGTGTCCTCAGGACACGGGTCAGCGACCCAACGTCGTGCTCGGCGCCTCGCCGAAGCGGGCCCGGTACTCCGCGGCGAAGCGTCCGGCGTGCGCGAAACCGTGCCGATGCGCCACGTCGGCGACGGTGGTGGCGCCCGCGGGGTCGAGGTCGGCGAGCTCGCGGTGGACGGCGTCGAGGCGCTGCCGGCGCAGGTAGGTCACCGGTCCGACGCCGAACTCCGCGTGGAAGATCGTGCGCAGGGTCCGCTCGCTGACCCCGGTGACGCGGGCCAGCTCGGGCGCGGTCGGGGGGCGGGCGGGGTCGGCGGCCGCGCGGTCGAGCACCCGGCGCACGACCGTCGACGACGCCGGCGGGGCGGGCGCGCGCAGGGCGTCGGTGAACGAGTGCGGGTGCCCGAGCAGCAGCGCCGTCGCTGCCGCGTTCTTCAGCGCCGCCCACACCCGCGGCGGCGGACCCTCCGGACCGGCCGCCGCGCACGTGCTGCGCACCAGCTCCGCGGCCCCGCTGACGGTGCCGCCGGCGCGCGGCATCTCGAGGTCGAAGGCCAGCGGGGCGTCCGGCGCGCGGCCGAGCAGGGCGGCGAGCTCGCGTTCCAGGTCCGACCGGTCGATCTTGAGGACGAGCAGGTCGAGGCCCGCGTCCCACCGCATCGTCAGCGGTCCGGACGACGAGAACACCGCGCCGTAGGCGGTGTCGGCGCGCACGCGCATGCCGCGGTGCTCGGCGCGGAAGCCGCCGCGGACGGGCAGGTGCACGGTGGCGAAGGCGTCGAGGGGGTGCGAGCGGATCTCGACCGCGGCGCCGTAGGAGAACCGCAGCAGCCCCAGGCCCTCGCCGGCGACCCACCTGACGTCGGCCCCGAAGGCGGCGCCGTCGCGGCTCACGGTCATGCGGTGGCCGGTCATGAGCGCCTCGGTGCGCTCGTGGGCGTCCTCGGGGTCGCTCGTGCGGAAGCCACCACGCAGCACGCCGTCACCTCCTCGGGCCGCGCTCGACGCTGGCCGGGCCGATCGGGGGTGTCAAGGCCCACAGTCCTGCCGCCGGAACCGGACGTCCTCGCCGGAAGTGGCTACCGGGCCGACGCCACCCGCTCCTAGCGTCCGGCGGCACCAGCCCCGGCACGAGGACGTGATCCCGGTGACGACCACGCAGGAGTCGACCACGGTGGTCCCGCTCGGCGAGTACGCCGACGGCGACTTCTACCCCGGCTACGAGCCGCGGCTGGAGTCGCGGCCGTTCCTCGCCGAGCCGCTCGCGCCCTTCACCCGCGCCGACGAGGGCCGCTTCTGGATGCGCGACTCGCAGCACTTCGCCGAGGGCATCACGCCGGCGAGCATGGCGCTGCTGGAGGACGCCCAGACCTGGGGCACGCAGTACGGCGCCGAGATCGTCGGGATCCCGCCGACGGCGGGCATGGTCAACCGGATCGCCGGCGTCCACGTCTACCTCGGTCAGTGCCCGATCACCTCGCTGTGGCAGATGGGCGCCCGCGCCGAGCGGTTCGGGGCGTTCGCCGGGCCGCGTCTGGCCGACTTCGCGACCTACTGGGCGGGCTACCGCGCCGAGCTCGAGGCCGCCTACGCGCACTTCGACGGCCTCGACGTCGACGCCCTCGGCCGCGACGAGCTGCACGCCGCGCTGGTCGACGCGATCGCCTTCCACCGGCGCGGCTGGGGCGTGCACTTCGAGGTCATGTACCTGCTCGCGGCCAACTACGTCGCCCTGTTCCAGCTGGTCAGCGACCTGGGCCTGGAGACCGGGCAGATCCCGAAGTGGCTCGCCGGCGAGGAGACCGCCTACCTGCAGACCGACGAGGGGCTCTGGCGCCTCGCCGGACGTGCCCGCGAGCTCGGGGTCGCCGACGCGCTCGCGGCACCGACCGTCGAGGGCGTCCGGGCGGCGCTGGAGGGGACGTCAGGCGGCGCGCAGTGGTGGTCCGAGCTCGAGGCGTTCCTCGCCGTCTGGGGCCAGCGCACCGACGAGACCGCGACGATGGACCGGCCGTCGTGGGCCGAGCACCCGGCGACGCCGCTGGGCACCATCCGCGAGTTCCTCACCCGCCCCGAGGGCCACGACTTCGCGGCCGCGCGGCGCGAGGTGCTCGCCGAGCGCGACCGTCTCGTGGCCGAGGCCCGCGCGGCGATCTCCGACGAGGACCGCGCCCGCTTCGACGAGGCGCTCGCGTCCAACCGCTCCGCCAACTTCGTGTGGTGGAACGAGGAGCACAACTTCCTCATCGACCGCCGCATCCACCTGCCGATCCGGCGCCTCACGCTCGCGGCCGCCGACCGCCTCGTCGCCGACGGCGTGCTCGACGCGCGCGAGGACGTGTTCTTCCTGTTCCGCCACGAGCTGCTCGACCTGCTCAGCGGCGGCGGGCCGGCCGACTGCCGCGCGCTGGTCACCGCGCGCCGCGACTACTACGACCACTGGTCGGCGCGCGGGGGCGAGCTGCCGCCCGTCGTCGGCACCGTGCCCGACGCGGTCAACGACCCGATCATGACCGAGCTGTTCGGCCTCACCCCCGACTACTTCGCGACGATCAAGGGGCAGCGCGCCACGGCGACACTCTCGGGGTTCGCGGCCTCGCGCGGCACGGTCGTCGGCACGGCGCGCGTGATCCGCGCCGCGCAGGACATCGACCAGGTCCGCGACGGCGACATCCTCGTGTGCGGCGGCACGACCACCGAGTGGACGCCGGTGTTCGGGCTGGTCAGCGGGTGCGTCACCGACACCGGCGGCACCCTGTCACACACCGCGATCATCGCCCGCGAGTACGGCCTGCCCTGCGTCGTCGGCACCGGCGTCGCCACCTCGACGATCACGACCGGCGACCGGGTGCGCATCGACGGCGATCGCGGCGTGGTGGAGGTGCTGGGGTGAATCTGCACGAACTGGCCGGCGTCGCCGAGCGCGCCGCCCGCGCCGGCGGGGCCGTGCTCCTCGAGTACCAGGACAAGATCCTCGAGGTCACGCTCAAGGACGCCCGCGTCGACGTCAGCTCCTCGGCCGACCTCGCCGCGCAGGAGGCCGTGATCGCGGCGATCCTCGCCGAGCGGCCCGAGGACGTCGTGCTCGGCGAGGAGGACGCGCCGGACACGAGCGCCCCGGCCGTGGGCCTGCGCTGGTGGGTCGACCCCCTCGACGGCACGCGCGCGTTCATCGACGGGTTCCCGTGGTTCGCGACCGCGGTGTCGGTGACGCTCGACGGCGACCCGGTCGTCGCCGCGATCTACGACCCGCTGCGCGACGAGCTGTTCGCCGCCGTCCGCGGGGGCGGCGCGACGTGCAACGGGCGTCCGCTGCAGGTGTCGCCGGCGGAACGCGCCGCCGAGGTCGTCGTGGTGGTGCAGGCGCAGTCGTCCCACCCGGTCGTCATCGCCGAGTTCGCCCGGCTGATGCGCGCGATGCTCACGGTGTCGGGCGGCGTGCGCTTCCCGGGTGCCCCGGCGCTGGTCATGGCGCACATCGCGGCGGGCCACCTCGGCGGCTACGTCGAGCGCGACATGCCGCCGTGGGACGTCGCCGGCGGCCGGCTGCTCGTCGAGGAGGCCGGCGGGCGCGTCACCGACTTCGACGGGCGGACCCGCGACGCCTCCACCCGCTACGACGTCGTGGCCAGCAGCGGCGGCGGCGTGCACGACGAGCTCGTCGCCGCCACCGGCATGCGCTTCGAGGAGGGCTGATGACCGTCAACACCGAGATCGCCGTGACGACCACCGGCGGCTGGGCGCGTCCGGGCTGGTGGGACGTCGTCGAACCGGCCGAGGCCGCGGGCCGCTTCGGACCCGACGACGAGCGCGAGCTCTACGACGACTACTGCCGCCTGGCGATCGACGACCAGGAGCGGTGCGGGCTCGACATCGTCACCGACGGCGAGCACCGCCGGCGCGGCTGGATCGAGAACATCACCGCCGCGCTGCCCGGCCTCGAGCTGCAGCCGGCGCCGCGGCGTCTCGGCGCGCTGGGCTACGACATGCTCGACGTCTGGAAGGTCACCGAGCCGCTCGACGGGCTCACGTGGATGTGGGACTTCGTCGGCGAGTACCGCTTCCTGCGCGCCGCGACCGACCGCCGCCCGCGGGTCGGCATGCCGGGGCCGTACGGGATGACGACGGAGCTCGACTTCCGCGACGTCTACCCCTCGCGCAAGGCGTGCGCGGAGGCGCTGGTGCCGGCCCTGCGCGGGCACATCCAGGAGCTGCTCGACGCGGGCTGCGACTACATCCAGCTCGAGGAGCCGATCACGCCCGCGGTCGCCGACGACGACCGGACGCCCCAGGCGATGGTCGACGTCATCAACAAGGTGGTCGACGGGTTCTCCGGCTGCACCTTCACCGTGCACATCTGCTTCGGCTCGTTCCGCCGCCTGCCCTACGCCAAGCGGACCTACCGCTGGCTCTTCCCGACGCTGCTGGACGCGAACGTCCACGGCTTCAGCCTGGAGTTCGGCGGGCGGGAGATGGCCGAGATCGACCTCGTCGGGCAGTGGGACCCGGCCCGGATCCTGTCGGCGGGCCTCGTCGACATCAAGACGCACTACGCCGAGACCCCCGACGACCTGGTCGAAAGGCTGAGGACCTGCCTGAAGTACCGGAACCCCGACGCGCTGGAGATCTCGACCGACTGCGGGCTGCGACGCGTGCCGCGCAACCTGGCCATCGCCAAGATGACGGCCGCCGCGCAGGCCGCGGAGAGGGTGCGTCGAGATGGCTGACATGACCATCAGGGCCGAGACGGTCGGCAGCTTCCTGCGGCCGCCGGCCCTGCGCGACGCGATGAGCATCGGGATGACCCACCTGCGCGAGGTGCAGGACGGCGCCGTGCTCGAGGTCCTGGAGCTGCAGCGATCGGTGGGCCTGCCCGTGGTCGGCGACGGGGAGATGCGCCGGCGCATCTGGCACGGCCCGGTCCTCGACGTCACCGACGGCTTCGACCCGGAGGGGTTCACGCGCACGTGGACGGCCCCCGACGGGCGCACCGCGTCGCACACCTCGCCCGTGGTGGCCTCGCGGCTCACCGAGCGCGGCAGCCTCGTCGACGTCGAGGCGGGCTTCGTCCTCGCCCACGCCGACCGCCCGGTGAAGGTGACGCTGCCCGTCCCGACGAACTTCCTGAGCTACTGGACCGCCGGCGTCTCCGACCGGGCGTACCCGGACCCGCAGGAGTTCCTCGACGACCTCGTCGCGATCATGAACCGGCAGGCGCGGGCGCTGGCCGACGCCGGCGTGCGGTACCTGCAGCTGGACGCGCCGAAGTACACGTTCCTCGACAACCGGCGGCTCTTCCCCGAGCCCGAGCGGTGGCAGGAGCAGCTCGCCGAGTACGTGCGCACCGACCGGCGCGTGTTCGACGGGCTGGGAGACGACGTCGTCACCGGCATCCACATCTGCCGCGGCAACTACCGCAGCATGTACGAGAGCACCGTGCCCTACGACGAGATGGGCGAGGTCCTGTTCTCGGAGGCGCGCTACGACCGGCTGCTGCTCGAGTACGACGACGCCCGCGCGGGCGGCTTCGCCGCGCTGCGTCACGTGCGCCCCGAGAGCACCGCGGTCCTCGGCCTGGTCACCACCAAGCACCCCGAGCTCGAGTCGGTCGACGACCTGCGCCGGCGGATCGACGAGGCCGCGTCCGTCCTGCCCCTGGAACGGCTCGCCCTGAGCCCGCAGTGCGGCTTCGCCAGCACCTGGGAGGGCAACGAGCTCTCCGCGGACGACCAGCGGCGCAAGCTCGAGACGGTGGTGCGGACCGCGGAGCTGGTCTGGGCGTAGCGAGCGCACGAATGCCACGTGTGTCGTTCGTGGTGGGTCACGATCGGGTCACCGAACAGTTTCGGACCGGGGTGATGCCACGCGAACGGGTGAGCTATGGTCCGCCGCATGAGCCAGTCGGGTGACGCCGGTCAGACCAACGTGTTCGACCTGACGAAGCGGGGTTACAACCCGAACCAGGTCGACGGACACGTCCAGGCACTGCTCTCCCGGGTCGAGGTGCTCGAGCACGCCCACCGGCAGGAGCAGCAGCGCGCCGACGAGGCCGAGGCGGAGCTGACCCGGGTCCGGAGTCGCGCGGAGCGGCCGTCCGACGGCGAGGGCGAGGCCGTGCAGAACGGCTTCGGCCACCGCATCGAGCGGGTGTTGCGCGTCGCCGAGCAGGAGGCCGCGAACGCCCGCGCCACCGCGGCGCGCGAGGCGTCGGCGCTGATGGAGCGCACGCGCAAGGAGGCGGACTCGCACCGTCAGGACATCGAGCAGAACCTGGCCGCTCGCCGGGCCGCCCTCGACGAGGAGGCGCTGCGCCGGCGCGCCGACCTCGACGAGCGCGAGCGCGAGCTCGACGAGCAGGCCTCCGCCTCCCGCGAGGAGGCCGAGCAGACGCTCGCGGAGGCGCGGATGGGCGCCGAGCAGATCACCCGCGAGGCCGAGGCCGAGGCCCAGCGCCGCCGCGACGACACCGAGTCGATCATCCGCCGGCGCCACACCGAGGCCGAGAACGAGCTCCAGCGGCTCAAGGGCCTGCACGACGGCGTGCGCACGGACCTCGGTCGGCTCCTCGAGTCGCTCTCGGGCCAGCTCCCGAACCGCGACGGTCAGCGCCACCTGGCCGTGGCCGCCGCCTCCGCCGACACCGCGGTCCACCCGGTGCACGCCGACCACGGCGCGCGGATCGACGAGACCGGACCGTCGTGACCGCCGGGCGGACGGCGCCCTCGCGCTACGGCGCGGTGATCGGCACGCGCGGCGTCGCGCGGGCGACCGACCAGACCGTGGTGATCGCGCCGGCCGTCGACGCGCCGGCCGCTCCCGCCCGGCAGGCGCTCGACGGACTGCCGTCCGTGCAGCGCCGGATGCTGGTCCTGCGCTGGTCGCACGGCATGGCGGTCCACGAGATCGCCGCGCTCGACGCGGTGCCGGTGGACGTCGTGGAACGCCGCCTCGTCCACGGCGCGCTCGCCTTCGCCCACCTCCTCGGCCTGCCGTCCGGTGTTACCAGCCCCGGCGTCGTCGCGGCCCGCGAGATCGCCGCGCTGGGTCCGCGCGCGGAGCTGTCGCCGGCGGGCGGCCGTGCTCCCGTGCGGATACCGATCTCCGCGTCGGGCCCGGTGGTCGGGCCCCGACCGGCCACGACCCCGCCCCTCGACGAGCCGCGCGACCGGCGCCTGCCCATCGCCGCCGCCTGCCTCGCCGCCGCCTCCGCGGCGGCTCTCGGGGTCGCCGCCGCGACGGCGAACGTCGACGCGACGGGGTCCGGCGCGTCGACCGGTCCGGGCCCTGGACCGGCGCCGGGGCTCGGCGCCGTGATCCCGGGACCGGGCGCCCTCGGCGGGGGCCCGGCCGCACCGGCCCCGGTCGTGGGCGGGACCGGTGACCTCGGGCTGCCCGGCAACGCCTCGGCCGCGCCGGACGGCTCGGTGCCTCCCTCGCTCGCCGCCGCCAGCGCGCCGGCGCCGGTGGGCGCGCTCGGCGTCGTCCCGGGTGGGAGTGGGCCGGTCGGGGTCGGGCCCGGTGCTGGTGGTGCGCCGGTCGGTGGTGGCGGTACCTCGCCGGCGTCCACGTCGCACTCGTCGTCGACGTCGTCCCCGAGCTCGTCGTCCCCGGACTCCCCGGCCCCGACCTCCCCGAGTGCGCCGTCGTCAAGCGCGGACCCGGCACCGAGCTCATCGTCCGCGGAATCGACCCGCAACGACCCGCCCCCGCGCGCCCACGCCTCGAGCGGGGGTCGTGGTGGTGATCGCGGCGACCGCGACGAGGCGGGTCGCGACCGCGGCCGCGGTGGCGAGCGCGGTGACCGTGGTGGCGAGCGCGGCGGCGGTCGCTGAGCCGCTATCCCGGGCGCCGGTCGATCACCTCCTCTCCGAGGCGAGGGACGGCGGTGCGACGGCGTCGACGAGGCGGAGGTCGGCGACGTAGATCGCCTCGTCGGTGACCTCGTCCGGCCCGGGCACCGCGTCGAGGCGCACCGGGTCGGCGGGGCGGTACGTGGTGCGCCGGTACCGGCGGATCTCGCGGACCCGGTACCGACGCCGGCACAGCGCCACCGCCTCACCGTGGTCGGTCCCGGCCGCCAGCTCCGGGTCGAGGTAGAGCGCGCCCTCGATCCACAGCCGTCCGTCGCCGGGTTCCGTGCCGGCCCAGTTGACGGGGAAGAGCCGGCCGTCGACGTCGAGGACGTCCACCCGGCAGCTGCGTGCGCCCGTGTCGAGCGGGGCTGTGATCAGCGCGCCGCGGCCGTCGAAGCACCCGAACTCGTCGACCTTCCAGGTCTCGCTCTCCGACAACGCCGGTAGGTACCCGGCGACGTAGATCGCGGGCGCGACCTCCACCTCACGTCCGACGACGATCGTCGACAGCTCGCCGGTGGCGAGGAGGTGCGGGAGGAGCTGGACCGTCACCTCGCCGTCCCAGCGCTCCTCGCTCAGCGCCCGCCGTCCGAGCGTGCGACGCACGAAGTCGCCGCTGTCCTCGTGGTGGCGCCCGGCCACCGTCCGTTCCTTGCTCCGCCGCGCCCGTGCGGGTTTCGCCATGTCTGCCTCCTCTGCTCTCTGTGTGTTGGAGAGCGGGGAGTGCCGATCGGTTCCCTCGGGTCGAGGGCTGTGGACAACTCGGGGTCAGGAAGGTGTCGGGCCATCCACCGCAGCGAACATGCACGGCTGCCAGGGCTCGTAGGGCTTCGTGCCGGAGACGACCGCGTCCACGTACTCGAGATGGCGGGCCGACTCGTCCGGCGAGGAGGGCCACGAGAGGAACTCACCGGGCCTCGTGCCGATGTCGCCCGGCACCAATCGACCCTCGCGGACGAGCCGCGCGACGAGTGTTCCGGCACGTCGCAGCAGGGCCAGATCGTCCTCGCCGCCCTCGGCGAGGCTGACGATCCCGATCGCGTGACCCATGTCGATCCAGTCGACCCGAGCCTCCTCGACGATGTCGTCCATCATCTCGAGCTCTCCGTCAGCGGCCATTCGTGCCGTCATACGCCGAGTCGGTCGAGCAGCTCGGGGGTCGCGAACCAACACACGTCGCCGAGCGGGACATACCCGTTCTCGCCGATCACCTCGTCCGCCGCGACGCGGAGGCGGGCCACCACGTCTCCCGGCTCTCCCGGCCACCGCTGGAACCCAGCGGCGGTGAGGTCACCGGCCACGAGCCGGCGGTCGGCGACCAGACCGGCGGCGATCTCCACCGCGCGCCGCGAGCGGGCGGGCTCCCCCTGGTCGAAACCCTCGTACACGCCGACGCACTGGATGATGAAGGCGAAGCTCACCCAGTCGTCCTGACCCTCGTCGAGGATCTCCGACTCGATCGACATCCCGGGCAGGACGCTCACCTCTTCGGTAGGTGGACCTTGAAGGATCCGTGGTCGGGACTGTGGACCTCGGTGACGGGCAAGTGGGTCGAGCCGGCTACGGGTCGGTACATGACCCGCGTCCCGTCCGGGAGGAGCACCATCTCACCGGGCAGCGACGTGTTCTCGATGCGCTGACCTCCGACCGAGAGCTCGTCGAAGACGCGGCGCACCTCCTCCGGCGTGTCCACCTCACGGGGCACGATGCGCCGTCCTGGAGAGACTCCTGGCCTGCCGATGTGCACGCCGCCGGTCGCGGCGTGCTCCGCGGCGGTCCGCCCTTCGTACCGCCCCTCCGCGGGCCCAGCGCTGCCCGCGCCTGCCGAGCCCGATCCCAGCGCGTCGGCCGCGTGGACCGTGCGCTCCAGGCGCCCGGCCACACCGGCACCACCCACCGCGGAGAGGCCGGCGCCGGTCAGGACCTCGCCCGCCCAGCGCGTCGGGTTGGTGGCGGCCTCGCGCGGGTTCAGCGCCTGCTCGATCGTTTCGCCGGGGTGGGTGACGGCGTGCGCGGCGCCGGTGGCCAGGTCCTCCCAACCCTCCACGGCCGCCGCCGGCTCGACGAGGAAGCGGGTGGGGTTGATCTGCCACAGGAACTGGCCGGTCGAGGAGAGCTCCGACCACACGCCGCCGACGAAGTCGCCGAGGAAGCCGCCGACCTGCTGCGCCACCGACGGCGCGGGCGGCGCGAGGTCACGGGCCCGGCCGACGATCGGTGCGGCCCGATCTCCGGCCTCGGCCACCGCCGTCCGGGCTGCGCGCAGCCGTTCGGCCGCGGCTGCCCGTCCGGGCTCACCCGGGTCGGGCTGGTCAGGAGCGCGTGGTTGCGCGCTCAGCGCCTGCGCACCGGCCCACTCCCTCACCGCGGCCTCGGCCTCGGCCCGCGCCCACTCGAGGACCTCGACGTAGTCGCCGATCGCCTCGGCAGCCCGGAGGAACGCCTCGCCGCTCCCGGACCAGTGCGTCGGCACCGGCTCGAAGACACGGCGGAACGACTCGGCCGCCTCGCCCTGCCACTCTCCCGTGTCGACGCGACGCAGCCCGTCACCCGCCCCGATCAACGCCGCGCCGAGCCGCGCCATCGCCGACTGCGCCGCCCGCACGCCGTGCGGGTCGCCGGGTACCAGCGCCGTCGGATCAGCGGACTCCCCGAGCTCCGGCACGACTCACCGCCCCCACCGGAACTCGCCGGCGACCAGGCCCTCGGCCTCCGCATACGCGCGCGCCGCCTCGCCGAGCCCCTGGGCCAGGGCGTTGCCGTCATCGGTGAGGTTGGCCAGCCCGTGCGACCACCGCGCGCCGAAGTCGGCCGCGACCGCCCCGAGCGCCTCGTGGCCGAAGGACGACGGGGTCGTCACCAGCTCGTCCGCGTCGTGCGCGGCGAGCTCCTCCATGACCGCGTCGACCCCGTGGGCGGCGTCCAGCAGCGCCTGGAGCACCACCCGGACATCGGCCACGAGCGCGACGGTAGGCAGTTCGACTCCTGTGGACGTGCGGTTCCGCGCAGAATCCCCTCCCGATGAGCAGAACGGCGCGGACCGAGGACTACACCCGCGCGGTCCTGCGCGTCCCCGACCTCGGGGTGACCCTGCGGCCGCGGCCGGCCGGGCAGGTCGTCGGCGCGTTCCCCTTCGAGGCGCCGGTCCACGTCGTCACCGCCCACAACCCCGGCGCCGAGCGCCCGGGCGCGGCGGAGAACGCGGCACGACAGGCCCGTCTCGAGGAGGACCTCGACGCGCAGGGCGTGCGGTGGCGGCGGACGGTCGCGGGCGCCGAGGACGGGTCGCACGCCGAGGAGGGCGCGCTCGTCGTCGGGCTCGACGACACCGCCGCGTGCGCGCTGGGTGCGGCGTGGGGCCAGGACGCCGTGTTCCGGTGGAGCAGCAGCGCGTGGACCGTGCTCGCCTGCGACGGGTCGCCGTCGGTCGATCTCGGGTGGGAGCTCGGGTTCTGACCGCCCGCGTGATCGGGGGCAGGATGGTCGGTGTGAGCGACTGGAATCAGCAGATCATCGAGGAGTTCCGCGCCAACGAGGGGCACGTCGGCGGCCCGTTCGAGGGTGCTCCGTTGCTGTTGCTGCACCACACCGGCCGGAAGTCGGGCACCGAGCGCGTGACCCCGATGATGTACCAGGCCGTGGGTGACGGCTATGCGGTCTTCGCGTCGTACGCCGGCGCCGACATCCACCCCGCCTGGTACCACAACATGCTGGCGAACCCCGACGTCAGCGCCGAGATCGGCACCGAGACCGTGGCGCTGCGCGCCCGCGACCTGCCGGCCGACGAGCGCGACCCCGTCTGGGAGAAGCAGAAGAAGGACTACCCGGGCTTCGCGGACTACGAGAGCAAGACCGACCGGACCATCCCCGTCGTCCTGCTCGAACGGCGCTGATGACCCGCCCGGTGTGGAACAAGCTCGCCCACAAGCGGGGCGAGCTGCTCAGCCGCGACCTCGCCCCCGACGTGCACGCCGAGCGCTGGGCGCAGCGCTACGACGGCCGGGTCGGGGAGCTCAACCGCTGGGTCGACCACGTCCGGGACACGACCTACGAGAACCTCCCCTACTTCGATCCGGCGAGTGCGGGCGCCGGCGCGCGCGTGCTCGTGCTGCTCCAGGACCCGTCGGGCGAGGCGGAGGAGGGCTCCGGGTTCATCAGCAAGCACAACAACGACCCCACCGCGCACAACACCTACATCGCCGCCGAGCGCGCCAAGCTCGGCTACGACGTCTCCCTGCACTGGAACGTCGTGCCGTGGTGGGTCGCGAACCCCGCGAAACCGGTGCGGTCCCTGGAGAAGGAGGCCGTGCGGGCGCAGCCGTACCTCGTCGCGCTGCTCGAGATGCTGGACCCGCCGCCCTCGGAGGTGGTGCTGCTCGGCAAACCAGCCGCGCGGGCGTGGACGCGGCTGGTGCGGGCCGGGCTGCCGGAGGGGTTGCGCGGCGCGACGGTGGCGCAGGCTCCCCACCCGAGCCCGCTGGTGTTCCCGCGCGTCGACCCCGCGACCGGCCGCGGCAACAGCGACATGATCGTCGAGGCGATGCGCCTGGCCGGTCAGCGCGCCCGCGGGGAGAAGGTGCGGCCGGCGGCGGGCGGTCCGGCCGGTCGGCGGCGCCCGTTCTGAGGGGCGTCGCTCTGGAGCATCTCGACCGGTTCTCCCGTCCTGCCCCTACGGCGGTGCAGATCTCGCTAGCGTCTCGGCGCGAGACGGTCCGGCGAGCGGAAGGACGGCGCGATGACCGAGCCCCTGCCCCCGCCGCTGCAGGCGGACTCGCCGGTGATGCTGCCGGACGGCACCTCGGTCCCGCGGTACCGACCGCCGGAGGTCGGGGGCGGGTCGTTCACCGTCGATCTGGCCCGAGCGCCGGAGGCGATCCGGGAGCTGGAGGCGGCACGGGAGGAACTCAACAGCATTCGACGTGATGCTCTCGACCTCGGTCGCGTCACTCCTCCGACGAACGACCTCGTGACCCTGGACGCCGCGAACCTCCTCGGGGTGACGGCAACCGGAGGTCCAGGCTCGTTCGTCAGCGCACTCGATGCTGGTATCGCTCAGGTCGAGGCACTGATCAGTAACGTCAGGGTGGCCATGGATGCATATCGGGGCGTGGACGAGCAGGCTTCGTCGGACCTGAGTTGAAGCACCGACGCGCGGTTCTCATCGCCATCTGCGCCGCGAGCGTCGCCGCCTGCGCCACGAGCAGACCGCCGACGGAGCCGGTAGTGCAGGACCCGCGCCATGGAGCCCCGGCAGTGTCGTCGCCGCGTGACCTCGCGACGTTCGCTGCACGTCCGTGCGACGGCCCGCTCTCACGCCAGGATCTGCGACCGTTCGGCATCACCGTGCCGGGCGAGCAACGTGCGGTGCCGAGCGGAGCACAGGGTTGCGAGTGGACGGACCGAACAACGCGCATCGAATTCGGCACCGTCGTGTACCCCGATCGCGACATCCTTGTCGACACCTACCGCAGCCGACTCTTCCCGATCTTCGTGCCGACCAACATCGATGGCCTTCCTGCGACTCTCGAGCAGTCGGCTCGAGACTCGATCACCTGCACCATCACCGTCGGCACCGCAGAGGACCAGGGCTTCGTCTCGACGTACACGCAGCTCGAGGTCCCGGCCGGCGAGCAGCCCGACGACCCCTGCGGTCGAGGCCAACGCATCGTCGAACGCATCGTCGCGGCGCTCCCGCCACTCCAGAAGTGACGGCTCTCGACGCGTTCACGTCTACCCTGACCTCGCTACCCGCGTCGGTCGGCGACACGGTGCTGGTCGGGGTCGACGGCTTCTCCGGCGCCGGGAAGACCGCGCTGGCCGAGGACCTCGCGGTCCACAGCGACATCACCGTCATCTCCATCGAGGAGTTCTACCTCGGGTGGGCGGGCCTGGCGGAGGGGCCGGCGCGGGCGGTCGCGGGGCTCGTCGAGCCGCTGCGTCGCGGCGAGCACCCGCGGTGGCGGGCGTGGGACTGGGAGCACGGGACGGAGGGCCCCGAGCGGGAACGGCCGATCCGCACGCGGGTCGTCGTCCTCGAGGGCTGCGGGGCCGGGGCGCGGGTGCTGCGGGGGCACGAGGCGCTGACGGTGTGGATCGACGCGGACCCCGACGAGCGGGAGGGTCGGCTGCGGGACCGCGAGGACTGGCCGCTCTACGCGCCGCACCGGGACGCCTGGTGGCGGGCCGAGCACGGGCTCGCCGAGCGCGAGGGGCTGCCCGGGGCTGCCGACGTCGTCGTCCGACGCGGCGCGAACGGGTCCGTGGAAAGGCTTCGCGGATGAGACTGTGTGTGCTCACGGTGGGTACCGTCCGACTGTGAGCACGACGAGGGACGATCCTGCACCGACGACGCCGGACGTCTCCCCCAGCGACGCCGAGCGCTGGCACGAGGTCGTGCAGTGGAAGGACCGGGAGCTGCAGAGCTCCTCCGGGATGCTCAGCCCCGTCCTCAACGGACTCGCCGGGGTCCGCGAGGAGGTCACCTCGTTCCTGCGCCGCGTTCCCGGTGTCTCGCAGGTGGACGACGGCGTGCAGACGGTCCTCCACCAGATCGCGGCGGCCGGCGCCGGGGCGGGCGCGGCGACGCTGCGGCGCGACGCGGTGTTCGCCGACTTCCGCGCCCAGGGCCACGACGTCACCGACTTCAAGGACATCCGCGACCTCGACATCACCGACATCGAGGCGGCGATGCCGCGCCTCGACCTCGGTTACACCGTGTTCGCCGGGGTCCAGGGCGGCGTCACCGGCATCCTGACCACGACGGGCGTCACGGCGGCCGCCGGCGGGACGGGCGGCGCCGGGCTCGGCAGCCTGCCCGGGATCGCGGTGATGGTCGGGGCGCTCACCGGCGACACGCTGCTCACCGTCGCGTCGTGCACGCGGGCGATCGCGCACGTCGCGGCGTATCACGGGTACGACGTCACCAAGCGCTCCGAGCAGATCATCGCTCTGGCGGTCCTGGCCGTCGGGCTGTCGTCGGACGAGGACGCGCCGCAGGCGTACCAGGACCTCTCCGAGCTGATCACCGCGAAGACCGAGGAGAACCAGAAGCGCAAGCAGCAGCAGGCGCAGATCCGGCGCCTCGGGCAGGCCGTGTACCAGCGGCTGCTGGGGCAGATCGGCCAGCGGGAGCTCGCGCAGCTCGTGCCGGTGCTCGGGATCGGCGTGGGTGCCGTGCTGTCGGCGCGGCTGCTGGCGAAGGTCGTCGACACCGCCGAGCACCTGTACCGCGAGCGCTTCCTGCACGACAAGTACGAACTGCCCTTCGGCGTGGAGCTGCCGTTCGACCCGGCGCACTACGCGCCCTACGTCGACGGTGAGCCCGACGACGGCGGCGACGACATGGACGACGAGGGCGACGAGATCTTCGCCGGCGCCTGAGGACCGAGATCGTGGTGGCTTTTCTTACGTTGAGTGTCAGCGTGGCCCCCACGCTGACTCACCCCCGGGCCTCGCCCCGCCCCTCGGACGACGCCGCGACGTGGGCGCGGACGTCGGCGACGGACGTGAACACCTGGTAGCCCAGCTCGCGGAGGCGGTCGCGGGTCGGGTCGGTGACGTCGGGGTCGAGCACCACCGGCGGCGCGAGGGCCCGCCGGCTGATCCCCGTCGGCCACAGCGCGGTGGCGTCGGCGAGCACGCCGCCGCCGCGGGGGTCGTGCACGCGCGCGTCGCGCCGCGGGGGCGGGAAGCCCTGGGCGGCGAGGTCGGCCACGAGGTCGTCGAGGGTCTCGGGCACCGCGCCGCCGAGGATCGCGCGTCCCGAGCGTCCGCGCCGCGGCCGGTACTCGGTGCGGTCCCCGGGCGCTGACTCCACGACCGCCAGCGGCCCGGTCGGCGCCTGCGGCGTGATCCCGGCGGCCGCGGCGGCGTCGAGCACCGGGGTGAGCGCGCTCTCGGGGTCGGCGACCCACCGCGACTCGGCGATCCGCACGACCGGCCACCCGCAGCGGCGCAGGTCGTGCTCGGCCTCGACGTCGGCGCGGGTCACGGTGCGGCGCTGCTCGTCGCCGTCGCAGAGCACCGCGAGCCGGCCCGTCGCGCCGGTGACGACGAGGTCGAGCACGCGCCCGTGCACCTCCACCTGCGGGACCACCGCGAAACCCCGCTCGGACAGGCCGGCGAAGACCCGCTGCGCGAACAGGCTCCCGAACGCGGGGTGGCGGTGCTCGCGGTCGACCTCGGCGGGCGCCGGCCGGTTCTCCGGCGCGCCCGCGGACCCCACCGGCTCCACCGCCGTGACGTGCTCGAGGAGCTTGCGGCGCAGGTCGGCGGGGGTGAGGTCGTCGACGCCGACGGAGTGGAAGAGCCACATCTGGTCGCGGGCGCGCGAGGCGGCCACGTTGAACGCCTGGCGGTAGCGCTCGGCGGTCAGCGCCACGAGCCGGTGTCCCGGCGCCACGACCATCGACAGCCACACGACGTCGCGCTCGTCGCCCTGGAAGTCCGCGGCGACGCCGACGCGCAGGCGGCGGCGCTCCCAGTCCTCCACCGACAGCCGGCTCCGGAGCAGATCCTCGATCAGCTCGACCTGTCCGTGGCCCTGCAGCACGACCACCCCGAACGTCGCACCCGCGTAGGCGGGGTCGTCGGCGCAGCGCGCGACGGCGTCGACGAGCGCGGCCGCCTCGGCGTCGTTGGCCAGCGACGACCCCTGTCCGCGGACGGTCGCGCCCGGCACGAACGTCGCGCGCAGCGGCGGCAGCCGGTCGGCGCCGAACTGGCGCAGCGGCACGAGCGGGGCGTCACCCTCCCCCGGCCCGCTGTAGAACTCCCGCGACGACCACCCCACGATCTCTGGCATCGACCGGAAGTGCTCGCGCAGCCGGATCGGCGGCCCGAACGTGGCGCGGAACACCGAGAACACGCTGGCCCGCGGCGTGAACTGGCTGCGCAGGTAGAACGGCACCTCGGGCAGGTCGGTCTCCAGGCGCGCGAACGCCGGCTCGAGCGAGCCGACGCCGACGTCGGCCGGGGTGCACTGGCGGTCGTCGCCGACGACGATCACCCGCGGGGCCAGCCAGAGCAGGAACAGGCTGGTCAGGTCGGCCTGGCTGGCCTCGTCGACGATCACCACGTCGAACGCGTCGGGGCGGGGCTCGACGGTGGCGAGCACCTCGCGGATCGGCATCACCCAGGCCGGGACGGCGTCGCGGGCGACCTCGACGGCCTCGCGGGCGGCGGCCCGGTAGCGGTCGGCGTAGCGCCCGGTGCCCTTGCCGACCGCGGCGACCGAGGCGCGGTGGCTCTGCAGCGCGCGCATCTGCTCGGCGGTGATCCGGGTCAGCGACGCCCGCCACGCCTTCGCCGCCGCCAGCCGGGCCGTCGCGCCGGCGAGCTCGACGTCGAGGTCGGCGAGCCGGTCCGGCGCGTCCTCGGCGGCCGCCCACTGCCGCACCCGCGCCGCGGCGCGCGCGTACGCCCACGCCTGCTCGAGGCGCTCCTCGCGGTCGGGCCAGGGTTCGCCCGCGTGGGCCCGCAGCAGCTCGGTCAGCCCGGGCGCGGCGGCGTCGAGACGGCCGGCGAGGGTGTCGGCGCGGCGCTGGTCGCGGGCCTCGGCGTGCGCGGTCTCGACGGCGAGCACGGCGTCGGTGTACGCGTCGGGGTCACGGCGGCGCAGCGCGTCGAGCACCGCGACGAGCTCCGGGGCCTGGCGGGCCGGCGGCACCCCGGCCTGGACGCGCTCGATCACCTCGTCCAGCTCGCCGCGGGCCAGCTCGGCGGCGCGGGTGTCGTCGACGTCGAGGGTCAGCGTGGTGAGCACGCGCAGGCGGGCGAGCGAGTCGACGCGCGGGCGGTCGTCGGGCGGCAGCGCGGCCAGCAGTCGGCGCACCCCCATCGCCGCCGTCAGCACCCGGCCCACCGCCCGGCAGGTCGCCCGCAGCGCGAGGACCTGCTCGACGAGCAGCGCACGGTGCTCGGCGCGGCGCAGCGGGTGCCCGAGCGGGCCGAAGCCCTCGGAGAGCCGGTCGGTGATCTCGAGGATGCGCAGGTGGTGGGCGATCGCGGACGCCCCGGAGACGGTCGCGGGGTCGGCGCCGTGCAGGTGGATGTCGGCGAGGTAGGGCTCGACGGCCTTCTGCTCGTCGGGCTTGAACAGCCGCCGGGTCGTGCCGCCGTCGGCGAGGAACGCCGCGAAGCGCTCGAAGACCGGCGCGGCGGTGGCGACATCGACGCCGTCCTCCACCCGGACCTGCGCCGGGCCGGCGCGGCGGTCGTGCTCGAGCACGGTGTCGACGGCGCGCAGCCCGTCGGTCGCGCGGGCCCACAGGTGCCCGGCGCGCCCGGAGAGGACGGCGTCGGTGACCCCGTGCGCCCAGGCGGCGTCCCCGTCGGTCGTGCTGCCGGTCTCGTCCAGCTCGGCGAGCGCGTCGGCCACCCGGCGGCTGACCTCGGGCAGGTGCGCGGCCGCGTCGGGGGGCAGCCCGCCCAGGGCGGAGACGATGTCGCCGACGTCGCCGGAGGTGGCGTCGAGGCCGCGCACGACGGCGGCGGCGAGCTCGGCGACGTGGTCCTCGGGCGGCAGCTCGACCGGCGGCGGCAGCACGAGACGGGCCCGCTCGCGGCGCTGCGGGGTCTCGCTCGCGAGCAGGTCGCGCAGGGTGCGGAACTCGGTGGTCGACAGCGGCGGCGCGGGTGGGAGGTCGACGTCGGGGTCGACGACGTCGGCGAGCCACCCGTCGCGCTCGCCGACGAGGTGCAGGCGGCGAGCGATCTCGGCGCGCGTCCCGGTCATCCCCGGGCCCAGGTCGCGCTGGACGGCGGTCTCGGCGGCGCGCTCGGCGACCACCGCGTCGAGGGCCGCCTCGCGCTCGGCGAGCAGCCCGTCGCGGCGGGCGACGAGCTCCGCGATCACGCGGTCGGCCTCGTCGGGATCGAACTCGGTGCTGCGCGCGGCGAGCCCGGCGATGCCCGGGTCGTCGTCGCCGTCGGCCAGCGAGAGGCACAGGTCGCGCATCTCGGGGGGCAGCTTGTCGCGCAGCACCCGCAGCGCCTGGGCCTTCTCGCTGGTCACGAGCACGCGGCGGCCCTCCGCGAGCAGCGCGCAGAGCAGGTTGGCGATCGTGTGGGTCTTGCCGGTGCCCGGCGGGCCCTCGACGACGACGCCCGAGTCGCGCCCCAGCCGCCCGAGGATGCGGCCCTGCGCGGCACCGACGGGCAGCGGGAACAGCGGGTCGGTGACGGGCGGCTCGTCGTGGCCGGTGCGCGCGAGCCACGCCGCGCGGTCGGCGGGCTCGATCGCCGCGACGAGCTGGGCGAGCCCGACGGGCAGCGGCCGGGACCCGTCGGCGAGGTCGGCGACCATCGCGTCGTAGTAGGTGCGCAGGGCGGCGGCCCCGCGGCGGCGGGCGACGAGCGTCGGCGCGGGCACGAGGGCGGTGCCCGGACCGGTCGGGCCGATCCAGTCGTCGCCGCGGGTGTGCTCGACCCGCAGGTGGCGCTCGGCCCACCGCGCGAGGCGGTCGACGAGGTCGGGGTCGAGCGGGGAGGCGGGGGCGCTCCCGTCGGCCCGGACGGAGTCGTCGACGAGTCCCGTGCCCGCGAGGAGCTCCTCGTCCTCCCAGACGGTGGCGTCGCCGGCGAGGGTGACCACCATGTGGTCCGCGTCGTGCTCGATGCGCACCGGGCGGGACAGCAGGTGCACGCGGACGTCCTGGTCGGGGGCGTGCAGCAGGCCGCCGGCGAGGACCAGCTCGACGGCCTCGGGCTGGTCGGCGGCGGCTCGCATGAGGTCGAAGAGCGCGTCGAACGTCGCGCGCATCGGGCCCTCGGCGGACGCGCGGAGGATCTCGTCGCCGGCCTCGCGGGGGCGGCGGATCGCGGACTGGTCGGCGACCTCGACCAGCGGGAGCTCGCCGACGTGGTGGCGGGTGTGGCGCACCGGGCGGGCCCGGGCGAGCGCGACGCGCCGCAGGACGCCGACGAAGCGCTGGACGCGGTCGCGCAGGGCGGGATCGTGCTCGGGGCCGGCGGCCCGCTCGCCGGCGCCGTTCGTGCGGGCCGCGTCGTGCGGGCGCACGGCCGGTGCCTCGACCGGCTCCTGCGGCACGCCCACGGGCACGCTCCCTTCCTGGCCCTGCATCAGCCCCCGCTGCGACGGACCACGATCGCATCCCGTCCCCGGGCCGACCACGCGCGCCCGGGCCCGAGGAGGATCCGTCCGGGGGAACCTCCGCCGGAAAACGGACGGAACCGTCCGGGCCCCGCGGCCGTCGAACCCTGTGACGCTTCGGGGCAGGGAGGGTGGATGGTGACGAACGCACGGTCGGACGACCCGCAGGAGGCGGCGCGCTTCCTCGCCGGTCTCGCGGCGGCGGGCGGGCGCGGCGAGCAGGTCACGGCCGTCCTGCGGGCGCGCTACGGCACGTCGCGGGTGCTGGTGGCGGGCGCCGAGCTGGCGCTGCTCGACGCCGCGGACGCGCTGCACGCGCGGGGCTGGGGTCCGCGCGACGTGGGCGAGGTGGTGCGCCGGCGGCTGTCGGTGGGACGGGTGGTGCTGGCGCTCGACGTCCTGGGCGCGGCCGCGGCCCGGCGCCCGCGCGGCGACACGGCGCTGGACGTCGACCTCGCCGACCTCGGCGCGACCCCGCCGGCCCGCGACGTGCCGCTGGTGGCGCAGTGGAGCTCGGTGCGCGGCCTCGATCCCGACGACGCGCTCGCCGCGAGCGTCGCCCTCGTGGGCCTGCTGCGCTCGCTGCCGACCCTGCCGTGGCTCGGCGCCGAGCAACGGGCGCCCGAGGGGGTCGACGCCCGGGTGCTCGCCCGGGTGCGCGGGCTCCTGGCCAAGGCCGAGTCGACCGAGTTCCCCGAGGAGGCCGAGGCGCTCTCGGCCAAGGCCCAGGAGCTGATGGGGCGCCACGCGCTGGAGCAGGCGCTGGTGGCCGGGCCCGCGGACACGGAGCCGCGGGCCGCCGCGCGGCGGCTGTGGCTCGACCCGCCCTACGCGAGCGCCAAGTCCAGCCTCGTGCACCAGGTGGCGAGCGCCAACCGCTGCCGGGCGGTCAGCCTCGCCGCCCTCGACATGGTCACGGTGATCGGGCACGCCGCCGACCTCGCGACGGTGGAGCTGCTCGTCACGTCCCTGCTGGTCCAGGCCGACCGGGCGATGCTGGCCGCCGACGACGGGTCGGTGCCCCGGTCGCGGACCCGCTCCTTCCGCCACGCCTTCCTGCTCGCGTACGCGACGCGCATCGGCGAGCGGCTCACCGCGGCCGCGCACGAGGCCCAGGCCCACGCGCGCGCCGAGCTCGGCGAGGGCCTGCTGCCGGTGCTGGCCGCGCGGGCCGAGGTCGTCGAGCGCACGGTCGGCGAGCTCTTCCCGCGGCTGACCCGACGGCGCTTCAGCGTCGGCAACGGCGAGGGCTGGGCCGCCGGGCGCGCCGCGGCCGACGCCGCCAGCCTGACGCCGGGGCGCGACGCGCTCGCCGAACGCTAGGGGCGAGGATGGCGGGATGGCCGGCCCCCGCGAGCGACGTGCCGAGAAGCAGCGCCGCCGCGACGCCAAGCGGGGTCGGACGCCAGCTGGTGCGCGCTCCGAGGACCCCGGCCTGCCGCCCGAGACCCTGCAGGCCCTGCTCCGCCGCGCCGCAGCCGACGTCGCCGCGGGTGACGAGGGCGCGCTCACCGAGCTGCGCCGCGTGCTCGCGGAGCACCTCGCCCGGCGCCGCGAGCGGGTGCTGGCCGCGTGCGACGCGGTGACCGCGGAGGTGGGCGGCCCCCTGGGCGGCGACCTCGGTGCTGCCCTGACCGCCGGGGAGACGGTGTCGGCCTGGGCGGAGCGCACCGGTGCCCGCACCGAGGAGGCGGCGGTCGCGACGGTCCGCCTGCTCGCGTCCTTGACCTGAACAATGGTCGAGGTCCTAGCGTCGTCGTCATGACCGAGGACCCCATCCCGCTCGCGGTGGTGATCGGCAGCGTCCGCGAGGGCCGCTTCGGTCCCGTCGTCGCCGCCTGGTTCGCCGACCGCGCGCGCCGGCGACCCGACGTCGCCGTGGACGTCGTCGACCTGCTCGAGACCGGCCCGGACGCCGGCTTCGCCGAGCGGATCGGCGCCGCCGACGCCGTCGTGATCGTCACCCCCGAGTACAACCACAGCTTCCCCGGACCGCTGAAGACCGCGCTCGACGCGACCGGCGGCGAGTGGCGCGACAAGCCGGTCGGCTTCGTCGCCTACGGCGGGCTCTCCGGTGGGCTGCGCGCGGTCGAGCACCTGCGCCCGGTGCTCGCCGAGCTGCACGCCGTCGGGCTGCGCGACACCGTGAGCTTCCACGGCGCCGCCGGGGCCTTCGACGCCACGGGGCGCCCGCGCGAGGAGGTCGCCGACGCCGCCGCGACCGTCCTGCTCGACGCCCTCGCGTGGTGGGCGCGGACCCTGCGCCGCGCCCGCCTCGAGCACGCCGCGGGGAGCCCGACGTGACCGGCCACGACCACCCGCGCCCCTACCCCGGGCAGGAGCTGTCGGTCGGCGAGGTCGCCGAGCGCAGCGGCGTCCCGGTCTCCGCCCTGCACTTCTACGAGCGCGAGGGCCTCATCCAGGCCCGACGTACCCCCGGCAACCAGCGCCGGTTCCGCCGCGAGGTGCTCCGGCGGCTGTCGTTCATCCGCATCGCCCAGCGCGTCGGGATCCCCCTCGCGGAGATCCGCGCGGCGCTCGACGGCCTGCCCGACGGCCGGACGCCGAACCGCAAGGACTGGGAGCGGCTCTCCGCGCAGTGGCGCGAGGAGCTCGACGACCGCATCCGCCGGCTCCAGCAGCTGCGCGACGACTTCACCGGCTGCATCGGCTGCGGGTGCCTCTCGCTCGACCGCTGCGGCCTCGCCAACCCGCACGACCGCCTCGCCGCCGACGGGCCGGGGCCGCGCAAGCTGGTCAGCTGAGCGCGCGGATCCGCCCGGGCGGGGGCGCCGGGACCACCTCGGGGTGCAGGGCGTGGGCGATCGCCTCGATGCCGTCGACCAGCCGCGGGCCGGCGCGCACCACGTAGGACGCCGAGTCGATCGCGACGATCGGGGTGTCCTGCAGGTGCTCCCGGACCGCGCCCGCCTGGGCCACGGCGTCGTCGAGCCCGAAGCCGCAGGGGGCGACGAGCACCACGTCGGGCGCCTCGTCGGCGATCCGGTCCCACGTCGTCGCGACGCTGCGCCCGCCGTCGATCCCGGCGAGCGGCTCCCCACCGGCGCGCCGGACCATCGCCGGCACCCAGTGCCCGGGCAGGAACGGCGGGTCCACCCACTCGAGCGCGAGGACGCGGGGTCTCGGTCGTTGCCGGACCGCCTGATCGATCGCTGTCAGCCGATCCTGCAGGCCGGCGACCAGGTCCGTCCCCGCGTCCGGCGCCCCCGCGGCCCGGGCGACGGCCGCGACGGCGTCGAGGACCTCGTCGAGGGTGTGGGGGTCGATGGTGAGGACCGCGGCGTCGAGGTGCAGGTCGGCCAGCGCCTCGGTGACCGTCGACTCCGGCAGCGCGCACACCCGGCACAGGTCCTGGGTGAGCACGAGGTCGGGGGCGGCGTCGCGCAGGGCGTCGCGGTCGAGCTCGTACTGGGGCAGGCCCCGCGCCGCGCGCTCGCGCACGACGGCGTCGATCTCACCGGGCGTGAGGCCGGCCGACAGCGCGGTGTCGACGACCACCGGCCGCGTCGCGCGGATGCCCTCGGGCCGGTCGCACTCGAAGGTGACGGCCACGAGGTCGTCGGCGAGCCCCAGCGCACCGACGATCTCCGTGGCCGCGGGCAGCAGCGACGCGATCCGCATGCCCCTATGTGAGCACTTTCCGGGGCTATAGGCCCGGAAAGTACTCACGTGGCGAGGAGCGGGCGGGGGTCGAAGATCGCGCGGATGGTCCGCGCGCGGCCGTCGACGACGTGCGCCCAGTTGACCGTGAGCACGGGGGCGCCGGTCGCGGTGGTGTGCAGGTCGTAGACGGTGCAGACGTCGGGGCCGTCGACGAAGACGTGCTTGACCTGCACGTCGGTGACGATGCCCAGCAGCCCGTGCAGGCTCGCGACGTTGTCGTCGACGCCCTCGACGTGGCCCATCGGGCCGTCGAAGACGACGTCGTCGGCGAGGACGTCGCGCAGCGACTCGGCGTCGCGGCGCCGCCAGCCCTCGAAGTAGGCGGTCATGGTCTCGGCGGGGGTGCGCATGGGTCCACTGTCGGGCGCACTGAACCAGAAGTCGAAGAGCTTGTAGGCCTCACTGATACAACTGATGCTTATGGAGCTGCACCAGCTGCGCTACCTCGTCGCGGTCGCCGAGGAGGGCGGGTTCACGCGGGCCGCGGCGCGCGAGCACGTCGCCCAGCCCGGCATCAGCGCGCAGATCGCCCGCCTGGAGCGCGAGCTCGGACAGGTGCTGTTCGACCGGTCGGCGCGCGGGGTGCGGCTGACCCCGGCCGGCGAGGCGGTGCTGCCGCACGCGCGGGCGGCGCTCGCCGCCGTCAGCGGGGTCCGCGACACCGCCGACGAGCTCGCCGGCCTCGTCCGCGGGCGGGTGTCGGTGGGGATGGTGCGCGGCGGCGGGGTCGTCGACCTCCCCGGCCTGCTCGGCGCGTTCCACCGCGACCACCCTGGCGTCGAGATCCGGCTCGTCGAGGCCGCGACCGACGCCCTGCTCGACGGCCTGCGCCGCCACGATCTCGACCTCGCATGGGTCGGCCGCGACGGCGACCCGCCCGCCGACCTGGACGTCGACGTGGTCCTCGACGTCCCCCTCGTCGCCGCGCTGCCGCCCGACGGGCCGCTGGGCGCCACGGTCACGGTGGCCGAGCTCGCCGAGCACCCGGTGATCGCCCTGCCCGTCGGCGCCGGGGTGCGCGCGGCGCTGGACCGGGCGGCGGCCGACGCCGGGGTGACGTTGCGCCCGGCGCTGGAGGCGGGCTCGCCGTCGGTGCTCGTGGACCTCGCGCTACAGGGACTCGGGATCGCCGTCGTCCCCTCGCCGGCTCTCTCCGGTCGCGACGGGCTGCGGTCCGTGCCGATCGTCCCGGAGGTACGGGCCCAGATCGACCTCGCCCGCCGCCGCGACGCGCCGCTCGGCCCGGCCGCGCGGGCCCTGCTCGACCGGGCCCGGGCCTGGATCGCCTGACTCCGCGACCCGGGACAATCGCGACCGTGGACCTGGTGCTGGGCGTCCGGCTGTTCGTGCGCGGCGCGGTCACGGTGCTGCGCTCCCCGCGCCTGCTGCTGCTCGGGGCGATCCCCGCGCTGATCGTCTCCGTGGTCTACGTCGGCGCGCTCGGCACGCTGGTCGCCTACCTGCCCGACCTCGCGGCCGCGCTGACCCCGTTCGCCGACGGGTGGTCCGAGACGCTGCGCAGCGGCGCGCGGATCGCCGCGGGCGCGGCGGTGGTGGCCGCCGCCGCCGCGATCGCCGTCGTCACCTTCGTCGCCGTGACGCTCGCCGTGGGCGGCCCGTTCTACGAGAAGCTCGCCGAGACCGTCGACGAGGGCATTGGTCCGGTGCCGGGCACGGTCGAGCCGTCGTGGCTGCGGTCGCTGGCGCGCGGGGCACGGGACGGGCTGCTGCTCATCGCGCTCTCCGTGCTCGCGGCGGTCCCGCTGTTCGTGCTGGGGTTCGTTCCCGTCGTCGGGCCGGTGCTCGCGCCCGTGGCCGCGGCGCTCGTCGGCGGACGGCTGCTGATGATCGAGCTGACGGCGCCGGCCCTGCAGCGCCGCGGCCTCGACTTCGGCGCCCGCCGCCGGCTCCTGCGCACGCGGCGCCTCGCGACCTGGGGCGTCGGCATCCCGACCTACCTGCTCGCGGCCATCCCGTTCGTCGCCGTCCTCGCCATCCCGGCGGCCTCGGCCGCCGCGACGCTCTTGGCCCGCGAACTGCGCGGGGAGCCGACGGAGCGGCGCGCACCGACCGTGGCGTGATCGTGGGGGCTTTCCTGACGTTGGGTGTCAGCGTGGCCCCCACGCTGACTCACCCCGCGGACTCGTAGGCCGACCAATCGGGCATCGGGGTGCCGGCGAGGCTCGCGCCGAGGCGGTCGAGGTACCAGCGCCAGCCGGCGTCGACGTCCTCTGCCCTGATGCCGTCGACGAGCCGCTGGGCGAAGACGAGGACCGCGCCGGCGCCGTGCGGTTCGACGGTGAGGTCGATGAGCCAGGACCGGTTCTCGGGCGCGGGGAACTCGACGGCCAGGTGGCGGGGCGGCGCGCAGGCGTGGATGCGCACGTCGGCCGGCTCGTCGACCTCGCCGCCCGCGTCGACCTCCCCGGTGAGCGTGAACGAGACCGTGCCGCCGACGCGCGGCTCGCCGGTCCAGGTGCCGATCCAGCGCCCGAGCCGCTCGGACTTGGTGATCGCGGCCCACACGTCCTCGACGGGGTCGGGGTACTCGCGGCGCCAGACGGCGGTCGTGGCGCCGTCGGGCTCGGTGCGGATCTCAGCCGGCGGCGTGCTCATCGCTGTCTCCGTTCTCGGCGGCGCGGCGGGCGCGCCGGCCGCGGTGCATCTCGGTGTCGAGGGCGTCGAGCCGGCTTCCGGGACCGGCGATCGGCGCGGACGTCAGGGGGCGGAACCGCTCCAGCCAGGCGTCGAGCTCGGCCAGCGGGCGGCGGTCGAGGGCGTAGATGCGGTGCTGACCCGCGACCCGGGACGTCACGAGCCCGGCCTCGCGCAGCACCCGCAGGTGGCGACTGATCGCGGGGCGGCTGACGGGGAAGTCGGCGGCGATCTCGCCGGCCCCGACCTCGCCGTCCGCGAGGCGTTCGACGATGGCCCGGCGGACCGGGTCGGCGAGCGCTTCGGCGGGGAACACGGTTTGATATGTAACCGCTTCTTTCATTAACCGTCAAGTTACCCGTGATCGGCGAGCGTGTGGCGTTACGGACGTTGAGTGTCTGCGGTGGCACTCCGCTGACATCAGAGCAGCGTCGGCTGCTCGTCCTCGTCGTCGCTGTCGGTGACGGTGACCGCCGGGGCGTAGCGCGCGGCGGCAGGCAGGACGCGCAGGGAGCCCTCGGCCTCGCGGGCCACCAGGCGCATCGCCTCGAGCACCCCGACCACGTCGGCGGCGAAGCGCTCGGCGTCGGCGATCGCGGCCTTCGACCAGTACCGCCCGTACTCGCCGACCAGCTCCGCGAGCACCTCGCGCACCGACGGCCACGGGATCGGGTCCGGGTCCTCGGCCGGGCGGAACTGGTAGATCAGCTCGCTGACCAGCAACAACGCCGCATGCGCCACGGTGCCGCTGCCGGGGAAAGCGACGTCCGAGCAGCCGCCGTCGACGTCGAGCGCGGCGAATCCCTCCTCGCGCGCCTCCACCACGAGCCCCGTGCGCGCCTCGATCCGGCGCGCCTCGTCGCCGGCGTGGCGGCGGAGCTCGGCGAACCGCGCGGGCTCGAGGTCGCCCGCGAGCACGACGGGGTCCTCGACCAGGCGCCGGCGCGCCGCCGTCGACGACGAGCCCCGCTCGCGCGCGCGGACCAGCAGGTCGTCGGCCGACTCCGCCCCGACGACCGCGCCGGTCGGCAGCAGCGCCATCCGGTCGTTGCGGACCTCGAGCAGCGCGTCGGCGTCCGCGTCGTGCTCGTAGAGGCCGACCCCGCGGTCGAGCTCCCGGACCATCCCGTGCGCGATCAGCCAGCGCAGCGCTGTGACCAGGGCACGCCGCGACGCCGTGTCGGTGTCCATGACGATCCCCGCCTCGGCGGCCGCGGAGTGCACGGCGTTGACGAGGTCGCGCAGGCTGGTGCGGTCGGGGCCCGACGTGGTCGCCGCGAGGACCAGCGCGAGCGCCGTGTACTCGGCGGGCGTGAACGCCCGCGGCGTCGTCGAGATCGTGCGCAGCGGCCGGTCGGCGGGCACGTGCCCGACCTTGACCAGGCGCGCCGTGTCGGCCGTGACGACGAGCCGGTAGTTCAGCTCCTGCGTGAACCACGCGTCGAGCGCGTCGGCGTGCCGGCGGACCAGCGCGACGACGTCGGGGTCCGCCTCCGCGGTGCGCCACGGCCGCGTCAGCAGGGCCCGCGTCGCGGTGACGAGCTCGCCGTCGCGCTGCGGGTCGCTCCGGGCGGCCGTCACCGGAGCCCCGCTCGCGTGATCAACGGGGACTTCGCGCGCCTAGAAGCAGCGAACAGCGCGTTCGCTGCGACCACGCCCGCCCTCACGGCGCCGGCTCCACGGTGAGGGTGAGGTCGCGGACGCGCAGGGCGCCGGCGTGGGTGGGCACGGTCGTCGACGTCCCCGGCGCGCGGGCCACGGCGCAGCGCACGCCGTCCAGGACCACGGCGCCGGACCCCGCGGACGGGCCCAGGTCGGCGACCGCGCGGGCGAGCACGCGCTGCAGCTCGCGCAGGGCGGGTTCGGACAGGCGCGCGGTGAAGCCCTCGGCGCCGGCCTCCAGCAGTTCGGCGCGGGCGGCGGCCGCACGCTTCTCCGCCTCCGCGCGCCGGGCCAGAAGGTGACGACGCTCCTGGCTGCGGTCCTGCACGCGGCTGGTGCGCCCACGGCTGGTGGCGTCGCCGCGTTCGCGCAGGCTGATCGGCACCTGGGCGGTCGGCGCCTCCCACCACGACACCGACGCGTCGACGGGGTCGGTGTCGTCGCCGCCCGCGCCGCCGAGGTGCCGGGCGCCGGCCAGCCCGAACGCTGCCGCGGCCAGCTCGTGCACCGAAGAGGGGTCGCCCCGGTCGAAGAACAGCGCGAGCCGCAGGTAGTCCGCGCGTCGCGAGGCACCCGCGGTGCCGGTGCGCGAGAGGCGCGTGAGGTTCTGGGTCAGGGTGCGGACGGCGTCGACGGCGTCGCGCTCGAGCACCTGGATGCGGCTGGGCCGGCCGACCCCGCCGACGAACCACGACGCGAGGTTCTCCCAGTCGGCGACCGCGGCACCCGGCTCCCGCCGCACGCGCACCGACGACAGTCCGGCCGCCGCGACCCGCGCCGCCAGCCCGTCCGCCGCCCGCTCGACGATCACCGGCACCCGCGGCAGCACCGTCTCCAGCAGCGCCGCGAGCGGGCGCGCGCGACGGCGCAGCGCCTCGAGCCGCTCGCCGACGTAGCCCACGAGCACCTCGGAGAAGAACGCGAACTCGTCCTCGTCGAGGTCGAAGCGCGACTGCCACTGGTTGATCGCCGCGAAGAACTGGGTGATCTCCGCGGAGAACGCGACATGCGGGTCGAACACGGCGCGCACGGCCTCGGCGAGCTTGTTCGGAGGCGCCGACGCGGGGTCCAGCCCGACGAGGAGATTCAGCCCCGCCCGCACCTGGTCCAGACGCCCCAGCGACACGTCGCGCACGTCGTCGACCTGCGCGAGCACGCCCTCGACGAGGTCGTGCACCTCCTGACCGACCCGCGTGATCAGGTACCGGTTGCGGCGTCGGTAGTAGTCCTCCACCGTGCCGACCTGGCCCACCGACGCCGACACCTCGAGGTTGCCCCAGCCCCGCAGCGCCTCGAGCCGGGCGGTCACGGTGGCCTCGTCGAGGTCCGTGTCCAGCCGCGCCGTCACCTCCGCCGGCGTGAGCTCCGCGAAGAACGTCCCGGCGAACACCGCGAGGATCTCCCGGTACTCCGGCGACTCGGTGACGTAGGCGAAGACGCTCGTGCGGATCCCCGGCGACGTCATGCGCGCACCTCGAGGGCAGCCCCGTCCCACCGGTAGTGCACGAGCGCGATCGCGCGCAGCTCGGGGTCGCGCAGCACCTCGGTGATCGCCAGCGCCGGGACCGTCGGGTGCGTGCCCCACAGCCGCTCCGAGGTGACGACGAAGTCGACGTCGAGGTCGACGAGCAGCCCGAAGAGCTTGGCGTGGTTGTCCTCGGAGACCTTGGCGAACGCGTCGTCGAGCAGCACGAGCCGCGGCGCGCCGACGTGGTGCGGGTCGTGCGCGGCGGCGCTCGCGGCGGCCGCGGCGGCCATCGGCAGCACGGTGACCAGCTTCTTCTCGCCCTCGGACAGCGTGGTCCGCCGCGTGAGCAGCTCGTCGCTGCGTCCCGGCCGGCGCAGGTAGAGGCGCATCTCGTGCCAGGTGCGGTAGTCGAGGACCTCGCCGATGACCGACCGGTACGACGCCTCGGGGTCGCGGACGCGCGCCGCCTCGACCAGCGACTTCACCGCCTCCCGGACCTGGTCGTCCTCCTCGGGCGAGCGCAGGTCCGGGTGCTTGCCGAGCAGCTCCAGCGCCGTCGCCGTCTCGGGGTCGAGGTCGCCGCGGGGTCGCCAGTCGAGCCGCACGCCGATGCCCTGGCTCGACGTCACGCCCTTCAGGATCCGGTTCATCCGGTCGACGAGCTCGCGCGCGGCGAACAGGGCGTCGGCGACCTCGCGGGCGATCCGGCCGTGCAGCAGGTTGCGCAGCGCCTGGTCCTGCTGCGCCGAGAGCAGGCTCGTGGCGCGGCGGCGCTGCACCGCGACCCGGTGCACCATCTGCGCGAGCACCGCCCGCGACGGCCCGCTGACGTGCACCGCGAGCGGCATCCCGTCGGCGCTGCGGCGGCTCTCGATGTCCCAGCCGCTGGCGAGCTCGTCGCGCGCCGCCCGCAGCGCCTTCTCCAGCGCGTCCTCGCTCACCGGCTTCCGCGGCGCGGGGATCCGCTCGCGCAGCGCGGCGACGAGCTCCTCGGCGCCCTCGACGGTGTCGGCCACCGACGGCAGGGGTTCGGGGGCGGCGTCCTCGTCCTCGGGATCGCCCGCCGGTTCCGCCGCCGACAACAGCCCCGGCACGGCGGCGGCCTCCGCGAGCCGGCCCCGCGCCGACCGCGCCGCGTGCTGCCTCTCGTCGAGGGTCCGGCGGGTCTCCTCGAGCGTCATCTCCGCCTTCGACAGCGCCACGGCCGCCGCGGTCTGCGCCTCGCGGGCCTCCTCGAGGCGCCCGGCGATCGTGCGCAGGCGCTCGTCGAGCTCGCCGACCCGCGCGGCGACCTTCGCGGGCTCCTCGCCGAGGGACTCCTCGATCGTCGTCAGCTCGGTGCGCACCGAGGCCGCCCGGCCGCTCGCCTCGCGGTGCTCGCCGACGGCCGTCGTGTGGTCGGCGGCGTCGCGCTCCCAGGCGGTGACCGCCTCGCGCCACGACCGGGCCGTGCGTGTCACGCGGTCGCGCGCCGAGTCGACGGCGGCGAGCGCGCGCTCGGCGTCGACGACCGCCTCGAGCAGGCCGTCGAGCCGGTCGGGGTCGGTCGGCACGCCGGCCTCGCCCGCACGGCGCGACAACGCCGCCCACGCCTCGTCGGCGCGGCGGCGGGTGTCGGCCGCCGCGGTCGTGAGCTCGCGGTGGCGGGCCTGCGCGCCCTCGGCGTAGCGCACGGCGCCGGTCGCCGCGGCCACCGCGTCGTCGACCCCGCGCGTCCCGGGCAGCTCGGCGACCAGCCGGCGCAGGGCCTCGGCGTGCGCGTCCAACGCGGCGGCGACGTCGGCCGCCGCGTCCCGCCGGCGCTGCGCGTCCGCGATCGCCGCCCCCAGCTCCGTGAGCCGGCGCTCCCGGGCCTGCGCCCGCGCGCCCGCGCCCACGTGCTCGGCCGCCGCCTTCGCGTGGCGTCCCCGCAGCGGGCCGGCGGCGAAGGAGCCGTCCGTCGCCACCCGGACGGGCCCGGCCGTCGTGCCGAGGGAGGACAGCACCCCGGCGACCGCCTCCACAGGCACCGCCCCGGTGTCGACGGGCGCGAGCAGGGTGTCGAGCGCGGGGCCGTCGACGGGCGTGGACGCGGCCACGACGAGGTCGCCGGCACGCAGGGTCCCGTCCCCGTCGACGTGCGCGCCGAGCAGGCCCGACGCCTCCAGCGCCGCCTCCAGACCGGCGCGCTCGGCGGCGTCGAGGTGCTCGCGGAAGTCCACGAGCGAGGCCAGCAGGACGCCGTCGGCGACGTCGTCGTCGGCGCGCCACGGCGGACGGGGCAGCGGCAGCTCGCCGGCGGCCTCGACCCGCGCGTGCTCGGCGCGCAGGCCGGCGAGCTCCTCGTCGATCTCCTCGACGAGCGCGGCCGCCCGGGTGCGGGCCCGGTCGAGGGCGCCCGTGAGGTCGTCGGCGGCGCGGCGGGCAGCAGAACGACGCTGCTCGGCGGCACGGCGCAGGTCGTCGTCGCTCCCGGGCTCCTCGATCGGGGACACCGTGAGCCAGCCCGTCGCGCCGGACGGCTCGGCGGCCGGCGCGTCGGCGGCGTGCGCGACCAGGCGCCGGGACCAGCCGGCGACCGCCTCGGCGTGCTCGTCGGCGGCGGCCCGCGCGGCCCGGCGCGCGGCGCCGGCCTGCTCGTCGGCGGCCTCGTGGGCGGCCTGCGCCTCGCCCGCGGCCGTCTCGGCGGCGTCGGTCGCCTCGGTCGCACGGCGGGCGCCGCGGGCGTGCTCGGCGACCTCGCGGACGGTCGTGCGGTGGCTGCGCAGGGCGTCGCCGACCGCCGTCAGGTCCAGGTCACCGGCGAGATCGTGGTCCTCGGTCGGCACCTCGACCGTGGTCTCACCGGCCTCGTCACAGCGGGGCTCGGTGGCCGGGACCGGCGGGTCGGGAAGCTGCGCGACCACCCCGGGCGCCGACGCGGCGCGGGCGGCGTCGGCGACCGCGCGGAGGTGCTCGGCGACCCCGGCCAGGTCGGAGTCGAGCTGCCCGCGCGTCGCGGCGACCGTGGCGGCGGCCGCGACGACGCGCTCGCGCGCCCGGGCGCGGTGACCGTCGAGGGTGGCGACGTGGGCGTCGGCGCGGGCGACCTCGTCACGGCGTCGCACCAGGTCGGCGTGCGCGGTGTACTCGGGCAGCGCCGCGAGGCCGGCGCGTTCGGCGGTGGCCGCGGCGTGCTCGTCGGCGAGGTCGCCGACCGCCCCGACGGCCGTCTCCCGCGCGGCGGCGGCCTTGCCGACCCCGCCGCGGTCGCGGTCGACGCGCCGGGCCGCGGTCCGGGCAGCGTCGACGGCGCCGGCCGTGTCGTCGACGGCGGCGGCGAGCACGCGGCGGGCGTAGTCGGTGTAGACCTCGACCGCCCCGTCGAGCGCCTCCGCGGTGCGGGCGAGGTCGGTGACGTTGCGGCGGTGGTCCTCGAGGTCCTCGAGCGGCTGCGCGGCGTCGTGCACCGCGTCCTCGGGCACCGGCGGCAGCGCCTCGCGCAGCGTGCGGGGCAGGTCGGTGTCGATGCGGTCGCCGACGCGGGGGTTGCGGACCTGGTGCAGCAGCCGGAAGTACGCCGTCGGGTCGACGCCGCCGAAGAAGCGGCGGGCGATCTCGGCGCGGTACTCGGCGGTGGAGGTGAACACCTGGCCGCGCGCGCCGAGCTCGGAGCGCAGCACGTCGACCGAGAACGGGACGTCGGCCTCGGTGAGGCGCAGGTCGATCCGGACGCGGCGGTCGGTGGAGAACCACCAGGTCGCGACGCGGTCGGTGCTGCGGTTGGCGCGGATGCCGCACCCGACCGTCCGGTACTCACCCGAGCGCTCGAACTCGATCCACAGGTAGCCCGTGCGCTGGGTGTCGTCGTGGTCGGACAGCATCCAGCTGCGCAGCACGCCGCGCTGCTCCCCCGCGGCGTCGATCTTGCGCACGTCCGCCTCGAGCAGGAACGGCAGGAGCATGTTCATCGCCGTCGACTTGCCCGACCCGTTGACCCCGCGCAGGAGCAGGCGTCCGTCGGCGAAGTCCAGCACCTCGTCCTGGTACTGGTAGACGTTCAGGATGCCGGCGCGGGAGGGCCTCCAGCGCAGCTGATCGTCTGCGGGCACCCGGAGGAGGGTACGGAGCCGGTGTCAGGTGCCCGCCAACCAGTCGGGGTCGCCGACGAGGTCCAGCACCTCCCGGGGCGTGTCGACGAAGCGCGGGTCGCCGGCGGCGCCGCGCTGCCAGGTCAGGGCGCGGGCGACGACGCCGGCGCGGCAGGCGGTCCTCGTCCAGCGGATCAGCTCGTCGTGGGGTGCGACGTCATCGAAGACCTCGAGGTAGGCGTCGCGGGGCCGGGTGATGGTGGGGTCGTCTTCGGTGACCCCCAGCGTGCGTCGGAGCGAGCCCAGCGCGACGAGCAGGCTCGCGAAGGGGTGGGCGAGGACGGCGTCGCCCCAGTCGGCGAAGCGCCCGTCGCGCAGGACGTTGCCGACGTGCAGGTCCTGGTGGTCGACGGTGCCCGGCACGGTGCCGGCGAGCTCGTCGCACCAGCGCCGGACGAGGTCCCGGTGGCCGCGCCCGCCGATCGTCGCCAGGGCCTCGTCGTACCGGGTGGGCAGTGCCGCCGGCGTGGCGTCGGGCACGCCGAGGTCCCGCATCGCGTCGAGGTGGGGTGCGACGCGGCGCTGTAGGTCGGCGTAGCGGGGCAGCGCGGCGGTCATCGCGGCGGACGGGTCGCCGTCGTCGTCGCGCACGCTCGGGCCGGTGTCGGGCAGCAGCAGGCGGTGGTGCTCGACGTCGACGGCGAGCGGGGTCGCGACGGCGTCGGGCGCGACGCGGGCGAGCAGCGCGTGCAGCCCCACCTCGGGCGCCATCCCGGGCGCGGGCTCCTTGAGCCACACCGTCCCGTCGGCGGTCGGGACGCGCAGCACCGTCGACCAGGCGCGGTGGCGCTGGGTGACCTCGCCGGTCGGGTGCCGGCCGGTGACGGCGGCGATCCACGCGAGCACCTCGTCGCGCCAGGCGTCGGTGCCACGCTCGCTCACCCGCTCATCGTCGCCGACTACCGTGCCGGGCGTGCTCGTCGTCCTGCCGCCGTCCGAGACGAAGGCGCCCGGTGGTCGCGGGCGCCCGCTCGACCTGGACGCGCTGTCGTTCCCCTCGCTGAACCCGACGCGCAAGGTGCTGGTCGACGAGGTCGTGGCGCTCGCCGCCGACCTGCCGGCCTCGCGGGCGGCGCTGGACATCTCCGAGCGCCAGGACGACGAGATCGCGCGCAACGCGGCGCTGTGGACCTCGAGGACCGCGCCGGCCCTGCGCCGCTACACCGGCGTGCTCTACGACGCGCTCGACCCGGCCTCGCTGACGACGGCCGCGAAGCAGCGCCTCGTCGTGTGCTCGGCGCTGTTCGGGCTGGTCGGGGGCACCGACCCGATCCCGGCGTATCGGCTGTCGGGCACGAGCGCGCCGCCCGGGCGGGACGGGCTGCGGGTGACGTGGCGCCCGGAGATCTCGCCGCTGCTGGACGGGGCGGACGACCTGGTCGTCGACCTGCGCTCGGGCCCCTACATGGCGCTCGGCCCGGCGCGCGGCGCGGTCACCCTCGACGTGCACAGCGAGGCCGCCGACGGCTCGCGGACGGTGGTCAGCCACGCCAACAAGTCGCACAAGGGCCACGCGGCGCGCCTGCTCGCGTCGTCCCGGCGGCGCCCGAAGGACGCGGGCGGGGTCTTGGCTCTCCTGCACGACGCCGGCCTGCGTGTCGAGCAGGCCGCGGAGAACGCGCTCGTGCTCGTCGTCCCCCGCTGAGTGCTCCCCGAGGCACGGGGTGTCCCAGCGTGGGGGCCATGCTGACGTTCAACGTCAGTATTTCCCCCAGCTGGACCCACCCAAGATCGTGGTGGCTTTCCTGACGTTCAGCGTCAGCGTGGCCGCCACGCTGACAACACCCCTCAGGCGAGCTCCGCGAGCACGGCGTCGGCGAGCGGGGGCCAGGCGGCCTTGGCCCAGTCGCCGAAGTCGCGGTCGGCGAGGGCGACGCACGCGACGCCGGCGTCCGGGTCGACCCACAGGAACGTGCCCGACTGGCCGAAGTGGCCGAAGGTGCGCGCCGAGTTCGTCGCGCCCGTCCAGTGCGGCGACTTGCCGTCGCGCAGCTCGAAGCCCAGGCCCCAGTCGTTGGGCTTCTGGTGCCCGAAGCCCGGGATCGTGCCGTTGAGCCCCGGGAAGGCCACCGACGTCGCCTCGTCCAGGGTCGAGCGGTGCAGCAGCCGCGGGGCCTGCAGCTCGGCGGCCAGGCGCAGGAGGTCGTCGACGGTCGAGGTCGCGCCGTGCCCCGGCGAGCCGTCGAGCGTCGTCGCCGTCATCCCGAGCGGCGCCAGGACCGCCTCGTGCAGGTAGTCGGCGAACCCGATGCCGGTGGCCTCCTCGATCGTCGCCGCGAGCACCTCGAACCCCGCCGACGAGTACAGCCGCCGCGTCCCGGGCTCGGCGACGACGCGGTGCTCGCCGAACGCCAGCCCCGAGGTGTGGGCGAGCAGGTGGCGCACCGTCGACCCCTCGGGCCCGGCGGGCTGGTCGAGGGTGACCGCCTCCTCCTCGACCGCCACGAGCGCCGCGGTCGCCACCAGCGGCTTGGTCACCGAGGCGAGCGGGAACCGGCGATCGCCCGGCCCGTGGACGCCGCGCACGGTGCCGTCGGCGGTGACCACCCCGGCCGCGGTGTGGTCGACGGGCCAGTCGTCGATCTGCGCGAGGCTCTGCACCCCCGCGACCCTAGGGGTCAGCCGGCGAGCGCATCGCGGGCCGCCGACGCCGCGTCGTCGAGCAGCGTGCGTGCCGCATCGTACCCCCGCGGCTGGTTCGAGAGCAGCACGACGACGTAGCGCCCGTCCGCGTCCGGGAAGCCCGCCGAGTGCAGGTCGATGCTCGACCCGAAGCAGCACAGCCACCCCTGCTTCGCCGCCGCCGTCCCGCGTCGCGACGGGTCCAGCAGGCCGAAACCCTGGTCGAACCCGTCGGCCGCGGTGGCCGGCGCCGCCGCGAGCGCCTGCAGGACGAGGTCCCGGTCGGCGGGCGCGAGGCGGGTGATGACGTAGGAGTACAGCGCCGCCACGTCCTGCGCCGACGTCCGCACCTCGCCCCACTGCGACGTGTCCGCCGGCGGGCTGGTCTGCCCCAGCCCGAGCGCCGCGGCCACCCGGCGGATGCCCTCCGGACCGCCGTAGCTCGACCAGAGCGCGTTCATCGCGTCGTCGTCGGACAGGCTCAGCGCGCGGCGGAAGCGCTGCTCGTCGGCCTCGGTCGTCTCGACCTGCCCCGCCTCGCGCCGGGTGAGGATGTCGACGATCGTGAAGAGCTTGGCCACCGACGCCGCCCGCAGCGGGGTGCCGCCCTCGTCGTTGGCGACGGTCTGGCCGGTGGTGCGGTCGAGGACGGCCACCCCGAGCGTGACGCCGCTGCGCTCCTGCGCGGCCGGGGCGGTGGCGTCCACGGCGGCCTGGGCGCGGGAGGGCTCCGGCGGGGGCTCCGCAGGTGTCGTGGTCGACGGTGCCGCGGCGACGGGCGGTGGCGCGGGGGCAGGCGCCGGAGCGGGCGCGGACCCGCCCGTCGCGCACCCGGCCACGAGTGCCGCCGCGACGAGCGCACCGGCGAGGCGGCCACGGCGGGGGATCACGCGGTGATCCTCCGCCCGGGGAGGTGAGGTCTGCGCGACGGAACGCCCTTCTCCGGGCGACGTCACAGCGGCGGTCACGCCGCCAGCATCACCTCGTCGGCGCGCAGCGCGGCCACGACACGCTCGGTCATGGCGCGCTGGACGGCCCACTGCCGACCGGGCTTCGTACGAGCCGTCAGTCGGAGGGTCATACCGGACGCGGACAGCGACTCGACCCCGAGGACCTGCGGCTTGTCGAGGACGTCGCCGCCGTGGCCGTTCTCGTGGATCGCCGCGACCGCCGCGTCCTCGGCGAGCGCGGCGGCGTGGGTGACGTCGGTGTCGAGCGCCAGCGGGATGTCGAGGACGGCGACGGCGTGGTCCTGCGACCCGTTGCCGACGCGCTCGATGGTGCCGTTGCGGACGTACCAGACCATGCCGGTGACGTCGCGGACCGTCGTGGTGCGCAGCCCGACGCGCTCGATGGTGCCGACGGCGTCGCCGAGGTCGACGTGGTCGCCGACGCCGTACTGGTCCTCGAGGAGCATGAAGATCCCGGACAGGAAGTCCTTGACGAGGTTCTGGGCGCCGAACCCGATGGCCAGCCCGACGACGCCGGCCGAGGCGAGCACGGGCGCGAGGTTCACGCCGAACTGGCCCAGAACCATCATGAACGCGGTCCCGAAGATCAGGATGCTGGCCGCGTTGCGGATCACCGAGCTCACCGTGCGCGCCCGCTGGGCGCGGCGGGCGGAGCCGAACGCCTGGATGCGGTCGGCGTCGGTGACCCCGCGCTTGCGGCGCAGGAGCGAGAGCAGGCCCGGGACGCCCGCGCCGTTGGCCACGTGGCCGATGACGCGGTTGATCACGAAGCGCAGGAGCACGGCGACGACCACGATCACGGCCACGGCGATGCCCGTGTGCATCAGCGCGTCGAGGGTCAGGGCAGGGGCGAACGGCACGGCAACCACCTCGGGGAGCGGGGAGCGGTGAGCGGGTGACCGGCGCGCCACCGTGCCCGATCGTCCGGAGGCCTCGCAAACCACCTGGGCACACGCCCGCCCGGCGCGGACGAGGAGGCCGGGCGGGTGTGAAACCCGGATGAGGGGTAGACAACCGGGCATGGCGACCTCCAGCGCTGGCACGACCCGGCGCGGCGACCGTTCTCCCTTGATCGTCGGGCTGGCCGTGGCCGTGGCGGTGCCGGGCCTCGTCCTGCGCGTCGGTGGGCTGCACCTCTCGCCGCCGGTCGACGCGCTGCTGTTCGGGCTCGCGATCATCGGGGCGGCGTTCCTGCTCTCGTGGGCCGCGGAGGCCGCGCAGGTCGACATCTCGGCGGGGCTCGCGATCGCGCTGCTCGCGCTGGTCGCGGTGCTCCCGGAGTACGCCGTGGACTTCGTCTTCACGATCCAGGGCGGCAACGCCTACGCCCAGTACGGGCCGACGTGTCTGCCACCGGGCTCCACCGAGCAATCACCCTGCGGGCTCGCGCTGGCCAACATGACCGGCGCCAACCGGATCCTCGTCGGCGTCGGGTGGGCGCTCGTCGTGCTGCTCGCCGCCTTCCGGCTGCGCCGCGGGGGCGCCGACGCGGGCCAGGACGGCGGGGCCGGCACCTCGCACCGGCCCGGCCACCCCACGCGGGTGACGCTGCTGCGGACCGACTCGGTGCCGCTGGTCTTCCTGCTGCTCGCGACGCTCTACTCGCTGACGCTCCCGCTGCGCGTCAGCATCACGCTCGTCGACACCGTCGTCCTCGTCGGCATCTTCGTCGCCTACAGCATCCGCGTCGCCAAGGCCCCGGCCGAGGACCCCGACCTCATCGGCCCGTCGGCGTGGGTCGGGCGCATGGACCCCCCGAAGCGCCGCACCGGTTACATCGGCCTCTTCGTCGTGGCCGCACTGATCATCGTGCTCTGCGCCGAGCCGTTCGCCGAGTCGCTGGTCGAGACCGGCACCGAACTCGGTATCAGCCAGTTCTTCCTCGTCCAGTGGCTCGCCCCGCTCGCCTCCGAGGCGCCCGAACTGCTCGTCGCCGGCCTCTACGCCTGGCGGCTCAAGACGACCGACGCCCTCGCCACCCTGGTGTCGTCGAAGGTCAACCAGTGGTCGCTGCTCGTCGGGACGCTGCCGATCGTGTTCGCGCTGTCCGCGGGCTCGCTCAACGGGCTGCCGGTCGACGCCATGCAGCGCGAGGAGCTGCTGATCACCGCGGCGCAGTCGCTGTTCGCGGTCGCGCTGCTGGTCACGCTGTCGATCAACGTGGTCGGGGCGCTGAGCCTGCTCGGGCTCTTCGTCGCCCAGTTCGCCCTCGCCGCCACCCTGCCCGCGCCGCTGCAGGAGCTCGAGCTGCTGATCCTCTCCGGTGTCTACATCGTCGCCGCGATCGTGATCTTCATCCGCAAGCGCCACGAGCTCGTGCGGCTGCTGCGCGACGGCCTCCGCACGCCCTACGACGAGCTCACCGAGGCGAAGTGAGCGGCCGCCTCGCCGTCATGCTCGTGCACGGCGTCGAGAGCGCCGGCGAGCAGTACGCCGCCCGCGCCATGTCGCTGCTGCGCGAGGAGTTCGAGCGCATCGCCGGGGTGCCCGCACAGGACGCCCTGGTGATCAAGCCGGCGTTCTGGGCGCCGGTGTTCGAGCAGGGGCAGGAGGAGCTCAGCGACCGGATCACCGGCTCCGGCTCGCGCTGGCTGCTGGACATCCTCGACGGCCTCGCCGCGCGGGCGAGCCAGGGCTCCACGCTCGCGCTGCTCGCGGCGGCCTCGACGGCCGGCCTGCGCTGGCTGCCCGGCCTCGAGAACGCCCACTTCCCCACGCTGCGCTGGCTGATCGTCCACTACCTCGGCGACGTCGTGGCCTACCAGTCGGGCTTGGACGGCACCGGCCACTACGCGGAGGTCCAGGCGGTGCTCGCGCGCACGCTGCACGAGCTCGCGACCGAGGCGGGCGGCGACGCGCCGCTGGCCGTGCTCGGCCACAGCCTCGGCAGCGTCGTCTCCAGCGACTTCCTCTACGACCTCCAGGGCGGCGCTCCCCTGGGTCCGGCCGCGACCCGGGCCCTGGGCGACACACCGCTCGAGCGCGGCGAGACGTTCGGGTGGTACTACACGCTCGGCAGCCCGCTGGCCCTGTGGGCGCAGCGCCACCCCGACTTCGGCAAGCCCCTGACCGTGCCCCACCCGGGGCTCGCCGACCGGCACCCGCGCCAGCGCGGCGAGTGGGTCAACGTCTACGACCCCGACGACGTCATCGCCTCACCCCTGCGCCCCCTCAGCGACGCCTGGGCCGACGCCGTCCACGAGGACCGCCGCGTCGGTGTCGGGCCGTGGTGGCTGGGCTGGACCCCGCTCGCGCACCCGTACTACTGGAACGACCGCCGCGTCGTCACCCCGATCGCCTCGCAGCTCGCCCAGGCCTGGCACCGGCTCTGAGCAGGGGGCGGGGCGACCGCCGTCACCCCATCGTGGTCCTCTCCAGCACGATCTCTCCGGAGTGCCACCGGTGTCGACGACACCCACGGCTCCCCGGAGAGATCGAACTGGCGAGCTCGCTCAGACCTTCGCCCGCTCCACCTGCTCGATGCGGTCCTCGGCGGCCATCTCGGTCAGCTTGCGGCCGGCCTCGGCGTCGCGAGTGAGGTTCTCGCCGGTCTTGGGGTCGAAGACGTGCACCTTGCGGGTGTCCAGCCAGAACTCCGCCTCGCGACCCTCGCGGATGCGGCTCGTGGAGTCGATCGACACCACGGCCTGGGTCCGCAGCTGGTCGGAGTCGAGCTCGCGGGAGAGCTCCTTGAGCTGCTCGGAGATCTCGGCCGGCGCCTCGTACGGGATGTAGGCGTACTGGGCGTCGCCGAGCCACTCGGTGACGTCGACCCGGGCGGTGAACGTCGAGCCGTGGGGCTTCTTGGCCTCGTCGACGAGGCTCGCGTCCTCGAAGTACTCGGGCCGGATGCCGACGAGCAGCAGGTCGTGGCCCTTGACCTTCTCGGCGCGCTCCGCGCCCAGCTCCACCTGGCCGAACGGCGTCGACAGGCTGGTGCCCTCGACGCTCGCGGGCAGGAAGTTCATCGGCGGCGAGCCGATGAACCCCGCGACGAAGAGGTTGACCGGCTGCTCGTAGAGCTCGCGCGGCGACGCGACCTGCTGGATGACGCCCTTGCGCAGCACGCAGACGCGGTCGCCCAGGGTCATGGCCTCGGTCTGGTCGTGGGTGACGTAGACCGTGGTGATGCCGAGGCGGCGCTGCAGGCGCGCGATCTCGGTGCGCATCTGGCCGCGCAGCTTGGCGTCGAGGTTGGACAGCGGCTCGTCGAAAAGGAACGCGTCGGCGGAGCGGACGATCGCCCGGCCCATGGCGACACGCTGGCGCTGACCACCGGACAGGTTGGCCGGCTTGCGCTCCAGGTGCTCCTTGAGCTCGAGGACGCTCGCCGCCTCCTCGACCCGCTGCCGGACCTCGCTGTCGGACACCTTGGCCAGGCGCAGCGGGAAGGCGATGTTCTCGAACACGCTCAGGTGCGGGTAGAGCGCGTAGTTCTGGAACACCATCGACAGGTTGCGGTCGCGCGGCGCCTTGTCGTTGACGCGGTTGCCGGCGATGACCATGTCGCCCGACGTGATGTCCTCGAGCCCGACGATCATCCGCAGCAGCGTCGACTTCCCGCAGCCCGACGGCCCGACCAGGATCATGAACTCGCCGTCGGCGATGTCGAGGCTCACGTCGTTCACGGCGGGGTAGCCGTCGCCGTACTGCTTGACGATGTGGCTCATCTCGATCGAGGCCATTGGTTATCCCTTCACGGCGCCGTTGGTGAGACCGGCGACGATGCGCCGCTGGAAGAGCAGGACGAGGATCACGACCGGGATCGTGACGATCACCGCGGCGGCCGCGATCGGGCCGTTCGGTGACTCGAACTGCGACGCGCCCGAGAACAGACCGAGCGCCGCGGGCACCGGACGGGCCGCTTCGGTCGACGTCAGCGAGATGCCGTAGACGAAGTCGTTCCAGGCGAGGAAGAACGCGATGATCGCCGTGGTGAACACGCCCGGCGCGGCCAGCGGCACGATCACCTTGCGGAACGCCTGCCACGGCGTCGCCCCGTCGACCTGGGCGGCCTGCTCCATCTCCCACGGGATCTCGCGGAAGAAGGCCGACAGGGTCCAGATCGAGATGGGCAGCGTCAGCGACAGGTACGGGATGATCAGACCGGGCCAGGTGTTGTAGAGCCCGATCTGCCGCCACAGGTTGAACAGCGGCGTGACGATGGAGATCACCGGGAAGATCGCCACCGCGAGCGCGGTGGACAGGATGAGCTTCTTGCCCGGGAAGTCCAGGCGGGCGATCGCGTACGCGGCGAACATCGAGAGCAGGCAGGAGATGAACGTCGCGATGATGCAGATGCCGAACGAGTTGACCAGCGCGGGCAGGAAGAGCCCGGCCGCGTCGCCGACGAGGATCTGCTCGTAGTTGGCGCCGGAGAACACGGTGGGCAGGAACTGGCCGTTCGAGATGTCGTCCGACGACTTGAACGACAGCGAGATGATCCACGCCACCGGGAACAGGCAGTAGACGACGATCAGCAGGCCGCCGATACCCCAGCCGACCTTTTCGCGGGTGGACACCGGCTACTCCCCTCGCGCCTGGGACAGGTCGACCTTGAAGCCCTTGATGAACAGGGCGCTGATCAGCACCACCGACAGGAACAGCAGCACCGACACCGCCGATCCCAGCCCGATCTCGACGCGCTCGATCGTCTGGCGGTAGGCGAGGAACGACACCGTCTCGGTGTTGTTCGCGCCGGCCGTCATGACGAACACGGAGTCGAAGACGCGGAAGGCGTCCAGGGTGCGGAACAGGACGGCGACCATGATCGCCGCCTTCATGTTGGGCAGCGTCACCCGCCGCAGCCGCTGCCACCACGTCGCGCCGTCGACCTTCGCGGCCTCCTGCAGGACGTCGGGCACCTGGGCGAGGCCCGCGAGCAGCAGCAGCGAGATGAACGGCGTGGTCTTCCAGATCTCGGCGAGGCAGATGACGAACAGCGAGAGGCCCTGCGTGCCGAACCAGTCGGTCTCGGGGGTGGCGCCCAGGAACGAGAACCAGGAGTTCACGAAGCCCGAGTCGACGCTGAACGCGAACTGCCACGCGAACGCGGAGACCACGGTGATCACCGCGTACGGGATGAGGATCACCGTGCGCAGCACCGGCCGCAGCGCCTTGAGCGCGTTGAGCATCACCAGGGCGAGCCCGAACCCGAGGACCAGCTCGACCGCCACCGTCACGACGGTGATGAACGCGGTGACGCCGAACGACGTCCACCACACCGAGTCGGTGAGGATCACGCCGTAGTTGCCGAGCCCGACGAACGAGGAGTTCTCGGGGTCGGTGAGGCGGTAGTCGAACAGCGAGTCGAAGACCGCCTGGACGATCGGGTAGGCCGTGACCAGCAGCATCACGACGAACGCGGGACCGGCGAGGTACCAGCCGAGGCGACGCTCGGCCCGCATCTTCTCGTTCAGGCGGGCGCCGCGGGTGGGGTCGACCGCGCTGGTCGGTCGATCGAGAGTGGCGCTCACAGCAGCGCCTCCTTCCTCAGCACCGCGGTGATGAGGGCCGTGGCGGCCTCGTTGGTGGGGCCGGGCACGACCGCGTCCGGCGGGTGGAAGGTGCGCTGGATGCCGCCGGAGACCTCCGCGTAGTACGCGGTCTGGGGCCGGGGCGCGGCGAGGGTCAGCGAGTCACGGATGACCGGGGCCATCGGGAACTCGGCCAGCACCTCCGGGTCGCTGAACACCGAGATGCGCGACGACGGGTTGCCGTTCGAGACGAAGTAGTACGCCGAGTTCTGCGGGTTGCTGATGCAGGTCGTGGCCTCGTAGGCGAGGTCCGGGTGGTTGCTGAACGCGCCCACCCCGAGGTTGATGCCGCCCAGCGGCGGCGCGCTCGGCCGGTCCGGGGTCACGCGCGGGTAGAGCGCCCAGCCGTAGTCGTCGGGCACCGACTGCGGCAGCGTGCCCTCCTCCACCGCGGACTTGGCCTTCCCCCAGATGAACGGGTAGTTGACCATGAACGCGGCCGACCCCGACTGGAAGGACTCGGCGTTCGTGTCCTCGTCCGCGGTCGGGAACCCGGGCGGGGCGACGCCCGCCTCGCCGTACGTCTGCAGCACGCGGGACGCCTCGATGCCGGGGGGCGCGTTCAGCCCGAGCTGGACGAGCTCCGGGTTCTCCTCGCCGACGTTGGTGATGATCGAGCCGCCGGCGGACTCGACGAGCGCGTTGACCCACACCGTCAGCGACTCGCCCCGCACGCCCTGCGCGGCGATCTGGGTGCGGTTCTGCGCCGCGGCCCCGATGATCTGGTCCCAGGTCACCGGCTGGTTCATGTCCAGCCCCATCGCCGCGACCGCGGACTTGCGGTACCAGAGCAGCTGGGTGTTGGCCCAGAACGGGACGACGACAAGGCGGCCCTGCCAGGTGGAGGCCTCGATCGAGCTGGGGACGCGGTCCTCGCGCGCGGCGGCCTCGACGTCCGGCGGCATCGGGGCCAGGAAGCCCGCCTGCGCGAACTCGGGCACGTACGGCGGGTCGATGCTCATGATGTCGATCGACGAGTCGTTCGCCGCGAGGCGCCGCACGAGCTGCTGACGCTGCTCGGAGGCCTGACGGGGCAGCGTCGAGGTCGCGATCGAGTACCGGCCGCCCGCGGCGGCGGTGCAGCGGGCCGCGATCTCGGCCTGGCCGCCGTCGTCCGGGTTGATGTACCAGGTGAGCACCGGCGGGCCGGGCGGCGCCGAACTGCACGCAGCGGCCAGTGCCGCGATCACCGCGACCGCGAGGGCCGCCGCGGTGAGCCGCCGACGGTGGTGGCGCATCGCTCTCCTTCCGGACACCCACACGAGAAATGGAAGCGCTTGCGGTGGGAGCGTGGTGATGGAGGTCTCACAAGTCAAGCACCGAGAGCGACCGACTGATCGCACTGGGACGTTAGGGGCCATTGTGTGCGACCTCCGGAGCAGCCCGCCGGCCGAGCGCTGGAAGCGCTTGCGGCGCGGTGTCATGCTGCCGCTGTGACCGGGGACACGCAGAGTGGGCGACGCGCCACGCCCGCGTCGCGGGTCACCCTCGACGACGTCGCGCGCCGCGCCGGCGTCTCCCTCGCCACCGCGTCGCGGGCCCTCGGCGACCACCCGCACGTCGCCGCGGCCACGCGCGCGCGGGTCCGCGAGGCGGCCGGGGAGCTCGACTACGTCGCCTCCCCCGAGGCGACGCGGCTCGCCGGCGGACCGACGGGGCGCGTCGCCGTGCTCGTGCCGCACCCGTCGCGCTGGTTCTTCGGCGAGCTCATCGAGGGCCTCGAGTCCGCCCTGCGCGCCGCCGACCTCGACCTCGTGCTCTTCCGCGTCGGCGGCCCCGAGGAGCGCGCCGCCTTCTTCGACCGCCTGCCGGCCCGCCGCAAGGTGGACGCCGTCGTGGTGCTCGCGTTCGCCGTCGACGAGGCCGAGCACGCCCGCCTCGCGTCGCTGGGCGTCGACGTCGTGGTCGCCGGCGGGCGGGTGGCGTCGTACCCGTCGGTCGGGATCGACGACCACGGCGCCGGCCGGCAGGCCGTGGACCACCTCATCCACCTCGGGCACCGGCGGATCGGGATGATCGCGGTGCAGGACGACGGGCAGCTCGCGCCGGACCCCGACGGACGCCGGTCGGCGTGGCGCGCGGCGCTGGGCGACGCCGGGGTGGAGCCGGCCGACGACCTCCTGGTCACCGTGCCCTGGGGCGGCGAGGGCGGCGCCGACGGCATGGCGCGCCTGCTCGGGCTGCGCACGCCCCCGACCGCCGTCTTCGCCCACGACGACGAGACCGCGCTCGGGGCGGTGCGCACCCTGCGCCGCGCCGGGCTGCGCGTGCCCGAGGACCTCTCCGTGATCGGCATCGACGACCACCCCCTGGCCGCGCTCACCGACCTCACGACCGTCGCCCAGCCCGTGCGCGACCAGGGCCGCCGCGCCGGCGAGCTGGTGGTGGCCGCCCTGCGCGGGGAGCTGCCGGAGCGGGTGCCGCCCGCGGAGCTCCTGCCCACCCGGCTCGTGCTGCGCGGCACGACCTCACCCCCGGGAGCACCACGATGACCGCACCGGACCTGCGCCTGCGCGTCCCCTCGCCCGGCCTGGTCGCCCTGCCCTGGGACCGGCCGCTCGCCGCCTGGGACCCCGCCGACGTGCCGCTGCGCGAGCTGCCCGTCGGCCCGAGCCGCCACCTGGTGCGCTTCGTCGAGGTCGACGGGACGCTCTGGGCGCTCAAGGAGCTGCCGCCGCGGATCGCGCGCAAGGAGTTCGACAACCTGCGCCACCTCGAGTCGGCCGGCCTGCCCGCCGTGCGCCCGGCCGGGCTCGTCACCCAGCCCGGCCACGACTGCTCGATCCTGCTGACCCGCTACCTCACCGGCTCGTGGCAGTACCGCCGGCTGATCGCGCGGCTGCCCCCGAACCGGCCCGCCCAGCGCGCGCGGCTGTTCGACGCGATGGTCGGCCTGCTCGTCGAGCTGCACCGCCACGGCGTCTACTGGGGTGACTGCTCGCTGGCCAACACCCTGTTCTCCCGCGACGGCCAGCTCTTCCAGGCCTGGCTCGTCGACGCCGAGACCAGCGAGGTGCACCCGTCGCTGTCCGACGGCCAGCGGCAGATGGACCTCGACATCCTCGTCGAGAACGTGGCCGCGGGCATGACCGACCTCGCCGCGAGCCTCGGGCGCCCGCGCGAGATCGAGCCGCAGCTGATCGCGGAGGCGATGGAGCTCCCCGAGCGCTACGAGGCGCTGTGGAACGTGCTGCACGGGGAGGCCCAGTTCGCGTTCGGCGACCGGTACCGCGTCGAGGCCATCGTGCGCGAGCTCAACGACCTCGGTTACGTCGTCGACGAGGTGAGCCTCGCGCCGGCCGACGACACGGCGGGCGGGGAAGTGCGCCTGCGCGTGGCCGTCGGCGAGCGCAACCACCACGCCCGCTACCTGCGCGAGCTCACCGGCCTGGAGGTCGGCGAGGGCCAGGCCCGCATCCTGCTGGGCGACCTGCGCGCCCACCAGCGCGCGATCGCCCAGGAGCACCCGGAGCGCCGGATCACCGAGGAGCAGGCGATCGCGAGCTGGCTCCACGACGTCCTCATCCCGGGCATGCGCCGGGCCCACGCCGCGGTGCGCCACGTCGGCACGGCCGTGCAGGCGTACTGCGACCTGCTCGAGGTCCGCTGGCTGCTCTCCGAGCAGAACGGGGCCGACGTGGGCACCGAGCGCGCGCTGGAGGCCCTCGCCGAGCGGGCCCCGACCGACTCCGCGGCGCGCTCGGTGGTGGTCGACACCGCCTCGGACATCCCGGTGGTCGAGGCCGACCCGGCGGTGCCGGACGTCCCGCCGGAATGGTGAGGCGGCGTGGTGATCAGCTCACCGCGAGCCACACCGCCGCGTCGGAGCCCAGCCGGCCGTCCTCGAGCGGCACGCTCGTCTGCAGGACCTCGTCGTGCGGCGGCAGCTCGACGGGCTCGGCGCCGAGGTTGACCAGGCACGCGAACCCGGGCTCGCGACGCAGGTGGAGCAGCGTGTCGCCGGGCGCGGACACCCACGTCATCTCGCCGTCGCCCAGCGCCGGATGGGCGCGCCGGCGGTGCAGCACCGACCGGTAGAGCTCGAGCACCGCGTCCGGGTCGCCCTGCTGCCGGTCGGCGGCGTACGAGGCCCACCACGACGGCTGCGGCAGCCACGGCGCGTCGGCGCCCTCGGGGCTGAAGCCGGTCGACGCGCCCTCGGTCGCCGACCACGGCAGCGGCACCCGGCACCCGTCGCGGCCGCGCACGGTGTGCCCCGAGCGCTCCCAGGTCGGGTCCTGCAGCGCGTCCTCGGGGATGTCCTCCACCTCGGGCAGGCCCAGCTCCTCGCCCTGGTAGACGTACATGCCCCCGGGCAGCGCGGCCTCGAGCAGCAGCGCGGCCCGCGCGCGGCGGGTGCCGAGCGCGAGGTCCGGCGCCGCGTCCGAGCTCGCCGGCACCGCGGACGTCGGGACCTCCTCGCGCTCGCGCACGGGGCGGCCGTAGCGGCTCGGGTGGCGCACGACGTCGTGGTTGGACAGCACCCACGTCGCCGGCGCGCCCGCGGCCCGCAGCAGCCCGCTGGTGACGTCGATCGTCTCGCGCAGGGCGGCCGGGTCCCACGGCGCGACGAGGTAGTCGAAGTTGAACGCCGTGTGCAGGCGCCCCGCCGACACGTAGCGGGCGAGGCGCTCGGGCGCCGGCGTCCAGGCCTCGGCGACGAACATCCGGTCGCCGGGGTACTGGTCGGCCACGCGCCGCCACGCCTCGTAGATCTCGAGGACGCCGTCGCGGTCGACGAACGGGTGCGTGCCCGGCGCGTAGGTGCGGCCGATGAGGTCGCGGTCGTCGGCGAGGTCGGGCAGCGCCGGGTCCTTGACCAGCCCGTGCGCCACGTCGATGCGGAACCCGTCGACGCCGCGGTCGAACCAGAAGCGCAGCACCGCCTCGAACTCGGCCGCCACCTCCGGGTTCGCCCAGTTCAGGTCCGGCTGCCCGGGGTCGAACAGGTGCAGGTACCACTGTGCTTCTTCTCCTGGCCCGTCCTCGACCCGCGTCCACGCCGGCCCGCCGAAGTGGGAGCGCCAGTTGGTGGGCGGCAGCGCGCCGTCGGGGCCGCGCCCGGGGCGGAAGACGTACCGGTCGCGCGCGCCCGGCTCGTCGGCCAGCGCGGCGACGAACCACGCGTGCCGGTCGGAGGTGTGGTTGGGGACGATGTCGGGGATCAGCCGCAGCCCGTGCTCGTGGGCGTCGACGATCAGCTTCTCGGCATCGCTGACCGTGCCGTACGCGGGCTCGATCGTCCGGTAGTCGGCGACGTCGTAGCCCGCGTCGGCCTGCGGGGACGCGTACCAGGGGTTGATCCACAGCGCGTCGACGCCGAGGTCGGCGAGGTAGGGGAGCTTCTCGCGGATCCCGGCGATGTCCCCGATCCCGTCGCCGTCGGCGTCGGCGAAGCTGCGGATGTAGACCTGGTAGATCACGGCCTCGCGCCACCAGGCAACGGCGTTCTCGGGCGTAGTGGTCACGCCCTCCACGATGCCCGATGGTGCGCGGCTCAGACGCCCGCCGTGGCGCGGCCCTCGCTCTCGAGCTCGTCGTCCTCGTAGTCGTCCTCGTACTCGTCGTCGTACTCGTCCTCGAACTCGTCGTCCTCGAGGTCCTCCGGCGCCGGGATCTCCTCGGGCGCGGGCGCCTCGTCGATGCCCTCGGGGGCGCGCCGCTCGCGCAGGCGCTCGGTGGCACGGCGCAGCATCTCCAGGGCCTGGGAGGCGAGGCGCACGACGAAGGCGAGGAACAGGCGCGCCTGCTCCAGGAGGAACGCGAACGCCGCGCCCGCGCGGCTCTCGCCCTCGGCGGGCGCCGGCGTGCGCGGCTCCGAGCCGCTGCGCTCGCTGAGACGGTCGGCGAGCTCGTCGACCTTCTCGACGGCCCGGTCGGTGACGGCGGCCAGCACGCGACCGGCGAGGACGGGGAGCATGCGCCGGGCCGCCTCGCCCAGGATCTGGTTGCTCATCGGGCCGGGACGGGGTGCGGAACCGTTGGTGGTCATCACACCCGACGCTAGGCGTGGATCAGCGCCGGGACACTCCGCCGTCGGCACCCACCCGCCGAGCACATGCCGGAGCCGGACGCGCATCCGGTGGCATCCTGGAGGGGATGCGACAGCCCGGACGCCGTGAGCGCCTCGACGCCGCACGCGACCGCGACGGCGACACCTGCCTGTGGTGCGCGCGCCCGCTCGCCGGTGCCGTCGCGGCGACCACCGACCACGTCGTGCCCAAGGTCAAGGGCGGGCCGTCGTGGCTGGAGAACGAGGTCGCCGCGTGCCGTCGCTGCAACGGCGAGCGGGGCCACCGCGGTGCCGTCGACTGGCTCGAGGAGTGCGAGCGGCGCGGGTGGTCGCCCGACGCGGCGCGCCTCGAGCGGGTGCTGACCTCGCTCGTCGCGGCGATCGCCGAGCGCGGGGGGCAGCGGCGGGCGCGGCCCCACCTGGACGCCCAGCTGCGGCGCCTGCGCAAGCGCCTGCCGGCCGCGGCGTAGCTACGGGTAGGCGGCGTCGAAGAAGGCGAGCTCGAGGTCGACGGCGCGGGTGAAGAGCTCGGCCATGCGGTCGCGGGTCGCGGCATCGGCGTGCGCGGCGACCCGGTCGGTCTCGGTGCGCAGCAGCTCGACCCACGCGGCGAACGCCGAGCCGCGGTGCAGGTCGATCCACTCGCGGTGCAGCCAGTCGCGCGGCGAGGGCTGCGGGCGCGACGCCCAGTCGAGGTAGAGCCACTCGGCGACCAGCAGCACGGTGAGCACGTCGGCGTACGCGCCGGAGCGTCGCGCCTCGTCCATGAGGTCGAGGAAGCCCTGCGTGGGCGCCAGCGGTTCCACCGTCGGCGGGGTCCCGAGCCGCGCGAGGGCGCGGCCGAAGTAGTCGTCCTCCTCGCCCGCCACCGTGCCGAGCTGGCGGGCGATCGCGAGGCGCGGCCCGGTGCGGTCGGCGGACGCGACGGCCTGGCCGAGCAGGGCGACGAAGCGGTCGAGGAACAGGGCGTCCTGGGCGAGGTAGCGCGCGAGGACGGCGTCGTCGACCGTGCCGGCCCAGAGCTCGGCGACGAACCGGTGGCCGACGGCGGCGTCCCACGTCGACGCGGTGGCGGCGCGCAGGTGCTCGGCGAAGCTCACGGGACCTCCTCGCCATCGAGCCGGTGGATTTCCTGACGTTCAACGCCAGCGTGGACGCCAGGCTGACACAACACGCAGACCCCGGACATGGCGCGGCCCGGTCATCGGCGGGCGGGGGCTTCCGCCGATGACCGGGCCGCGTTCAGGCATCCCGGCCGCGCGAGGTGGCGCGACCGGGAGACGTCGACTAGCGGGCGAACGTGTCGGGGTCGGGCCCGAGGCGCTCGGCCTTCTCCATGCCGTCGATCTTCTGCATGTCCTCGTCGGACAGCTCGAAGTCGAAGATGTCCTTGTTCTCCCGGATGCGGTCGGGCGTGACCGACTTCGGGAAGATGATGTTGCCGATCTGGATGTGCCAGCGCAGCACCACCTGCGCGGCGCTCTTGCCGTGCGCCTGCGCGATCTCGCCCAGCTCCGGGGCGTCGAGCAGGCCCTTGCCCTGGCCGATCGGGCTCCACGCCTCGGTACGGATGCCGTGACGCTCGTGGTACGAGCGCAGGGCCGCCTGCTGCATGTGCGGGTGCAGCTCGATCTGGTTGATCGCCGGCACCGTCTCGGTCTCCGCGAGCAGGCGGTCGAGGTGGTGCGGCTGGAAGTTCGAGACGCCGATGGTGCGCGTCTTGCCGTCCTGGTGCGCCTTCTCGAGGCCCTTCCACGTCTCGACGTAGAGGTCCTTGCCGGGCAGCGGCCAGTGGATGAGGTAGAGGTCGACGGCGTCGAGGCCGAGCTTCTGCAGGCTCTCGTCCAGCGCGGTCTGCGCGTCGTCGAAGCCGTGGTTCGAGTTGTTGCACTTCGTCGTGATCCACAGCTCGTCACGCTTCAGGCCGGACTTGGCGATGGCCTCGCCGACCTCGGCCTCGTTGCCGTACATCTGCGCGGTGTCGATGTGCCGGTAGCCGGCCTCGAAGGCCGTCAGGACCGTGTCCGCCGTGTCCGACGGGTCGATCTGGAACACACCGAATCCCAGCTGCGGGATCACCGTGCCGTTGTTCAGCTCGATTCCGGGGACATCGCTCATGGGCTGCGGTTTCCCCGGTCGTCCCGCGCTCAACCTCTGGCGCGCCGCCGTGTGGGCGCCGGAACACCGGCGCCCCCACGGCGGTCACGTCCGCAGGTCAGGCCGTCGCGAAGGCGCCCAGCGTGCGGTCGGGGCGCACGCCGGAGAACGAGCGGTGCCAGGTGCGGTAGTACGCGATCTCCTCGTCGCTGCGCAGGGCCCAGCCGTGCTCGACCGTCGGGGGCTCCGCGTCCTGCGCGCCCTCCTTGGCCTTCTCCTTCTCGACGAGCGCGGAGAGCACGTCCTTCGCGCCGGAGCCGTCGCCGAACTGCTCCTTGCCGCGCCAGATGATGTCGTAGGGCACCGTCCCGTCGAACGCCTCGCGCAGCAGCTGCTTCTCCACGCGGTCGTGGATCTTGAGCTTCCACTCGGCGGGCAGCGTGAGCAGCTCGCGCATCACCGTGGCGTCGAGGAACGGCACGCGGGCCTCGAGGCCGTAGTTCATCGTGGTGCGGTCGCAGCGCTGCAGGTTGAGCTCGTGCAGCGACTCGATCGACCGGACGAGCTCGGCCTGCAGGGCCTCCGGCGTCGAGAACTCGTCGACGTGGACGTACTCGTAGCCGGCGAAGAGCTCGTCGGCGCCCTCGCCGGTGAGCACCACCTTGACGTGCTTCACCGCCTCGCGGGCGAGCAGCAGGTTGGGCACCGCCGAGCGCACGAGCGCCGGGTCGAAGTGCTCGATGACCGTCACGGCCTCGTCGAGCGCCTCCTCGAGGTCGTCCGGGGTCGGGACGATCTCGTGGTGGTCGGTGCCGAGGAACTCGGCGACGGCGCGCGCGGCGAGCAGGTCGGCCGACCCCTCGGTGCCGACCGCGAAGGTCGGCAGGCGCTCACCCTTCTCGTCGGCCACCTTGGCGGCGACGGCCGCGACGATCGCGGAGTCGAGCCCGCCGGAGAGGAACACGCCGACCGGCACGTCGCTCATCATGTGCCGGCGGATCGAGTCGGAGAGGACGTCGCGGATCTGGCCGAGGTCCTCCTCGGTCCACTGCTTGTCCGGGGCGTTGCGCACGGGGCGCACCTCGACCGGAACGGCGTCGGCGAAGCGGACGAGGGCACCCTCGGCGGTGAGGTCGCCCGTGGTGTCCGGCGTCCACACGTGCCCGGGCGGGAAGGCCTCGACGAACGGCTGGTCCTCGACGTCGAAGGCGCGCAGCTCGCTGGCGAAGATCGTCACGCCGTCGAGGCGCGCCCAGTACAGCGGCTTGATGCCGATCGGGTCGCGCGCGACGGCGCCGCGCCCGTCGGTGTGGGCCATCGCGAGGGCGAACATGCCGCGCACCTCGTGCAGCGCCGCGGCGCCGTCGCGCAGCACGAGACGGAAGGCCGACTCGGTGTCCGAGTCCGTCGCGAACCGGACCTCGGAGAGGACGTCGCGGATGTCCTCGTGGTTGTAGATCTCACCGTTGCCGACCACGTAGGCCGAGTCGGTGTCGTCGGCGATCGGCTGCTTGCCACCGCTGACATCCATGATCGACAGGCGCTGGTGGCCGAGCCACGCGTTCTCCAGCTGCACCCGTCCCGTGTCGTCCGGTCCGCGGTGGTGGATCCGGGCGAGCATCCGCTCACACTTCTCGGGGTCGATGACGCCATAGGCGGCGACGATTCCGCACACGTGTGTTCACGTTCCTCGTATCGGGGTCGCTCTCCACATAACCACGACCGATGACGAACACGCACCGCAACGGGGTCTGCGTCACGCGGCCTTAACGGTCAAGCAACCCGATCTCCACGCCACGTGTTCGATCCGTCACCGCCAGGCGAAGACGGGCTGCTCGAGCCCGTCGACCCGCGTCGAGCGGCCGTGGAGGGCGACCTCGCGGAACTGCAGCAGGACCGCGCCGGTCGGCGCGTGGACGAAGTGACCGACGAGCGGCATCTGCACGACGGGCCGCGGTGACTCCTCGATCGTCAGGTATCGCGGGTCGACGTCGAGCTCGTCGAACGTGACGTGGAAGAGCTCCGACACCTCGTCGGGCGAGGGCACCAGGTCGGCGACCGCGCCGCGCGCCGCCATCACCACCGGCGTGATCACGAAGCCGGAGCGGGTGGGGTAGTCGTCGAGCAGCCCCAGCACGGCCTCGTCGCCGAGGCGCAGCCCGAGCTCCTCGTCGAGCTCGCGGCGCGCCGCGGTGACGACGTCCTCGCCGGGGTCGACCGAGCCGCCGGGCAGGGCGAACTGGCCGGGGTGGTCGCGCAGCCGCGACGTCCGCCGGGTGAGCAGGACGCCCGGGCCGCGCCCGGGGTCGTCGAGCACGACGACGGCGACGGCGGCGGCCCGCAGGTCGGGGCGCTCGGCGGCGCGGCGCTCGTCGCGGTCGTGGGTCCGGACGCGCGCGGCCACGTCGGCCGCGGTGGCGGTGGTCATGAGCGGGCGGTCATCCCCAGAAGATGCCGGTCGGGTCGGCGTCGACGATGTCGAGCAGCGGGGCGGGCGAGCTCGCCTTCGTCTCGTCGGGGTAGCGGTGCCACCGTCCGCTCGAGTCGGGCCAGAGCAGGATCCAGCGCTCCTCGTCCGGCACGAGGCGCAGCTGCGCGAGCGGCTCGGTGGTCCACCCGGTCCCGAGCTCGGGGAACACCGGGGCGCGGCGCGCCGAGATGGTGATGCGCCCGGCCCGCTCGGTGTAGGAGATGCGGACCTGGTCGCGCTGCCCATCGGGCACGCGGCGCGCGCACCACTGGCGCACGAGCGCGCGGTGTTCGTCGGCGACCTCCACGTCCCCAACTCTGACACGCGCGCCCCGGGGGCCGGGAGTGCCCCGCGCCACGGAAGTCCGATGGCGTCCGACCACCACCCGGTCCGGGAACGCCGCCCGGACCCTGCCAGCATGCTGACGAGGTCGGGGCCGGAACGGCGGAGGGGGCGGTCAGTGATCGCGGGAACAGCGGGACGAGCCGTGGCCGGGACCGTGGCCGGCATCGGGCTCGTGCTCGGGGTCGCGGCGTGCGGCGGCGGGGCCGGGACGCCCGCCCCGGCGGGAGCCACCGCGCCGGCCGCCTCGGCCGCGCCGGCGACCCCGGACCCGGCCGTGAAGCCCTACTGCGACGCGATCACCCGCGTGCAGACCGAGCAGGCCGCGCCCGGGGCCGGCGGCCGCGGCGTGCTGCCCTCGTCCGACGAGGCGCGGCGCCAGGTCGCGGACCTCGTCCGCACCGCCCCGCCCGAGATCGCCGCCGAGTGGCGCACCGTGCAGGACCTCACCGAGCAGGCGCTCTCGTCGCTCGCGGAGACCGGCGGCGACCCCACCCGGATCGACCGCCCGGAGCTCGAGCGCCTGCAGCGCGAGGCCCAGCCCGCGGTGACCCGCATCCAGGAGGTCACCCAGCAGCGCTGCGGCATCAGCTTCCGCCCGCCCGGCTAGGTGTCGCGGCAAGCCGGTTCGACACCTCACGCTCCTGCGTCGCGTGACATATCGACGTGCGGCGCCGCGCTCCGAGCTCCGCGTGGATTACGGTCCGCGAGTGACCGTGAGCCGCTTCCCCGTCGTCGAGCTCGACGACCTCCCCGACGACCTGCGCGAGCGCGTCGGCGCGATCGCCGAGCGCTCCGGCTTCGTCCCGAACATCTTCCGGGCGCTCGGGCACCGGCCGGCCGAGCTGCGGGCGTTCCTCGACTACCACGACGCGCTCATGGAGCGGGACTCGCCGCTGTCGAAGGCCGAGCGCGAGCTGGTGATCGTCGCGACGTCGGGCGCCAACCACTGCACCTACTGCGTCGTCGCCCACGGCGCGATCCTGCGCATCCGGAGCAAGGACCCCGAGATCGCCGACCAGGTCGGCATCAACCCCTACGGCGCCGCGCTCGACCCGCGCCGCCGCGCGATCGTCGACCTCGCGCTCGCCCTCGCGCTGGACTCGGCGTCGCTGTCCGACGACGACCTCGAGGCCGCCCGCGACGCCGGGCTCTCCGACGAGGAGATCTGGGACGTCGGCGCGATCACCGCGCTGTTCGCCATGTCGAACCGGCTCGCCCACCTGACCGCGCTGCGCCCGAATCCCGAGTTCTTCGGCATGGGCCGCGAGGCCCGGGGGTAGGCCGCGGCCATGACGTCCGTCGCAGTCCTCGGCACCGGCATCATGGGCGCGGGCATGACCCGCAGCCTGCTGCGGGAGGGCCACGAGGTCACCGTCTGGAACCGCAGCACCGACAAGGCGAAGCCCCTCGCCGACGACGGTGCGCGCGTGGCCGGGACCGCCGCCGACGCGGTCGCCGGCGCCGACGTCGTCATCACCATGCTGTTCGACACCGACGCGGTGGCGCAGACGATGGAGCCGGTGCTCGCGCGGTTCCCCGACGGCGCGGTGTGGGTGCAGGCCAGCACGGTGGGCATCGAGGGCACCGACCGGCTCGCCTCCCTGGCGCGCGACGCCGGCGTCGCCTTCCTCGACGTCCCGATGCTCGGCACGAAGGCGCCGGCGGAGAACGGGCAGCTCGTGGTGCTCGCGTCCGGCCCGTCGGCGCTGCGGGAGAAGGTCCAGCCGGTGTTCGACGCGATCGGCACGCGCACGCAGTGGGTGAGCGAGACCGTCGGCGACGCCAGCCGGCTCAAGCTCGCCATCAACGCCTGGATCGGCGTCATGGTCAACGGCATCGCGCAGTCGGTCGCGCTCGCCCGCGGGCTGGGCCTGGACCCCCAGCAGTTCCTCGACGCGGTCGACGGCGGCGCGGTGAACGCGCCGTACGTGCAGCTCAAGGGCAAGGCAATGATCGACGGCGACTACTCGCCCTCGTTCGAGCTCGACGGCGTCATCAAGGACACCGACCTCATCACCGCGGCCCTGCGCGAGGCCGGGGTGGACACCACGCTCGCCACCGCGGTCCGCGACCGCCTCGCCGCCGCGTCCTCCGACGGCCACGGCAGCGAGGACATGGCCGCCGTCGTCCACGCCTACTGACCGGCTGATGTGAGCGAACTTCGGGGCTATAGCCCCGAAGTTCGCTCACATGCCGTCAGGCGCCGGGCGTGTTGTTGGCGAGGTCGAGGGCGTACTGGGGCCAGAAGTCACCGGCCGCCGGGGCGCCGCGGCACTCGCCGTCGGAGTCGCCCGGCTCCTTGACCCACAGGTAGGCGGCCACCTGGGGCGAGCCGGTGTCGCGGGTGGGCGGGGTGCCCAGCGCGCGGCCCGGCGGGTTGCACCACGACGGCTGCTCGGGCCCGTCGTAGCTGCCGTTGCCGTTGCGGCTGGTGTCGACGACGTAGCGGGCGCCGCCGAGCTGGTCGGAGACGCGGTCGCCGTAGGCCTGCACCTGCTGGGTGTTCATGAAGTTCGAGACGTTGAGCGCGAAGCCCGCCGCCTGGTCGACCCCGGACTTGCGCAGCCCGTCGACGAGCTTGCCGGTGTCGGTGACGAAGCCGGGGTTGCCGGCGTCGATGTAGACCTCGCCGCCGGCGCGGGACAGGGTCCGGACCGCCTCGGAGAGCAGCTCCTCGCGGCCCTCCTGCTCGCCCTCGCCCTCGCAGTTGGTGAGCGTCTGGGGCAGGGCGTCGGGCTCGAGCACCACGACCGCGCGCTGACCGCCCATGCCGCGGGCGAAGGCGTCGAGCCACTCGCGGTACTGGTCCTCGTTCTCCGCGCCGCCGCTGGAGTACAGGCCGCAGTCGCGGTTGGGGATGTTGTACGCGGTGAGCACGGGCGTGCGGCCGGCCGCGCGGGCCTGCGACACGACGCCGGCCACCTCGCCCTCGACGCCGCCGGTCTCGCCGGTCGGCCAGATCGCGACGGGCTGGCGCGCGATCTTCTCGAGCGCGGCCGCGTCCTCTGTGCGTCCCTCGGAGCGCCACTGCTCGACCTGGCGGGCCGCCGACGAGGCGGGGTCGACCCAGAACTCGGACGCGGCCGGGGGGACCGGCGCGCCGCCCTCGGACCCGCCGCCCGAGTCGCCGCCGGAGCACGCCGAGAGCCCCAGCGCGGCGATCGCGACCAGTGCGCCCGCCGCGAGCCGTGTCCTCGTCAACCGTCCGGCCCCGCGGTGCGTGTCCTGCTTCATCGATCCCGTCCTGCTCCGGTGTCTCGTGCGGCCGTGTCTGGTGCGGCCCTGTCCCGTGCCGTGTCACGCCCCGGCACTCGTCCGTACGGAGTCAGGCTGCCAGGCCACCCCGTGGAGCCCGTGTGGGGGTCGCGACCGCCCGCCGCCCTCCGGCGTCCGCTCGGCGGCTCGCCCTCGACGCCGTGCCGCCCGACGGCCCGGCCGGCGGTCGCGGACGCGACCGACGTCACGCGGCCTCCGCGCGTCCCGGCTCGGGCACCTCGATCCAGCGGCCCACCGAGGGCACCCCGCGGTCGTCGAGCAGGAAGAGCATGTAGCGCCCCGGCGGGGCGATCGCCCGGTCCCGCGGCAGCGTGACCGACACGCCGCCGTCCTGCTTGGTCATGTCCAGCGCGATCGAGCGCTGGTGGGTGTCGGTGACGTGCGTGGACGCCATCGGCGCCATGAGCCGCGCGCTCTGGATGCGTGCCGCGTCGGGGCTCGCCACCGAGACGGTGTCGCCGAGGGCGGCCCGGGGCGGCGCGTCGGAGACCTGCGGCTGCGGGCCCCGGAACAGGTACGGCGGCGTGTAGATCTCGATCCGCTGCTCGAACGTGCCCGGGATGGTGTTCGCGAGGTCGTTGAACAGCGGGTCCGAACCCACGGTCATCACGCGGCCGTCGGGCAGCAGCATGCTCGCCGAGTGGTAGTTCCGGCCCACCGCGGGGTCGGCGGCGTAGTCGAGGGTGTTGGTCTGCGGCCGGTAGATGCGGGCGTTGTGGTTGTTGGTGTCGCCCTTGCCGCGGTAGTCCCGCGACCCGTTGCTGATCAGCATCGTGTCGTCGGGCAGCGTCGTGAGGTTCGGGTAGCGGGTGCCCTCGGGCAGCATCGGGCCCGGCTGCCAGGTCGGGTTCGGGCTGTCGAGGTCGATGGTGTCGATCCGCGCGGTCGAGCGCGGGCTCTCGCCGACACCGCCGCCGCCGACCACCGCGATCCGCTGGTCCTGCACCGGGCCCGCCCACGCCGAGCCCGCCGTCTCCAGCAGGTCCGGGTCACGCATGCCCGGGATCGGCGTGAGGATGTTGTTCTCCAGGTTCCAGAACCCGGGGACGCGGCCCGCCTCGGCCGGCCCGTACCCGGAGTTCGCGCCGGAGTAGAACAGCACGTCCTCGCGCGCGGTCTGGAAGACCGCGGGGTAGCTCGGGAAGTACTGGGTGAGGTCCTTGCGCTCGCGCCAGGTCCGCGTCGCCGGGTCGTAGATCTCGTTCTGCCCGTTGAGGATCTCGCCGGTGCCGTCGAGACCCGACATCGCCAGGACGGTGCCGTTGGCGAGCCCGGTCAGCGTCGGGTACCAGCGCTTGAACTCCATGTCGCCCACGCGCTCGTAGGTCTCGGTGTACGGGTTGAACTCGAAGCTCTGCTCGATGCCCTGGTAGTTCTGCTTCTTCAGGGTCATCGCCTGGCCCAGCGCGTAGACGTTCTGCGCGTCCGCGGCGGGCACGCCGCTGACCGAGTACTGGCGCGGGCCCTCGAACACGTACCCGGGCCCCGGCTCGACGGCCTCGGCGAACACGGTGGTCTCGCTGGCGGTGACCGTCGCGCCGCGGCGCGTGGCGACCTTGGTGGCCGGCTCGACGGTGAACGGGTGCGTGGCGCGGTAGACCAGGCCCTCGGGCGAGCGGAACTCCGTGCCGGCGGGGAACGGGATCGGCGCCGAGTCCGGGTCCTCGTTCTTGACGATCACACCGCCGCCCGCGTTGGTGACCGCGCCGTCGAGGCGCTCGTAGCGCTGGGTGCCGCCAGCGACGAGCAGGTTGCCCGACGCGAGGAACGTGTGCCCGGAGCAGAACATGTCGTCCGGGGTGGGGACCACGCGGCTACGGCCGGTCGCCGGGTCGTACACGAGGCTCTTGAACGTCCCCGCGTTGAACATGTCCTCCTTGTTGCCGGAGCCGGCGATGAGGAGGATGCGCCCGGTCGGCAGCACCGCGGCGTGGATCGCGTTGACCTTCTGGTCGTCCGGCAGCTCCAGGACGTCCCACTTGCCGAACTGTTCCTTGTACTCCTGGCTGTTGATCAGCCGCTGGTGCCGGAGCTCGGAGAACCACGCCCACGCGGGCGGGACGTTCACACCGAGCATCACGGCCGGGACGATGACGAGGAGCAGGAATCGCTTGACCCGTCTGGTCAGTCCCTGCCCGATCAACTCGCCTCCGTTCGTCGCCCTTCGAGGTCCGGCGGCACCCCGGCACCGGAGCGCTCGGCGGGTCCGGCCACCGCGGCCAGCGCCACCACGCGGACCGCGACCGTCGGGGCGTTCACCGAGACAGCGTCGGACGCGCGGGTCCCACCGTCTCGTCCGTCGTGTCGCTTTGCCGATTCGTTACTGATGCTAGACCCCGCCGAGACCGGGATCACCGGCTGGCCGCCGTCGGCGTCGAGCTCGGCCGCCGAGGACAGCAGCATCGGGGGGTGCTCGCGGCGCGGACCGGGACGCGGACCGCGGGTGCGCGTCTCGTCCGGACGGGGCGTCGGCGAGGGCGTGGGGGTCGGCGACGGCGGGGTCGGGCGACCGGTCGCCCCGTCGGGGCGCGCCTCCGGGCGCGGGGCGCCGGGGCGCGGCGGGCCCTGGTGCTCCGCCGCGGGCGCCACGTACCGGCCCCCCTGCTCGGCGGCCGCGGGACGGTCGGCGGGCCGGTCCCCGGGCCGCTCGCCGGGACGCTGACCCGGCGCCGCGAACGGGCTCGGCGCGGGACGCGGCGTGGGCGTCGGACGGGGCCGCGACCCGGGCGGGGTCGGAGCCGGGGGCGGCGGGACCGCGCCCGGCACCGGCGGCCGCCCGGTGGGGCGCGGACCGGGCTGGCCCGGCTGGTGCTGGCCCGGCTGACCCGGCTGGTGCTGGCCCGGCTGGTGCTGGCCCGGCTGACCCGGCTGGGGCGCGGCGCCCGGGTGCGGGGTCGGCCGGGGGGCGGGCGACGGCCCGGGCTGGCCCGGCTGCTGCCCGGCGGCGGGGGCGGCGGGGCGGCGCCGGTCACGCGGCCCCGGCGACGGCGCCGGGTCGACGCCCCGGCCGTCCTCCGGCGCGCGCCGGCGTCCCGGCGTGGGCCGCTCCTCGTGGCGCGCCGGGCGCGGTGCCGGCGAGGGGGCGGCGTCGCGCTGGCGGCTCGCGAGCGAGGAGGTCCGCACCCAGCCCGGGGGCAGGTCGCCCTCGAGGGCGGCGGCGCCCGCGGGGACGGCGGCGGGCTCGCTGTCCGCGCGCGGCGAGCGGCGCGTCGCGCTGCCCGCGGCGAGCAGCGCGTCGAGGGCCGCGCGCTCGAGGGACTCGGTGGTGACCCCCGAGCGGCCGTCGGCGAGCACGGGCGCCGACTCGATCGCGGGCTGACGCCCGACGATGCGCTCGACGAGGCACAGGATCGGCGGCGCGAGGCAGGAGGCGAGCGCCACGGCGGGCCAGAGCAGCACCGCCGGGGTGGCGTAGCCCTGGATGATCGCCAGCACGATCGCGCCGATGAGCAGCGCCGCCCACTGCAGGTGGCGCCGGAACGTCAGGATGTGGTCCGCGCTCGAGGACAGGCCCTTCGGCGTGACGACGAACCGCGCGGGCAGGCGCAGCATCGTGGCGATCAGCGACGCTGCGAAGATCGGCGCCGCGAAGATCGACATGAGCATGCCCTTGACGCCCGAGCTGCCCTCGGCCTCGTAGGGGCTGACGTTGTAGCGGCGGTTGCGCAGGTAGACCCAGAGCTGGAACGCCGTCGCGTCGATGTACAGCGCGAGCCACAGCTGCACCGGCACGACCACGCCCTGGACGCCCAGGGCGAGGAAGAGGCAGGCGTTGACCGCCCCGAGCACCCAGCCGATCGCCATCGACGGGTAGAAGGTCGTGATCAGGATGTAGTGCAGGGCGCGGCCCGGCGACAGGCGCGGCAGGCGCAGCCACATCTCCTTGAGCAGCACCTCGAAGGTGCCGCGCGACCAGCGCATCTGCTGGCTGAAGAAGTCGCCCCACGACGACGGGCCCTCGCCGACGGCGAGCACGTCGGGCGTGTAGACCGACTTCCAGCGCCGCCGCGACGCCGGGTTGCGGCGCGTGTGGAACTTCAGGCCGGTGGCCATGTCCTCGGTGATCGAGTCGGACAGGCCGCCGATGCCCTGCAGGGCGCTGATGCGGATCGCGTTGTTGGTGCCGACCAGCATCGCGGCGTTGTAGCGGTTGGCCGCGCGCTGGATCAGGGAGTGGAACGGGAACTGCTGGGACTCCGCGGCGCGGGTCACGAACGTCTCGTCGTTCGCGTAGCACTGCGGGCCGACGACGTAGGCGACGTCGGGGTCGCGGAAGTACCCGAGGATGCGCTCGGCGTAGTTCGGCAGCGGCACGTGGTCGGGGTCGACCGAGAGGAAGACCTCGTACGAGTCACCGTGCTCGGCGACCCAGGCGTTGTAGTTGCCGTGCTTGGTCTTCGCCTTGAAGGCGCCCTTGCGCTGGTTGTACTTGCCGATGCCCTTGCGGGTGAAGTGGTTGACCCCGAGCTCGCGGCACATGGCCTTGACCTCGTCGTCGTCGCCCTCGTCGAGGATCCAGACGTCGAGGATGCCGTCGTACTGGATGCGCAGCGCGGCCTGCAGCGTCCCGCGCACGACGTCGATCGGTTCCTTGCTGGGGACGATCGTGGTGAGGAACGCGATGCGCCGGTCGGGCTCGGGCGGCACGGGCACGGGGTCGCGCGCGATGACCGAGGCCAGCGACAGCGACAGCACGTTGATCAGCCGCAGGAGCTCCATGAGCCCGATCGACCCGATGACGACCCAGTTGGCGTAGATCGCGAAGTCGGACCCGATCACCGGCGGGCGGTGCGAGGGGTGCAGCAGCCAGAGGAAGAAGAGCGCCTCGAAGGCGAAGTTCAGGCCGGCGACGAGCAGGGACCGGGCCACGCGGCCACGACCGTGCACCGCGTCGACGCCCCGGTAGGCGACGCGGTAGGGGCCATCGGCGGGATCCGGTTCACGGATCGGCCCCGCCAGCTGGGAGAACTCCTGGATACGACGGCCGACGACGAGTTCTGACTCGTCGACCTCGTCCGGGGGTCGCTCGGCAAGAAGGGTCATCGGCCGTTTCGTCTCGATCCTCGCGACTGCACCGACCACACCGCACCGGCGATCGTCACGAGCCTCCCGTCGTCGTCCTGCCCCTCGCGGACCCGCGAGGAGGCGGTACCGCCGACGCCCCGTCCTCCTGTCCGGTCATCGGTCGTCCGAGGACCGCTGGTGTTCCACCGGCCACGGAAACGGTAAGGGCATCACCCACCGTGCTCATGGAGGGGGACGGTTGTTCGTCCGTCCCGTTGTCCACGACCAGCAGCATCGCTGAATACTCGCCCGACCGGGGGACCTGACACGGACACCACGCCCACGATCACCCGTCCGGTCACGATGACGCACAGTAGTACGTCAGGAACGGCGGGCGGCCGCGGGTGGCAGGTCGTGGCGCCGCACGGCGGTCAGCGCGCCGTCGCGCACCTCGGCGGTCATGTAGGTGCAGGCCGGCTGGCGCCGCCGCTCGGTGGGCGAGCCGGGGTTGAGCAGCCGCACGCCGCCCGGGGTCGTCGAGTCCCAGGGGATGTGGCTGTGCCCGAAGACGAGGACGTCGACCGGGGTCTCGCTCCCGGGCCCGAACCGCGCGTCGCAGCGGCGCTCGCGCCCGTCGGCCGCGCCGGTCTCGTGGGTGACGGCCAGGCGCAGGCCGTCGAGGTCGGCGACGGCGGTCTCGGGCAGGCGGGCGCGCAGGGCCTCGCCGTCGTTGTTGCCCCAGCACGCGACCAGCCGCGCGGCCCGGGCCTCGAACGCGTCGAGCAGCCCGGGGTCCATCCAGTCGCCGGCGTGCACCACCACGTCGGCGGCGTCGACGGCGTCCCAGAGCTCGTCGGGGAGCCCGCGGTGCGGGTAGCGCGGCGTGAGGTGGGTGTCGGTGGTCAGGAGGAGGCGCACGCGTCAGCGCTCCAGCAGCAGCGAGTGCAGCGCGATCAGCGCCAGCGGGGCGTAGGGCAGCACGACGGCCGCCGGACCGGTGGTGCGCAACCACGTGCGCGCGCCCACGTGCGGGCCGTCGTCGGGGCGCGGGTCGTCGACGCCGTGGTCGAGGTGCAGCCGGACCGGGCCGATGCGCACCCGCCACGACCAGGTCCGCGCCACCTCGTCGACGGCGAGGACCTCGAACGGCACGTGCACCAGCCCGGCCGCCCGCACCGTGCCGCGCAGGCCGGGGTGCAGCCGCCGGGCGTGCCCGCCGGCCACCGCGACCCCGGAGATCTGCGGGGCCCACCGGCTCCAGAGGTCGAGGTCGGCGTAGCGCTCCCACGCCGCGTCGGCGGGCAGCGGGCCGGTGGCGCGGAGGGTCGTCTGCACGGCGGGGACGTACCCGCGGCGACCCTGGACGACGAACACATACTCCGAGTATGGTTTCGGCCAGCTGCCGGTACGGAGCCGTACCAACCGACCGCGGGAGGCCGCCGTGTCCGTGAACCCCCTGACCTCGCTCGGCACCACGCTGCGCTGGGGCGCCACCCACGGCCTGATGCGCGCGGCGATCCGCCGCCAGGTGCGCGCAGGCAACCCGGACGCCCGCCTGCTGCTCGACCCGACGATGCAGGCCGACCCGTTCCCGCACTACGAGACCCTGCGCGCCTCCTACCCGTTCGCGCCCGGCGCGTTCGCCCGGCTGACCGTCCACCACGACGTCGCCACCGCCGTGCTGCGCAGCGACGACTTCGGCGTCACGCACCCCACTGAAGTCGTGCCCGCGCCCGCCAAGGCGGCCCTCGCGCTCGCCGGCCCGCCGCGCAACCCCGGCCCGATCGAGCCGCCCTCGATGCTCGCGGTCGACGCGCCGGACCACCTGCGCTACCGCAAGCTCGTCAGCCGCGCGTTCACGGCGAAGCGGGTCGCCGCCCTGCGCGAGCGCACCGGCGCGGTGGCCCAGGAGCTGCTCGACGACATGGACCGCGCCGCCCACGCCTCCGGCGACCTGACCGTCGACCTCGTCGAGCGCTACGCCAGCCTGCTGCCCGTCACCGTGATCAGCGAGATGCTCGGGGTGCCCACCTCGATGCGCGACCAGTTCCTCGCGTGGGGCGACGGTGCGGCCACGTCGCTCGACATGGGGCTCACCCGCCGGGCGCACGCGTCGATGGAGCGCAACCTCGCCGCGCTCAACGACTGGATGCGCGAGCACCTGCGCCGGCTGCGCCGCGAGCCCGGCGACGACCTGCTCTCGAACATCGTCGGGCAGGTCGACGACGACGGCGCCGGCCTGTCCGAGCAGGAGCTCGTCTCCACCGCGCTGCTGGTGCTCGCCGCCGGCTTCGAGACCACGGTCAACCTCATCGGCAACGGCACCAGCCAGCTCTTCGCCCACCCCGAGCAGCGCGAGCGCCTGGCCGCCGAGCCGGACCTGTGGCCGACCGCCGTCGACGAGATCCTGCGCTTCGACCCGCCGGTGGAGCGCACCGCGCGCCGGGCGAAGTGCGACACCGAGATCGCGGGCAAGCCCCTGGCCGCGGGCGACCTCGTCGTCACCGTGCTCGCGGGCGCCAACCGCGACCCGCGGGTGTTCACCGACCCCGGCACGTTCGACGTCGGGCGCGCGAACGCGAAGGAGCACCTGGCGTTCTCCAGCGGCGCGCACTTCTGCCTCGGCGCCCAGCTGGCCCGCATGGAGGGCGAGGTCGCACTGCGGGCCCTGTTCGAGCGCCACCCGCGCCTCGCGCCCGCCGGCCCGTCCCGGCGGCGCCCGACCCGCATCCTGCGCGGGTACGCCGAGCTGCCGGTGCGCCTCGAGCCGGCCGTGACGCCCGTCAGCTGATCACGCGCCCGTCAGCTGATCACGTGCCCGTCAGCTGATCACGTGAACGCGCTGTGGCCCGTGATCTCGCGGCCCACGATGAGGGTCTGGATGGTCTCGGTGCCCTCGAAGGTGTGGATCGACTCGATGTCGGCCATGTGCCGCACGACGTGGTTGTCGAGCAGGATGCCGTTGCCGCCGAGCAGGTCGCGGGCGTGCGAGAGCACCCAGCGGGCCTTGCGGGTGTTGTTCATCTTGGCCAGGCCGGCGATCGTCGGCGCCAGGTCGTCGTCCTCGGCGAGCTGGGCGATCTGCATGCAGTAGAGCTGCATGCCGGTGAGCTCGGCGAGCATCTGCACCAGGCGCTCCTGGACGATCTGCATGCCGGCGAGCGGCTTGCCGAACTGCTTGCGCTCGAGCGCGTAGCGCAGCGCGGCGTCGTACCCGGCGGTCGCGTGGCCGAGCGCCATCCAGGCGCAGGTGCCGCGCGTGGTCGCGAGCACCCGCCCGGTGTCCTTGAAGCTCTCCGCGCCGGGCAGCCGGTCGCGCTCGGGCACCCGCACACCGTCGAGGCGGATGTCGGCCTGCCACACCGACCGCATGGACCCCTTGCGCGGGATGATCTCGGCCTCGTAGCCGGGCGTCGTGGTGTCGACGAGGAAGCCCAGCACGGCGCGGGTCTCGACGTCGCGGGCCCAGACGACGGTGCGCCCGGCGATGCTGCCGTTGCCGATCCAGCGCTTGCGGCCGTCGATCACCCAGTCGTCCCCGTCACGGCGCGCGCTCGTCTCGAGCGAGACCGAGTCCGACCCGTGCTCGGGCTCGGTGAGCCCGAAGGCGCCGATGAGGTCGAGCCTGGCCATCGCCGGCAGGAACTCCTGCTTCTGCTCCTCGGAGCCGAGCATGGCGATCGACTTCATGGCGAGTCCCGACTGCACGGCGTGGAACGTCGCGAGGCTGCCGTCCCCGCGGGCGAGCTCCATGGCGACCAGCCCGCTCGTCAGCGGGTCGTGCCCCGGGCAGCCGTAGCCCTCGATGTCGTCGCCGACGACACCCAGTTCGGGCAGGCCGTTGATGACCTCCCACGGCATCTCCGCGGCGTCCCAGGCGGCGGGGGCGGCCGGGCTCACGACGCGGTCGACGTAGCGCCGGACGGCCATGAAGGTGTCCCACTGCGCCTCGGTGAACCGCCGGCGCACCGAGAAGAAGTCGGTGCCGAGTGCCTCGGTGAGCGGACCCTCGCTGTCGACCGTCATGGCGTCCACCTTCCCCGTGGCGTGTGTCACCACGCCACCCGACGGAGATCGTCCCGGCGCGCAGGTCCGCGGATGCGCCGAACGTGCGTCCATCCGTACTAACGTCCGCCGGTGCCCAGCACGTTCAGACCACGAGCGGAGGAAGCATGGCGGGCAAGTTCGAGGTGTACGAGGACAAGGCCGGCAAGTTCCGGTTCCGGCTGAAGGCCAGCAACGGCCAGATCGTCGCGTCCGGCGAGGCCTACGAGACCAAGGCCGCCGCCCGCAAGGGCTGCGAGTCGGTCCAGAAGGCCGCCAGCGGCGCGCCCATCGAGGAGACCGTCTGAGCCCACCGGGTGCTCGGCAGGCCCGCTCGGACCGCCGCGGTGCGCGCTCCGACCGGGCCTGCTGACCTCCCCGTGTCGCCCGTTCGGTCGAGCTTCCCTGGCCGTTCAGCGACGGCTGTGGCTCCACAACGCAAAATCGACGGCTCCCCCTGTTCCGTTCACCCCACCGCCGGGGTATATCCACTGTCCCGCGTCACCCGTGTGGCCGCACCGACCGTGCGCCCCCGCGGACCACGGTGGACACCCGATGGGCGTCGTCCACACCACCGTGGCGGGTCCTCCGGGGGGAGTGGATGGACGGACAGCAACACCCGATGTACGGCGATTTCCGCGACGGCGGCTCCGAGTACCTGGTGGTGGTGATCGATCCGGTGGGTCGCTTCCGCGACGCCTACGGGCCCTACGCCCTGGCGGCGGCGCACCGCGAGGCCGACCGGCACCGCCGGGCCCTGACCGAGGCCGGCGAGCACGCCGCCGACGTCCGGATCGCACGCCACCACCCGGTCGCGATCCCGCGGCCGCGCGGCTCCTGGCGCCCCACGCCGTGAGGCCGTGACGCCGTCACGCTCAGAGCGCCGTCGCCGCGAGGACGACGAGCACGAACGCCACCACGATGATCGCGACCCGACCGTGGTGGAGCCGGTCCCAGCGCCGATGCTGCTCCCGCCAGTCGTCGGGGTGGCTCTCGGCGGTCCACGTCCGTGAGCGGTTGTTGATCGGGACCAGCAGGGCGACGGACAGGACGACGCTGAGCGCGAGCAGCACGCCCGCGACGACCAGGGCCGTCGTCGCCGTCGGCGTGCCCCACGTGAGGGCGGCGAGGGCCGCGGTGAGGACCAGTGAACCGACGTACCAGGGCGGCATCGCGCGTCCGAGCATGCGGCCACCGTCGGCCCGCGCCGCCAGCGAGGCACCGGCCGGCAGGCGCAGCAGGATCGGGTTGACGACGGCGGCGACCGCCAGCTCGACGCCGACCATGAGGCCGACGACGGTCGCGGTGACGACGGCGAGAGTGGTGGTCATGGCGACTCCTCCGGAATCTAGCAGTGCTAGGAATCTAGCAGCGCTGGATTAAGCTCGTCACGGCACGAGCGGCAAGCGAGGAGGATCGATGGCGGAGCGGACGGCGCGGCAGCAGCGCCACGACGAGCGCCATCGCCACATCCTGGCCGCCGCCCGGGAGCGCGCCGACGCCGACGGCTGGCCGGCCGTGACGACCCGCCGGCTCTCCGAGGCCATCGGCTACACCCAGCCGGTGCTCTACAGCCACTTCCCCGGCGGGAAGTCGGAGATCATGCTGGCCGTCGCGCTGGAGGGGTTCGTCGAGCTCACGCGGCGGTGCCGCGCCGCGCTCGACGGCGAGCGCGGGCGGCCGGCGGTCGAGGCCGTGTCCGTCGCCTACCTGGACTTCGCCGGCGAGCACCCCGCCGTGTACGAGGCGATGTTCCAGGAGCCCATCGACACGGCGTTCGCGCAGGACGACACCCGCGCCGAGCTGCGCGCGGGGTTCGACACCCTGGCCGAGGCGATCGGCGACGACGGTGACGACGGGGGCACGGCGACGGAGGTGTTCTGGAGCGCCCTGCACGGCGCGTGCCTGCTGGAGCGCGCCGGCCGCGTGCGCCCGGAACACCGCGCCCGCCGCGTCGCCGAGCTCGCCGCGCGCTTCACGAAGCCCCGGTCGCCGGGCGCCGCCGACCTCGACCCCCACGGTCCGCCGAGGACCTTCACCACAGGAGCACCGCCATGACCAGTACCGAGAAGTCCGACTCCACGGAGCCGACCCCGGACGCCGCGGAGCGCAACGCGTTCTTCCCGTCCCCGTACTCGCTGGGCCAGTACGTGCCGCCGCGCACCGACTTCGACGGCGCGGAGGCCCGCGGCGCCTACACCGAAGGGCGCTGGAAGGTGCTCGTCATCGGCGTCGACGAGCGCTACCTGCCCATGCAGAACGGCCGGCTGTTCTCCACCGGCAACCACCCCGTGGAGACCCTGCTGCCGATGATGCACCTGCACGAGACCGGGTTCGGGATCGACGTCGCCACGGTCTCGGGCAACCCGGTGAAGTTCGAGCACTGGGCGATGCCCGCCGACGACGAGGCCGTGCACGAGGCCTACGACCGCTTCGAGCCGCAGTTCCGCGACCCGCTCGCGCTCGCCGACGTCGTCGAGAGCGGACTCGGGCCGGGCTCCGACTACCTCGCGGTCTTCATCCCGGGCGGCCACGGCGCGATGATCGGTCTCGCCGAGAGCGACGAGGTGCAGTCCGTCCTCGACTGGGCCCTGGCCGACGGCCGCTTCGTCATCACCCTGTGCCACGGGCCCGCCGCCCTCGTCGCCGCCGCCCGCCACCGCGAGCGTTCCCCCTTCGAGGGCTACCGGACGTGCGTGTTCCCCGACGCCCTCGACACCGGCGCCAACCTCGACATCGGTTACATCCCCGGCCCCATGCCGTGGCTCCTGGCGAGTTGCCTGCGCGAGCAGGGTGTCGTGGTCACCAACGACGACATGGCCGGCCACGTCCTGCGCGACCGGGGGCTGCTGACGGGCGACAGCCCCCTGGCCGCGAACGGGCTCGGTCGGCTCGCCGCGAGCACCCTGCTCGAGCACATCCGGGAGAACGCCGGCTGAGCGGACCCGGGGGGCGTCCGCCGACGGCGCGGGTCAGGCGATGTGGCGCCCGCTGATGGCGCGGGCGATGACGAGCTGCTGGATCTGCTCAGTGCCCTCGAAGATGTCGTAGATCTTCGAATCGCGGTGCATCCGCTCGACGGGGTGCTCGCGGGAGTAGCCGGCGCCGCCGAGGATCTGGATGGCGCGCTCGGTGGCCCACACCGCCACGCGGCCGGCCTTGAGCTTGGACATCGAGCCCTCGCCGGCCTCGAACGCCACGCCGTTGCGGCCCATCCACGCGGCGCGCCAGACGAGCATGCGGGCCGCGTCGATCTCGGTCTTCATGTCCGCGAGCGTGAACGCGATCGACTGGTTGTCGATGATCGGGCGGCCGAAGGTCACGCGCTCCTTGGCGTAGTCCAGCGCGTACTCGTACGCCGCGCGCGCGATGCCGATGGCCTGCGAGCCGACCGTCGGGCGCGAGAGCTCGAAGGTCTGCATGGCCGACGAGCCCTTCGACCGCTGCCCCTCCCGGGCGCGCGCGAGCCGCTCGTCGAGCTTCTCCTTGCCACCGAGCAGGCAGGAGCCGGGCACGGTGACGTCGTCGAGGAAGACGTCGGCGGTGTGCGAGGCCCGCAGGCCCATCTTCTTGATCTTCTTGGCCGTCTCGAGCCCCGGCGTGTTCGGTGGCACCACGAACGCCGCCTGGCCGCGCGAGCCGAGCGAGGAGTCGACGACGGCCTGCACGACGTGGATGTTGGCGATGCCGCCGTTGGTGGCCCACGCCTTCGCGCCGTTGAGGGTCCACTCGTCCTTGGCCTCGTCGTAGGTCGCGCGGGTGCGCATCGCCGAGACGTCCGAGCCCGACTCGGGCTCCGACGAGCAGAACGCCGCGACTTTCACGTCGGCGGCGTCGCCGTAGCACTGCGGGATGAACTCGACCATCTGCTCGGGCGTGCCCGAGGCGAAGATGCCGGCGACGGCGAGGGTGGTCCCGAAGATCGCCATGCCGATGCCGCCGTCACCCCAGAAGAGCTCCTCGTTGACGATCGGCAGGGACAGGCCCGTCTCGTCGCCCCAGAAGCTGGCGAGGGTCTCGAAATTGTACAGCTCGATCTTCGCGGCCTCCTGCAGGACCGGCCACGGCGTCTCCTCGCGCTCGTCCCACTCGGCGGCGGCCGGGCGGATGACGTCGGCGGCGAACCCGTGGGCCCACTCACGCAGGTCGGTGTGCTCCTCGGAGAGCTCCATCGAGAAGGTCATGGCGGGCGTCTCCTCAGGCCGTGGGGATCGTGAACATCTTCTGCAGCGCCGTCGCGAAGCCGACGTCGCCGGACACCTTCAGCTTGCGGGTCATGAACAGCGTGACCGGCGAGGCGTTGTTGGTGACGACCTTGAGGAACTGCACGCCGTCCATCGTCAGCTCGGTGCGCGGCTCCTCGGTCAGCGCCTCGGAGACCTCGCAGGCGCCGTGCTGCATCGCGGTCTGGAAGTCGTCGCTGCCGCCACCCGACGCGCCGGTGACGTGCCAGTGCACGACCTGGCGCTTCGCACTGGAACCCTTCGAGGAGTAGAACTCCGCCATCCGCCCGAAGATGGCGTCCAGGACGGGGCGGCGGACGTCGGACGACATGACCGCCTCGAGCTGCCCCTTGCCGGTGCTCTTGACCAGCCGCGCGAACAGGGAGGGATCGATGTCCTTGCCCCCGCCCTCGGCCAGGCCGTCGCGCAGGGCGGCGACCAGCTGCTCGTCGGACAACGACTTGGGGTCGACGGTGCGGCCCAGCTCGTTGACGTCGATCTTCTCGGGCACGGCTTCACTCCGGCTGCGTCGGGGACGTCGAGGTGTCCGGTACTGGCGGTCCCGGCAACGCGCCGTACTTTACGCGTCGGTAGATACGGTGCAAGCGTGACCGCGGAGACGTCGCGCACGGGCCGCCAGCGCCTGGCGCCCGAGGTCCGCCGTCGCCAGGTCCTCGACGCCGCGGTCGCGGTGTTCTCCGAGGAGGGCTTCCACGGCGCCTCGATGGACGCGGTCGCCGCGCGGGCCGGGGTCAGCAAGCCGCTCGTCTACGCGCACGGGGGCAGCAAGGACGAGCTGTTCGCCGCCTGCCTGCACCGCGAGGCCGAGCGGCTCCTGCACGCGGTGCAGGCCGCGGCCGGCGACACCGGCGAGGCCCCGCTCGTGCGCCTGCGCCGGGCCCTGCGCGCCTTCTTCCACGCGCTGACCACCCGGCGGGCGGGCTGGACGGTGCTCTACCGGCAGGCGTCGACGGGGCCGTTCGCCGGCGAGGTCGACGCCCTGCGCCGGCGGATCGTCGGGCAGGCGGCCGACCTGATGGCGGGCGGGCTCGGCGTGCCCCGGCCCGTGGCGCTGCCCTACGCGCACACGCTGGTCGGCGCGGCCGAGGGGCTCGCGGACTGGTGGCTCGGCGACCCCGAGGCCGACGGGGTGGGCGACGCCGAGCCGGCCGACGTCCTCGCCGACATGCTCCTGGCCGTCGTCGGTCCGGGCATCGCGGCACTCACGGGCGGGCCGATCCCGTGGTCTACGCCGGTATCGGACGAACGCTAGACGCCGCGATACGGCCCGATCAACGGCGATCGGAGCAGAGCGTGGCGCCGGGTGGGCGCGGGGTCAGCGCGCGGTCGGTGCGCGGTGGCCGCGGGCGAGGGCGCGCGCGACCACCGGCGAGAGCGGGCGCGTCGGGCGCGGGGGCAGCTCGGGGGTCTCGTCCGCCGCGTCCCGCGTGGGCTCGTCGAGCTCGGCGGGGTCGGTCGGGGCCTGGATCTCGATCCAGCCGGGCGCGAGCTCGGTGAACCGGACGTTCGGCACGCCGAGCGCGTTCGCCATGTGCCGGCCGGCCTCCGTGGCGTCCTCCCAGATCTGGGCGGGCCGGAGGCGGATCGTGAAGCGCAGGGGCGGGCCGAGGTGGATCGCGGTGATGTCGGGGACGGCCAGCACGGCCCCGCTCGGCGAGAAGATCTTCTCGCCCAGCCCGCCGCGGACGGCCGCGTGGCGCCAGAGGTTGCGGACCTCGTGCTCCGCGAACCGGATCCCGGCCCAGTCCCGGGCCCGGCGGCGACCGTGCGACCACGGCCGGGGCACGGCGGTTGCGATGATCGACATGGTGGCCTCCCGACGCTCGGCGGACCCGCCTGGTCGGCGTGTTCTCGCTGCTCAGGAGCCTGCGCTGCGGTGAGCCACGTCACGATGGAGTGCGCCCCCGCACGGCAGGGGTCGGCACCCGGACCCTCGGGGGGGACAACCCCCGCCGCCTCAGCGCCCGAGGCGGCCCCGGAGCTCGTCGCAGGTCCGCAGCGCGGCCTCGGAGGCGATCCGCAGCCCGCGCGTCGACGCGGGGTGGGCGAGCCGGACCTGCCAGTGGCGCCGCTCGGCCTCGAGCGCGTCGGCGAGGGCGGAGAGGTCGGCGTCCGGCGGGAGGCCCAGGCGGTGGTGGGGCGCATCGCCGTCGCCGCCCCACAGGCGCTCGGCGCGTTCCTGGTCGGTGGAGGACAGATTCGGCGGTCGGGCGAGCAGCTCGACCTCGACGAGCGCGTGGTTCCCGATCCGCAGGCCCTCGAGCCGGTAGCGCAGCCGGTCGCTGCGCGGGTCGCGCGGCGCGGCGCGCAGGAACAGGTCCAGGGCCTCGACCGCCGTGCGGGCGCGCAGCACGTCGGAGCGCGCGACGAGACGACGGTCGACCGCGGCCGCCGACCACTGCGGCGTCCCCGCGGCCACGAGGGCGTGGGGCAGCGGAGGACGGGGGCTCGGCCCACCCACGTCGGTGAGCATCACGACGCCGTCCGGGCGCGCGTCGTCGACCACGACCGTGCCGCGTGCGAGGTGCTCGCCCAGCATCGCGCGCAGCGTCGGCGCCGGCGCGGGGCCGACGCCGGAGCGCACGGCCAGGCGCAGCCCGCCCTCGAGCCGGGTGCGCATCTCGGCGATCCGCGCGGCCTGCGGGCCCCCGGGCCACGCGGTGCGGGCCTCGTCGAGGATCTCGCGCACCCGGTCGAGCAGCATCCGACCGGCGGGCGGGGGACCGGTCACCGGGACCCGCCGGGTCGGCGTGCGGGGACCGGGGACCACGGCGAGCGGCGTCAGCGCGGTGACCGGCTGCCGCCGCGCCTCCGGGGCGCCCCGCGGGATCGGGCTGGGCGCGCCGTCGGACCCGGGCTCCTGCGACGCGGGGGCGGGCGGGGGACCGCGGTCCTCGTCGGGCCCGGCGGGGTCCTCGGTCGCGGCGGGCTCGTCGTCGGCGACGGGCTCGTCCGCGGCGGCCTCGGGCTCGTCCGCGGCGGCCTCGGGCTCGTCCCCCGCGGCAGGCTCCGGCGCGTCGTCGGGCGCCGGCGGCCCGTCCTCGGCGGCGTCCTCAGCGGCGTCCTCAGCGGCGTCCTCAGCGGCGTCCTCCGCAGCGGGCTCGTCCGCCGCCGGGTCGGCGTCCGGCTCGGCATCCGGTTCGACGTCCGGCACGGAATCGACCGCGGGCTCGGCGCTCGCGCCGGACGTCGTGACCGTCGCCGTCGGCGCGTCGCCGTCCGGCGGCCCCACGGCGCCGGCGATCACGACGACCTCCGTCTCGGCGGGCGCCGGCTCCGTCCGGACCGGGGACGTCGGGCGGGCGACGGGCGCGGTGGTCGACGGGGGCCGTTCGGTCAGGGCGGCGAGGGTGAGCGTCCGGTGGTCGAGGAGCGACGGGCCGACCTGGGTGGCGTCGGCCTCCGAGAGCGGCTCGACCGGGCCCGCGCCGGCCGGCTCGTCGGCCGCGGGCGTGACCGGGACGTGGCCCTCGACGGTGGTGCCCCGGCCGGGCGCGGAGTCGACGGTGATGCCGCCGCCGTGGCGCACGATCCGCGAGCTGAGGTTGCGCATCCCCTTGCCCGCCGCGCCACCGAGGGCGGCCGGGTCGAAGCCGGGGCCGTCGTCACGCACCACGAAGCGCAGCTGCGCGCCCGCGGCGGACGACGACTCGCTGAAGCGCACCGTCACCGTCGCGCCCGGCGCGTGCTTGCGGGCGTTGTTCACCGCCTCCAGGCAGCAGAAGTACACGGCCGCCTCGACGTCGGCGTCGAAGCGGCGACCCTCGGCGAGCTCGGAGGTCAGGGTGACCGGCGGGTGCACGCCGTGGAGGTCCGCGGCCAGCGCCGGCACGATGCCGCGCTCGGAGAGCACCAGCGAGGACACGCCGGTGGCGGTCTCGGCGAGCTTCGACTCGGCGGTCGCGATCCGCTCGAGCGCGTCGGCGAGGCGCTCGCGCGCCTTCTCGACGCGGCCGGCCCGCACGTGGTGCTCGACCAGGCCGAGGCCCAGCCGCAGCGAGACGAGGTGGTGCTGGGCGCCGTCGTGCAGGTCGCGCTCGATGGTGCGGCGCTCGTGGTCCATCTCGGCGACCACCTGGCGCCGCGAGGCCGCGATGTGCTCGGCGTGGGCGCGGGCGGCGCGCAGCTGGCGTTCGAGGTCGATGCCGAGCCTGCTGGCCTCCAGGACCGGGGTGAGGCTGTCGGCGATGTCGCCGAGCAGCCGGCGGCGTTCGGCGTCGAGTCCCGCGCCGGCCCCGCGGTCGACCGCCAGGGTGCCGATGCGCTCGTCGCCGCGGCGCACCGTGACCTCGACGCCGTCGTCGGCCTCGCCCTCCGCGCCGGCGGCGGCCCAGCGGTAGGTGCGGTCGCGCAGCCCGGGGCGGGTGACGGTCAGGCGGCACCAGCGCGCACCGAGCCCGACGCCGACGGCCTCCGCGATCGCGGCGACGTCGGGCCCCTCCTCGTCGCCCGGGCCGGAGAGCGCCACGATCCCGGCCAGCGCGCTGTACGGGGTGGGGCGCCGGCCGTAGAGCAGCTGGTCGACCGTGCGCTCGATGCGCTCGGAGAGCACGGGGTAGAGCGCGGCGCCGACGAGGATCGCGACGACCAGGGCGGGGACGCTGCCGAGGAACCCCGTGAGCGCGGCCTCGGTGATGACGACGGTGCCGCCGGCGAGCACGACGAGGAGCGCGAGGGCCAGGCCCCGCCCGAAGCGGCGCTCGGCGGACCACAGGCGCGGGCGGTCGGCGGCGATGAGCACCGCCAGCGCGATCGCGACCGAGGCCAGGCGCGAGCTCCAGAACAGCGGTCCGGTCGGCGCGTACGTGCCGTGCGCCGTGGGGTCCACCAGCTCGAGCCCCGGGCGGCCGAACACCAGCAGGACCACGGTCATGATCCCGAGGACCGCCGTGGTGACCACCGCCGCGATGAGCACGCTGACCACGAGCCGGACCTGCGTGCGCTGCTCGGAGCCCAGCCGCCCCGAGCGCTGCCGGTGGGTCAGCGCGAACAGCCCCGCCCCGGGCACGACGGCGCCGAAGAACAGCACGCAGCTCACGGTGTGGGGCAGCAGCGCGGTGCCGAACCCGACCACGAGCAGCCCGACCGAACCGGCGGCGATCACGAGACGCCCGGTCGGGGTCCGCGCGTCGACCCCGGGCCGCCCGGTGGGGTGCAGGAGCAGCGCGACCACGTACGCCAGGCAGGCGACGGCGTGCAGGACGACCTGGTGCACCCCGCCGATCTCGATCCCGACCGCGTCGCGCGCCGCGGCCGCCGCCGCGTGCGCCTGCAGGTTGAACGCCCCCGCCGACCCGACCAGCGCGATGACCAGCCACCGCGCGACCCACCAGCGCGGCGCCCGGCGCATCAGGGCCACGGCCAGCACGATCGCCGCGACGGACAGGACGTAGTCGACGACCGCCTGCCCGGCGGGCTCGCTGCGCGCGGCGGCGTCGGCGATGGCGCGCGACCAGGTGCCCGCGGCGGCGGGGTCGGCGAGGCCGGGGACGGAGGCGGCCAGGGCGATGACCGCGCCGAGGCCCAGCCAGACGAACGAGAACAGCGAGGTGAGCCCGAGCAGCAGCCCCCACCCGAGCGTGGCGGGGCTCGGGCCCCGGGAGCGCGTGACGGCGGGGACCGGCTCCGCCCGCGCGGCCGTCGCGGTCATCCGCGCTCTCCCGGACCGGACTCCACCACGGGCTCGAGGTCGTCGGGCACCGAGGCGACCGCGCGCACCCGCCCGAGGTCGTGTTCCACGTGGAGCCGTCCCCCGAGCGCGGCGAGCCGGTCGGCGTCCTCGGACACCGCCGCCCGCAGCTCGTCGAGCACCTCCGGACCGCCCGCCACGACCGCGCCCACCTGGACCGCGAGCTGCCCGCCCTCGTGGGTCAGCACCGCCTCCACCGGGCCCTCCCCCTCGCACCCCGCCAGGTGCGTCAGCGCCGCCGCGGCCACGTAGTAGAGGCCGGACTCCACCTCCCACGCCAGGCGCCGCGGGAGCCGCCCGACGACGGTGGTCGCCCGCGGCAGGTCGGCGGCCATCTCCTCGAGCGCACCGACGGGGCCCTGCGCGGTGAGCACCGTCGGGTAGACGCCGCGCACGATCACGCGGAAGCGGTCGATGAGGTCCTCGAGGCCCTCGAGGGCGCGGGTGAGCGCCGGGCCCGCGGGGGCCGGGTCGTCGCTGTCCAGCGCGGCGCCCGCCTCGTCCAGCGCGGCGCGCAGCGCCTCGAGCCGGTCGGTGGTGACGTGCGCGAGCTCGGTGACCAGGCGGCGGCGCTCGGCGTCACGGGCGCGGGTCAGGCGCCGGCGCGACTCGGTGAGCTCGCGACCCAGGTCGTCGGCCCGCTGCACCCGCGCGGCGAGCCGGGCGTTGAGGCGCGCGCCGCGCACGAGCAGCCCCGCGCCGGCGGCGACGTCGCGCACGAGACGGCGGTCGGCGGGCGTCACGGCCTGCCCGGGCTTCTCCAGCACCAGGACGGCCCGCAGCTCGTCCCCGGTGCGCACCGGCACGGCGTGGTCGACCTCCGGGCGCGCGAGCAGCGCGGCGAGGTCGGGCACGAGCACCTCGGGACGGGCGGGGTCCGCGTCGGCGGGCACCAGGCCGTGGTCGAGCGCGAGCCAGATCGAGGCCCGCCGCGCGCGGGTGCCGTCGGCGAGCACCTGCGCGAGCCCGGCCAGCGCAGCCTCGAGCGACTCGGCCCCGGTGCGGGCGCCGGCCGCCGCGAGCGCCGCGTAGGGCGACGTCGGGCGCGGGTCGAGGCGGGTGGCGACACGCTCGAGCGCCGGCCCGGCGAGGCGCAGGACGACCACGGCCAGCGCCGCGCCGAGGAAGGGCGCCCACACCGCGGCGGTGTCGGGCGGCGTCAGCACCGAGGCGACGGCCATGACCGCGCCGAGCGCGACGACGACCACGCCCGCGGTGATGAGCGGGCGCACCAGGTGGACGCGCAGGGGCGCGGTGCCGACCGTGCCCACGGTCCCCGTCGTCCCCGTCGTGCTGTCCGTGCTCACCCGGCCTCCCCTCCGGCGCGAGGCTAGGGCGCGCGGGGGCCCCAGAACAGGCTCGGAACCAGGCTCGCGTCAGCCGTCCTCGCGCTGCGAGCGCAGGTAGGTGAGGACCGCGAGGACCCGCCGGTGGTGCGCGGCCGTGTCCGCCTGGAGCCCGAGCTTGTCGAAGATGTTCGCGATGTGCTTCTCGACCGCCTTCGGCGTGACGTAGAGCTGGCCCGCGATCCCGTTGTTCGACCGGCCCTCGGCCATCAGGCGCAGCACGTCGATCTCGCGCTCGGACAGCGCCGAGATCAGGCCCTTCTTGTCACCCTGCGGCTTCTCCACCAGCCGCTTCGCGAGCACGGGCTCGATGACGATCTCGCCGCCGTCGATGCGCTCGAGGGTGTCGGACAGGACGTCGACGCTGCCGACCTTCTCCTTGAGCCGGTAGCCGACGCGCTCGGTGCCGATCCCGAGGATCCGCATGAGGTAGTGCGATTCGGCGTAGTGCGAGAGGAAGAGCAGCCCCATGTCGGGGTGCAGCGCGCGGAGGCGCTCGGCGGCGGTGAGCCCGCCGTCGGGCTCGGGGGGCATCCGGATGTCGAGGATCGCCACGTCCACCGGCTCGGTGGCGAGCAGCCGGACGATCGCGTCGCCGTCGGCCACCGAGCCGACGATCTCGTGGCCGGCGGCCTCGAGCAGCATCTGGAGGCCCTCACGGAAGAGGGCGCCGTCCTCGGCCAGGGCTACGCGCACGGGATCCTCGCTGTCACGGACCCCGAGGGCCCCACGTCGGTGCGCCCGCCCAGCGAGCGCGCGGTCTCCTGCAGACGCCCCGTGGCGCCCGGTTCCAGCCCGGTCACCGCGATGACCAGCTCGTCGCCCTCGCGGTTGATCGCCACCTCCACCGCGGGCGCCCCGACGGGCAGCGCCGCGAGGCACTCGGCGACCGCGAAGTACGTCGCCCCCTCGAGCGCGGGCCCGAAGCGCTCGGAGGTGTCGACGATCGCGATCGGGGCGTCGGTGTGCTCGGCGACCTGGCGCAGCGCGGGCCCGAGGCCGGCCTCGTCCAGGAGCGGGGGGTAGAGCTTGCCGGCGAGGTTGCGCAGCTCCTCCAGGACGGCGTGCAGCTCGTCCTGGACGCCGGCGATGCTCTCGGCGAGTGCGGGGTCCTGGCAGCGGTGACCCATCAGGCCCAGCCGCAGGGCGAGCGCGGAGAGCCGCAGGGCGGGCCCGTCGTGCAGCTCGCGCTCGAGGCGCATGCGCTGGTGCCAGGGGTCGTCGGCGCCGCCGGAGAGGACCGCGGGGAGCGAGTCCGGTGCCATGACGTCATGGTGCGGCCACGGCGTGTAGGGCGGGAAGGGTGCCCACCCGAGTGCGAGGTGGGGTTTACCCCCCTTGCGCACGGTCCGCGACGACTGTCCGCCACGGCGTCGAACGTCCACTCGATCCATCAGGCTAATCACTCGGCTTTCCCGGCCACGACCGTTACGATGCGTAGCAATATCGGGGAGGCGGCCAGATGTACAGCCTGGGTGTCGACATCGGGACGACCTTCGTCGCCGCGGCGATCGTCCGCGACGACCAGGTCGAGATGGTCAGCCTCGGTGATCGCTCGGTCGCGACGCCGTCGGTGGTCTACCTGCGCGAGGACGGCTCCCTGCTCACCGGCGACGCCGCCGCGCGCCGCGCCGTCAGCAACCCCGACCGCCTGGGCCGCGAGTTCAAGCGGCGCCTGGGCGACCCCACCCCGGTCCTGCTCGGCGGCACGTCGCAGCCGGTCACCGCCCTGCTCGCGGCCCTGCTGCGCGACGTCCTGACCATCGTCACCGAGACGGAGGGCGGCAAGCCCGACCGCGTGGTGCTGACCCACCCGGCGAACTGGGGCCCGTTCCGCCGCGGCCTGTTCGAGGAGGTGCCGGCCCTCGCCGGGCTGGACAACCCGCCGACCGTCACCGAGCCCGTCGCCGCTGCCGCCCACTACGCGTCCTCCCACGCGCTGCGCGACGGCGAGGTCATCGCCGTCTACGACCTCGGCGGCGGCACGTTCGACGCCACCGTGCTGCGCGCCCGCGACGGCGGTGTCGAGATCCTCGGCTCGCCCGAGGGCATCGAGCGCCTCGGGGGCGTCGACTTCGACGAGGCCGTCCTCGCCCACGTCAACCACGCCTCCGGCGGCGTGCTCGACGACCTCGACCTGCGCGACCCGACCACCAGCGTCGCCCTCGCGCGGCTGCGCCAGGACTGCGTGCTCGCCAAGGAGGCGCTGTCGGTCGACACCGAGACCGTGGTCCCGGTGTTCCTGCCCGGGCGGCACTTCGACGTCACCATCACCCGCGGCGAGCTCGAGGACATGGTCCGGGCGCCACTCGAGACCACGGTGTCCGCGCTGTCGCGCACGCTGCGCTCCGCGCACGTCGACCCCTCCGAGCTCAGCGCCGTCCTGCTCGTCGGCGGCTCGTCGCGGATCCCGCTCGTCGCCGAGATGGTGGCCGCGGAGATCGGCCGCCCGACCGTCGTCGACACCCACCCGAAGTACGCCGTGGCGCTCGGCGCCGCGATCCTGGCCTCGGCGCTGCCCGACTCCTCGGGGCGCCCCGCCGCAACCCCCGCCGCACCCCCCGCGGCGCCCCCCGCCGCGCCCTCGCGCACGGCGCCGTCCTCCGGGCCGATGCCCGCGGTCGGGCCGCCGTCGGGCGGCTTCCCCGCCGGCGCGCCCCACGGGCAGCGGGCCTTCGGGTCGCAGGCCGCCGCGGCCGCACCCCCGTACCCGCAGGCCCCGCAGCAGGCCCCCCAGCAGACCCCGCAGCAGACCCCGGCCTCCTCCGACGAGGGCCTGACCACCGCGTTCACGCCCGGTGCTCCCGGAGCACCGCCCGCGGGCGACACCACGACGACGATCGGGACGCGCGAGGGCGGCCGGCGCGACGCCGGGGGCAGTGGTCGCCCTCCCGGTGGCCGCCCGCCCGGTGGCCCGGCCCGGGCCCCCGCCGAGGACGACGCCCCGACCGGCCCGATCGCGCTGGGCCCGGCGACCGGCTCGTCCGGCGCCGTGCGGACCCCGCCCACGGCGGCGCCCACGGCGGCGCCCGCCGCGGCGGGCGGGCGACGACGCACCATCGTGATCGTCGCCGCCGTCGCGGTCGTCGCGCTGGTGGCCGCGATCGGCCTCGCCGGGTACCTCGTGCTGGGCGGGACGAGCACGCCGCAGGAGGAGGCGGCCGACGCGCCGCCGCCGACCACGGTCGCCGCGAGCGTCCCGATCCCGACCCTCGGCGCCTCGGTCCCCGTGGGCCAGACCCCGGGGTACGCGCAGGTCTCCCCGAACGGCCGGCTGGTCTACGTCGCCAACCGGACCGCCGGCGTCGTCACCGTCGTCGACACCTCGGTGAACGCGGTGACCGCCACGATCCCGATCACCTCGGGCCCGCCGCAGTACGTCACGTTCGCCCCGGACGGGAAGCGGGTCTACGTCAGCGTCTTCGACGACGCCCGCACGATCGCCGCGGTGTCGGTGCTCGACACCACGACCAACCAGGTCGTCGCGACCATCCCCGTCCAGACGCGGCCGTTCGCCGCGGCGGTGTCGCCCGACGGCACTCGGCTCTGGGTGCCCAACCACGACTCGGGCTCGATCTCGGTCATCGACACCACGTCGAACACCATCGTCCGCGACGTGCCGGTGGCCAAGAACCCGCACTGGGTCGAGTTCTCCCGCGACGGCACGCGCGCCTACACGCCGAACCACGAGTCGAACCTGATCACCGTGCTGGACACCGCGACCTACGGGGTGATCGCGGAGGTCCCGGTCGGCACCAGCCCCCACAGCGTGGCGGTGAACCCCGCCCGCCCCCTGCTCGCGAACGTGAACTTCGACAGCGACAACGTGACGATGATCGACACGGACACCAACACGCTGATCGCGACCATCCCGGTGGGCGACAACCCGCAGGAGATCACCTGGGCGCCGGACGGGCGGTTCGCCTACGTCGCGAACAACTCGAGCAACACGGTCTCGGTGATCGACGCGCAGACCCTGGCGGTCACGGCGACCCTGCCGACCCCGCCGGGCCCGAGCAGCGTGGCCGTCACCCCGGACGGCCGCACGGGCTACGTCTCCACGATCAAGGGCGGCGTGCTGGCGGTGCTCAACCTGTCCTGAGCCCGACCCGGCGGGCTCACGCGGCGGTCAGCAGCGCGCGCCCGGCGGGGGTCAGCTCCGGCGTGCCGGACGACGCCCCGCGGATGAGCCCCGCCGCCTTGAGCCGGGTCCCGGCGAACTGGTCGGCGCAGCAGCAGCCGTCCACCGTCAGCGCGAACCCGGTGCCCGACGCGACGGCCACGCGGCCGGCGGCGATCGCGGCGAGGATCGCGCGGTCGCGACCGGTCGTCGGGACGGTGATCTCGAGGGTGGCGGTGCTGCTCATCGCGGGGCTCCCGGTGCTCCAGTGCTGTGATCGGGGTCTCTCTGTCACCTCGAAGCCTGCCCCGCGCCGGACGCCGGCAGCAGGACGTGTGCCCTACGACCGGCGGGGACGACCCGCCTCTCGCCGGTGGGGTTGTCCCCACCCACGCCGAAGGGCACCACCGCCGTGGTGGCGGTGGTGCCCTTCGTCGGGTCGCGTGCGGGTCAGGCGGCGGCCGGCACCTCCCGGCCCAGGCTCGCCCGGACGGCGTCGACGAGGATCGCGCAGGCCAGGTCGATCTGCTCCGCGGTGACGGTGAGCGGCGGGAGCATCCGCACCACGCAGTCGTCGCGGCCGCCGAGCTCGACGATGAGGCCGGCGCGCAGCGCGCGGGCCTGCACGTCCTGGGCCAGCGCAGTCACCGAGCGCCCGTCGGCCGGCGCGGCGAGCTCGATGCCGAGCATGAGCCCCAGCCCGCGCACCTCGACCACGCCCGGGTCCTGCGCGAGCTCGGCCAGGTTCGCGAACACCTGGGCGCTGCGCGCGCGGACGTTCGCCAGGACGTCGTCGCGCTCGACGATCCGGATCGTCTCGACGCCGGTGGCGAAGGCGAGCTGGTTGCCGCGGAACGTGCCGCTGTGGGCGCCGGGCGCCCAGACGTCGAGGGACTCGTCGTACATGATGATCGCGACGGGCTGGCCCATGCCGGACAGCGCCTTGGAGGCGACGACGACGTCGGGCTCGATGCCGTACTGCTCGAACGCCCACCAGGTGCCGGTGCGGCCGCACCCGGTCTGGACCTCGTCCACGATCAGCGGCACGCCCAGCTCGCGGGTCAGCGCCCGGACGCGCTGCACGAACTCCTTGCGGGCCGGGATGACGCCGCCCTCGCCCTGGACCAGCTCCATGATCACCGCGGCGGGGAGCGCGACGCCGCCGTTGGCGTCGTGGAGCGCCCGCTCGAGCAGGGCCACGCAGTTGGTCTGGCAGGTCTCGGGGTTCAGCGCCAGCGGGCAGCGGCTGCACGAGCTGAACGGGAAGAACTGCACCCCGGGCATCCCGTTCTGGATCGGGCGCTTCTGGGCGACCAGGCCGGTCATCGCCATCGCCGCGTGCGTGCTGCCGTGGAAGCCGCCCTGGAAGGACACGACGTCGCCGCGGCCGGTGGCGGTCTTGCAGAGCTTGATCGCGGCGTCGACGGCGTTGGCGCCGGTGGGCCCGCAGAACTGGATCCGCATCCGGTCCCGCATGCCCTCGGGCAGCATCGCGAGCTGGGCCTCGGTGAAGGCGTCCTTGGTCGGGGTGGCCATGTCGAGGCCGTGGGTGAAGGTGCCCATCTGTTCGACGGCCGCGGCCACCAGCTCGGGGTGGTTGTGCCCGAGGGAGAGCACGCCGGCGCCGGCGAGGAAGTCGAGGAACACGTTGCCGTCGACGTCACGCACCCAGCTGCCGGCGCCCTCGGCGATGGCGAACGGGAAGTGGCGCGGGTAGGCCCGCGCGTTCGACTCCCGCTCGCGTTGCCGGGCGAGCAGCTCCTCGGAGCGGGGCCCGGGCAAGGGGCCGTCGACCCGCGGCGCCGCGGTGTCGCGCAGCGGGGTGGGGACGAGGGGGGTGACGGTGGCGCTCACGGCGGGCTCCTGGGGGTCTGTCGCGGTGGTCCGCGGGTGTCGCGGTGTTGCTGACGAGCCTGCTGCGCGGGCGGGCCCCGGACCATCGCGCCGGCCCCCGCCCCGGCCGGGGTGAGCCCGCCTCTTCGGGGTGGGGCAAGCCCCCGGACCCCGGCGTCCCCGGAGACGCCGACGACCCCCGCCGCGCGGGGCGGCGGGGGTCGCGGGGGTCGGGCGAGCGGGTGGGTCAGGCGACCACCCGCAGGTCCGGGCGCGTGCCCGTGTCGAGGGTCGTCGTGGCGGCGGGGGCGGCGGGCGCCTCGGGGACGGCGGGCGTCGCGGCCGCGTCCGTCACCAGGGCCGCGTGCAGGAGCCGCAGGACGTCGTCGACCTGCGCGGACGCGACGTGCACGGTGATCCGCGCGGGGCTGGTGGTGACGAGGCGCGGCGCGATGCCCGCGGCGGTGAGCACGTCGAGGACGGTGGCCGCGACCTCGGGCCGGCGGGTGAGCCCGGAGCACACGACGCCGACCGTCCCGAGCTCCTCGCGGACCGCGACCTCGAGGCCGGCGGCCTCCAGCGCCGCGGTGACCGCGGCCGGGGCGGCGTCCTGGACGGTGAACCGCACCTCGGCGGACTCGACCAGCGTCGCGCCGACCGCGAGGCCGCGGCGGGCCAACGCCGCCGCGACGGCGCCCGCCGACGCGCCGGGGGCGGCGTAGAGCGGCTCGGCGCGGCGGTGCCCGACGCCGGCGACGGCGACGCGCTCCAGTTCCGCGCTGGGGTCGGGGCGCGAGCCGACGACGGTGCCGTTGCCGGAGTCGAAGCTCGACCGCAGGTGGATCTCCACCCCGTGGACCGCGGCGAGCTCGACGGCGCGGGGCTGCAGCACCCCGGCGCCGGCCTCGGCCATCTCCAGCATCTCGTCGGTGCGCACCGACGACAGCGGGCGGGCGTCGGGGACGACGCGCGGGTCCGCGGTGAACACCGCGGGGACGTCGGTGAAGATGTCGCAGCGCGCGGTGCCCAGCGCGGCGGCCAGCGCGACCGCCGAGGCGTCCGAGCCGCCGCGACCCAGGGTGCTGACGTCGCCGGCGGCGGTCACGCCCTGGAACCCGGTGACGAGCACGATCGCGCCGCGGTCGAGCTCGGCGTGGATGCGGCGCGGGTCGATGTCGGCGAGGCGGGCGTGGCCGTGCCCCGCGTCGGTGGCGACGCCGGCCTGGGCCCCGTCCAGCGAGACCGCCGGGACGCCGAGCTCGGTGATGGCCATCGCGGTGAGCGCGCACGAGATGCGCTCCCCGACCGCGAGCAGGGCGTCCATCTCCCGCGGGTCGGGGGACGCGCTCAGCTCGTGGGCCTGCGCGACGAGGTGGTCGGTGGTCTTGCCCATCGCGGAGAGGACGGCGACGACGCGGTGGCCGGCCTGGTGGGCGGCGACCATGCGGCGGGCCACGGCGCGGATGCGGTCGTGGTCGCCGACGGACGTGCCGCCGAACTTCCAGACCAGCGGCGGGGCCGGCCGGTGGGTGGGCTGCTGGTGCGTGGGCTGCTGGGGGGTGGGGTGCTCGGCGGTCATGACGTCCTCCGGTTCGTCGAGGCCGCCGCGTCGCGCGTGCCCCGGTCTCGTTCTCCTGGTGACGAGCTTCGCCGGGCGGGCGCGCGGGCAGCAGCGTGCCGACCCCCGCGCCGGCGGAGCACGCCCCCCGATCACCGGGGGGCATCCCCACCTCGCGGCGCCGACCCCGCGACGCACGACGGCTCCGCCCCCGGGGTGGGGGCGGAGCCGTGGGAGCGAGGGTCACCCCCGCTGCGTGCCGGGCAGCCGGGGTGACCCTCGCTGCGTCCTCAGGGCCGCGGCGCCGGGCGGTGCGGCACCGGCGGGGCGGGCGGGGCCACCGGGCCCGGGCCCGGGTCGGGCGCCGGCGGTGGGCCGCCGTGGCGCGCCGGGGGCGGGACCGCAGCTCCGGGCCGGGCCGGCACCGGCGCGGGCGCCGGACCCACGGGGCCGCGCATCGGCGGGCGCGGGCGGGGCACCCGGGCACCGCGCCGCGCCGGCGGGCGGCCGCCGGGGCGCACGCCGACCGGACGCGGAGCCGGACGCGGGGCCGGGCCCGGAGCCGGACGCGGAGCCGGGTGAGGAGCAGGACGCGGAGCAGGCCGGGGCGCGGGCCGCGGCGCGACGGGCTGCGGCATCGGGCGACCGGCCCGCTCGCGGCCGGGGACGACGGGGCGGGGCGGCACCGGCGCGCCGAGCGGCACGCGGGGGGCGGGGACGGCGCGCACGACGGTGGTGCCCGCGGCCAGCGCGGCGACGGGGAAGACGTGGCGGGCCTCGGTGGCCGGGTTGCCCCGCCACACCGCTCGGGCGCCCATCTCCTCGCCCTTCATGAGGAACGCGTCGGCCTCGAGCACCGCGCCGTCGCCGATCGTCGTCCCGTAGTGCACGAACGACTTGAGGCCGAGGGTGACGCCGTGGCCGACGTGGATGCGGTCGGACTTGAAGACGCCGTCCTCCAGCGAGTGGCCCTGCAGGACCGCGAGGGCGCCGAGCACCACGTCGTCGCCGACGGTGGTCAGGCTCTTCTCCGGCATGATCGCGCCGTCGTCGAGCACCCGGCGGCCCATCCGGACGCCGGCCAGGCGCCACAGCATCGGGTTGAACGGGGTGCCGGTGAACGGCGGCGTCACGAAGAGCTTCCACAGCCGCTCGTGGCGCCAGAACTCCTTCTCGTAGATGCCGCCCTCGCGCGGCTCCAGCGACCGGAAGCCGAGCACGGCGCGCTCGGCGAGCACCGAGGACAGCACCAGCACCAGGCCCACGACCGCCATCCCGGCGGCGACGACGGGGGTGCCGAGGTCGCCGTAGAGGTCGGCGGCGACGGCCAGCGCCACCAGCGAGACCGCGAACTGGGCCCAGCGGAAGGCCAGGACCCCCAGGATGCCCCGCGCGTTGTGGCGGTTCTTGGCCTTCAGCAGGCGCCGCAGCTCCGCGGGGTCGGTCGGCACCGCCGAGGACGCCCCCGACGGGCCGCCGCGCGGGATCTCGATGGCCGGCGAGCCCAGGAGGCCCACGTCGGAGCGCACCGGGCCGTCGATCGGGACCAGCGCCTTCGTCGCCAGCAGGACGTTGTCACCGACGCGTGCGCGGCTGGGGAACACGACGTCGTTGCCGACGAAGTTGCGCTCGCCGATCACCAGCGGCGACACCCGGAACGAGGAGCTCGAGAAGTCCGCGTTGGCCAGCGACAGACCGTCGGAGATCATGGTGCCGGTGCCGATGCGCACCAGGTGCGGCGCGTCGTGCTTCATCTCGGTGCCGAAGTTCGAGCCGGTCTGCTCGACGCGGCCGAGGTCGTAGCCCAGCGCCCGCACGAACGTCACCGCGAACGAGCTGTCGCCGAACAGCAGCATGAAGAACCGCGAGTTGCTCAGCGACGTGATCACGTTCTGCACGACGTGGTGGACGCCGTAGAGCGCGTAGACCTTGCCGGGCGTGACCACGCGGGACAGCAGACGCGGCACGGTGACCATCACCAGCAGCGACCCGACGACCAGGGCGCCGAACAGCACCACCGAGGCGATCAGCAGGACGAGGTAGAAGCCGGCCGAACCGATCGCGTCGTGGCCGGGGGCGAGCACCTGGTCGACAGCCGGGACGATGGTCAGCGCGACGACGCCGACCCCGAAGGCCACCGGGAGCGCCAGCATCGCCAGCAGCTGCAGCGCGCTGTAGACGACCTTGCGCAGCGGGCCGCAGGGGGTGGGGCCGACGGCCCGGTAGTCGGTGGACGTGGGGCGTGCCGGCGAGCCGTGCCAGCGCTGGCCGCCGGGGACGGCCTCGCCGGTGTGCAGGGCGGACGCGTTGCCGAGCTGGGCGCCGTCGCCCATCGTGGTGCCGACCTCGAGCACGCTGCCCTCGCCGACGACCGCGTAGCGCCCGATGCTCACCGGGCCGGTCTGCACGGCGCCGGCCACCACGCGGTACGCGGTGAACGAGGTGTCCTTGCGGATGACCGTGCCGTCACCGATGGACAGCAGGTCGGTGGCGACCGGGACGATCCGGGACAGGATCAGGACGCTGTGCCCGATCTTCGCGCCGAGGGCGCGCAGGAAGACGTTGTAGAGCGGCGAGCCGACGAAGAACACCAGCGGGCTGGTGCGGATCAGCAGCTTCACCGTCCAGAAGCGCAGGTGGTCGAGGCTCCAGAGCCTGATCGACCGTGTGGTCCACCGGCCGATGAGCAGCCACTTGGCGGCGATCGGCAGCAGGCAGTAGCCGACGAAGGCGCCGACCGCGAAGACGATCGCGCGCTGGTAGGTCTCGGCGTAGCCGTCGGCGGCGACGATCCAGCGGTAGGCGCGGTCGAGCAGGAACGCCGAGAGGGCCAGCAGGGCGACGAACACCCCGAGCTGGGCGACGCCGGTCCAGGCGTACGCGCGGGAGCTCGCGGGGCCGACGGGCGGCGCGGTCACGACCGCCGCCGGCGGCGTGGCGCGCCCGCCGCCGTCGACCGACGCGGCGCCGAAGGCGGTCGCCAGGCCCCGGATCGTGCGGTGCTCGTAGATGTCGCGCATGGACACCGTGGGCAGGTCGTCGCGCTTGCGTAGCTTCCCGGTGAACTGGGACATGAGCAGCGACGTGGCGCCCAGGTCGTCGAAGAAGTGGGCGTCGACCGACACCTTCTCGACGCCGAGGACCTCGGCCAGCACCGCGGCGAGGCCCTCCTCGGTCGGGTTGGTCGCGGCGACGTGCTCCTGGGCCGCCCCGCCGCCGCGGCGCGCACGGGGCGCCGGCAGGTTCTTGCGGTCGGCCTTGTCCGAGGTGGTCATCGGCATGACGTCGAGGTGCTCGAGGTAGGCCGGGACCATGTACTTGGGCAGCCGCTCGCGGAGCATCTCGGCGATCTGCTCCTGGTCGAGCGACGGGGTGTCGGTCCGCAGCGTGTAGTAGCCGACCAGCTCGACCACGCCGGGCTCGGGCTCGTGGGTGTCGACGACGGCCTGCGCGATGCCGGGCACCTGCAGCAGCACCGACTCGATCTCGGTCAGCTCGATGCGGTAGCCGCGGATCTTGACCTGCAGGTCGATCCGGCCGTGGTACTCGATCTCGCCGTCGGCGTTGACCCGGCCGAGGTCGCCGGTGCGGTAGATGCGCTGCGACGGGTTGCCGGGGATGCCGAGGAAGTCGGGGATGAAGACCTTCGCGGTCTTCTCGGGGTTGTTGACGTAGTCGCGGGCCAGCCCGATGCCGGCGATGCCGATCTCGCCGACCTCGCCGTGGGGCAGCGCGACCGGCTCGCCCTCGGTGCTCAGGATGACCGTGGAGTAGGTCGGCAGCGGCACCCCGATGGTGACGTCGCGGTCGGGGTGCACCTCGGTCCAGGTCGCGGTGACGGTGGCCTCGGTGGGGCCGTAGACGTTGAGGAAGCGGCGGTCGGGCCGGTACCAGCGCGCGATGAGGTCCTGGGGGCACGCCTCGCCGGAGACCAGCAGGAAGCGCAGCGCCGGGACGTCCTCGTCGAGGGTCGCGAGCAGCGTGGGGACGCAGCACATCGCGGTGACCCCGCGCTCGACCAGGAACTCGTGCAGGTCGACGCCCAGCAGGCTCGCCCCCGGCGGCTTGGGGACGAGCGTGGCGCCGACGGCCCACGGCACCCAGATCTCCTCGATGGAGAAGTCGAAGGCGATGGTCAGGCCCTGGTAGACGCGGTCCTGCTGGCGGATGCCGTAGACCTCGGCCGCCACGCGGACGAAGTTGCAGATGCTGGCGTGCTCGATCGCGACGCCCTTGGGCCGGCCCGTCGAGCCGGACGTGTAGATGATGTAGGCGAGGTCGTCGGTGGGGGCGCCGCGCTCCTCGTCGCGCACCGGACGGGTGTCCAGCGCGGCGATGCGGGGCAGGTCGTCGTCGACGCACAGCCACGGCGCGCCCGGGCCCCCGTCGAGCTCCCAGCCGTCGCGGACGTGGGACAGCGAGAGCACGCGGGTGGCCTCGGCGTCGCCGACGATGTAGGCGATGCGGTCCTCGGGGAAGCCCACGTCGAGCGGGATGTACGCGGCGTGGATCTTCAGCACCGCGAGCATCGCGACGTAGGAGTGCACCGGCCGGTCGAACAGCAGCGCGAGACGGTCGCCGGCCCGGACGCCCTGGGCGAGCAGGTGGCGGGCGAGCTGGTTGGCGCGCCCGTCGAGCTGCGCGTACGTCAGCCGCTCCTCGCCGGTGTCCACCGCCAGGTGGTCGGGGCGGGCGAAGCGCATCATCCACGCGACCTGCTCCTCCCAGACCTCGTGGAGGCGCTCGCCCGCGCGCCCGCGCCGGGCCTGCGGGTAGCGGGGGTCGATGAGCACGTTCCCGACGGCGCTGTCGACCGCCCTGCCGACGGCGGCGTGTGCGCCGTTCGCTTCCTGGCCGGTGTGCGCGATCATGGCGGGTGGCTCCTCGGGACGGAGGTGTGGCGAGTGGCTCCGAGCCTGTCCCCGGCACGCGCCCGCGACGAGGGGGAGCGCCCGTCACCGGCACGGGCCGCCCCCCGGGTCGGGGTGGGGTTCTCCCCCCGCGCGCGGGCCACCGCGGTCGTGCTCGTGCTCGCCGCGCTCGCCGTGGGCTGCGGCGGCGGCGGCGGGGCCTCGGGCGAGCCCGGCGAGGCCTACGGCGACGCCGTGCCACCGGAGCGTCCCGTCGTCGAGCTGGCGTTCGACGTCGCGCCCGACCTGCGCTCGGTCACCGGCACCGAGACGGTCCGGTTCACCCCCGACCTCGAGGTCTGCGAGCTCGTGTTCCGCGCCTGGCCGAACACGCCGACGATGGCGACCGCCGGCTCGTCCCTCACGGTCACCGACGCGACCGTCGGCGAGGCCCCGGTCGCGCCGGAGGTCACCGCGGCGGGGGCGCCGGCCGGCGCGCCGGGCACGATGATCACGCTCCCGCTGCCCGGGTGCGTGGCGCCGGGCACGACGGTGACCGCCCGGCTCGGGTTCCGCCTCGTCCTGGGCGTCGACGCCGACGAGCGGGTGGCGAGCTCCCCGTCCACGGGCACCGCCTGGTTCGGCTCGGGCTACCCGCTGCTCGCCTGGGAGCGCGGCCGGGGGTGGGCGCGCGAGCCCGCGGTACCGATCTTCGGGGAGTCGGCGACCAGCGAGGACGCCGACACCACGGTCACCGTCACCGCCCCGGCCGGGCTCGTGGTGCTCGGCCCCGGCGTCGCCGAGCCGGTCACCGAGGGTCCGCCCGGCCGCGCCGTGCACGGGTTCCGCGCGCCCGCGGTGCGCGACGTCGCGATCGCCGTCGGGCGCTACGCGGTGCAGGAGCGCGACGTCGACGGGGTGCGGCTGCGCCTGGCGACCCCGCAGACCGGCACCCGGGTGCCGCCCGCGCAGTGGGCCGACGCGCTGGCCGCGGCGATCACCGCGCAGAGCCGCCTGCTCGGCCCCTTCCCGTACGCCGAGCTCGCGGTGGCGATCACGCCCGGCCAGAGCGACGGCACCGAGTTCCCCGGCGCCCTGCAGTTCGGCGACGTGGGCGCCCGCCAGCTCCGCGCGCTGGTCGCCCACGAGGTCGCCCACCAGTGGTTCTACGGGCTGGTCGGCAACGACCAGGCCCGCGACCCGTGGCTGGACGAGTCGTTCGCGACGGCCGTCGAGGCCCTCACCGCCGACGGCGACTACTCCGCCGACGACGTGGACCCCGCGCTCGTCGGCCGCCTCGGCGACCCCATGACGGCGTGGGCGGCCGACGGCGGGTTCCGCGCCTACGTCGACGGCGTCTACGAGCAGGGCGCCGCCGCGCTGCTGGCCGGCCGCGCCGCCGACCCCGAGGGCTTCGACGCGGCCCTGCGCGGCTACGTGGCGACCAACGCGCACCGGGTCGTCACCCCCGCCGCGGTGCGGGAGGCCTTCGCCGGCCAGCCCGCCGTGATCGACGCGCTCACCGAGGCCGGCGCCTTCACCGGCGGCCGCTGACCGGGGGTGGCCACCCCGGGGCGGCGCCGGGGACGGTCCGGCGCGGCGCGGCGGCGAACGGGTCGAGGTGCCGCGGCAGCGGCGGGCCGGGCGGCACGGGGAGCCCGCGGATCGGGCCGGTGGGCGCGTCGTCGGTGCGGGCCGGCGGCGGGGCAGGCCGGGACGGTGGACGGACGGGGGGACGGGTCGGCTCCGGCACCCCGTCCTCGCGCCCGGCCGCCACCGCCGCGCGGGTCGCGAGCGTGCCCGCGAGCGCCTCCAGCGGGCCGCGCGAGAACCGCCGGCGCCACAGGAACGCGGCGGCGAACAGCAGCAGGGCCTGCCCGACGTACTCGGGCACCGAGTCTCCCTGGGAGAAGTCCGACCCCATGAACGCGGCGTGCACCACGTACAGGGTCAGCGTCATCGACCCGGCGGCGACCAGCGGCGCCTGCAGCGCGTCGCTCACCCGGCGCACCCCGCCCGGCAGGTGGCCCAGGAGCAGGAACGCGCCGAGGACGGCCAGCGAGGAGCCGATGGTGGCCGCGAGGTCCAGGGGCGTGCCGGAGTGCGGCGTCGCGGTGGCGAGCCACCACACGTCGCCCGGGGGCACGGCGCCGTCCGGGCCGAGGGTGAGGACCTCGGTGACGGTCGCCGGGTCGAGACCGCTCTGCGCGGTCAGGCGCGCGGCGCCGCCGAGGGGGCCGAGCAGCGCCCAGGACAGCGCCGACCCGGCCGCGGCCAGAGCGGCGCCGAGCCCGATCAGGATCCCGGCGACCCGCGCCGACGACAGCGTCAGCCGGCCGACCCCGAGGCCGACGGCGATGTAGGCCATCCACGTCAGCGCCGGGTAGCTGCCGGTCAGGAGCAGCTCGAGGACCACGCCGACCGGGTCGTCGACCAGGGACACGAAGCCGATGTTGTCCCCGGACGGCTCCGGCAGCCCCGCCCGCACCAACTGGCTGACGAACGGCACGACGAGCGCCACCGCCGCGCCGGTCACGAGGACGGCGCGGGTCGAGAGGAACACCAGCGGGATCGCGAGCAGGAACATCACGGCGTACGCGGGGAGGATCACCGCGATCGCGGTCTCGGAGTCGATCCACCCGAGGCCGACCACGCCGATGGCGCCGATGACGCCCGCGCGGGTCAGCAGGGTCGCGACGGCGGCGCGCCCGGACGGCCCGCGGGTCACCTGACGGCGGCGGGTCATGAACGCGATCGCGACGCCGGCCAGCACCGCGAACAGCGCGGCCGAGCGGCCGCCGGCGACGAGCTGGGTGACCGACGGGTCGCCCGTCTCCGTCGTCTCGGAGAACGAGTGGACGGCCATCATGCCGAGCAGGGCGACGCCGCGGGCGGCGTCGACGCCGAGCAGGCGCGCCTTCGTGGGAGGTGGGCTGGTGGGCGGGCGCGGGGTCGGGCGCGCCGCGGTGTCCGGGTGCATGTCCTCTTGGTAGGGCGCCAGCGGACCCCGGCCCATCGTGTCCGCCCCCGCCCACCGGGAGCTGTCCCTACCCCGACACGCCGATCGCGGATTCTCGGGAGATATCGGACGGGCGCTAGACGGGCCCATAGTGTGTGAGAGCCATGGACCCCGTGCGGAACCCCTACGCCCCCGGCGCGGGGCAGCGGCCGCCAGAGCTCGCCGGCCGCGACCGCGAGATCGACGCGTTCGACGTCGTGCTCGAGCGGGTCGCGCGGGGCCGCCCCGAGCGCAGCCTCGTGCTCACCGGCCTGCGCGGGGTGGGCAAGACGGTGCTGCTCGGCGAGCTGCGCTCGATGGCCGTCCGCGCGGGCTGGGGCGCGGGCAAGCTCGAGGCCCGCCCGGACGCCGACCTGCGCCGGCCGCTGTCCGCCGCCCTGCACCGGGCGGTCCGCGACCTCGCGGTGCACCACCGCGCGCCCGACCGCGTCGAGGAGACCCTCGGGGTGCTCAAGGCGTTCGCGCTCAAGGCGACGCCGTCCGACGCGAAGATCAAGGACCGCTGGCAGCCGGGCATCGACGTCGCGGTCCGCCACGGCCGGGCCGACTCGGGCGACATCGAGATCGACCTGGTCGAGCTCTTCGGGGTGTGCGCCGAGCTCGCCGCCGATGTCGGTGTGGGCATCGCGCTGCTCATCGACGAGATGCAGGACCTGCGCGACGACGACGTCTCCGCGCTCTGCGCCGCCTGCCACGAGCTCTCGCAGTCGGGCGCGCCGCTGGTGGTGGTCGGCGCCGGCCTGCCGCACCTGCCCGCTGTGCTCAGCGCGTCGAAGTCCTACTCCGAGCGGCTCTTCCGCTACGCGATGATCGGCCAGCTCGACCGCAAGGACGCCGACCTCGCCCTGACCGTGCCCGCCGAGCGCGAGGACGCGGAGCTCACCGAGGCCGCGCTCGACGCGCTCTACGAGGTCTCGGGCGGCTACCCGTACTTCGTGCAGGCCTACGGCAAGGCCGCCTGGGACGCGGCTGTGCGGAGCCCGATCGACGCCGACGACGTGCGGGTGGCCGCCCCGGAAGCGGGCACGGAACTGGCCGTCGGGTTCTTCGGCTCGCGCTACGAGCGCGCCACGCCCGCCGAGCGCGAGTACCTGCAGGGCATGGCCGAGCTCGCCGAGGGTCGCGACGAGCCGGTGACGACGTCGGCGCTGGCCCAGCACCTCGGCCGCAAGCCCTCGTCGCTCTCACCGGCGCGCGACAGCCTGCTGCGCAAGGGCCTCGTGTTCTCCGCCGAGCGCGGCTGGATCGCGTTCACCGTGCCCCACTTCGGGCGCTTCCTGCTCGGCCGCGACTGACGGCACCCCACCCCGTACTACTCCGAACGCGTGAACTCGAGGCAGGCTCGGTAACGCCGCCCCGTCCGGGGACGAACTCCCCGGCGAGCCCCGTGGCGCTGCCGGACCCCCGACCTGGCAGGGCCACGGGGCGTGCCACGTTCCGGGGCTCTCTCCGGCCCGTTCGGTGGCCCGTGAGCACCTTTTCGGCCGCGGGCCCTGCGCTCCGGGCGGATTCGGGCGCCCCGTACGATCCCGGCGTGTCGGATCCCAGGCTGGAGATCCAGATGCTCCACGACCGTGTGATGGTCGCCCCCGTCCAGGGCGAGGGCGAACGTCGCAGCAGCGGAGGCATCGTGATCCCGGCGACCGCCCAGCCCGCCAAGCGACTGGTGTGGGGCGAGGTCTTCGGCACCGGACAGCACGTGCGCAGCGTGTCGGTGGGCGACCGCGTGCTGTACGCGCAGGACGACCACTTCGAGGTCGACGTCACCGGGCGCACCTACGTCGTGCTCCGCGAGCGCGACCTGCACGCCGTCGCGAGCGAGACCAGCGAACCGACCAGGAGCTCGAGCGGGACGGGGTTGTACCTGTGACGTCACCAGGGGGGCGCACGCCCGAGGACACGGCCGTCGATCCGGAGGCGCCCGGCGCGTCCGACGCCCTCGACGAGCCGACCCGGGCCATGTCCGGCGAGCCCGTCGGGTCGACGCCCGGGACCGGGGAGGTCGAGACCTCGTCCGAGCCGGCGCACGCCGCGGCGACGACCGACCCCGACCGCACCGCCTGGATCCCGACGGTCCCCGGGGACGGGCCGCCCCCCGGCGCCCACGAGGCCTCCCCGTCGGGCGGCCGGCGCCGGCGCCCCGTGCTGATCGGCGCGGCCGTCGTCGGGCTGCTCGCGGTGCTCTACGTCGGCGACCTGCTGCTCTCGTCCACCGACGTGCCGCGCGGCGTCGCCGTCGCCGGCGTCGAGATCGGCGGCATGAGCAAGCCCGAGGCCGAGGACGCGCTGCGCGCGCAGCTCTCCGGCCGCACCACGGAGCCGGTGGCCCTGCAGGCCGGCACGGCCTCGGCCACCGTCGACCCCCGCGCCGCGGGCCTCGAGCTCGACGTCGAGGGCACGATCGCCCGCGCCGGCGAGCAGCCCTTCAACCCGTGGACGCGGCTGACCTCGCTGTTCGGCACCCGCGACGTCGCCCCGGTGACCCGCGTCAACGCCTTCGCGCTCGGCCAGGCGCTCGACGGGGTCCGCCCTCAGCTCGACCGCCCCGTCGCCGAGGGCACCGTGCGCTACGAGGGCGTCGACCCCGTCGCGGTCCCGTCGGTGCCGGGCTCGGTCGTCGACGGCGCCACCGCGGGCCAGGCCGTCGTCGACCACTGGCTCGACCCGGCGCCGGTGGCGCTGCCGGTCACCGAGACGCCGGTGACCGTGACCCCCGAGGGCATCCAGCGCGCCATCGACGGCTTCGCCCGCCCGGCCGTGGCCGGGCCGCTGACCGTCGTCGGCGACGCCAAGAACGCCACCGTCACCACCCGCGCGATCACCTCGTTCGTCCGGTTCACCCCCGACGGGCGCGGCGGGCTGACCCCCGGCATCGACGAGCCGGCCGCGATCGCCGCGATCGAGCCGCAGCTCCGGACGACCGAGGCCGAGCCGCGTGACGCCACGCTCGCCTTCAACGGCGCGGCGGCGACCGTCGTGCCCGCGGTGGTCGGGCGCGAGATCGACTGGCCGCGGACGTTCTCCGGGGTCGTCGAGGCGCTGGGCCGCCCCGACGGCGAGGCGCCGCCGGTGTTCACCCCGCCGCCCACGGCGCCCGGCGCCGAGCCCGCGTCGCCGCCGCCGGCCACCGGGCGCGCGATCAACGCCGTCTACACGACCACCCAGCCCGAGGTGACCACGGAGTCGCTCGCGGCGCTGGGCCCCGCCGAGATGATCGGCGAGTTCACCACCCGGGGCTTCAAGCCCGACTCGGGCCAGAACATCCGGCGCGTCGCCGAGATCGTCAACGGCCAGGTCATCGCCCCGAACTCGGTGTTCAGCCTCAACGAGGCCTCCAGCCCCCGCAACGAGGCCAACGGCTTCGTCCCGGCCGGGATCATCGACGACGGCGCCCCGGGGCGCGGCGTCGGCGGCGGCGTCTCGCAGTTCGCCACGACGCTCTACAACGCCGGCTACTTCGCCGGCCTGCGGAACGTCGAGCACAAGGAGCACAGCTACTACATCAGCCGCTACCCGGCGGGCCGCGAGGCGACGGTCTTCGAGGGGTCGATCGACCTGCGCCTCGGCAACGACGGGCCCACCCCGATCTACATCCGCACGCAGTGGACCCCGTCGTCGATCACGGTGCAGCTCTACGGCATCAAGCGCTACGACGTCACCTCGGAGCCGGGCCCTCGCACCAACCAGACCCCGCCCGGCGTGCGCGACCTCGGGGGCAACCCCGAGTGCAACGCCTCCCAGGGGTCCGAGGGCTTCACGATCACCGACACGCGGGTGCTGCGTGACGTGCGTACCGGCGAGGTCCGTCGGGAACCACGTACCGTGCGCTACGAACCCCAGCCCACCGTCACCTGCAACGGCCCGTGAGCGCCTCCTCGGAGTACCCCGACCGCGGCTCCGGCCGCTCCGACGGCGGCTCCTCGGCCGGCGAGGCCGCGTCCCGGGTCGCCGACCGGGCCCGCACCGAGCTCTCCGGGCTCGGCCGCCGCTCCGGGGAGGGCGAGGCCCCGCACCGCGCCGTCGAGCTGCTCGGGCGCGTCGGCATCGTCGGCTACGGGCTCGTGCACGTGCTGATCGGGGTGCTCGCCGTCCAGGTCGCGATCCAGGGCAACGGGCAGGCCGACCAGCAGGGCGCGCTGGCCACGATCGCCGGCGAGCCGTTCGGGTTCGCCGCGATCGTCGTGGTCGTCGTCGGCCTCGTCGCCTTCGCGATCTGGCAGGGCCTGGCCGCGGCCACCGGTTTCCGCTGGACCTCGGGCCGCGAGCGGCTCCAGAAGCGTGTCGGCGCGGGCGCCAAGGCCATCGCGGTCCTCGCCCTCGCCGTGGTCGGCGTGCGCCTGCTCGTCACCGGCTCGTCGGGCTCGAGCGCCGGGGGGTCGCAGGAGACGACGGCCGGGCTGCTCGCGCTGCCGGGGGGCCAGGTGATCGTCGGCCTGATCGGCCTCGTCGTCATCGTCATCGCGTGCGCCACCGGCTACACCGGGATCGCCCGCAACTTCTCCGACGACCTCGACTACTCGCGCCTGCCCCGCCGGCTGCGCCGCCCCGTCGAGATCCTCGGCGTCGTCGGGCACGTGGCGCGGGCCGTGGCGTTCGCGGTGGTCGGCGTGCTGTTCGGGATCGCGGCGCTGCACGCCGACCCGGCCCAGGCCAGCGGGCTCGACGGCGCGCTGAAGACGCTCGCCGGCCAGCCCTACGGCGTGGTGCTGCTGATCCTGGTCGCGCTGGGCTTCGCGGCGTTCGGGGTGTTCACGATCGCCGAGGCGCGGGCGCGCCGGATCTGATCCGCTCCCGCAGCGCGATGGCGTCGAACGGGGCGTGCACCTTGACGTCGTTGTCGAAGTAGACGACGACGTCGCGACCCCCCGGGGCCTGCGGCGGCGGGTCGTCGGGCGCCACGGTGTCCTCCGACGGCGACGCGGCGTCGGCCGCCCAGGCGCGGATGCGTCCGGCCCAGCGGTCCAGGGCGGCGGCGCCGTAGCCGCTGGCGTAGAGCTCGGTGTCGCCGTGCAGGCGGACGTAGACCAGGTCGGCGGTCACGTCGTCGAGGCGCGGGAACGTGCCCGCGGTGTCCGAGACGACGTTCGCCACCCCGTGGCGGCGCAGCTGGGCGACGAAGCCGGGGTCGCGGAAGGTCGCGTGCCGGACCTCCATCGCGTGCCGCAGCGGGCGGTCGGCGTCGGTCGCGGTCCAGGGCTCGGGCACCTTGTCGGTGTGGCCGGCGGCCATCGCGGCGGCCTCGCCGGTGGTGTGCGGCAGCAACGCCAGGAAGTCCTCGATGCGCTGCGCGTCGTACCCGAGCTGCGGCGGGAGCTGCCACAGGATCGGTCCCAGCTTGGGGCCCAGGGCCAGCGGGCCGGAGGCGAAGAAGTTCGCCAGACCCTCCTCGACGCCGCGCAGCTTCTTCATGTGCGTGACGAACCGCCCGCCCTTGACCGCGAACACGAAGTCGTCGGGCGTGCGCTCGGCCCACGTCCGGTAGCTCGAGGCGCGCTGGAGCGAGTAGAACGAGCCGTTGATCTCGACGGTGTCGAGGCGTTCGGCGAGGTAGGTCAGCTCACGACGCTGGACCAGGCCCTCCGGGTAGAACACCCGCCGCCAGGGCGGGTAGATCCACCCGGAGGTCCCGATGCGCACGCGTACGTGAGTGGTATGGGTCGTCATGACGACCCGTACCACTCACGTGGCGGAGCCATCAGAAGGCTGCCACGTCCAGCTCCATGATCGAGTTCTCGGCGCCCTCGATGATCGCCCGGCGCGCGGTGAGCTCGGGCAGCACGGTGCGGGCGAAGAAGCGCGCGACCGCGATCTTGCCCTCGTAGAACGCCCGGTCGCGGCCCGCCGTGCCGGCGTCGAGCGCCTGCCCGGCCACCTCGGCCTGGCGCAGCAGCAGCCAGCCGATGAGCATGTCGCCGACGCTGAGCAGGAAGCGGACGGCGTGCTGGCCGACCTTGTAGAGGTTGGTGACCTCCTCCTGCGACGAGGTCAGGAAACCGACCATCGCCCCCAGCGACGCCTGCACGTCGCCCAGCGCGGTGGCGAGCAGCGCCCGCTCCTCCTTCAGCCGCCCGTTGCCGCCCTCGGCGTCGAGGAACGCCTGGACCTGGCCGGCGACGTGCATGAGCGCCTGGCCGTTGTCCCGGACGATCTTGCGGAAGAAGAAGTCCTGCGCCTGGATCGCCGTCGTGCCCTCGTACAGCGAGTCGATCTTGGCGTCGCGGATGTACTGCTCGAGCGGGTAGTCCTGCAGGTAGCCCGAGCCGCCGAGGGTCTGCAGCGCCTGGATGAGCTGCTCCGACGCCCGCTCCGACCCGACGCCCTTGACGATCGGCAGCAGCAGGTCGTTGACCTTCTCGGCGAGCCGGATCTCCTCCGGGGAGACCGCACCGCGCTCGGCCTCGGGCGCCTCGCCGAACCGGATGACGTCCTGGTAGGTCGCCGTGAACCCGTACACGGCGCGCAGGCCCTCGGCGTACGCCTTCTGCGTCATGAGGCTGCGGCGCACGTCGGGGTGGTTGGTGATGGGGACGCGCGGGGCGGTCTTGTCGGTCTGCTTGGTGAGGTCGGCGCCCTGGATGCGCTCCTTGGCGTACTCGAGCGCACGCAGGTAGCCCGTCGACAGGGTGCCGATGGCCTTGGTGCCGACCATCATCCGCGCGTACTCGATGACCTGGAACATCTGCGCGATGCCGTCGTGCACCTCGCCGAGCAGCCAGCCGACCGCGGGGGTGCTCGTCGCGCCGAGCGTCAGCTCGCAGGTGGCCGACGCGTTGAGGCCCATCTTGTGCTCGACGTTCGTGACGTAGGCGCCGTTGCGCTCGCCCAGCTCACCGGTCCGGTCGTCGAAGTGGAACTTCGGGACGAGGAACAGCGAGAGGCCCTTGGTGCCCGCCTTCGCGCCCTCGGGGCGGGCGAGCACCAGGTGCATGATGTTCTCGTGGAGGTCGCCCGAGTCACCTGAGGTGATGAAGCGCTTGACGCCCTCGATCGACCAGGAGCCGTCGCCGTTGTCGCGGGCCTTGGTGCGCCCGGCGCCCACGTCGGAGCCCGCGTCGGGCTCGGTGAGCACCATCGTGGCGCCCCAGCCGCGGTCGACCATGAGCTGCGCCCAGCGCTTCTGCTGCTCGGTGCCGTTGCGGTAGACCACCGAGGCGAAGTTCGGGCCCGCCATGTACATGAACACCGGCGCGTTGGCCCCGAGGATCATCTCGCCGGCCGACCACTGCACCGAGGGCGGGACGCCCATGCCGCCGATGGCGTTGTCGGCCGACAGCCGCCACCACTCGCCGTCCCACAGCGCCCGGTAGGACTTCTTGATGCCCTCGTCGAGGTGGGCGGTGTTGGTGGCCGGGTCGAAGCGCACGGGGTTGCGGTCGCCGGACTCGTACGAGTCGGCCAGCGGTCCCTCGGCCATCGACGCGACCTCGCCCAGCAGGGCGCGGGCGGTCTCCTCGTCGGCGTCGGCGAACGGACCGGACCCGAACCGGTCCTGGACGCGGAAGACCTCGAAGAGGTTGAACTCGATGTCGCGGACGTTCGCCCGGTAGTGGCCCATCCCGCCTCGCTCCTCACCCCGTGGTGGTCGGCCAGCGGTTCTACCGACCGGTAACCGCACACTATTACCCGCAGGTAACCGCTGTCGAGGACGCTCCGGGCACCGTCGACCGTGCGAGACTCCGCGAACACCGACCGCAGTCGAGGGAGGAGCCGGTGAGGGGGCGGCGATCACGGGGGTCCCCCGACGTCCGCACGTGGCTCGCCGGTGTCGACCCGGGTCTCACGCGCCTGCGCCTCGCCTCGATCGCGGTCGCCGCGATGGTCCTCGCGGTCGGCGTCGTGGCGGCCGTCCGCGCGCTACTGGCCCCCGCCGAGCCCGTCACCGTCCTGCTGTTCGCGGGCGTGCTGGCGATGGTCTCCAACCTCGCCGTCAACGAGCCCGACCTGCCCCGACGGCGGGTCACCACCGCGCTGATGCTCCTGCCCGCGGCCGCCAGCACGGTCGCGGGCGCGTTCGTCGCGCCCTACCGCGTCCCCGCCGCGGCGGCGTTCGTCGCGGTGATGGTGGCCGCGGTCTGGGTGCGCCGGTACGGCCCCCGCGGGTTCGCACTCGGCATGGCGGGCTTCATGCCGTTCTTCTTCACCCAGTTCCTCCGGGTCGCGCCGGCGCAGGTGCCGTGGCTGCTCGTCGCCGTGGTGATCGGGATCTCCTCGACCCTGCTGCTGCGCGGCCTGGTGTTCGCCGAGCGCCCGGCGCGCACGCTGCGCCGGATGGTCACCGCGTTCCGCGCCCGGGCGCACGCGCTGGTCGGGGCCACCGACGTGGTGCTCGCGGACATCGGGCAGGGCGGCCCGGACGAGCGTGACCTCGAGGCCCTGCGCCGCACCCGCGCCCGTCTCCAGGAGGTGTCGCTGCTCGTCGAGGACACCCTCGAGCAGACCACCGCCGGACGCGTGTGGCCCGGCCTCGAGGACGACACGCTGGCCCTGCGCGTCGCCGACGCGGAGCTCGCGCTCGAGCGGCTCTCCGTCGTCACCCGGCGGCTGGCCCTGCCGCAGCGCGACGAGCCCGAGGAACCGATCGACCCGGTCGTGATCGCGGCGCTGCGCACCGGGCTGCGGCACCTCCGGACCGCGCTGACGGCCGGGCAGGAGCACCTCGCGATCCTCGAGGCCGCGAACGACGCCCGCGCCGCGGTCGCCGGGCTCGTCGCCGACACGCGGCCCGGCCGCGAGCGGGTCCAGCGCACCGCCTTCGCCGTGCGCCGCGTCGCCGACGCGATCCACCACGCGCAGGTCGACGCCCCGTCGCGGCGCCCCGACGGCGGCGCGCCCCGCGCGGCGGCCGGACGGCCCGGGCCCCCGCCCCCGCCGGCCGGGGGCGCGCCGGCCCCCGACGCGCTCGCCCACCGGTCGGTGTCCGCCGACGCGTCCCCCGACCTGCCCCCCGACGAGCGCCCGGGCCCGGCGTCCGACCGTCCCGAGGACGACGACGTCCGCCGCGAGACGGAGCGGAGCGGGAGTCGACCCACGGCTCCCGGGACCGACCCCGCCCCCGCCGCGTCCACCGGGGGGATCGCGCTGTCGACCCGGCAGGCCGTGCAGGTCGGGGTCGCGGCGACGCTGGCGATCGTCGTCGGCGAGATGATCGCGCCGTCGCGCTGGTACTGGGCGGTGATCACAGCATTCGTCGTCTTCGCGGGCACCAACAGCCGCGGTGACCTGCTCTCCCGCGGCTGGGGCGGGTGCTCGGCACGGTCGGCGGCGTCGTCGCCGGGATGGGGCTCGCCGCGCTGGTCGGCGGCAACACGCTGCTCTCGCTGCTGCTGCTGGGCGTCTGCGTCTTCCTCGCGCTCTACCTGGTGCGGGTGTCGCCCTCGATGCTCGCGTTCTGGATCACCGCGGTGCTGGCGCTGGTCTACGGGCTGATCGGGCAGTTCAGCGTGCAGACCCTCGTGCTGCGCATCGAGGAGACCGCCATCGGGGCGGCCGCGGCCGTGGTGGCCGCCTTCCTCGTCCTGCCGCGCGGCACCCGGGCGGCGTTCGGGGAGGCCGTGGGCGACGTCGTCGACGCCATGGACCGGGTGCTGGCCGAGGCGACCGACCGGCTGGTCGGCCGCCGGCCGGGCACGCCGCCCCGGGAGGGCGTGCGGGCGATGGACGACGCCCTGGCCACCCTGCGCCTGCGCGCCCAGACCCTCGCCGCCCCGTTCGCCCGCCGCCGCGCGCGGTCGAGCTACCAGCGCGGGCTGCGGGTGCTCGTCGTCTGCGACGTCTACGCGCGCTCGCTGGCCCGCACCGCCGACCAGGTCGCCGACCCCTCGTGGGCGGCGACGCTCGACCCGGCGGCCGAGCGGGTGCGGGCCAACCTCGACGGGCTGCGCGACGTCCTCGTAAGCGGCCGGCGGGCCTCCGACGGCGGGCGGGTGCGGGCGCGCTCCGCCGAGCGGCTCGTCGACGCCGCCGAGGAGCACGCCGCGCGCACCGACGACCCGCACCGCCGCACGGCGATGCTCACCGCCGCCCGCCTGCTGCGCCGCATCGACCAGGCGGTGGTCGGGCTCGCCGTCGACCTGGGGGCCGCGGAGGACCCGGACGACGAGCCGGGCCGGGACGCTCAGGCGCCGAGCACCGCGTCGAGCGCGGGAGTGGCGAACACCCGGTCGGGGTCGTAGTCGTCGCGGACCCGACGGAAGTCGGGCAGGCGCGGGTAGGCCGCGGCGGTGTCCTCGGCGGTCCAGTCGGAGCGCGACGCCCAGTGCGGGCGGCCGCCGTGGTCGCGCAGCACGCGCCAGGCGCGTTCGAGGACGGGACCGTGGTCGGTGCCGCGGGGGACGCGCACGGCCACCCAGCCGGTGGCCCGGTCGTGGGCGGGGTGCAGCCATCCGGTCTCGGGCGGCCCGACGCGCAGGCGCACGGGGAGCCCGACCTCGAGGCCGTCGTCGGCGAGCGCGGCGAAGAGCTCCCGCGCCCCCGCGGCCAACGCGGCGCGGGGCAGCGCCCACTCGGTCTGCTCGAAGCGGACCGCGGGCGGGCTGGAGAGCACCCGGTGCATGGGGCCGGTCGCGGTGACGGTGCGGGCGAGGCGGGACACCGCGCGGTTGAAGCTCGGCACGAGGCGCGGGAGGGCGCGCTCGACGAGGGTGGCGCCGCCCAGGGCGGTGCGTCCGGTGGCCCCGGCGACCGTGACCCCGACGGTGCGCTCGGGCCCGTCGGCGTCGTCGTCGTCCTCGTCGTCCTCGGCGTGCTCGGGACGGGGCTCGAGCCAGCGGGTCAGCGCCGTGCCCGCCGACGGGAACACCGCCGCCTCGACCACGGGGTGCGCGGTCCAGAAGTCGGGCTCGAGCACCTCGTCGACGGGGCGGGGCTCGCGCGTGACCCGGACGCGGCCGGCGGGCACCACCGCGAGCTCGGCCTCCAGCACCACGCCCAGGGCGCCGAGCGAGGTGCGGGCGGCGTCGAGGTCGGCGGCGGTGACGTCACGCAGGCGCCCCCGGCCGTCCACGAGGCGCAGGGCCACGACCGCGGCGGACAGCGACCCGACGGCCGACCCGCTGCCGTGCATGCCGACGGCCAGCGCCCCGCCGACGGTGGGCGCGGCGAGCTCGAGCGGCGCCGCGAGCGCGAGGCCACGGTCGGCGAGCTCGTCGTGCAGCCGGGCGAGCGTGGTGCCGGCGCGGACGCGCACCGTGGGCCGGTCGCCCCGGTGGCCGATGCCGGTGACGCCGCTGAAGGCGGAGAGGTCGACGTGCACGCCGTCGGTGACGGCGAGCGCGCTGAAGGAGTGCCCGGCGCCGACCGGGCGGACGGCCTGGCCCCGCTCGGCGGCCCGGCGCACGACCGCGGAGACCCCGCTGTCGTCGAGCGGGCGCACCGTCGCCGTCGGCCGGCACTCCTGGCCGCCGGACCAGTTCGTCCACACGGGCGCCACCCTAGGGGCTCACGCCACCGCACGAGCGCGGTGCGGCGGGCCGGACCGGTGCAGGGGCCGCCACCGCGGCGACGGCCCCCTGCGGGGTCAGGACGCGATCGCGCCGATCGCGACGTCGACGCCGTCGACGACGTTCCGGCGCACCTTGTCCCCGGTCTCGCGGAGCTTGTCGCCGACGTCGTCGGACGAGCCGGTGAGGTCGCTCGTGCGCTCGGCGAGCTTGCGGGCGGCCCGGCGGCCGCGCCAGCCCAGCGACGGCTTCCCGCCGGTGTCCACGGCGGCGAGGACGAGCCCGCCGAGGATGCTGACGTTCTTGAGGAACTGCTGCTGGTCGGCCTGCTTCTCCGCCGGGTCCGACTTCTCCCAGAACGGGTGGCCGGCGACCGTGGTCGGGACGAGGGTCGCGGCGAGCGCCAGCGACGCGAGCCGGGGGAACCTGTTGATCGCCAGCAGCGACCCGGCCGCGATCTTCACCCCGGCGTCGATCTTGACCAGCTGGTGGGGCTCCGACGGGACCTGATCGGGCAGGCTCGGCGCGGCCTTCTCCAGCAGCGGCGTGGCCTTCTGGATGCGTGGCTCGGGGTTGAGCAGGGTGTCGACCCCGCCCTTGATGAAGATGGCGGCCAGCATGGGCCGGGCGAGACGACGGACGATCACGGGAAGCGACCTCCACGGGGCGCGACGGACAGCTCGGGCGCGGCGCCGGGACGGGCTCGGCGGGGCCGGCGGGGCCGCCCAGGGCCGATGAGAGGCCGCAGCATAGTCCCGCACCGCCTCGCCCGAGCCGGTCCGCCCGCAGCGCCGGTCGCCCCGGTGGGGCGACTCGACAGTCGGTACCCGTCGGCGGCGTCAGCGACGCAGCGCGTGCCGTCCGCCGCGGAGCTCCTCGCGCCAGGCGTGCCGCCCGCCCTCGCCGCGCGCCTCGTCGGCCCGGGGACGGCGGCGGCGCTCGGCGCGGCGGCGCAGCTCGTCCTCGGGGGACTCGTCGAGGCCGGCGGCGCTCGACCCGTCCACCGCGGGCGGGGGGACCGTCGGGACCTCCGCGAGGCCGCGGCGACGTCCCGAGGGGTCCTGCACCGGCAGCGGGCCGGAGCCGGGGTGCGGCTCGGGCACCGCGAGCGCGTCGCGGTCGCGGTAGGCGCGCCGGGGGCGCGTCCGGTCCTCGGTCAGCTCGTGGAAGATCGGGGTCGGCTCGGCCCCGGGGTCCCCGAGGGTCGCCAGGGCCCGGTCACCGCGCACCGCCCGCGGCGCCGTCGGCTCGGCGCGCCGCAGCGCCCCGATGCCGGCGCCCGGGCGCTCCAGCGGCGAGGGCTCGTCCCACACCCACGTGCCGTACGCATCCAGTCGCCACCCGCCGGCCCCGGAACGCGCTTCCCCGGACGCCAGTTCGTCTCGCCACACCCACACGATCTCTCGACCTCCCCGACTGCTGATCGTTCAGCCCGTTCTCGCCACACCGCCGAACGGCGCAACGACATCGAGCGTCTGGCCCCACCAACGGCAGCCGGGGCGGTGGGACTGAGGGGCGGATCCGGTCTCGTTTTCCGCGACACGGCCTTTCGCCCGCGACACGCCGACGGATCCCTCGTCTGTGTGTCACCCCGATAGCGGCATCGACGTTTCGGGGCGGGCCACATCGGGCCGCAGCGACCGTCGACCTGCGCCGCGGCGCGCCAGGCACGACGATCGCCTCGTGCGATGCGTGGTCACCGGGGCGACCGGATACATCGGCGGGCGACTGGCCCCGCGGCTGGCGGCGGAGGGCCACCACGTGCGGTGCGTCGTGCGCGATCCCGACAAGATGCGCGACGTCCCGTGGGCCGAGCAGGTCGAGATCGTGCGCGGCGACGTGCTCGACGAGGAGTCGATGCGGCGCGCCTGCGAGGGCGCCGACGTCCTCTACTACCTGGTGCACTCGCTGTCCGAGCGCGGTTTCGCCGCCGTCGACCGGCAGGCCGCCATGATCAGCGCGCAGGCCGCCCGCGAGGCCGGCGTGTCCCGGATCGTCTACCTCGGCGGCATGCACCCCGACGGTGTCGAGCTCTCCGAGCACCTCGCGTCGCGCGCCGAGGTCGGCGAGATCTTCCTGCGCTCCGGCGTGCCCACCGTCGTCCTGCAGGCCGCGGTGATCCTCGGGTCGGGGTCGGCGAGCTTCGAGATGCTGCGCTACCTCACCGAGCGGCTCCCGGTGATGCTCACGCCGTCCTGGGTGCACCACCGGGTCCAGCCCATCGCGATCCGCGACGTCCTGCACTACCTCGTGCGCGTCGTGGACGTCCCGCCCGAGGTGAACCGCACGTTCGACATCGGCGGCCCGGACGTGCTGACCTACCTGCAGATGATGGAGGGCTTCGCCGAGGTCGCGGAGCTGCCGAAGCGCACGATGCTGCCGGTCCCGGTGCTGACGCCGCGGCTGTCCTCGCACTGGGTCAACCTCGTGACGCCCGTGCCGCGCTCGACCGCGGTGCCGCTCATCGACTCGCTGGTGCACGAGGTCGTCGCCGGCGAGCACGACATCGACACGTTCATCGCGCGGCCCGAGGGCGGGCTGACGGGTTTCCGGCGCGCCGTGTCGCTCGCGCTGGCCCGCATCGGCTCCGGGCAGGTGGAGACGCGCTGGAGCGGCGCGAACGCCACCTACGCGCCGTCGGACCCGCTGCCCTCGGACCCCGAGTGGGCGGGCGGCACGGTCTACACCGACGTCCGCGAGCGCCCGTCGACGGCGTCGGTGGAGAACGTGTGGCACATCGTCACCGGCATCGGCGGCGAGCGCGGCTGGTACTCGTTCCCGCTCGGCTGGTGGGCGCGCGGGGTGCTCGACCGCCTCTTCGGGGGCGTCGGCCTGCGGCGCGGGCGGCGCGACGCCGACTCGCTCAAGGTCGGCGACGCCCTCGACTGGTGGCGCGTCGAGGAGTGCTTCGACGAGCACTCGGAGCACCGCGAGGCGGTCAACGGGCCCGCGATGCTCCCGGGCGAGCGCCTGCTGCGCCTGCGCGCGGAGATGAAGGCGCCGGGGCTCGCGTGGCTCGAGCTGCGCGTCGCGCCGACCGCGGAGGGCTCGCTGTACCGGCAGCGGGCGATCTTCTTCCCGCACGGGCTCGCGGGGCACGCCTACTGGCGCGTCATCGCCCCGTTCCACGTCCTGGTCTTCGGCGGCATGGAGCGGCGGATCGTGGCGGCCGCCGAGCGGGCCGAGCGCGGCGAGGACCCGGACCCGCCGACCGGCCTGGTGGCGCGCCTCAAGGACCGCCGCGCGCGTCGTGACGCGGAGCGGGCGCGGCCGGCGGTGCGCACCGGGTCCTGAGCACGTGAGCGAACTCCGGGGCGATGGCCCCGAAGTTCGCTCACGGGGGTCAGGCGGCGGCGTCCAGGGTGGCGACGGTCTCGCGGTCGAGCTCGAGCGAGGCGGCGCCGCAGTTCTCGTCGAGGTGCTCGAGCGAGCTGGTGCCCGGGATCGGGAGCATCACCGAGCTGCGCTGCAGCAGCCAGGCGAGGGCGACCTGGGCGGGCGTCGCGCCGAACTTCTCGGCGGCGCGCTCGGCGGCGTTGCCGGGCTCGGCGAGCTTGCCCGCGTCGGCGGGCGCCCAGGGGATGAACCCGATGCCGTGCTCGGTGCAGTGGCGCAGGACGTCGTCGGACGACCGGTCCACCAGGTTGTAGCGGTTCTGCACCGAGGCGACGTCGACGATCTTCCCGGCGGCCTCGATCTCGGCCACGGACACCTGGCTCAGCCCGACCTCGCGCACCTTGCCCTCGCGCTGCAGGTCGGCGAGCAGACCGAACTGCTCGTCGGCCGCGACGTGCGGGTCGATGCGGTGGAGCTGGAAGAGGTCGAGCGTCTCCACGCCGAGACGGCGCAGGCTCATCTCGGCCTCCTGGCGCAGGTAGTCCGGGCGCCCGCAGGGGATCCACTTGTTCGGCCCGGTGCGCAGCAGCCCGGCCTTCGTCGCGACCGTCACCCCGCGGTAGGGGTACAGCGCCTCGCGGACGAGCTCCTCGCTGACGTACGGGCCGTACGAGTCGGCCGTGTCGATGAAGTCCACGCCGAGCTCGACCGCGCGGCGCAGCACGGCGAGGGCGTTGTCCGGGTCCTTCGGCGGACCCCAGATCCCCTCGCCGGTCAGGCGCATCGCGCCGTATCCCAGGCGGTGGACCTTCAGGGCCCCGCCCAGCGTGAACTGTCCCGAGGCGGCCACGACGCCCGCTCCGACCACGTTGTCGTCGGTCATGTGCTCACCCTCTCCCGGCCGTGTCAGGTGCAGCCGTGGGATCCAGACTGGCATCCCCGGCCGACCAGCGACGGCGGGCGTGTCCGATCTCCCACCGGACCCTCCCGCACGGCCCCGGACGGCTGACGTCCGGGTAGGTCAGGCGCGCATGAAGTCCGCGGTGAGGGCGAGTCCCTCCGCGATCCCGCGGGGTGCGGCGCCGAGCGCGCGGGCGCCGTCGTCGCGGACCCGGTAGCCCCCGAGGTGGCCGTAGACGACCGACCGGTCGGCGAACGGCGGCGCGCCCGGCGGGAGCTCGCTGCCCTGCGGGAGGGCCCGCACCCGGTGGGGGCTGCCGGCGAGCTCGCAGTAGGTGTCGAGGACCTCCGGGAACGACGCGATCTGCCCGCACAGCACGTAGCGCCGCCCGACCTCCCCGTCGGTGAACGCCAGGAGCTCGCCGGCCGCCACGTCCTGCGCCAGCGTCCAGCCGACGCGGGTGTCGACGATGCCCTCGACCTCGCCGCGCGCGGCGGCCGCGAACAGCTGGTTGTAGCTCAGCGGGCCCCGCGGCGAGGGTCCGTAGACGTTGACGACGGTCGCGACGACCGCATCCAGGCCGCCGGCGGCGACGGCGTCGAGCACGACGGTCTCGGCCTCGGCCTTCGTGGCGGAGTAGGTGTCGGTGAGCGCGGTGCCGCCGGCGGCGTCCTCGGCGACGAGGCAGCCGGGCCCGTCGGGATCGGGCACGCAGATCGCCGCGCTGGTCGAGGTGTGGACGAGGCGCCGGACCCCGGCCCGGCGGACCGCCTCGACGACCCGGCGCGTGCCGCCGACGTTGAGCTCGCGCGCCTCCGGCCCCGGCATGCCGACCGCCGCCGCGAGGTGGAAGACGCCCTCGCAGCCGTCCATCGCGCGGGCCAGCGAGTCGGCGTCGGCGAGGTCGGCGGCCACCCGCTCCACGCCGTCGGGCAGGACGTCGGCGCGGGACGGGTCGCGGACCATGGCGCGCACCGCGTACCCCTGCTCGTGCAGATGTGCGACGACCGCCGACCCGACGAACCCGGTGGCACCCGTGACGAGGAGCATCGGCGCATCGTGGCACGGACCGACGTCCCGGGAGATGAGCTGATGACCTCCGACCCGACCGCCCGCGTCGTGCTCACCACCACCGACTCCGCCGACGAGGCCGAGCGCCTGGCCCGCGTGCTCGTCGACGCGCACCTCGCGGCCTGCGTGCAGATCAGCGGCCCGGTGCGCAGCGTGTTCCGCTGGGAGGGCGCGGTGTCGGTGGAACCGGAGTGGCAGCTCTGGCTCAAGACCGACGCCGGGCGCGTCGACGACCTCACCGCCCGCCTCGTCGCCGAGCACGGCTACGACGTCCCCGAGGTGCTCGTCGTGCCCGTGGTCGGGGGGCACGGGCCGTACCTGGACTGGGTGGCGGAGGAGACGGAGCGATGAGGGGAGCACGCCGATAGGGGAGCTCGACCAGTGATGGAGGAGACGGAGCGGGGAGACGCCCCCGACCGTTAGCCTCGGCAATGATGTCGACGACGGTGGATCCCGCGCTGCCGGCGGCCCTGCGTCGCGGGGAGCCAGGGTTCCGGCCGATCGCGATCGGGCTGTTCTTCGCGGGCTTCACGACGTTCGCCCTGCTCTACGCCACGCAGCCGCTGCTCCCGGCGCTCGTCGACGCCTACGGGATCACGCCGGGGACGGCATCGCTGGCGGTCTCGGTCAGCACCGCCGCGGTGGCGATCGGCATCATCCCGGCCAGCGCGCTCTCCGAGCGCTGGGGCCGACGCCCGGTGATGATCGGCTCGCTGGTCGCCGCGGTCGTGCTCGGCCTCGCCGCGGCGGGCGCGCCCGGTTTCGGGCTGCTGCTCGTGCTGCGCGGCCTCGAGGGTCTCGCGCTGGCCGGGCTGCCCGCGGTCGGCATGGCCTACCTCGCCGACGAGATCGACGGGCGTCACCTCGGCGGCGCCATGGGCCTCTACGTCGCCGGCAACTCGGTCGGCGGCTTCGGCGGGCGGATCGTGGTCAGCGCGCTGGCCGACCTCACCGGCTCGTGGCGGTGGGCGCTCGCCGGGATCGCGCTGCTCTCCGCCGCCTGTCTCGTGGCGTTCGTGCTGGTGCTGCCCGCCTCGCGGCGCTTCCGTCCGGGAGCGGTCGGCGCCCGGGCCCTCCTGGGCGAGGTGCGGGCCCACCTGCGCGACCCGGTGATGCGCCGGCTCTTCGCGGTCGGCCTGCTGGTGATGGGCGTGTTCGTCTGCGCCTACAACTACGTGACGTTCCTGCTGCTCGCCCCGCCCTTCGCGCTGCCGCCGCTGGTCGTCGGGTTCGTCTTCGTGCTCTACGCGGTCGGCACCGCCACCTCCGCCCGCGCCGGCCGCCTCGCCGACCGCGTCGGCGCCCGGCCCGTGCTCATCGGCGCCGCCGGGCTCGCGGCCCTCGGCGCGCTGGCGATGCTGACGTCCTGGGTCGCCGTGGTCATCGCCGGCCTCGTGCTGCTGACCGTCGGCTTCTTCGCCGCGCACCCCGTCGCGAGCGCGTGGGTGGGCCGGCGCGCCGAGCAGGGCCGGGCCGTGGCCTCCGGGCTCTACCTCGCCGCGTTCTACGTCGGCTCCTCGGTGGGCGGCACGCTCGGCGGCGTGGCCTACGGCCTGGCCGGCTGGCCCGCCACCGTCGCCTTCATGGGCGTGCTCCTGGCCCTCACCGTCGCCGTGATCTGGCCGCTGCGCTCCCGCTGACCTCCCGCTGACCTCCCGCTGCCCGGATCGGCGGTCGACCCTGATCCGAGGAGCCCACCGTGACCGTCCCGCCGACCATCCCGCCGACCATGCGCGCCCTCCGACAGGCGTCCTCGCACGGCCCCCGGGACCTGGAGCCGGTCCGCGACGTGCCGGTGCCGCGGCCCGGGCTGACCGCCACCGCCGCCGGGATCTCCCGCGTGGTCGAGTTCCGCGATCCCGCGCTGGTCGCGATGTCCGGCCTCCCCGAGGTCCTCCCGGGCTGAGCGCGCCGCTCACCCCCGCGCGATGTCGCTGAACCGGCTGTAGTGCAGCTGGTGGGCCACGGTGATGGTGGCCGTGGGGCCGTTGCGGTGCTTGGCCAGGATGAGGTCGGCCTCGCCGGCGCGGGGGTCGTCGCGCTCGAACGCGTCGGGCCGGCTGATGAGCATGACCATGTCGGCGTCCTGCTCCAGCGACCCCGACTCGCGGAGGTCGGAGAGCATCGGCTTCTTGTCGGTGCGCTGCTCGGGACCGCGGTTCAGCTGGCTGATCGCGACCAGCGGGACCTCGAGCTCCTTGGCCAGCAGCTTGAGCTGGCGGGAGAACTCCGAGACCTCCTGCTGGCGGGACTCGACCTTCTTGCCCGAGGTCATCAGCTGCATGTAGTCGAGGATGATCAGCTTGAGGTCGTGGCGCTGCTTGAGCCGCCGCGCCTTCGCCCGGATCTCCATGATCGTCATGTTGGGCGAGTCGTCGATGAACAGCGGCGCCTCGCTGATCTCGCTCATCCGCCTGGCCAGCCGCGTCCAGTCGTCGTCGGTCATGGTGCCGGCGCGCATGTCGGCCAGACGGATCTTCGCCTCGGCCGACAGCAGGCGCATGACGATCTCGGTGCGGCTCATCTCCAGCGAGAAGAACGCCGAGGTCAGGCCGTGCTTGACGCTTGCTGACCTGGCAAAATCCATTCCCAGGGTGCTTTTCCCGATGCCGGGACGGGCGGCGACGATGATCATCTGGCCGGCGTGCAGGCCGTTGGTGACGTCGTCGAGGTCGGTGAAGCCGGTGGGCACGCCGAACGAGACCCCGCCGCGCGAGGCGATGGCGTCGATCTCGTCCATCGTCGGCTGCAGGACGTCCTCGAGCGCCACGTAGTCCTCGGTGACGCGGCGGTCGGTCACCTCGTAGACCGCGGCCTGGGCGCGGTCGACGATGTCGTCGGTGTCGGAGCCCTCCGCGCCGTGGTAGCCGAGCTGCACGATGCGCGTGCCCGCCTCGACCAGGCGCCGCAGGATCGCCCGGTCGGCCACGATCTCGGCGTAGTAGCCGGCGTTGGCGGCCGTGGGCACCGTCGCGATCAGCGTGTGCAGGTACGGGGCGCCGCCGATGCGCAGCAGCTCGCCGCGCTTCTCGAGCTCGGCGGAGACCGTGACCGGGTCGGCGGGCTCACCGCGGCCGTAGAGGTCGAGCACGCACTCGTAGACCGTCTGGTGGGCCGGGCGGTAGAAGTCGTCGGGCTTGAGCATCTCGACGACGTCGGCGATGGCGTCCTTGGACAGCAGGATCGCGCCGAGCACCGACTGCTCGGCCGGCAGGTCCTGGGGCGGCTGCCGGTCGAACTCCGGGGGCGCCGCACCGGGACGCTCCGGACCTCGTCCGGACGTCCCCCGATCGTCCAGCACCGCCACGCGGTCACTCCCTCACGCTCGCCCGGAGACCGGCACGGCAGACCCGTGCCCGTCGAACACCCGTTCTAGCAGCGCCCACCGACAGCCCGGCGGCACCGGACCGGGGCGGGACCCCGACCGCAGCCGTCGCGACCGCGTGGACGGCACGGTAGGTCCCCGCCGAGCACCGCTCCAGGGGCCCCTGGGGATGCCCTGGGGACAACACCGGGATCGGTCCACCGAGCACACCCCCGCGGTGGGCACACACCTGGGGACAACCTGTTGGCAACCACCCTTGTGGGTGCGTCGTCGCAGGTCACGGTCCTGTGCGCACTGTGGACAACAAGTGGATGACCAACACCTCGGCGCGTCGCTCGGGGCGTGTCGTCGGCGTGTTCGTCCGGTGGCGGGGCGTGGCGAGCCGAGCGGCGGGCGGGGCTCGCCGGGCGGGCCGGCGGATGATCGCGGGCGATCACCGGGGACCGCCGGGCGGGACCGGTCCGCGGGGGTCCGGACACACGTCGGGCCCGGACCGCGCGGCGGCGGTCCGGGCCCGAGGTGGGTCGTGCGCGGGAGACGGAGCGGAGCGGGAGCTCGACCCGTCGACGAGGTCGGTGCTAGGCGCCCTGGACGTCCAGGGGCAGCGCGACCGCGACGTCCGGGTGCAGCCGCACGGTGACCTCGTGGTCGCCCGTGGACTTGATGTGCCCCGCGATGTCGATGAAGCGCTTGTCGAGGTTCGGGCCGCCCTGCGAGCGGACCGCGGACACGACGTCGGCCGGGGTGACCGAGCCGAAGAGGCGCCCGCCCTGGCCGGCCTTGCCGGTGACCGTGACGGTGCCGAGGCCCTGGATCTGCCCGGCGACCTCCTTGGCGTGGTCGAGGTCGCGGATCCGCTTGCCCTCCTGGGTGCGGCGGATCGTCTCGACCTGCTTCTGCGCGCCGCGGGTGGCGACGATGGCCAGGCCGCGGGGCAGCAGGAAGTTGCGGCCGTAGCCGTCCTTGACCTCGACGGTGTCGCCGGGGCCGCCCAGGTTGGGGACGTCGGCGGTGAGGATGAGCTTCACGTCGGCCTCCCTCAGCGCGCCGTCGAGGTGTAGGGCAGGAGCGCCATCTCGCGGGAGTTCTTCACCGCGACGGCCACGTCGCGCTGGTGCTGCGAGCAGTTGCCCGACACCCGGCGCGCGCGGATCTTCCCGCGGTCGGAGATGTACTTCCGCAGGAGGTTGGTGTCCTTGTAGTCGATCAGCTGGTTCTTGTCCTTGCAGAAGGTGCAGACCTTCTTCTTGGGCTTGCGCACCGGCGGCTTCGCCATGGTGTTTCTTCTCCTGAGCAGAACTGGGATGAGTGAGATCTAGAACGGGGGCTCGTCGTCGTATCCGCCGCCGCCGCCCGAGGAGCCCGCGGCCGGGGCCGAGGCCCACGGGTCGTCCGACCCGCCGGACCAGCCACCGCCACCGGAGCCTCCTTGGCCGCCGCCGTAGCCGCCGCCACCGTTGCCGCCGCCACCGCCGTAGCCGCCGCCCCCACCGCCGCCTCGCGAGGCCTTGGTGACGGACGCCGTGGCGTAGCGCAGCGAGGGGCCGATCTCGTCGACCTCGAGCTCGATGACGGTGCGCTTCTCGCCCTCACGGGTCTCGAACGAGCGCTGCTTGAGCCGGCCCTGCACGATGACGCGCGCGCCGCGGGTGAGCGTCTCGGCGACGTTCTCCGCGGCCTGGCGCCAGATGTTGCAGCGCAGGAAGAGGGCCTCGCCGTCCTTCCACTCGCCGCTCTGGCGGTCGAAGGTGCGCGGCGTCGACGCGACCGTGAAGTTGGCGACGGCGGCACCGGACGGCGTGAACCGCAGCTCCGGGTCGGCGGTGAGGTTGCCGACCACGGTGATGACCGTGTCGCCGGCCATCAGTTCGCCTTGCCCCGGCGCCCGGCGAAGGCGGGGTCGCGGCGCATGACCTTGGTGCGGAGCACGGACTCGTTCAGCGCGAGCTGGCGGTCCATCTCCTTGACGGTCGCGGGCTCGCAGTTGATGTCGAGGACGGCGTAGATGCCCTCGGCGTTCTTCTCGATCTCGTAGGACAGCCGGCGACGTCCCCAGACCTCGACGTTCTCCACGGTGCCGCCGTCGTTGCGGACGACGTTGAGGAACGTCTCGAGGGACGGGGCGACGGTCCGCTCGTCCAGACTCGGGTCGAGGATCACGACCAGTTCATAATGGCGCACGAGGACCACACCTCCTGTGGGCTCAGCGGCCACGGACGATCCGTGGCAGGAGGGTCTCGGTCCGGTCAGGTTACCAACCGGCGACCGACGTCCCGCCGAGGCCCTACCAGGTCCGACGCAGCAGCGCGGCCCCCGGTTCCCGCCGGTTCCCGCTCAGGCGGGGACCGGCGTGCGCGGGCTCGCGGTGGTGACGTCCTCGTCGCGCTCGGCCTCGTCGTCGAGCTCGGCGTCGGCATCGGCACCGTCGGCCTCGGCGGTCTCGGCGGTCTCGTCGGCCGCCGTCTCGCCCGCCCCCGCCGCGGCCACCGGGGCCTTGCCCAGCACGATCCGCCGGACGGTGAACGCCGCGACACCCGAGAGCGCGAGCACCGCGAGGAGCGCGGGCACGCCCACGCCGCCGTCGGTCAGCCCGTCGACGGGCAGGGCCTGCACCTGGCTGGCGGTGGTCACCGCGCTCGCGACGTCGTAGCCGAGGTAGGCGGGCGCGCCCGCGCGCAGGCCGGGGAACGCCGAGCCGAGCAGCATGTTCGGGTCGTAGGTCGCGAGGCCCGGCGCCGGGCCGCTCGCCGAGCGCAGGAAGGACGAGGGGAGCGCCCCGAAGGCGGGCGCGAACGCCGGCGCGGCGGCCGCCGCCTGCTGCGGGGTGAGCGTCGGGACGGCCGCGGCGGCCGGCGCGGGCGTGGCGGCCTGCGAGCGCGGGGTGGTCGCCCGCGGCTGCGGGGTCGGGTCGAGCACGGCGCCGGTGCCGCGGCTGAGCTGCTCGGCGGCCGGGCGCAGCGGCGGCGCGGCCTGCGCGACGCCCGCGGACACCGGCTCGACGACGATCACCTGCACGGTGCAGAGCAGTCCGCCGAGGAGCTCACGGATCGGCTTCATGCCCTGGGTGACCTCGCGCTCGAGCGGGAGACCCAGCCTCGGGATGACCTTGAGGGTCTGGCCCTCCTCGGCGCGCACCGTCTCGCCGCAGCGCGCCTCGACGACGTCGTCGGAGCTCGGGGCCGCCACCGCGGCGCCGGCACCGAGCAGCAGCGAGCCCGTCACCAGTCCGCCGGCGAGGGCGGCGGTCAGCAGACGGCGGGGAGCACGCAGCGCCATGAAGGGGACCTCTCTCCAACTGCCCGGGGAGTGCCGGTGGGCCCCGCGGGGGAGCGGGCCGACCGGCGGCACGTGGTGACCAACGAGTAGGTCGCCCGGTGGTGACGCCCAGCCTCACCCGCCCGCCGGAGTCGTCGCCCAGCGACACGCCCCGTCCGGGGGAGTCGACCTCATCGAGGGACTGAAGGTCCCCGCCGCCGCAGCGGACCCGCCACGGCCTCGATCACGGCGTCGGCGCGGGACAGGCGCCGCGTCTCGTCCGGCGCCCCGTCGAGCACGCCGCCGTCGGGGTCGTCGAGCCCCCGGGAGAACGACGGGTCCCGCGGCGTGCGGACCGGGTCGTGCTCGGGACGCAGGACCGTGCGCACGACGAGCCCGGCGACGACCAGGACCGCGATGTCCCGCAGGACGACCGCCCCGAGGAACCACGGCGCGGGCAGGCCCTTGGCGTCGGTGCCGAGGTAGTAGTACATGCGCGGCGCCCAGACCAGCGCGTCCACCAGCATCCACGCGAGCAGCGGGCGCCACCGCGGGTAGGCGAGGACCGCCAGCGGCACCAGCCACAGCGAGTACTGCGGGCTCCACACCTTGTTGGTCAGCAGGAAGGCCACGATCACGAGGAACGCGATCGACGCGAAGCGTGGCCGGCGCGGGGCCTTCACCACGAGCACCGCGATCGCGAGGCAGCACACCCCGAACAGGACGGCGCTGACCGCGTTGAGCACCGAGGGCGGCTGTCCGGGGGCGAGCGGGCCGTCGAACCCGCTCCAGCCGGTGAAGCCGGAGACGACGTTGTAGAGCGAGTCGGGGTCGGCCCCGCGCTCGCCGTTGAGCCGGAAGAACTCCCACCACCCCGTGGGCGCGGCGAGGGCCACCGGCAGGTTCAGCGCCGACCACGCCAGCATCCCGGCGCAGGTGGCCTGCGCCCAGGCCCGCATCCGCCCCGCGCGCAGGCACAGCAGCAGCAGCGGGAAGAGCAGGAACAGCGGGTAGAGCTTCGCGGCGGCGCCCACGCCCAGGACCAGCCCCGCGAGCACGGGTCGTCGACGGGCCCACGCGAGCATCCCGAGGGTCGCCGCGGCGACGGCGAGCGTGTCGAAGTTGGTGAAGGCGTGCACCGCGACCAGCGGTGACACCGCGGCGAGCGCGGCGTCCCACGGACGGCCGGGGCGCAGCCGCACCACCGCCCAGATCGTCACCAGCCACGCGAGCGCGAGCCAGAACGCCGAGAGGTCGAAGTACACGACCACCGCGAGCCCGCCCGGGAGCAGCCCGGCGTCGGCGCCGGCCAGCCACAGGTCGGTGAGGCGGGCGTTGGCCCACTGGAAGAACCCGGTGAGCACCGGGTACTCCATGTACCGGACCTGCTCGCTGCCGTCCTCGCGCCGGTCGACCCACGACGTCACGTACGGGATGCCGCCGACGTCGAGGCGCTCGGCGGTGTAGAGCGGGACGGTGTCCGAGTAGCACATCGCCACGTACTGGCGCCCGTCACGCCAGTCGAGCTCGAGCCCGTTCTCCCCCGGGTACTGCTGCAGGCACGGCGCCTTGGCGAACCACGCGATCGCCAGCACCGTCACCGCGAGCAGCAGCACCACCCGCAGCGGCGTGAGGAACCGCGCCCGCCCGGCGACCGCGTGCTCGCCCAGCGGGCCGCCGACCACGGTCGACAGCGACGCGACGAACGGGTCCTCCTGGGTGGGACGCACCCGCTGGTCCGGGCCGAGCGAGTCCGGGTCGTGGGTGCGGGCCCGCGTCGGCGAGCCGGTCACGGGGTCCCGCCGGTGGCGTGTCGGTCAGGCCGGTCAACCACCGAACAGACCGCCGCCGCCACCGCCGTCTCCACCGCCGCCACCGCCGCCGCCGCCACCGGCACCGCCGTCACCACCGCCGCCGTCACCGCCGCCACCGCCGCCGCCACCGGCACCGCCGTCGCCGCCGCCACCCTGGCCCTGGTCGCCGCCGCCACCGCCGCCCTGGTCGCCGCCACCACCCTGGCCCTGGTCGCCACCGCCACCCTGACCCTGGTCGCCGCCGCCCTGGTCACCGCCGCCCTGGCCCTGGTCGCCGCCCTGCTGGTCCTCCGGCGGGCACGGCTGACCCTCGACGCACGGCGCCTGGTCCGGGGGCGCGGTCGGGGTGGTCTGCGGCGGGGCGCCGATCGGACGGAAGTCCGAGAACTGCTCGACGGGGTCGCCCTGCAGGGCGTCGTTCATGTAGCCCTGCCAGATCTGGCCGGGCACGCCGCGCCCGTAGATCGGACGCCCGTCGCGGGTCTTGATCGGGGTGTTGTCGTCGGTGCCGACCCACACCGCCGTCGAGATGGACGGCGTGAACCCGACCGTCCAGGCGTCGTTGTTCTGCCCGTCGACCGACGACTGCACGGTGCCGGTCTTCGCGCCGACCGGGCGCCCGCCGCCGAGCGCGATGCCGGAGTGGTCGGCCACCTGCAGCATCGACTCGGTGACGTTGCGGGCGAGCTGCTGGCTCATCCGCTGCTCGCCCGCGGGCGCGCCGGCGTCGAAGAGCACCCGGCCGTCGGCGGTGGTGACGCGGCTGACGAGGTGCGGCCGGTGGTAGACGCCGTCCGCGGCGAACGTCGCGTACGCCGCGGCCATGTCGCCGGGACGGACCTCGCGGTCGCCCAGCGAGATGCCGCCGCTGGGGTTGGGCAGGTCGGCCGAGATGCCCGCCTGGTGCGCGGCGTCGGCGACGCGCTGGGGGCCGACCTGCACGCCCAGCTGGTAGAAGACCGTGTTGATCGACTGCGTCATCGCCGTGCGCAGGTCGCAGTTGGCGCAGTTCTCGCCCTCGTTGTTCTCGACCTCGGTGCCCGCGATGGTCTGCGGGCTCGACCCGTCGAAGGTCGTGCCGAGGCCGATCGGCGAGGGGCTGCGCTGCAGCCCGGCGAGCAGCACGAAGGGCTTGAACGACGAGCCCGGCTGGCGCTGGGCCTGGGCGTAGTCGAAGCCGGAGCCGTCCTCCCCGCCGTAGTAGGCGACGATCGCGCCGGTGCGCGGGTCGACCGACACGAGCGACGTGCGCAGGTTCTGCGGCTGGCCGCGCAGCCGGCGCTCGACGGACCGCACCGCGTCGTCCTGCAGGTCGGGGTCGATCGTCGTCGTGACCTGCAGGCCCTCCTGGTTCACCTGCTGCTCGGTGATGCCGTAGGAGTTCAGCTCGGAGCGGACCGCCGAGACGATGTGTCCGCGGTCGTTGTCCGGGATGCCGCTGCGCCGTGGCTGCGGCGGGATCGCGGCCGGGAAGACCTGCCCGGCGCGTTCGGCGGCCGGCAGCCAGTTCTGGCTGACCATGCCGTCGAGCACGAAGTTCCAGCGCTGCTCGGACATCCCGCGGTCGACGGCGGGGTCCCAGCGCGACGGCGACTGGATGAGACCGGCGAGCATCGCGCCCTCGGAGACCGAGAGCTGCGAGACGTCCTTGCCGAAGTAGGCCTGCGAGGCGGCCTGGATGCCGTAGGCGCCGCGCCCGAAGTAGATCGTGTTGAGGTAGTTGCCGAGGATCTCCTCCTTGCTCTGCTCCTGGGAGATCTTCGCCGCGATCACCACCTCGCGGTACTTGCGCCAGATCGAGTACTCGTCGCCGACCAGCGTGTTCTTGACGTACTGCTGGGTGATCGTCGATCCGCCGCCGCTGCCGCCGGTGGCCTGGAGCCACACCGCGCGCAGGATGCCGACCGGGTCGAAGCCGAGGTTGGAGTAGAAGGAGCGGTCCTCGGCCGAGAGCACCGACTGCTGGACGTGCAGGGGCACCTGGGTGATCGGCACCTTGATGCGGTTGCCCTGCTCGGGCACCAGCGAGGCCAGCGACGAGCCGTTCGCGTACGAGATCGTCGCGAGCTGGTTGTTGGTCGCGTCGTCGGGCGTCGGCACCCGGAAGAAGATCCAGCCGACCGCGAAGGCCAGCACCGGCCCGAGCAGGATCAGCCCGAGCAGGACGTAGGCGATGCGCCGGAGGCGACGGTTGCGTCGCTTGCGCGGGTCGGGGCCCCGATCGGTCGGTCGCGACCGGCCGCGCGGGGGCTCGTCGCCGCCGTCGTCCCCGCCGGGGCGGGTGCGGGCCGGGGCCACGGCGGTGCCGGACAGCCCGCCGGCGCCCATCCGCGAGGTCGCGGCGGCGGTCGGGGCCATCGCGCGCGTCGCGGTGCCGTTGCGCGGCGGGCCGCTGTCGTGGGTGAGGAGGCGCGGCTCGCGCGCCGACTCCCGGCCCTCGGGCGGGGTCACCGTGCCCACGGCGCTGCGGCGTGCCGGCGCATCGACCGCGGCTCCGTGGGCGACCGTCGGCGCGTCGACGGGCGCGTGGTGGGTGGGGTTCTGCGACGGCGGCACCGCCCGCCAGCCGGGCGGGAGCCCGTTCTCGGGGTGCGGCGGGCCACCGGGTCCCGGCGGGCGCTGTCCCCGGGGCGGGCCTCCTGGCCCCGGCGGCGGTCCCGCCGGACCGGGGGGCGGACCGGGCGGCGGACCGGGCGGACGTCCCTGCGGGGCGCCGGGGCGGTCACCGCGCGGGCCGGACCGGGCCGGGGGTGCGGGCGGTGTGCCGCGGTCGGACCCGGGGGGTCGACCGCCCCCGCGGTCCGTGCGCCGCTCGTCGTCCACCGATCGCCTCCCGATGCCGGGTGGTTCCCTCGTCAGTCCCGTGGGCGTTCCCCGTCGGACCCGGGGGTCCGACCCGCGTCAGGGGGAGGCGGTCCGGCGCCGCCGGCGGCCCCCTCCCGACGCATCGTCGGTCCCCAGGACGTATGACTGTACGAGGTGGTTCCACCGGCACGACCGGCAGACCTCCACGACGTGCACGGTGAACTCGCTGATCGCATCCGCCAACCGGTTGATCTCGTCGGCGGAACGAGCGGATCCGGCGGCCGCACCGAGCCGTTCACCGAAGATCCACATAACCTCGACGAGGGGTTCCCGCTGGCAGAGCGGGCAGGTCCGGGTGGTCGGGCGACCGTGGTACGAGGCGGCCTGGAGCAGGTAGGTGCCCGCGTCGCAGGCGTCCGCGGTGGCGACGCGGCCCGCCGCAACGTCGGCGAGCGCCGCGCGGCGCTGCAGCGCGTAGTCGACCACCTGACGGACTCCCGGCACGACGCCAGCCTAGCCATGCGCGCCGCCCCGCGTCCCCTGATCGCGGGCCCGCCAGACGACCCGCCGGACTGTGACGTGATCGCGCATCGGCGACGCCTGATGTATCGGTCCGATATGGTCGGCGAGGACGACGTCGTGATCGTGGGGGAGGTGGCCGTGCTCGAGCTCGCCGTGCTCGGCCTGCTCCACGAGGCCCCCATGCACGGCTACCAGCTCCGCAAGCAGCTGCACGCCCGGCTCGGCACGTTCCGGGCGTTCTCGTGGGGATCGCTCTACCCGACCCTGCGCAGGCTCCAACGTGCGGGCCTGATCGCGGAGACCACCGACGCACCGGGCGACGGACCCGAGGAGGGCGCCGAGACCGCCGCGTCCTCCCGCGCGCGGTCGTCGTCCCGGAGCTCCTGGGGCTCGAAGACGCGTCGGGGCCGGCGTGTCTTCGAGCTCACCGCCGAGGGCAAGGACCGCTTCGACGAGCTCCTCGCCGAGGTCGGGCCCCAGGCGTGGGACGACGAGAGCTTCGGCATCCACCTGGCGTTCTTCTCCCGCACGCCCGTCGAGGTGCGGATGCGCATCCTCGAGGGACGGCGCCGCCAGGTGGAGGAGCGCCGCGAGGGGCTGCGCTCGACGCTGTCCCGCGCGGGCGAGCAGATCGACCACTACACACGCGAGCTGCACCGCATCGGTCTGGAGTCCACCGAGCGCGAGGTCCGCTGGCTCAACGAGCTGATCGCGGCCGAGCGCGGGGAGACCGCTCCGGAGACACCGACAGGTCCTGACGACGAGCCGGGCACCGGAGCCCGTCCGACCCCGCACGGCGCCTGACTCCCGCAGGTCCCGTCACCCGTCACCCCGAGAAAGAGACAAAGAGGAGAACAGCCATGGGTTCGGTCCGAGTGGCGATCGTGGGCGTGGGCAACTGCGCCGCGTCGCTCGTTCAGGGCGTGCACTACTACGCCGACGCCGACCCGGCCGCGCGGGTGCCGGGTCTGATGCACGTCGACTTCGGCGGTTACCACGTCCGCGACCTGGAGTTCGTGGCGGCGTTCGACGTCGACGCCAAGAAGGTCGGCCAGGACCTCGCGGACGCCGTCGTCGCGTCCGAGAACAACACGATCAAGATCGCCGACGTGCCGCCGACCGGCGTGATCGTCCAGCGCGGGCACACCTACGACGGCCTCGGCCGCTACTACCGCGAGACCATCACCGAGGCCGACGGCGACCCCGTCGACGTGGTCGCCGCGCTGCGCGAGGCGCGCGCCGACGTCCTCGTGTCCTACCTGCCCGTGGGCAGCGAGGACGCCGACAAGTTCTACGCGCAGTGCGCCATCGACGCCGGCGTGGCCTTCGTCAACGCGCTGCCCGTGTTCATCGCGTCCGACCCCGAGTGGGCGCAGAAGTTCACCGACGCCGGCGTCCCGATCGTCGGCGACGACATCAAGTCGCAGGTCGGCGCCACCATCACCCACCGCGTGCTGGCGAAGCTCTTCGAGGACCGCGGCGTGCACCTCGACCGCACGATGCAGCTCAACGTCGGCGGCAACATGGACTTCCGCAACATGCTCGAGCGCGAGCGCCTCGAGTCGAAGAAGACCTCGAAGACCAACTCGGTGACGTCGCAGATCGACCGCGACATGGGCAAGGGCAACGTCCACATCGGCCCGTCGGACCACGTGCCGTGGCTCGACGACCGCAAGTGGGCCTACGTGCGTCTCGAGGGCCGCGCCTTCGGCGACGTGCCGCTCTCGCTGGAGTACAAGCTCGAGGTCTGGGACTCGCCGAACTCGGCGGGCATCATCATCGACGCCGTGCGCGCCGCGAAGATCGCGATGGACCGCGGCATCGGCGGCCCGTTGCTCGCGCCGTCGTCGTACTTCATGAAGTCGCCGCCCGAGCAGTACCGCGACTCGGTGGCCTACGACCGCGTCGAGGAGTTCATCCGCGGCGAGCGGGGCCCGGCCTGACGGTCCTCGGGTCCTGAGCGAAGGGCACCTTCGGTCGGCTAGATCGGCGAGGGGCGCCCTTCGCCGGAATGCTCGGTGCGACCTGGTTCTGAGCGAGGGGCCCCTTCGGTCGATCTATCCGACCGAAGGGGCCCTTCGCTCATCACGGGGTCGGCGAGGCGTCAGGTGGCGGGCGCGGTCAGGGCCCGGGCCTCCTCGAGGGCGGCCCGCAGCTTGCGCCGGACGCCGTCCGGGTCCTCCCGCAACTCCCGCGGCGTGATCGGGACGACGATGTACCCGGCCGCGGCGAGCTCGCCCTGCCGGCGCATGGTGGCGTCGAAGGTGTCGAGGTCGGCGTGGTGCTCGAACGAGTGGAGCTCGATCACCAAGGGCACCCCGTCGACCAGGCCGTCCACGCACGCGAGACGAGAGCCGTCGGGGGACCGGAGGTCGGCGTTCCAGTGGACGACGGGGAAGTCGTCCATGCCGAGCACCAGTTCGCGCAGCCACGCCTCGGCCGCGGACCGGATGCCGTCCTCGAGCTCGACGATCACGGCACGCACGAGGGCGGCCCCGCGGCAGGAGCCGGCCTCGATCTCCTCGCGGAGGGCGGCGACGGTCACCATGTGCCGCTGTACCGCCTCGCACAGGAGGGCGCGCACCTCGTCGATCCGCAGGAGACGGCGGGCACCGTCGAGCAGGGTCCGGGCCAGCGTCGCGCAGCGGATGTCGTCGAGCGTGCGGGACGCCGGCATCCGCTTCGTGCGCTCGACGACGAGGAAGCCCTCGGAGCGGTGACGGCTCCCGTGACGGATCAGGACGTGGACGACCTCGTGGTCGGGCACGTTCTTCAGGCCGTGGAGGCGGCACGCGGCGAGCCCGGTGACGAGCGCGTCCTCCCCGGTCACGAGCAGCGCGGCGACGAGGCGTTGGTGGACGGTGAGCGTGCCCCTGGCCAGGGCCACGAGCCCGAGGAGCGGGCGCCACCACGAGCCACCGACCTTGCGACAGCGGAAGACGATGGTGCTCGACGGGACGCCGAGCGCGCGGAGATCACGGACGAGGATGAGGCCGTCCGGGGCCGCGGCGCTGACCGCGTCCCAGTCGACCCGTGCACGACGAGGCATACCGGGTTCGACGCAGCGGCGGTCCCGCCGGATCCCGTTCTGAGCGAAGGGACCGTTCGCTCAGAACCGCGCTCGGCGCGATGCCGGTCGGCGCTGGGCCGGCGTCTTGGCGAGGGGGCGCCCTCGCCGATCTATCCGACCGAAGGTGCCCTTCGCTCAGTCGGCGGGGGCTCGCGGTCGCGGCCGGCGTTCCGGCGAGGGGCGCCCCTCGCCCGTCTATTCGACCAAAGGTGCCCTTCGCTCAGAACGACGCGGCCGGCCTCAGCGGACGATGTTGACCAGGCGGCCCGGGACGACGATGACCTTGCGCGGTTCGGCGCCCGCGAGGAGCTCCACGACCTTGGCGTCGCCGAGCGCCGCCGTCCGGACGTCGTCCTCCCCGGCGACCGCGGGCACCGTGATGCGCGAGCGGACCTTCCCGTTGACCTGGATCGGGTACTCGACGGAGTCCTCGACGAGCAGGGCCGGGTCGGCCTCGGGGAACGGGGCGTAGGCGAGCGTCTCCGCGTGGCCCAGCCGCGACCACAGCTCCTCGCCGAGGTGCGGGCACAGCGGCGCGAGCAGGAGCACCAGCGGCTCGATCACCGAGCGCGGGGCGCCGCCGTTCGGGTACGTCTTGGTCAGGTGGTTGGCCAGCTCGATGAGCTTGGCGACGGCGGTGTTGTAGTGCATCGCCGGCAGGTCGGTGCGCACGCCGTCGATCGCCTTGTGCAGGGCGGTCAGGGTGTCGCGGTCGGGCTCGGCGTCGGAGACGCGCAGCGCGCCGGTCTGCTCGTCGATCACCAGCCGCCACACGCGCTGCAGGAAGCGGTGCGAGCCGACGACGTCGCGCGTCGACCACGGCCGCGAGGCCTCCATCGGCCCCGTCGACATCTCGTAGAGCCGGAAGGTGTCGGCCCCGTAGGCGTCGCACATCTCGTCGGGCGTCACCACGTTGCGCAGCGACTTGCCCATCTTCCCGTACTCCTGGCGGACCGGCTCACCGTTCCACGTGAATCCGGTGGCCGACGACGGGTCCTCGACGACCTCCTCGGCCGGCACGTAGACCCCGCGCGCGTCGGTGTAGGCCCAGGCCTGCACGTAGCCCTGGTTGAACAGCCTGCGGAAGGGCTCCGACGACGACACGTGCCCGAGGTCGAAGAGCACCTTGTGCCAGAACCGCGAGTACAGCAGGTGCAGCACGGCGTGCTCGACGCCGCCGACGTAGAGGTCGACGCCGCCGGGGTCGCCGGGCGAGCGCGGGCCCAGCCAGTAGCGCTCGACGTCGGGGTCGACGAAGCGCTGCTCGTTGTGCGGGTCGAGGTAGCGCAGGTAGTACCAGCACGAGCCCGCCCACTGCGGCATCGTGTTGGTCTCGCGCAGGTACTCGGCGAAGCCGCGCTCCGGGTCCGAGGGCAGGTCCTCGGAGAACGCCACCCAGTCGGTCGCGCGGGCCAGCGGCGACTCGGGCGAGGAGTCGCGGTCGTCGGGCGCGAACGACTTCGGCGAGTAGTCCTCGACGTCGGGCAGCAGCACCGGCAGGTCGCCGTCGGGCAGCGCGCGCGGGACCGACGACCCGCCGTCGCTCTCGCCGCCGGCGGCGTAGGCCACGGGGAACGGCTCGCCCCAGTAGCGCTGGCGGGAGAACAGCCAGTCGCGCAGCTTGTACTGCACGACCGCCTCGCCGTCGCCGCGCCCGGCGAGCCACGCGATGATCGCGGCCTTCGCCTCGTCGACACCCAGGCCGTTCAGCGAGACCTCGTCGTTCGCCGAGTTGATCGCCGCGCCGGCGCCGACGTACGCCTCGCCGTCAAAGCCTGCGGGCGGCTGCACCGTCCGGCGGATCGGCAGCCCGAAGACGGTCGCGAAGTCCCAGTCGCGCTGGTCCTGGCCGGGCACCGCCATGATCGCGCCGGTGCCGTAGCCCATGAGGACGTAGTCGGCGACGAAGACGGGCAGGGGCTCGCCGTTGACGGGGTTGGTCGCCCACGCGCCGGTGAACACGCCGGTCTTGTCGCGCGCCTCCTGGCGCTCCAGGTCCGAGCGCGACGCCACGACGCTGCGGTACTGCGCGACCGCCTGCGCGGGCGTGTCGGCCCCGCCCGTCCAGCGCCCGTCGAGCTCCTCGCCGGTCGGCGGCGACGGCCACGCGGCGGGCGTCAGCGCGTCGACCAGCGGGTGCTCGGGGGCCAGGACCAGGTAGGTGGCGCCGAAGAGCGTGTCCGGGCGGGTGGTGAAGACCTCGATCGGACCGGCCGGGGAGTCGAACCGGACCTGCGCGCCCTGCGAGCGCCCGATCCAGTTGCGCTGCATCGTCTTGACCGAGTCCGGCCAGTCGACGCCGTCGAGGTCGTCGGCCAGGCGGTCGGCGTAGGCGGTGATCCGCATCATCCACTGGCGCAGGTTGCGCCGGAACACCGGGAAGTTGCCGCGCTCGGAGCGCCCGTCGGCGGTGACCTCCTCGTTGGAGAGCACCGTGCCCAGCGCGGGACACCAGTTCACCGGCGCGTCGGCCAGGTAGGCCAGGCGGTGGTCGTCGAGGACGCGGTCCTGCTCGGGGCGCGAGAGCGCGGTCCAGTCGCGGCCGTCGGGCAGGGCGCGGATGCCCTTCTCGAACTCGTCCTCGAGCTCGCTGATCGGGCGGGCGCGGTCGGCCTCGCGGTCGTACCAGGAGCCGTGGATCTGCAGGAAGATCCACTGCGTCCAGCGGTAGAAGTCGATGTCGGTGGTGGACACCGAGCGGTGCTGGTCGTGGGCCAGGCCGAGCTGGCGGATCTGGGCGCGGTAGCGCGCGATGTTCGCCTCGGTGGTGGTCCGCGGGTGCGTGCCGGTCTGCACCGCGTACTGCTCGGCGGGCAGCCCGAACGCGTCGAACCCCATGGTGTGCAGCACCGTGCGCCCGGTCATGCGCAGGAAGCGGCCCAGGACGTCGGTGCCGATGAACCCCAGCGGGTGCCCGACGTGCAGCCCCGCGCCGGAGGGGTACGGGAACATGTCCATCAGGTAGAACTTCTCGCCCGCGGGCGCCGGGCCGTCCGGGGACGGGTTCGCGACGGCGAAGGTGTCGGCGGACTCCCAGTGGTCCTGCCAGCGCCGCTCGATCTCGTTCGCGAGCGCGGCGGTGTAGCGGTACGGCGGTGCGCCACCGCTGCCGTTGCCGCTGCCGGGATCGTCGGCGCGGCTCGCCACCTCGGGCTCGGCGGTCACGGGTTCCTCCTGCACATCGACCTGGGGTCCTCTCGCGGGGAGCCCGCGGTCGGGTCCGGCGCCGCACGACGGGGCACCGCGGATCCCTGCGAGGACGCATCGAGCCTACTCTGGGGGTGTGATCGTCCCGGCCCTGGTCCTGGCGGCGGCCGCCCTGCTGGTGGGCGGCGCCGGCGTCCTCGCGTTGTCCCACCGCCTGCCCCGCAACCGCGTCCTCGGCGTGCGCACGGTGTGGACCATGAGCGCCGTCGACCGGTTCCGCCGCGCGAACAGGGCCGCCGCCCCGGCCTTCGTCGGCGCCGGGGTGGCCGGGCTCGTCGGGGCGGGGGCCGCGCTCGCCGCCGCCACGACCGCGGCGGGCGTGACGATGCTCGTGCTCGGTGCCCTGGCCCTGGTCGGGCTGCTCGGCGCCGGCGGGGTCGTCGGGTCGCGGTTCGCCGATGCGGAGGAGGCCGAGCACGAGGCCCTCATGGCGCTGCCGGCGACGCCGTGCACGGCCGTGACGCCCGAGGAGCCGGAGTGCGCGCCGGAGTCGCCGGGGCTCTGCGGGGGCTCGTGCGCGATCTGCCCGCGGGCCCAGGCCGAGGCCTGAGTCACCAGCCCCAGGTGCCCGGGGCGCCCTTGAACGGGCCGACGACGTCCGCGGTGATCCAGCCCCCGTAGAACCCGCCGGGCTGGGGCTCGACGCGCTCGCCGTCGAGGGTGATCTCGTCGAACGGCGCGGGGTAGAGCGCGACGCGGTCGGCGAGCTCGGGGTAGACGGCCCCCTCCCGTGGTCCAGCTCCGCTGCGCTGCGTGTCCCCCTCCGGGTACCACCAGCCGACGTCGGTCAGCGGGGCCGCGCCGGGCACGACGATGTCGACGTAGCGCGCCGTCCCCTTCCACTCGCACACCGTGCGCCGCTGCGCGGGGCGCAGGACGCCGTCGGCGAACGCGGTGCGCGGCAGGTACCAGGTCGGCGGGTGGCTGGTCTCGAGCACGCGGACGAGGTCGTCGGAGTCGGCGACGACCGTGCCGCCGTGGGTCACGACCGCGCGCCGCCGGGAGGGCTCGGCCCGCGGCGGACGGGGGTAGTCCCACACCGATTCCTGGCCGGGCCCGGGTTCGACACGTCGCACGGGCCCGACGCTAGGTGCTCGCACCCGGCCCGGCGCGGCGAGCGAACGGGGACTTCGCGCGCATAGAAGCAGCGAGATACCCGTTCGCTGCGGAAGAGGCGGCGCTCAGTTCCGGCGCGGCTCGGCGACGTGGGTGGCGAGGAGGGCCAGCGGGACGCCCTGGCGGCGCAGCACCCCGCCCCAGAGGTCGTAGCCGGCGGGGGCGAGGACGTCGTCGGGCAGGGCGGGCACGACGTACCAGTCGCCCCGCCCGATCTCACCCTGGAGCTGGCCGCGGTCCCAGCCCGAGTAGCCGGCGAACACGCGCAGGCCCCGGACGCGGGGGGCGAGGTCGTCGGGGTCGCCGTCGAGGTCGACGAGCGCGAGCGGCCCGCGGACCCCGACGACGCCGCCGGTGCTCGCCGGGTCCTCGCCGGTGCGCAGGGCGGCGAGGCACAGCGCGGTGCGCTGCTCGACCGGTCCGCCGACGAACACCGCGTTGGGGCGGGTCGTGTGCGGGTCCCAGCCGGGCAGGACGTCGGCGACCGAGACCTCGCTGGGCCGGTTGAGCACGACGCCGAGGGTGCCGGCGGGCCGGTGGTCGATGACGAACACGACCGAGCGCGCGAAGTTGGGGTCGGTCAGGGTCGGGGAGGCCACGAGGAGCGTCCCCGCCTCGACCTCGGCCTGCTGATGTTCACCCACACCACTGGCCACGCACCCCATCGTCGCACCGGCGGACCGCGGGGCGGCAGGCACGTCCGCATGGTCACGGGTCGATCACGGGGTGGCCGCGGACACGTCCGGGCACGGATGGGCCGCTCCGCCGCGGGCGGCGGGGCGAGACGGGCGAGGGCCGTGCGCCGATCGGTCGGCGGGATTCCCGGGAGCGCTCGCGGGACCGCGGTCGTGGTCGACCGCGTAGCGTGGGCGCCCGTGTCCGTCGCTCCCGGCCCGCCCGCCCCAGTGGCCGCCGCGACCCCGGCACGCAACCCGGTGCGGCGGCTGCGCGAGCTGCTCGTCCACCCTGGCTTCGGGAAGCTCCTGACGGTCCGGCTCGCCGCGCAGTGGGGCGACGGCGTCTTCCAGGCCGCGCTCGGCGGGCTGGTGCTCTTCAGCCCCGAGCGCGAGGCCGACCCCCTCATGGTCGCCCTGGGGCTGGCGACGGTCCTGCTGCCCTACTCGCTCATCGGCCCGTTCGCGGGCGCCCTGCTCGACCGCTGGGACCGCCGCCGCGTCATGGTCGTCGCGGGGGCCCTGCGCGGCGTGCTGACGCTGCTCACCGCGGGGGTGGTCCTCGCCGGGGTCACCGGGCCCGCGCTCTACCTCGGCGCGCTGGCCACGATCGGCGTGAGCCGCTTCATCCAGGCCGGCCTCTCCGCGGCGTTGCCCCACGTGGTCGCCGACGAGCACCTGGTCGGCGCGAACTCGCTGGTCACGACGTCGGGCGCCGTGGCCGCGGCGATCGGCGCCGGCTGCGCGATCGGACTGCGCGGGATCATCGGTCCCGCGGACGCCGACGCGGCGTGGACGACGGCCGTGGCCGCCGTCGGCTCGCTGGTCATCGTGATGGTGGCCGCCACCATCGCCCGCGGCTCGCTCGGGCCCGACGAGCGCACCGAGGCCGCCCGCGCGCTGAAGGCCGTGGCGCACGGGCTCGTCGACGGCGCCCGGGCCGCCCGCGACGCCCCCGGCGTGCTCGCCGCGTTCGGCGCCGTCGCCGCGCACCGGCTGGCGTTCGGCATCACCACGCTCGTGGTGATGCTGCTGATGCGGAACTCGCTGACCGACGTCGGGCCGCTCAAGGCCGGGATCGCCGGGCTGGGCGAGGTGGTGGCCGCCGTCGCCGCCGGCCTCGGCGTCGCCGCGTTCCTCACGCCGTGGCTCACCGCCCGGGTCGGGCGCCCCGGCACCGTGCGCATCATGCTCGTGGTGGCCGCGATCGCCCTGCTCGGCCTGGGGCTGCCGATGACGCTGCCCACGATCCTCGCCGGGTCGTTCGTGCTCGGGCTGGTGGGCCAGGCGATCAAGCTCTGCTCGGACGCCGCGGTGCAGCGCGAGGTCGGCGACGACGTGCGCGGGCGGGTGTTCTCGCTCTCGGACACCACGTTCAACGTCACCTACGTGGTGGCCGTGGCCGGCGCGGCGTTCCTCTGCCCACCCAGCGGGCGCTCGCCGCTGCTGCTGGTGCTGGCCGCCGCGATCTACCTGCTCGGGCTCGTGGTGCACGAGCTGGCGCTGCGCTGGCAGCAGCGTCAGGGCGGCACCCAGCCCGCCGCGCCCTCGCCGACCAGCGCGTCCACCGCCCCGTCGCCGTCGGTGTCGAGCAGCAGCACGTCCCAGCGCGCCGAGGGCGAGCCGGGCTCCGACGACAGGTAGGCGAGCTCGTGGCGGCCGTCGCCGTCCGCGTCGACCAGCAGCTGCTCGGCGCGCCCGTCGCCGTCGAGGTCGCACACCACCTCCGCGCCCGGCTCGTGGTCGGCGTCCACCGCGACGCCGTCGAGCACCCCGTCGCCGTCGGTGTCGAGCCCCGGCGTGCCCTGCGCCGACCGGCCGCGCACATCGGTCCAGGACAGCACCGCGCCCGCCGCGGGCGCGGTGTCGAGGGGGACCCGCGCGTCCCACAGCCCGCGCCCGGACGGGTCGGTGTAGGCGTGGTCCGGGCGGCCGTCGTCGTCGAGGTCGAGCACCGAGCGGTCGGCGACGCCGTCGCCGTCGGCGTCCCACAGCGCGTCGTCGACCCGCCCGTCGCCGTCGAAGTCGAGGGCGACCGCGTCCAGGTCGCGGTCGGGGTCGCCGGGCGGGCCCAGGTCGAGGTCGGCGCGCGAGACGTGACGGTGCACCGGGCCCTCCCCGGTGCCGAAGACATAGGCCAGTGAGGTCACACCCGGTTCGACGCAGCCGTCAGCCGTCCGGTTCCGCGATCCCTTGATCGGCCGCCCACCGCAGCAGCTCCTCGCGGGCCTCGTCGTGGTCGAGCGGCCCGCGCTCGAGGCGCACGTCCTTGAGGTGGCGCCAGGCCTTCCCCACCAGCGGACCGGGCGGGAGACCCAGCAGCTCCATGATCGCGTTGCCGTCGAGGTCCGGGCGCACGCGCGCCAGGTCCTCCTCCTGCGCGATCCGGCCGATCCGCTCCTCGAGGTCGTCGTAGGAGCGCTGCAGAGCGGCGGCCCGGCGCTTGTTGCGCGTCGTCGAGTCCGACCGGACGAGCTTGTGCAGCCGGTCGAGCAGCGGCCCGGCGTCGGTGACGTAGCGGCGCACGGCGGAGTCGGTCCACTCGCCCTTGCCGTAGCCGTGGAAGCGCAGGTGCAGGAACACGAGCTGCGCGACGTCCTCGACGACCTGCTTCGGGTAGCGCAGCTCGCGCAGCCGCCGGCGCGTCATCTTCGCGCCGACCACCTCGTGGTGGTGGAAGCTCACCCGCTTCCCCGGCTCGACCTTGCGGGTGGCCGGCTTGCCGATGTCGTGCAGCAGCGCGGCCAGGCGCAGCACGAGGTCGGGGCCGTCGGTCTCGCGCCCGATCGCCTGCTCCATGACCGTCAGCGAGTGCTCGTAGACGTCCTTGTGCTGGGCGTGCTCGTCGATCTCGAGGCGCATCGCGGGCACCTCGGGCAGCACGACGTCGGCGAGCCCGGTGTCGACCATCAGCTCGATCCCGCGCCGCGGGTGGGCGCCGAGCAGCAGCTTCGAGAGCTCCGCCTGCACGCGCTCGGCGGTGATGCGGCCGAGCTCGGGCGCCATGTCCGTCATCGCCTGCCGGACCCGCGGCGCGACCTCGAAGCCCAGCTGCGAGACGAAGCGGGCCGCGCGCAGCAGGCGCAGCGGGTCGTCGCCGAAGGAGGTCCGCGGGTCGGTCGGGGTGTCGAGGACGCCCCGGGCCAGCGCCGCGAGCCCGCCGTAGGGGTCGACGAACGTGCGGTCGGGCAGCGAGAGCGCCATCGCGTTGGCGGTGAAGTCGCGCCGCACGAGGTCGCCCTCGACGGTGTCGCCGAACGCGACGACGGGGTTGCGGGTCACGCCGTCGTAGGCGTCGGCGCGGAACGTGGTGATCTCGAGGGTGACGCCGTGGCGGGCCGCGCCGACGGTGCCGAAGGCGATCCCCGTGTCCCAGACGGCCTCGGCCCACCCGGACACCAGGCGCTGGATCACGTCGGGGCGCGCGTCGGTGGTGAAGTCCAGGTCGCTGGAGGACCGACCGAGCAGCGCGTCGCGCACGCTCCCGCCGACGAGGTACAGGCGGTGGCCGGCGTCGGCGAACCGCCGGGCGAGCTCGTCGGCCACGGGGGCGTAGCTCAGCATCTCGACCACCGCCGCGTGATCGGCGCCGGTCGTGGACGTAGGGGCTGGCGCGGGTCCGGGCACGACAGGACAGGCTACCGCGAGCAGGCGGAGCGGCCGGGAGGGCGGATCCGCGAGCACGACACCCGCGCGTCGATCCGCGGACAGATCCCCGTCACGGCGGGGGCGCCGTACGATCGCGGTCGTGTCCAGCCCGTCCCGCCGGTCCGGCGACCGGCGACGGCGTGGCTCCCGGCGGCGGATGCGCACGGTCGACGAGACCTCGGCGGGAGGCCTCGTCGTCGACGCCGCCGGCACGAGTGCGGCCCTCATCGGCCGCCTCGACCGTCGCGGGCGCCTGCTGTGGTCGCTGCCGAAGGGTCACCTCGAGGAGGGCGAGACCGCGGAGCAGGCCGCCGTGCGGGAGGTCGAGGAGGAGACCGGCATCATCGCGTCCGTGCGGGCGTTCCTCGGCAGCATCGACTACTGGTTCGTCGCCGAGGACCGCCGCATCCACAAGACGGTGCACCACTACCTGCTGCGGGCCCACGGCGGCGAGCTCTCCGACGCCGACGTCGAGGTCACCGAGGTGGCCTGGGTGCCGCTCGGCGAGCTCGACTCCCGCCTGGCCTACGCCGACGAGCGCCGCCTGGTGCGCCGCGCCGCCCAGATCCTGGAGGAGTCGGCGTGAGCCCTCCCCGCCGCCCGCGGGGAGCCCTTCGTCGTCCGCTGCGGGCCCTCGCGCCGGGCCTCGTGGCCGCCCTGGCGGGCCTGCTGCTGGTGCTGGTCGCGCCGCCCGCCGCGGTGGCGGCGCCGCCGGAGCGCACGGTGGACGTCGTGCTCGACACGATGACGCCCCGCGTGGTCACCGCCGACGGGCCGCCGGAGCTGGTCGTCAGCGGGCGGGTCGTCAACCGGTCCGCGGTCACCGGCCGCGACGTGACGGTGCGCCTCGAGCGGGGCGCGGCCGTGTCGGGCAGCCGCGCCGCGCTCGGCGCGCTCGACGGGGGCGGGGCGGGCGCCGCGGTGCGGACGCCGCCGGTCGCGGTCGCCGCGGCGATCGCGCCGGGCACCGAGGCGCCGTTCCTCGTCCGGGTGCCGCTCACCGGGCCGGCGTCGCTGGCGATCGCGGCGCCGGGCGTGCACCCCCTGCTGGTCGGCGTCGACGGTGCCCTCGGCGGTGCGGGCGCGACCCGTCTCGGCGCGGTCCGCGTCCTGCTCCCGGTCGTCGGCGTGCCGGGCGGGGGCCCGCCGGCGGCACCCCCGGTCGGCCGGGCCGCCGCGGTCTCGCTGCTCTACCCGCTCGCCGACCGCCCCCGGCGCGTCCCCGTCCTGCCCGGCGCGCCCACGCTGCTCACCGACGACGACCTGGCCACGTCGTTCGCCCCCGGCGGGCGGCTCGCCGGGCTCGTCGACGCCCTCGGCCGCGCGGCGCCGCCCGGCTCGGCGGCCGCGCGGTCGACCTGCCTGGCGGTCGACGCCGACCTGCTGGAGACCGCGCAGGCGATGGCCGGGGGCTACGAGGTCCGCACCGCGGGGGGCACCGTGCCCGGCGCGGGGGCCGTGGCCGCGGGCCGGTGGCTCGACGCGGTCCGCACCCAGGCCCGCGGCCGCTGCGTGACCGCCCTGCCCTACGCCGGCACCGACCTCGTCGCCACCGCCCGCGGGGCCACCGACCTGTCCGCCGCGGCGATCAGCACCGGCACCCGGCGCGTCGGCGACATCCTGGGGACCACGCCGGTCCCCGGCACCGTGTGGCCCGCCGGCGGCGTCCTCGACGACCGGGCCCTCGCCGACCTCGCCGCCGGCGGCACCCGCACCGTGCTGCTCGACGGCGACGTCCTCGCGGGCACCCTCCCCACCGGCGCGCTCGCCCGGTTGCCGGGCGCGCCGGGGCCGGCCGCCGTCGCCCTCGACCCGGTCGCCCTCGAGGCGCTCGCCCCGCGCACCGGCGACGACGACCCCGGCGACTCCACCAGCCCCGCCGGCACCGCCGCGCCGCTCGCCGCCCAGGACGCCCTCGGTGTGCTGGGGCTGCGGGCCCTGCAGGAGACGCCCACGAGCGGGCCGCCGCCCGTCACCGTGCTCGCGCCGCCCGCCGACTGGGCCGCGAGCGGCGCCGAGGCGAGCGCCCTGTTCGCGGGCATCGAGGACCTCACGCGCCTCGGTCTCGCGCGCCCCGTCGACCTCGCCGGCCTCGTCGGACCGGTCGGTGCCGGCACCCCGCTGCCCGCGGCCACCCCGGGACCCCGCGCCGGGGACGTCGACGCCGTGGCCGCGCCGGTGGTGGCCCGCGCCGTCGAGGTCCGGGACGGACAGCGCGCGCTGCTCGCCGCCACCGAGCGCGACGGCGTCGGCGCGCCCTCGCCGTCCGACTTCGTCGAACCGCTCACCGACAACATCCTGCGCAGCCTCTCCGCGGCGTGGCGCGGCGATCCGGTCGCCCAGGAGGCGCAGATCGGGGCCGTCGAGCGGCAGGCCGCCGAGCTGCGCGCCGCGGTGCGGGTCGTCCAGCCCTCCGGGTCGTACTCGCTGGGGACCAACGACGCCCCGCTGCTGCTGACCGTGGAGAACCGGCTGCCGGTGGCCGTCCGGGTCCAGGTCGTGCTCGAGCCCACGAACGGCCTGCGCACCGGGCCGCTGCCCGTCGTCACCGTGCCCGCGTTCGGGAGCAGGCAGGTCCAGGTGGAGGTCGAGGTCACCCGGGCCGGGCAGTTCCAGGTGGACGCGCAGGCCCGGACACCGGGGGGTGAACCTCTCGGACCCACGGCTCGTCTGCTGCTGCGATCGACGGCCTACGGCACGATCACGGTGTGGTTGACCGCGTCCGCAGCCGTCGTGCTGGTGATCCTGGCGAGCGTCCGGATCGCTCGCCGGGTGCTGGCGGCCCGGCGCGACCGCAGGTCCCGCCGCAGGCGCCGGCGCGGCGACCCGACCAGCCCGGAGGGACCGGACCTGCCGACACGCGAGCTGCAGAGACGGTGACCGCCCGTGACCCGGGCCACCGGCCGGACGACGCGCCCGCCGACGAGGTCGGGGCCGGGCGCGAGGCCGACGCGGCTCCCGAGGTCGTCCCTCCGCCGCCCGCCCACGGCGACGTCCCGCCCGACCGGCCGGGCCGGCCGACAGCCGGGCCGTCCGGACAGTCCGGACAGTCCGGGCCGCACGGGCCGCACGGGCCGTGCCCGGCCCCGCCGTCCGGGGCGCCGGAGGCCCGGCCCCCGCAGGGCGCCCCGCACGGCCCGCCGCCGGGCGGACCCGTGCCGGGACCGCCCCCGGGCTCCCCGCCGGGCCCGCCCGCCGCGCCGCCCCGGCCCCCGCCCGCGCCGCCCCGGGGTGCGCCGGCACCGCCCCACGGAGCGCCTCCGGGCCCGCCCCGACCCCCGGCCGGACCACCGCCGGCCGGACCACCGCCGGCCGGACCACCCCCGGCCGGACGTCCCGGACCGGTGCACCGCCCGGGCCGCCCGGCACCGGGCGGTCCCGCCGGCGGTTCTCCCGTGCCCCCGGTCCGCCCGCCGGGCTCGCCGCCCGGCGCCGCCGCGGACGAGCCGTCCACCACCGGCCTGACCGCGCCCACTGCCGCGGTCGAGGCCGTCGACACCACGGCGGCCGCCGACCCGGCCGACGCCGGCGACCTCACCGCGACGGTGCCCGGGCGCCCGGCGGTCGACCCGCACCGCACCGAGGTCCTGCGCACCGGCCCGCGCGACGAGCGCACCGTGCGCACCGCCCGCCCGGCCCCGCTCGCGTCGTGGAGCTACGCGGGGTCCGCCGACGAGACCGTGCTGCTCCCGCGGGCGCCCCTCGAGGACGGCGCGCCCGCCGTCCCGAAGCCCCGCGATCCGGCGGACGAGTCGGGGCGCGACGACAAGGCGCTCGTGAAGGCGTCGGGCGGCATGGCCGTCGCGACCCTCGTGAGCCGTCTCACGGGCTTCCTGCGCACCCTCGGGCTCACCGCGATCGTCGGCCTCAACCTCGTCGGCAGCTCGTTCAACGTCGCGAACACCCTGCCGAACATCATCTTCGAGCTCCTGCTCGGCGGGGTGCTGACCAGCGTCGTCATCCCCGTCCTCGTCCAGGCAGCGAAGGAGGACGGCGACCGCGGCGACGCGTTCGCCCAGAAGCTGCTCTCCGGCGCGACCGTGGGCCTGCTGATCGCGACCACCCTCGCGGTGGTCGCGGCGCCCCTGCTCATCCGGCCGTACCTGGACCCGAGCGTCGACGTCGAGCTCGCGGTCGACTTCGCCTACCTGCTCCTGCCGCAGATCTTCTTCTACGGCATGGGCGCCCTGTTCGGCGCGATCCTCAACTCGCGGGCCAACTTCGGTCCCGCCGCGTGGGCGCCGGTGCTCAACAACCTCGTGGCGCTCGTCGCGCTCGGCATCTACGCGGTGCTCCCGTCGCCCCCGGAGGGCATCTCGGACACCCAGCTGCTGGTGCTGGGCGTGGGCAGCACGCTGGGCATCGTCGTGCAGGCCGCCGTGATGCTCCCGGCGATGCGCCGCGTCGGCTTCCACTGGAAGTGGCGCTTCGGGTGGGACCGCCGCCTCTCGGCGTTCGGCGGGCTCGCGGCGTGGGTCGTGGGGTACGTGCTGGTCAGCCAGGTCGGCCTCGCCGCGATCCTGCGGGTCGCCTCCGGCTCCGACGAGGGCGGGCCGGCCATCTACAGCTACGCCTGGCTGCTCATCCAGGTGCCCTACGGGGTGCTCGGCGTGTCGCTGCTGACCGCCCTGATGCCCCGGATGAGCGCCGCCGCCGCGAACGGGCGCACCGACCAGGTCGTCGCCGACCTCTCGCTGGGCACCCGCCTGTCCACCGTGACGCTGCTGCCGATGAGCGCCCTGCTCACCGTCTTCGGCTCGCAGCTCGGCGTCGCGCTGTTCAGCGTCGGGCGCTCGGGCCCGGAGGGCGCCGCGGCGCTGGGCGGCGCCATGGCCGCGTCCGCGTTCGGCCTGCTCCCGATGGCGGTCGTGATGCTCCAGATGCGCGTCTTCTACGCGATGAACGACGCCCGCACGCCGACACTGATCATGGTCGTGATCACGGCGATCAAGGTGCCGATGGCCTACCTGTGCCCGGTGCTGCTGCCGCCCGAGCAGGTCGTGCTGGGGCTGGCCGGGGTGAACGCGTTCGGGTTCGTCGTCGGCCTGGTGGTCGGCAACATCTGGCTGCGCATCCGGCTCGGGAACCTCGACACCCGCCGGGTGCTGCGCACGTTCGTGCTCACGCTGCTCGCGTCGATCGTCGCCGTGCTCGTGGCCGTGCTCTGCGTGACGCTGCTCGAGCGGGTCCTCGGCGGGAGCACCTCGCTGGTGCTGCGGTCGTGGCTCGTGCTCGTCAGCGGGTCGGCGGTCTTCCTGGTGGTCGTCGCGGTGGCCATGCGGCTGCTGCGGGTGCCCGAGCTGGAGCCCGTGGTCTCGCGGCTGCGCCGGCTGCTGGGCCGCGGGCGGGCGTCCACGAGCTGACGTTGGTCCACGCGGGTGGCACCGGGGTGGTGATGGGCAACCCCCGGGGCGGGCCCGGCGTCCCCCGAGGCGGACCGTCGGTCCCGTAGGCTCACGACGTCGAGGGGGAGGTGAGGAGGGTGGCCGGCGAACCGTCGGGAGAGCGCTCGCCCGCGGGCCCCTCGTCCGAGGAGACCGAGGCCGCGGCGCAGGGCGCGAACGGACACGAATCGCGCGTGCCACGCCGCACCGGTGTCGGCCTCGACGGGCCGACGATGCACGTCGCGCCCTCCGCCGCCCCCGAGAACGGCGCCGCCACCCCCAACGGCTCCGGCACCCCGAACGGTGCCGGAACGCCGAACGGTGCCGGTGGCGCCGGGCGCGCACCGAGCGGTCCCGCCGCGCAGGGTCCCGGTCCCGGCCGCCCCCCGGGCCCGCCGTCGGCGCCCTTCCCCGCGCCGCCCCGCCGCCCGGGACGCGGTCCGCTGCGCCCCGGCCCGTCGTCCGGCCCGATGCCCCACGCCGGGGCGCTCATGCCCGGCACGCTGCTGGCCGAGCGCTACCGCCTGGTCGCCGAGGTGGGCCGCGACCGCAGCGCCGACGCCACCCTGTGGAAGGCGCGCGACGTGATGCTCGAGCGCGACGTGGCGATCACGCTGCTCGTCGGCTCCTGGCAGGGCGACGCGCGCGCCTCCGCGATGCTGTCGCGGGCCACCCGCTCGGCGCACTTCGAGCACCCGCACGCCGCCCGCATCCTCGACGTCGTCCGGCCCGGCGGCAGCCCGCTCCCGCCCGGGGTGCTGGGTGCCGCGGTCGCCGAGTGGACGCCGGGCCGCGACCTCGCCGAGCTCGTCGCCGACGGGCCGCTGCGCCCCAGCGCCGCGCTGCGCGTCATCGAGCCCCTCGCCGACGCGGTCGCCGCCGCGCACCGGTCGGGGCTCGTCCTCGGCCTCGACCACCCGCAGCGCGTGCGGGTCAGCGCCCGGGCGGCCACCCGGCTCGCGTTCCCGATGCCGCGCGGCGACGCCTCCAACGCCGACGACGTCCACGGCCTCGGTGCCCTGCTGTACCTGCTGCTCACCGCCCGGTGGCCCGGCGGCGAGGGCGCGCGGACCCCGGCCGGCCTGCGGCCCGCGCCGCACGGCCCCGACGGCGCGCCGGTGTCGGCGCGCCAGCTGCGCCCCGACCTGCCCACCGAGCTCGCGGCGCTGGTCGACCGCACCCTCGACGAGGACGGCGGTATCCGCACCGCGGCCGCCGTGCACCGCCTCGTCACGCAGATGCGCGAGGGCCTCGAGGACGACGGCGTGCTGCTGCCGGTGCTCGAGAACGGCCAGACGATCGACGCCGACGACCCCACCGAGGTCTGGCACGACGACGCCGTCCCGGAGCCGGTGCCCGACCCCTCGCGCAAGCGCAAGCTGCGCGTCGGCGTCACCGCGCTGGTGATCGCCACCCTGGCGATCCTCGGGTTCGTCACCTACCAGGTCGTCTCGGTGGTCGCGGGCGGCGGCTCGTCGGCCCCGCCGGTGGTCGTGATCCCGCCCGAGCCCACGGCGGCGGCCCCGCCCGCCTCCCCGGCCCCGGCGCCCGCGCCGGCACCCGCCCCGGCGCCGGCGCCGGGCACACCGGTGCAGCTCTCGAGCGTCGCCGTGTACAGCCCGGCCGGCAGCCCCGACAACCCGACGCGCATCAACCGCGCCGCGGACAACGACCCGTCGACCACCTGGTCGACCTCGCAGTACCGCCAGCAGCTCCCGGCGCTCAAGCCCGGGATCGGCATGATGACCACCTTCACGGCACCGTCCGCGGTGTCCGCGGTCACGGTGCGCTCGCCCAGCCCGGGCACGCGCATCGAGATCCGGTCGGCGCCCGCCGCCGACGTGCCGGTCGCCCAGACCCAGCTCCTCGGCACCGGGACGGTCGAGGGCGACCAGCTGCGGATCCCCCTGCAGGCGGCGCCGCCCACGGGCAACCTGCTGATCTGGATCACGGCGCTGGGCCAGGACGACGACGACCGGTACGTCAGCGAGCTCGCCGACGTGACGATCGAGCGCGCCGGCCCCTGACCGGCTTTCCCGAAACGGCCCCGTGAGCAGGGCCCCGCTGGCTAGCGTCCAGCTCCGTGCCCGACCCGCCGTCCGATCCGCGCAGCGACCGCGAGCTGCTCGCGGCGCACGTGGCGGGGCAGGCCGGGGCGTTCGACGAACTCGTGCGCCGCTACGCCGAGCGCCTGTGGCTGCTCGCCTTCCGCACCCTCGACCACCGCGAGGACGCTGCCGACGCCGTCCAGGAGACCTTCGTGTCCGCCCTGCGCAGCGCACACCGCTACCGCGGGGAGTCCGAGGTGTCGACGTGGCTGCACCGCATCACCGTCAACGCCTGCCTCGACCGCATCCGGCGGCGCCGCACCCGCGCCGTCGAGCCGCTCGCCGGTCACGACCTGCCCACGCCGCGCGACGGGATCGACGACCACCTCACCCGGCTCACGGTCGCCGACGCGCTCGCCACGCTGCCGGACGGCCAGCGCCTCGCCGTGGTGCTCGTCGACGTGCACGGCTTCTCGATCACCGAGACCGCCGCGGTCCTCGGGGTCCGGGAGGGCACCATCAAGAGCCGCTGCGCGCGGGCACGGGGCCGACTGGCCGGGCTGCTCGGGCACCTGCGGCCCCGCGCGGAGGCCACGGACGGTCCGGGCGAGCACGAGACCGGCGGGAACGCCGGGGGCGCCGGCGGCGTCCAATCCACGAGCGGACCGCGCGGACGAGCCCGGAGGGGAGGAGGACCGTGAGCGACGAGCGTGACCCCGACCGTGACGACCTCCCCGATCCCGACGACCCCGTGGTGGCCGCCGCCCTGGCACGCACCCGGGCCGACCTCGCGGCCCACGGCGCGCAGGCCCCGGCGATGCCGGCCGGTCTGCTGGGCGACATCGACCGGGCGCTCGCGGCGGAGCGGGCCACCCCGCCCGCGAGCAGCACCGGGCGAGGACGGCCCCGCCGCGTCCTCGCCGGCGCCGCGCTGGCCGTCGTCGCGGCGGCGGCCGCGATCGCGGCGGTCGTCGCGTCCGTCACCGGGCCGGCGGCCCCGGCGCCCGCACCGACCGCGGCGCCCGTCCCCGACACGCCGATGCTGAGCAGTGGCGACGGCGTGTCGGCCCTGCGTGCCGGACTGGGCCGCACCGACTACGGACCGCTCGCCGACCCGGGACGCCTCGCCGGCTGCCTCGCCGCACACGGGGTGCCGGCGGGCACCCGACCGGCCGGCGCACGCCAGGTCGTCGTCGACGGGCGTCCCGGCGTGCTGCTCGTCCTGCCGACGGGGGTGGCCGCGCGCTTCCGGCTGCTCGTCGTCGAGCCGGGATGCGCCGCCGGGGCACCGCTCACCGTGTCCGACACGCTCGTCGGCCGGTGAGCGGCACCGCGCGGGGAATCCTGAGGGGCCCCGGGACGTTGACGCCCACGTGAGCGACCAGACCATCCACGACGTCATCATCGTGGGCTCGGGCCCGGCCGGGTACACGGCGGCGGTCTACGCCTCGCGCGCCCAGCTCGACGTGGTGGTGTTCGAGGGCAGCCAGTTCGGCGGCGCCCTCATGACCACCACGGGCGTCGAGAACTACCCCGGGTTCGCCGACGAGATCCAGGGCCCCGAGCTGATGGACCGCATGCGCCGCCAGGCCGAGCGGTTCGGGGCGGTGCTGCGCCCGGAGGACGTCGACGCCCTCGACCTCCACGGCGAGGTCAAGTCGGTCCGCGCGCACGGCACCGAGCACCGCGCCCGCGCCGTCATCCTCGCGATGGGCGCGCAGGCCCGCTACCTCGGCGTCCCCGGCGAGGAGAAGCTGCTCGGCCGCGGCGTCAGCGCCTGCGCCACCTGCGACGGCTTCTTCTTCCGCGACCACGACATCGTCGTGGTCGGCGGCGGCGACTCCGCGATGGAGGAGGCTACCTTCCTCACCCGTTTCGCCCGGTCGGTGACGATCCTGCACCGTCGCAGCGAATTCCGGGCATCCGGGATCATGCTGGAGCGCGCCCGCCAGGACCCGAAGATCACCATCCGGACGGACACGGTGGTCGAGGAGGTCCTCGGCGACACCACCGTCGAGGGCGTGCGGGTGCGCAACACGATCAGCGGCGAGGAGGAGACGCTGCCCGTGACGGGCTTCTTCGTCGCCGTCGGTCACGACCCGCGCTCGGGTCTCGTGCGCGACGTCGTCGACACCGACGACGAGGGCTACGTCCGCGTGGCGCTGCCCGGCACCGGCACCAACGTCCCCGGCGTGTTCGCCTGCGGCGACCTCGTCGACCACACCTACCGCCAGGCCATCACGGCCGCCGGCAGCGGGTGCCAGGCCTCGATCGACGCCGAGCGCTGGCTCGCCGAGCAGCCCGACAACACCCGCGACACCGCGCCGCCGCCCACCCCGGGCGTCGACGGTGCCGAGGTGGACGAGCTCGACTCGATCCACGCCCGCGACGGTGGTCCGGTGGCCCGTGGGGGCACCCACGGCTCGGTCGACGAAGGCTCGCCCGAGCCCGCCGGCCCGATCGACGCAGCCGTCCCCGCCCCGTCCTGATCCGTCCCGACATGCCGTCACCATCCCCTGGGAGAGGAAAGCCGCGATGAGCGCGCCCGTGAACGTCACCGATGCCACCTTCGCCGACGAGGTCCTGCAGAGCGACAAGCCCGTCGTCGTCGACTTCTGGGCGACCTGGTGCGGCCCCTGCAAGATGGTCGCGCCGGTCCTCGAGGAGATCGCCGCCGAGCACGGCGACAAGCTGACCGTGGCCAAGCTCGACATCGACCAGAACCCGGCCACCGCCCGGGACTACCAGGTCATGTCGATCCCGACCCTCCTGGTCTTCCAGGGCGGCAAGCCGGTCAAGCAGATCGTCGGCGCCAAGCCGAAGTCGGTCCTGCTCGACGACCTCTCCGACGTGCTCGCCTGATCTCCTCGCCACGGAGGATCGGCGACCGTCCGTCGCACCCGGCGCCGGGTGACCGTCCTCACGGACGGCCGCCCGGCGCCGTCGCATGTCCGCCCGGCGAGCCCGAACCGTGACCTGCGGCCGCCGAACGACATTGCCCCGCTTCACGGTGGGACGCCCGGGACAGGGCACAATGAGACGCCAGTGAAGGCGCGACGACACGTGGAGTCCGGATCCCGGACGCAGACGATCGGGAGCGAAGTGCATGCAGCTGCTGAGCCGCGGTGACGCCGGCCCGCCGGTCGCCGAGGTCCGGGCAGCACTCGAGGAGATGGGCATCCTCGAGCCGGCCGGCCCCGGGCCGGCCCTGTTCGACGACCAGCTCGAGCAGGCCGTGCGCATCTTCCAGCAGCACCGCGGGCTGATCACCGACGGCATCGTCGGGCCCGCCACCTACCGCGCCCTGCGCGACGCCCGGTGGGCCCTCGGCGACCGCATGCTGCTGCTCAACACCCAGCAGCCGCTCACGGGCGACGACGTGTTCTCGCTGCAGGAGCGCCTCCTGGAGCTCGGGTACGACTCGGGACGCGCGGACGGTGTCTTCGGCCGCCAGACCGAGCAGGCCCTGCGCAGCTTCCAGCGCGACTACGGCATGAGCCCCGACGGCATGTGCGGGCCCCGCACCCTGCGCCACCTGGGCTACCTCGGCCGCAAGGTCACCGGCGGCCGTCCCGGCCTGCTGCGTGAGCAGGAGCGCCTGCACCGCGCCGGGCCCCGGCTGTCGGGCAAGCGGATCGTCATCGACCCGGGCCACGGCGGCGCCGACCGCGGTGTCTCGGTGGGCCAGGGCGCCGAGGCGGTCACCGAGGCCGGGATCGTCGGCGACGTCGCCCGCCGCCTCGAGGGCCGGATGGCCGCGGCCGGCATGGAGGCGCTGCTCTCCCACGGCCCGCACGACTGCCCCACCGACGCCGAGCGCGCCGGCTTCGCCAACTCGGCGGGGGCCGACGTCGTGCTCTCGCTGCACGTCGACGCCAACGCGAGCCCCGCCGCCAACGGCCTGGCCGCGTTCCACTTCGGCACCGGCAACGGCGCCACCTCGACCGTCGGCGAGGCCCTCGCGGGCTTCATCCACCGCGAGCTCCTGGCCCGCACCCGGATGCTCGACTGCGGGGTGCACCCGCGGCCCTGGGAGCTGTTGCGGCTCACCCGCATGCCCGCGGTGCGCGTCGAGATCGGCTACCTGACCAACGACCGCGACCGCGCCGCCCTGCTCGACCCCGGGTTCCGCGACGTCGTCGCCGAGGGCATCCTCGTCGCGGTCAAGCGGCTCTACCTGCTCGGCCAGGACGACAAGCCCACCGGCACGTTCACCTGGGCCGAGGTCCTGCAGCGCGAGAGCAATCGGCCCGCCGGCGTCTGAGCTCACGCCCTCCTCGACGACGAGGAGACGGCAGGACAGCGCTCCTTCCTCGCGCTGTCCTGCCGTTCCCGCGCCTCGGGTGCTAGTTCGCGCGCGCCGGCGCGGCGGCCGGGGCCGTCGAGATCGTCACCGAGCCCAGCAGCTGGGCGATGGCGGCCTCGACGTCCTCCTTCCAGTTGAAGCCGGTGCGCAGCTCGTAGCGCATCCGGGGCCAGCGGGGGTGCGGCGCGACGGTCTTGAAACCGACCGCGCGCAGGAACGCTGCCGGGAGCACGCAGGTCGGGGTGTCCAGGTCGGTCCGCCCGTGGCCCTCGGCGCGCGGACGCTCGGTGTCGTCGGCGAACGCCTCGACGGCCTTGACGCCGCGGCGCGTGAGGTCGCGGACGACGTCCTGGATCAGCAGGCGCCCGATGCCCTCACCGGCGAAGTCGGGCAGGACGTGGAGGCCGCAGAGCAGCACGGCGTCCGGCGACACGGGGGCCGTCGGGAACGCCGCCGCGCGGGGGACCACCGTCGGCGGGGCGTAGAACGCGAACCCGGCCGGCACGCCGTCGACGTGGGCGACCCGCCCGCAGCTGCCCCACTCGAGCAGCACGCCGGAGACCCAGGCCTCCTTCTCTAGCTCGAGGGTCCCGAACTCCTCGGCCTGGTCGCTCAGGTGCGGGGGGATCTCCCAGTAGACACAGCGGCGGCACTGCTTCGGCAGCTCCTCGATGTTGTCGAGGGTGACCCCGACACAGGTGCGCGACACGCGTTCCGCCTTCCCCGACCGACCCGGCCATGAGAGCCGGGTGCCGCTTCGCTGCGTCCGCCCGACCGTTGCCGCCGTGAGGATACGGTCCCGCCTCCGGACGGTGCCGGTCGCGGGTCCCCCGGGTGGACCAATCGCCCTCCGGAACCACCCACCGCGGTCGGACTCGGGCGCCTGTCGCGGCTCTGCGTCGATCTCAGGGCGCCCCCAGATCGACGCTGAGACCCTGGACTATCAGTCCCGGGGTGGGGGGCCCGAGGAGGGGTCCGGACCCATCAGACGCGCGATGCGCTCCAGATCGTCCACCGAGCCGAACTCCACGACGATCCGGCCCTTGCGCTGGCCCAGCTCGACCTTGACCCGGGTGTCGAACGTGTCCGAGAGCCGCTCCGCGAGGTCCTGGAGCCCCGGCGCGTGCATCGGCCGCCGGGCCGGCGCGCGCTTGGCGGGCGGCTGCCCTCCGCGCGCCAGCGTCACCGCCTCCTCCGCCGCGCGCACCGACAGACCTTCGGCGACGATGCGCGCCGCGAGCTCCTCCTGGGCGCCCGCGTCGTCGAGGCCCAGCAGGGCGCGGGCGTGGCCGGCCGAGAGCACCCCGGCGGCGACGCGGCGCTGCACCGCGACGGGCAGCCGGAGCAGCCGGATCGTGTTGGTGATCGCCGGCCGGCTGCGGCCGATGCGGTCGGCGAGCTGCTCGTGCGTCACGTCGAACTCGGTGAGCAGCTGCTGGTAGGCGGCCGCCTCCTCGAGCGGGTTGAGCTGGACGCGGTGGATGTTCTCCAGCAGCGCGTCGCGCAGCAGCGTGTCGTCGGGCGTCCGCCGGACGATCGCCGGGATGTGCTCGAGGCCGACCTTCTGGGCGGCGCGCCAGCGGCGCTCGCCCATGACGAGCTCGTGGGTGAGCACGGGGCCGCCGTCGAAACCCGGCTCCGGCTCGGTCAGCTCGCGGACGACGATCGGCTGCAGCAGCCCGAACTCGCGGATGGAGTGCTCGAGCTCGGCGAGGGCCTCCTCGTCGAACACCGTGCGCGGCTGCCGCGGGTTCGGGCGGATGCCCGACAGGCGCACCTCGCGGTACACCGCACCGGCGACCTCGCCCGACGCCTCCGGGGCGGACGCGGCACCGTTCGACGTGGACGCCGGCTCGTCGGCCGCCGGTGCCGCGGTGTCGGTGCGGCGCGACCCGAACACGACGTCGGCGGCCTGGTTGCCCAGCCCGTGGCGCGACGGCGCGGGGGTGCCCTCGGTCTCGGGCGGCCCGGTGGGGATGAGGGCGGCGAGCCCGCGTCCCAGGCCGCCCCGACGCTCCACCCTCGATGGTCCAGCTCCCCTATCGGCGTGCTCCCTTGACCGCTCCGTGTCCGCCCTTTCGCTCATCGTGCTCCCTCGCCCTCGGGCTGGCGCCGCACGATCGCGCGGGCGGCGAACTCCCGGGCGGCGTCGAGGTAGCTCATCGCCCCACGGGAACCCGGGTCGTAGGTGAGGACGGTCTGGCCGAAGCCGGGCGCCTCCGAGACCTTGACGCTGCGCGGGATGACCGTGCGGAGCACGACCTCGCCGAAGTGGTTGCGCACCTCGGAGGTCACCTGGTCGGCGAGCTTGGTGCGGCCGTCGTACATGGTCAGCAGGATCGTCGACACGTGCAGCCCCGGGTTGAGGTGCGACTGCACGAGGGCGATGTTGTTGAGGAGCTGGGAGAGCCCCTCCAGCGCGTAGTACTCGCACTGGATCGGGATGAGCACCTCGGGCGCGGCGACCATCGCGTTCAGTGTGAGCAGGCCCAGCGACGGCGGGCAGTCGATGAGCACGTAGTCGACGTCCAGCCGGTCGAGCGCGTCGGCGGTGAGCGCGTTCTTGAGCCGCGACTCGCGGTTGAGCATCGACACGAGCTCGATCTCCGAGCCGGCCAGGTCGATGGTCGCCGGGACGCAGAACAGGCCGTCGGCGCGGCCGCACACCGCGGCGGCCTCGTCGATCGTCATCTCCCCGAGGAGCACCTCGTAGATCGAGGGCGTGCCGCTGCGGTGGTCGACGCCCAGGGCGGTGCTGGCGTTGCCCTGCGGGTCGAGGTCGACGACGAGCACGCGCGCCCCGTGCAGCGACAGCGCCGCGGCGAGGTTTACCGTGCTGGTCGTCTTGCCGACGCCGCCCTTCTGGTTGGCGACGGTGATGATGCGGCGCTCCGCGGGGCGGGGCAGCCGGTGGTCCTCGGGGTGCAGCACCCGCGCGGCGCGCGCCGCCTCCTCCGCGATCGGCGTGAGGCCTTCCTCGCCGTGCGGGTAGAGGACCTCACCGGCACCGACCACGCCCGCGCCGACACTCGCCGCGGCGTCGCTGACGGCCTCGCGCACCTTCTCGGCGGACGGTCGGTCACCGCGCGTTTCACGTGGAACGGTGCGGCCGGACGGGGAGGTCGGTCGCTCAGTCACGGGCACGATCCTTCCTGCCGCGGGCGCGGCGTCCGGAACCGGGGGAGGGGCCGCGCTCGCTCCGGCTTACCAGCACGACGGTCGTCGCCGCGTCTCCCACGCCGCACCGCACCACCCGGGGGTCGTCCCCACCCGCCGCGCGGATCTCCTTGAGGTCCCGCTCGATCTCGTTCGCGGCACTCGCACCCTTCATCGCCGCCAGGATCCCACCCGGCCGCACGAGCGGGAGCGTCCAGGTCGCGAGTCGCCCGATCGGCGCCACGGCGCGTGCCGTGACCACGTCGCTCTCCCCGCAGCGCCGGCGCGCCTCCCGCTCCTCGGCGCGCCCGCGGACGACGGTGACCGCCAGCCCGAGCTCGTCGACCACCCGCTCCAGCCACGCCACGCGGCGGGCCATCGGCTCGAGGAGCGTGATGGCGAGGTCGGGTCGCGCCAGCGCGAGGGGGACGCCGGGGAGACCCGCGCCCGACCCCACGTCGACCACGGACGCGTCGGCGGGCAGGACCTCGCCGACCGCCGCGCTGTTGAGGACGTGCCGGTCCCACAGCCGCGGCAGCTCGCGGGGACCGATCACGCCCTGCTCGTGACCGGGGCCGGCCAGCAGGGCGACGTAGCGCTCCGCGGCCGCCAGCCGGTCACCGAAGACCTCGGCGGCCGCGGCCGGGGTGGCCGGCACGGCCGGGGTGTCGATCGGCCCCGTGCCGTCCGGTGACCCGTCGCGGGTCGTGCTCACGGCCGTGTTCCACGTGGAACAGAGGTACCGGGCACCGTGCTCAGCCCGCCGGGTGGACCACGACGCGACGGCGGGGCTCCTCGCCCTCGCTCTCGCTGCGCACCCCACCGGCCGCGGCGACGGCGTCGTGCACGATCTTGCGCTCGAACGGCGTCATCGGCCGCAGCCGCTGGGCGCGCCCGGTGTCCTTGGCCTCCTGGGCCGCCGTCCGACCGAGGTCGGTCAGCTCCGACCGACGCTGCGAGCGCCAGCCGGCGACGTCGAGCATGAGGCGGTTGCGGGAGCCCGTCGACTGCTGCACCGCAAGACGCGTCAGCTCCTGGAGGGCCTCGAGGACGTCACCCCGGGCCCCCACGAGCTTCTCGAGGTCCTTGCCGCCGTCGACGCTGACCACCGCGCGGCCGGCCTCCACGTCGAGGTCGATGTCCCCGTCGAAGTCGAGGATGTCGAGCAGGCGCTCGAGGTAGTCGCCCGCGATGTCGCCCTCACGGACGAGCTGGTCCTCGGAACTGCGCTCCGCGCGCGTCGCGTCCTCGGCCGGCCCGGACCTCGCCGGACCGGAGTCCGGCCCGGACTCCGCCACGGACTCGTCCTTCTCCTGCGACGCCACCGTCTCCGACACGCCGTCTCCTTCCGCCGGGCCCCGCCGGGGCCTCTCCTGGCACGCGCCGCGCCGCTCTCCGCGCGCGTGCGGGTCGATGGGTCCGGCTCGCGCTGGCGCGCGGTGGCCGGGAGCCCGCGGCGGCGAGGGGACGGCGCCGGGCCGTCACCGCTCGCCGCCGGCGAGCTACTTCTTCTTCTTGCCGCGCTTGTTGCCCTGGCCCGACGACGCGAGCTGCCCGCCCTTGCCGCCGCCCTTGCCTGCGTTCCCGGCCCCGTTGCCGTTGCCGGCGCCGTTCGCGGACCCGTTGCCCGACCCGCCGCCGCGGTTGACCTTGCCCGGGCTCGCGTTGCCGGAGCTCTGGCGGGCGGCGCCGGACCGGGCCGGCCCGACCTTGCCGGGGGCCCGGCGCCCGGACCCGTTCTTGCCGCCGCCCTTGGCCGCGCCGTTCTTCGCGGCGGGCTGCGGGGTCGCCGGCGCCGCGCTGTCCGCGTCACCCGCGTCGTCGTCGCCCGTCGTGTCGAGCACGTCGTCGTCGGCGACCGTCTCGGCACCCTGGCGCTGGGGCTTCTGGCCCACCTGGGGCTTCTGGCCGACCTGCGGCTTCTGACCCACCTGGGGCTTCTGGCCCGGCTTGGGAGCGAGGGCGTCACGCTGCTCGCGCGCCTGCTCGCGCTTCTCCTCCTCCTCGCGGGCGATCTTGCGGTAGATGAGGAACTGCTGGCCGAGCGTCCACGTGTTCTGGCTCAGGAAGTAGATGAGGATCGCGATCGGGAAGAAGGCACCGAAGACCAGCAGACCGGCCGGGAACAGCCACATCGTGATCTTGCCCATGATCGCGGCCTGCGGGTTCGCCGCGGCCGCCGGGCTCTGGTGCTGCTGCGAGACGCGCGCGGTGAAGTGCGTGGCGACCGCCGCGAGGATCATGAGGGGGAGCGCCACGGGCAGGACGTGCGCCTGGAACTCGCCGAAGTTGAAGCTGAAGGTGCCCAGCGACTGCATGCCGCCGGCGATGGCCTCGTTCAGCTTGACGCCGAAGATGTCGGCGTTGGTGAACGACTCGATGTCGGCCCGGTCGAAGACGTAGTTGTACGGGTAGTTCGGCTGGAACCCGCGCAGCACGTGGAACAGACCGATGAAGACCGGCAGCTGGACCAGCAGGGGCAGACAGCCGCCGAGGGGATTGACCCCGTGCTCCTTCTGGAGCTTCTGCATCTCCTCGGCGAGCTTGGTGCGGTCGTTCTTGTACTTCTCCTGCAGCTTCTTGATCTGCGGCTGGAACTCCTGCATCTTCCGCATCGAGCGGACCTGGCTGATGAAGGGCTTGATCAGCAGCGCGCGCAGGGTGAAGACCAGGAAGATCACCGACAGCGCCCAGCCGAGGCCGCTGGCGGGCCCGAGGACGAAACTGAACACCTCGTGCCAGAACCACATGATTCCCGACACCGGGTAGTAGATGAAGTTCAGCACTGCTCTCGCTCCTCGGTGTCAGGGGTGTCGGCCCCCGTGTCGGCGGCGCGGCGGGGCCACCCGCACCGCGTCCGGTGCTCGCGGGGCGGCACCGGATCCAGGCCTCCAGGGTGCCAGGGTGCGCACTTGGCCACCCTGACCAGGGTCAACCCCGTGCCGATCACGACCCCGTGGGTGCGCAGCGCGCCGACGGCGTAGGCGCTGCAGCTGGGGTGGAAGCGGCACGAGGGCGGGAACATCGGCGAGATCCACCGCTGGTAGAAGCGCAGCACGGCGACCAGCGCGCGGACCGCGATCGAGGGGCGGCGCGCGCCGGCGTCGGGGGACGCGGCCACCTCACCCACCGATGCCGTCCTCCTCGTCGGGGCCGCGGTCGCGCGCCGCGGATGTGCTCGCGCCGGTCCCGGTCGTCGTTCCCATGGTGCCCGTCCGCGCGCCGGGAAGCGACCGCCCGGGCAGGCCCGTCGCGCTCCCGTGGGAGCATCCGCGCCGTGTCGATCGCCGGAGGGCCACCCACCGAACGACCCAGCGGGTCCGGGATCGGCGGCACGCGCCGGTCCCGCGCGGTCGCCGCGGCGCTCGTCGCGGCCGCCCGCCGCGGCACGGTCGTCGAGAAGGAGATCGTCGGGCTCGCCGACCTCGTCGGCCCGGGCGACGTCTGCCTCGACATCGGCGCCGAGTTCGGGCTCTACACCCACGTCCTCGCCGACCTGGTCGGGCCGCGCGGCGTCGTCCACGCCTTCGAGCCCCAGCAGGGCGCGCACCGGGCGCTGGAGCTCGGCGTCCGCGCCGCCGGCCTGTCGTGGGTGCACCTGCACCGCCTCGCCCTCGGGGGTGCGCCCGGCACCGCCGAGCTGTCCGTCCCCCGCCGGCGTGGGCTGCCCGTCCACGGACGGGCCTATGTCACCGCGGGCGCGCGGGACGCCGGCCCGAACCGCGAGTTCGCCGGGCACCGCCTCGAGTCGGTGGCCGTCGAGACCCTGGACGCCGTCGTCGCGGACCTCGTGCCGACGCGGGTGTCGTTCGTGAAGGCCGACGTCGAGGGGGCCGAGGGCGCGCTGCTCGACGGGGCCGTCGGCACCCTGGCCGGTCACCGGCCCCACCTCCTGCTCGAGATCGAGGACCGGCACACGCGCAAGTACGGCGTGGACGCCGCGGACCTCTTCGCCCGGCTCACCGGCGAGCTGGGGTACCGGGCGCACACGTGGTCGGCGGGCTGGCGGCCCGTCGCGGGGATCGTCGACACCGAGCGCAACTACCTCTTCAGTCCCTGAGCCGCAGGCGGGCGAGCGCGGCGTCGAGGTCGTCACCGAGCTCCGCCGAGGTCGCGTCGGCGGCCGCGGGCTGCGCGCGCACGACGAGGTCGGTGCCCGGCGGCAGCGCCTCCAGCCGCGGGCGCAGCAGGTGACGCAGGCGCCGGCTGACGCGGTGCCGGACGACCGCGGGGCCGACCGCGCGCCCCACGACGAGGCCGGCGCGGGCCGGACGGTCCGGGGTCGGCGGCACCACCGAGGGCGCCAGCGCGTGCACCACCAGCCGCTTCCTCCCGGCGCGCCGTCCACGGCGCAGCACGAGACGGAAGTCCTGGGGCCGGGTGATCCGGAGGGGGCGGGGGAGCATGCCGAGGCGCCGGCGGCGCGGTCGCACGGACCGGTACACACGACGACGGGACCGCGTCCCCGAGGGAGCGGTCCCGTCCGAGCTGTGGTGCCGGCGGGCCGTGCCCGCACACCGATCAGGCGCTGAGCGTGTCGCGGCCCTTGCGGCGACGCGCGGCGAGCACCGCACGGCCGGCGCGCGTCCGCATGCGCAGCCGGAAACCGTGGGTCTTCGAGCGCCGACGGTTGTTCGGCTGGAACGTGCGCTTGCCCTTGGCCACTTTCGGGTTCTCCTGCTCCAACGCGCCGCGTGAGCGCAGCGCCACGGTGGGTGCCGAACGCCCCGTCGGACGTCGGCTCCGGTCCCGACCAGGGTAGCCGGTGCCGCCCGGGGCGGCCGCACCCCGGGTCCGGCCACCCGGGGCGGGGAGGTTGTGGCCGCTGCCGGGACCTTGTTAGCGTCCACCACTCGCCGAGGACGCGGACCTCGGCTCCCGGGTCCGGCACGCGTGCCGCCCGAGCGGGGGACAGAACAGGACCCGGGCGCTGGGGGGCGCCCGTCGCACCCGCTCGTCACCGCCAACGAGCCGTCGTGCACAGTTGTGGACAAGACTGTGGACGCGCATGCCCACGGGCGGGTCGGACGGTCCTCACGGCGGGTCAGGGACGGAGGGGGTGCGCGGTGTCGGACCAGCTCTTCGACCTCGACGAGACCTGGGGCCAGGTCGTCGCCGAGCTCACCGCCGGTTCCGGCGACGGCGCCATGCTCTCCCCCCAGCAGCGGGCCTGGGTGCGGGTGACGCGCCCGCTCGGGCTGCTCGACGACACCGCACTGCTGGCCGCCCCGAGCGAGTTCGCCAAGGAGGCCATCGAGCGGGCGCTGCGCGACCCGATCGTCGCCGCGCTCTCCCGCCACATCGGCCGCCCCGTCTCGCTGGCCGTCCGCGTCGACCACAGCGCGCGCCCCACCCCGGAGGTCGGCCCCAGCACCTCGCCGCTGCCGCGGGTGACGCTGCCCGTCGCGAACGGCGACCCGTCCGGCGACGGGCACCACTCCGGTCCCGACACCGGCTACCTCGCGGCGACGTCCTCGCCCTCGGAGCCGACCTCGTCGCACCGCGCCGAGGCGATCGCCGCGGCGGCCGGCGTCGGGCGGGTCACCCACAACCCGGACCGGGCGCACCCCGAGGAGGAGGTCGACGAGGTCCGTGACGGCCTCGCCGCCGTCCACGAGATCTGGCCGCCGCGCACGCCCGGCGAGCCGATGGCCGAGCTGCGCGACACCGGGCCCGACCCGGCGCGCGGCGCCCCGCGCTCGCAGACCCGCCTCAACGAGAAGTACACCTTCGACACCTTCGTCATCGGGGCGTCGAACCGGTTCGCGCACGCCGCCGCGGTCGCCGTCGCCGAGGCACCGGCCCGCGCCTACAACCCGCTGTTCGTCTGGGGCGACTCCGGGCTCGGCAAGACCCACCTGCTCCACGCCGTCGGGCACTACGCCCAGCGGCTGTTCTCGGGGATGCGGGTGCGGTACGTGTCGACCGAGGAGTTCACGAACGACTTCATCAACTCCCTGCGCGACGACCGCAAGGTGGCCTTCCAGCGCCGCTACCGCGACGTCGACGTGCTCCTCGTGGACGACATCCAGTTCCTCGAGGGCAAGGAGGGGACGCAGGAGGAGTTCTTCCACACCTTCAACACCCTCCACAACGCGAACAAGCAGATCGTCGTGTCCTCGGACCGCCCGCCCAAGCGGCTGGAGACGCTCGAGGACCGCCTGCGCACGCGCTTCGAGTGGGGCCTGATCACCGACATCCAGCCGCCCGAGCTCGAGACGCGCATCGCGATCCTGCGCAAGAAGGCCGCGGGCGAGCGGATGGCCGCGCCGCCCGAGGTGCTCGAGTTCATCGCCGACCGCATCGAGCGCAACATCCGCGAGCTCGAGGGCGCGCTGATCCGCGTCACGGCGTTCGCCTCGCTCAACCGGCAGCCGATCGACCTGCAGCTCGCCGAGATCGTCCTGCGCGACCTCATCCCCGACTCCCGGCAGTCGGAGATCACGGCGCCGACGATCATGGCCGTGACCGCCGAGTTCTACTCGGTGTCGATCGACGACCTCTGCGGCCCGGGCAAGACCAAGGCGCTCGCCCTGGCCCGCCAGATCGCGATGTACCTCTGCCGCGAGCTCACCGACCTCTCCCTGCCCCGCATCGGGCAGACGTTCGGCAACCGCGACCACACGACGGTCATGCACGCGGACAAGAAGATCCGCAAGGAGATGGCCGAACGGCGCCGGACCTACGAGCAGGTCCAGGAGCTCACCGCGCGGATCAAGCAGCGCGCCCGCGGCTGACGCGTCGCGCTGCCGCGCCTGATTTCGAGCGAGGGGCACCGTCGGTCGAAACGACGGGCGAGGGGCGCCCTCCGCCAACGGAGCGCCCGCTCGTCGAGCGCTCCGCCTGTGTCGACCGAAGGGCACCTTCGGTCGGATAGATCGGCGAGGGGCGCCCTTCGCCAACGGAGCGCCCCGCTCGTCGAGCTGGCCTGCCCGTCGTCCCGAGATCACCAGCACCTGGTCCACCCGCGCCCCACGCCCGGCGCACACCACACGCTCCTGATCTCCGCGCACGCCCGGAGAACCCCGCCGGACCGCGCGTCACCGCACCGAACGCGCCGTTCGCTCCGTCCCGCGCAGCGAACGCGCCGTTCGCTGCACCCCGCGCGCCCGGCCCCACCCGCCGGCCGCCGCCCCGGGCGACGCGCAGCCCGCAGCGCCCGGAACCGCCATGATCACCACGCTCCGTCGACGACCGGCGTCATGTCGAGCGACACAGCGTGACCAACGGAGGCATCCGCCGGCGACGAAACGACGGCGGCCGTCGCCGAGTATCGGGCCCGGTAGCACACCGCGATCGTTCGACTCCCGATCGACCCACAGCTGGGGACAAGTCTGTGGACATCCGCCGCGCGCCGGTGGAAACGGCAGGGACGAGCAGCACGGGGCGCCGTCCGTCCACCGGACACGCCGGTCTGTCCCCGGATCCGGGCACCGCCCGCGCCGAGGTGTCCACACCGGATCCGGCGCCCCACCAGCGCCGACGGGCTCGATCCACACCACGCACAGGACTTACTGCTTCTACTGTTCTTCTCTCTTCAGGGAACTACGGAAGAACAGGTGGTGTGGACGGGTGGACGGAGCCTCGCCGCCGTCGGGCGAGGGCTACCCGATCGGTTGGGATCGAGATCGGGCCCGGAGTGTCGGACCCCTCCTGCACGCTCTACCGTGATGCACCCGCGCCGGGGTGCCCCGCGTCCAGGGATCACGCCACAGCACGGCCGAGCAGGGGGAGGACCCGCGATGAAGTTCCGCGTCGAACGAGACGCCCTCGCCGACGCCGTCGCCTTCGTCGCCCGCAGCCTGCCGAGTCGCGCGCCCGTCCCGGTCCTCGGTGGCGTCCTGCTCGACACCGAGGGCGACGGCACGCTGACGGTCTCGGGGTTCGACTACGAGGTCTCCGCCCGCGTCGAGGTCCCGGCCATGATCGGCGACGCCGGGCGCGCGCTGGTCTCCGGACGGCTGCTCGCCGACATCACCCGGGCCCTGCCGCCGCACCCGGTCGACGTCACGGTCGACGGCCCGCGCGCCGCCATCGCGTGCGGCAACGCCCGGTTCAGCCTCCCGACCATGTCGGCCGAGGACTACCCGCAGCTGCCCGACATGCCGCCGGTCGCCGGCGCGCTCGCGCCCGAGGTGTTCGCCCAGGCGGTCTCCCAGGTCGCGGTGGCCGCCGGGCGCGACGACACGCTGCCGATGCTCACCGGCATCCGCATCGAGATCGACGGCTCGACGCTGACGCTCGCCGCCACCGACCGCTTCCGTCTCGCCGTCCGCGAGTTCTCCTGGGAGCCCGGCGAGAGCGCGGGCGCCGGCGAGTCGGGCGAGGTGGCGCTGCTCGCCCCCGCCAAGACGCTCGCCGAGGCGGCCAAGACGCTCACGTCGTCGGGCTCGCGCATCGAGCTCGCGCTGGCCCGCGGCGACGGCCTGCTGGGCCTCGCCGGCGGCGGGCGCCGGTCCACCACGCGGCTGCTCGACGCCGAGTTCCCGCGCTACCGCCAGCTGCTGCCCAAGGAGCACACCTCGGCCGCGGTCATCGAGATCGCGCCGCTGGTCGAGGCGATCAAGCGCGTGTCGCTGGTGGCCGAGCGCGGCACGCAGGTGCGCCTCGAGTTCGGCGACGACACGCTGCGCCTCACCGCGGGCGGCGACGACGAGGGCAGCGCCGAGGAGGAGCTCTCCTGCCGCTTCGTAGGCGAGCCGCTGACCATCGCGTTCAACCCCGGCTACCTGCTCGACGGCCTGGGCGCCCTCGGGGCCGACCACGCGCACCTGTCGTTCACCACGCCGAGCCGTCCCGCGCTGCTGCGTCCGGCGAGCCCGGCCGGCGACGACGGCGGCGCCGCCGAGACCGACCCGGCCGAGGGCGGCGCCACCGCCGTCGAGCCCGGTCCGGGCGACCACGCCGACGATCTCCCGGACCCCCGTCCCGGGTACCTCTACCTCCTGATGCCGGTGCGGCTCCCGGGCTGACGCCCGCCCGCCCCCATCCCGACCCGAGCGCAGGACACGCCCCGCGGCGGGCGGCCGACGAGAGGAACGCGACGTGCAGCTGGGGATGGTCGGTCTCGGACGCATGGGCGGCAACATGGCCGAACGGCTCCGCGCCGCCGGTCACGAGGTGGTCGGCTACGCCAACGACGGGTCCGGCGACGTGGCGTCGCTCGACGACCTCGTCAAGGCGCTCGCGGCGCCGCGCACCGTCTGGCTCATGGTCCCGGCCGGTGAGGCCACGAACTCGACGGTGAACGCGCTGGCCGACCTCCTCGAGGCCGGTGACCTGGTCGTCGACGGCGGCAACAGCAAGTTCACCGACGACGCCGTGCACGCCGAGCTCCTGGACGGCAAGGGCGTCCGCTACGTCGACTGCGGCGTCTCGGGCGGGGTCTGGGGCCGTACCGAGGGCTACGGCCTCATGGCCGGCGGCGACGCGGCCGACATCGAGCGGCTGCTGCCGGTGTTCGACGCCCTGCGGCCCGAGGGCCCTCGCGAGGAGGGCTTCGTGCACGCCGGCCCGGTCGGCGCGGGCCACTACGCGAAGATGGTCCACAACGGCGTCGAGTACGGCCTCATGCAGGCCTACGCGGAGGGCTACGAGCTGCTGTCCGCCGGCGGGCCGGTCGACAACGTCGGCGCGGTGATGAAGGCGTGGAGCCGCGGCACCGTGGTGCGCAGCTGGCTGCTCGACCTCATGGTCCGGGCCCTCGAGGCCGACCCGCACCTCGACCAGATCACCGGCTACGCCGAGGACTCCGGCGAGGGGCGCTGGACGGTCGACGAGGCGATCGTGCACGCCGTGCCCGCCCCGGTGATCTCGGCGGCGCTGTTCGCCCGGTTCGCCTCCCGCCAGGTCGACTCGCCGGCGATGAAGGCCGTCGCGGCGCTGCGCGCCCAGTTCGGAGGGCACGCCACCCACAAGGCGGGCGAGGCCGCGAACGAGCCGCCCACGGGGGGCTGAGCTCCTCCCGTGTATGTGCGCGCGCTCTCGGTCACCGACTTCCGCTCGTGGGAACAGGCCGACCTCGAGTTCGCGCCCGGGGTCTCGGTGCTCGTGGGCGCCAACGGCCAGGGCAAGACCAACCTGGTCGAGGCCGTCGGGTACCTGGCGACGCTGTCGTCGCACCGGGTCGCGGGCGACGCCCCGCTCATCCGGCGGGGCGCGTCGTCGGCGCTCGTGCGCGCGGTGGCGGTCAACGAGGGCCGCGAGCTGACCGTCCAGGTCGAGATCGCGAGCGGGAAGGCCAACCGGGCGCGCGTCAACCGCTCGCCGGTGCGCAGCCCCCGCGAGGTGCTGGGGATCGTGCGCACCGTGGTGTTCGCCCCCGAGGACCTCGCGCTGGTCCGGGGGGATCCGGGCGAGCGCCGCCGCTTCCTCGACGAGCTGCTGGTGTCCCGCGCGCCGCGGTGGGCCGGCGTGCGCGCCGAGTACGACAAGGTGCTGCGCCAGCGCTCCGCCCTGCTCAAGACCGCCCGGCACGCCCGCGGCGACACGAGCACGCTCGACGTCTGGGACGCCCACCTCGCCCGCGCCGGCGCCGCGCTCGTCACCGGGCGCCTCGAGCTCACCGCCGCGCTCGCGCCCCACGTCACCGCCTCCTACGCGGAGGTCGCCCCGGAGTCCGCGCCGGTGGGGGCGCGCTACCGCTCGCGCGCGGAGAGCGTGGACGCGCTGGGCGCACCCGAGGCCGTGCTCCCGGCCGCCGAGGACGTCGAGGCGATGCTGCTCGAGGAGATGCGCCGGCGGCGGGGCCAGGAGATCGAGCGCGGCGTGTGCCTCGTCGGCCCCCACCGCGACGACCTCGAGCTCACCCTCGGCGAGGGGCCCGCCAAGGGGTACGCGAGCCACGGGGAGTCGTGGTCGCTCGCCCTCGCGCTGCGCCTGGGCGGGTTCGAGCTGCTCCGCGGGGAGGGCTCGGAGCCGGTGCTGGTGCTCGACGACGTCTTCGCCGAGCTCGACGTCCGGCGCCGCCGGGCGCTCGCCCGCACCGCCGCCCGCGCCGAGCAGGTGCTCGTGACGGCCGCGGTGGACGACGATGTGCCCGACGACCTGCAGGGAGCACGCTACGTGGTCGAATCGGGCACGGTCAGTGAGATGACTGCCGTCAGCAGGACGACAGGGGGTGGATCTGGTGGACCGGACGCGTGATTTCGGTCGGTGTCCTGGGGACAGACCTGTGGATGCTGTGGACAACTCGGCCGACGGCTCCGCGGCGGGCGGTCGTCCGGACCCGGATCCGGGGCGCGAGCAGGGCGGGTCCCGGGCCCCAGGTGTCCACACCCCTGATCGTGATGATTCGGGCACGCCGAGCGGGTCCGCGACGGACGGTCAGCAGACCTCACGACAGGCCTCACGACGCGGTGCCGACCTGGCCCGCGACGCCCTCGCGGCGGCCCGTGCGGCCGCCGCCGAGCGCCGCGCCGCGACCGGGGGCGGCAACGGGGTCCGCAAGCCCGTCCGGCGCTCCGGGACGGGCCTCGGGCGGCCGCGCCGGCGGGGCTGGTCGGGCGCGGGCGCCGACGACCGCGACCCGCAGACCCTCGGGCGGCTGGCCTCCCGCCTCTCGGGCGACCGCGGGTGGGCGCCGCGCCTGGCGAACGGGTCGGTGTTCGGGCGGTGGGCCGAGCTGGTCGGCGACGAGGTCGCCGCGCACGCCCGGCCCGAGTCGCTGCGCGACGGCGTCCTCACCGTGCAGGCCGACTCCACGGCCTGGGCGACGCAGCTGCGCCTGCTCCAGCGCCAGCTGATCGGGCGCATCGCGGCGGGCCTCGGCGACGGCGTGGTGACGAGCATGCGCATCCACGGGCCCGCGGCCCCGAGCTGGCGGCGCGGTCCCCGGCACGTGTCCGGGCGCGGACCCCGCGACACGTACGGCTGACCCGGGGGGACCACGAGCCCGACCCCGACCGCGCCCCGCACGCTCGCCCTCAGGGGCCGACGTAGGCGCGTCAGAGCCTCGGAGCGCCGTTCGCGGCCGGTCGGACCCTCCCGACGCCGTTTCGGGCGCCGTGTGACGCGCTGAGCCGCGTGCCCGGGCCGTTTCTGGAGAGGCGACCCGGTAGACTGGAGTGCGTAACACCGGCCCGCGCGTCCAGCGCACGGGCACGCGCCCACGCGAGGGAGACACCGGAGCCCGTGGCAGCCGCACAGAACTCGGCCCAGAAGAAGAACAACGGGGACTACAGCGCCTCGTCGATCACCGTCCTCGAGGGCCTCGAGGCCGTCCGCAAGCGGCCCGGCATGTACATCGGCTCCACCGGCGAGCGCGGTCTGCACCACCTGATCCAGGAGGTCGTGGACAACTCGGTCGACGAGGCGATGGCGGGCTACGCCTCGCGCGTCGAGGTCACCCTCCAGGCCGACGGCGGCATCGCCGTGGTCGACGACGGCCGCGGCATCCCCGTGGACGAGCACCCGGTCGAGAAGAAGCCCGCCGTCGAGATGGTGCTGACCATGCTCCACGCCGGCGGCAAGTTCGACGACAAGTCGTACGCGGTGTCGGGCGGTCTGCACGGCGTCGGCGTCAGCGTCGTGAACGCGCTCTCCACCGCGCTCGACGTCGAGATCCACCGCGACGGCCAGATCTGGACGCAGCACTACGAGCGCTCCGTGCCGGGGCCGCTGCAGCAGGCCGGCAAGACGAAGAAGACCGGCACGTCGATCACGTTCTGGGCCGACCCGACGATCTTCGAGACCACGACCTACAACCTCGAGACGATCTCCCGCCGCCTGCAGGAGATGGCCTTCCTCAACAAGGGCCTCACCATCGTGCTGCGCGACGAGCGCAAGCCCGAGGGCGCGGACGGCGAGGACGCCGCCGAGGTCGACGACGCGCCGGACGCCGAGGGCTACGTCTCGAAGGTCAAGGAGCGCACGTTCCACTACCCGGGCGGCCTCGAGGACTTCGTCGCCCACATCAACCACGCCAAGGAGCCGATCCACCGCAAGCCGGTGGGGTTCCAGGCCGAGGGCACCGGCCACCAGGTCGAGATCGCGATGCAGTGGAACTCGGGCTACTCCGAGTCCGTCTACACGTTCTGCAACACGATCAACACCACCGAGGGCGGCACCCACGAGGAGGGCTTCCGCTCGGCGCTGACCGCGACGGTCAACCGCTACGCGCGCGACAAGAAGCTCATCAAGGACAAGGACCCGGCGCTCACCGGCGACGACATCCGCGAGGGGCTCGCCGCGATCGTCTCGGTGAAGGTGGCCGAGCCCCAGTTCGAGGGCCAGACCAAGACGAAGCTGGGCAACACCGAGGTCCGCTCGTTCGTCCAGAAGGTCTGCAACGAGTATCTCGCCGACTGGTTCGAGGCCAACCCCGCCGAGGCCAAGACCATCATCAACAAGGCGGTCGGCTCGGCGCAGGCCCGCATGGCCGCGCGCAAGGCCCGCGAGCTCGTCCGCCGCAAGACGGCGGGCGACCTCGGCGGCCTGCCCGGCAAGCTGGCCGACTGCCGCAGCAACGACCCCGAGCGCAGCGAGGTCTACATCGTCGAGGGCGACTCGGCGGGCGGCTCGGCGAAGTCGGGGCGCGACTCGATGTTCCAGGCGATCCTGCCGATCCGCGGCAAGATCATCAACGTCGAGAAGGCCCGCATCGACCGCGTCCTCAAGAACAACGAGGTCCAGTCGATCATCACGGCGCTCGGCACGGGCATCCACGACGAGTTCGACCTCACCAAGCTGCGCTATCACAAGATCGTGCTGATGGCCGACGCCGATGTCGACGGCCAGCACATCCGCACGCTGCTGCTCACCCTGCTGTTCCGGTTCATGCGGCCGCTGGTGGAGAACGGGCACGTCTTCCTCGCGCAGCCGCCGCTCTACAAGATCAAGTGGAGCGGGCGGAACGCGGAGCCGGACTTCGCCTACTCCGACCGGGAGCGCGACGGCCTGCTCGAGGCCGGCCGGGCGGCCGGCAAGAAGATCAACAAGGACGAGGGGATCCAGCGCTACAAGGGCCTCGGCGAGATGAACGCCAAGGAGCTGTGGGAGACCACGATGGACCCCACGACCCGGATGCTGCTGCAGGTCACCCTGGACGACGCGGCCACCGCCGACGAGCTCTTCAGCGTGCTGATGGGCGAAGACGTCGAGTCCCGCCGCTCGTTCATCACCCGCAACGCCAAGGACGTGCGGTTCCTCGACGTCTAGTCGAGGTCGAGGGACGGGGGTGGCGGACGTTTCCCGTGGAACCACGCATCCCGTCCCGAACCCGGACAGGCCCGTTGACCGGCGCGAACACGCCGCGACGGGCCGTCCGGGGGAGCCGGGGGAGCACCCCCGGCCCCGATAGGATCGACAGCGTCCGGCGCCTCGTGGGTGGGGAGCCAGGAGGGTGAGAACCGCGTGACCGAGACGACCCTGCCTCCCGGTGGGTCCGGCGACCGCATCGAGCCGGTCGACATCCAGCAGGAGATGCAGCGCTCCTACATCGACTACGCGATGTCGGTCATCGTGGGTCGCGCGCTGCCGCTGGTGGAGGACGGCCTCAAGCCGGTGCACCGCCGCGTCCTGTACTCGATGTACGACTCGGGCTTCCGGCCCGACCGCAGCTACGTCAAGTGCGCGCGCGTCGTCGGCGACGTCATGGGCAACTACCACCCCCACGGCGACTCCGCGATCTACGACGCGCTCGTGCGCCTGGCCCAGCCGTGGTCGATGCGCTACCCGCTGATCGACGGGCAGGGCAACTTCGGCTCGCCGGGCAACGACCCGGCCGCGGCCATGCGGTACACCGAGTGCCGCCTCTCCCCGCTGGCGATGTCGATGCTCGCCGACATCGACGAGGAGACCGTCGACTTCGTCGACAACTACGACGGCCGCACCCAGGAGCCGGCCGTCCTGCCCAGCCGCATCCCGAACCTGCTCGTCAACGGCTCGGCGGGCATCGCGGTCGGCATGGCGACCAACATCCCGCCGCACAACCTGCGCGAGGTCGCGGACGGCGCCACCTGGGCCCTCGACAACCCGGAGGCCTCCGAGGAGGAGACCCTCGCGGCGCTCATGGAGCGCATCAAGGGCCCGGACTTCCCCACCGCGGGCCTCGTCGTCGGCACCGACGGCATCGAGTCGGCCTACCGCACCGGGCGCGGGTCGATCCGCATGCGCGCCGTGGTCGAGGCCGAGGAGGACGCCAAGGGCCGCACGATCCTCGTCGTCACCGAGCTGCCCTACCAGGTCAACCCGGACTCGCTCATCGAGTCGATCGCGACGCTGGTGCGCGACGGGCGCATCCAGGGCATCGCCGAGATCAACGACGAGTCGTCGGACCGCGTGGGCCGCCGCATCGTCATCACGCTGCGCCGCGACGCCGTCGCGAAGGTCGTACTGAACAACCTCTACAAGCACACCCAGCTGCAGTACAGCTTCGGCGTCAACATGCTCTCGATCGTCGACGGCGTGCCGCGCACCCTGCGGCTCGACCAGATGATCCGGCACTGGATCCGCCACCAGATCGACGTCATCGTCCGGCGCACCCGCTACCGCCTGCGCAAGGCCGAGGAGCGGGCCCACATCCTGCGCGGCCTGGTCAAGGCGCTCGACGCACTCGACGAGGTCATCGCGCTGATCCGCGCCTCGGAGACCGTCGACGTGGCCCGGGCCGGCCTGATCGACCTGCTCGACATCGACGACATCCAGGCCCAGGCCATCCTGGACATGCAGCTGCGTCGCCTGGCCGCCCTCGAGCGCCAGAAGATCGTCGACGAGCTCGCCGAGCTCGAGGAGACGATCCGCGACCTCCAGGACATCCTCGACCGGCCGGAGCGTCAGCGGGAGATCGTCCGCACCGAGCTCGCCGAGATCGTCGAGAAGCACGGCGACGACCGCCTGACCCGGCTCGTCGGCTACGACGGCGAGGTCGCCGACTCCGACCTCATCGCCGTCGAGGACGTCGTCGTCACGATCACGCGGACCGGCTACGCGAAGCGCACCAAGACCGACCTCTACCGCGCGCAGAAGCGCGGCGGGCGCGGCGTCCAGGGCGCGACGCTCAAGCAGGACGACCTCGTCGCGCACTTCTTCGTCTGCTCCACGCACGACTGGCTGCTCTTCTTCACCAACAAGGGCCGCGTCTACCGCGCGAAGGCCTACGAGCTGCCCGAGGCCAACCGCAACGCGCGCGGCCAGCACGTCGCGAACCTCCTCGCCTTCCAGCCCGAGGAGCAGATCGCGCAGGTCATGCACATCAAGGACTACGACGCCGCGCCGTACCTGGTCCTGGCGACGCGCACCGGCCTGGTGAAGAAGTCGCGCCTCACCGACTTCGACTCCAACCGCGCCGGCGGGCTCATCGGCATCAACCTGCGCGAGGGCGACGAGCTCGTCGGCGCCGTGCTGTGCTCGGGCGACGACGACCTGCTGCTCGTCTCGGCGGAGGGCCAGTCGATCCGGTTCTCGGCCACCGACGACGCGCTGCGCCCGATGGGCCGGGCGACGTCCGGCGTCACCGGGATGCGGTTCAACTCCGGCGACGAGCTGCTCTCGCTCGGCGTCGTCCGCGACGGCACGTTCCTGCTGGTCGCGACCGGCGGCGGCTACGCCAAGCGCACGCCGATCGAGGAGTACCCGGTGCAGAACCGGGGCGGCAAGGGCGTCCTGACGCTGCAGTACGACCGTCGTCGCGGGACCCTCGTGGGCGCGCTCATCGTCGAGCTCGACGACGAGCTGTACGCGATCACGGCGAGCGGCGGGGTGATCCGGACGACGGCCAAGGAGGTCCGCAAGGCGGGCCGCCAGACCAAGGGTGTGCGTCTGATGAACCTCGGCGAGGGTGGCACGCTGCTGGCCATCGCCCGCAACGCCGAGAACGCGGGCGACCCGGACGCCGGTGGGACCACCACACCGCCCCAGCCGTGAGCCAGCCGTGACGAGCCAGCCCTGATCTCCCGTCACCGACCGACGAGACGAGTCCTTCCGTGAGCACACCGAGCAAGCCGGACGAGCCGGGCCCCGCGACGTCGGAGACGGGCGCGGGCGGGACGCGGACGAGCACGCAGGAGTCCGCCCCCGACTCGAACGGCCAGCGCAACGGCGACGCGGAGTCCACCACCCGTGTGGACGCCGTCGAGGAGGAGTCGGCGGGGTCGTCGGGCGGCACGGACGGCGCCGACGGCGCCGCCGGCGGAGGGGCCGAGGGCAAGGGCGAGGCCGGCTCGGGGTCGTCGCCGTCCCCGTCCACCGAGGGCGAGACGTCCGGCGGACCGGCCGGCCCGCCGCCGCCGTGGCAGCGCGGCGGGGCGGCCACGGGTCCGCCGTCGGGCCCGATCCCGACCGGCCGGCCCTCCGGCCCGCCCACCCCGGGCGGCGGGCAGCCGCGGCCGGGACAGCCCGGTCCCGGCGGCCCGGCGGGTCCCGGCGGCCAGGGTGCTCCGGGTCAGGGTGCTCCGGGTCAGGGTGGCCCGGGTCAGGGCAACCAGGGTGGCCCCGGCGGCCCCGGTGGTGCGCACCCGCCGTCCGGGCCGTTCCCGCGCCCGGGCGGGCAGGGTCCGCAGGGGCCCGGCTACGGCCGCCCGCCCGGTGACGGGTCCGGGACGCCGTCGGGTGGCATACCGATCGCCGCGCGCACCGCGCCCGCGGCGGGCACGGCGCGGCCGGCCGAGGGCTCCGCGACCACCAGCTCGTCCGGGATCGACGCGCCCACCAACCAGCTCTCGCCCGAGCAGCTCGGCCTGCGCAACCGGGACGACGACGCCCGTCGCGAGCCCGACGACGTCGCCGAGCTCTCGGCCGGGCGTCCCCGCAGCGGCAAGGCACCGCGGCGGGCGAGCCTGCAGGTCCGTCGGTTCGACCCGTGGTCGGTGCTCAAGCTCGCGCTCGTGCTGGGCGTGGCCCTGTTCTTCGTGTGGATGTTCGCGGTCGGCGTGCTCTACGCGGTGCTCGACGGCATGGGCGTGTGGGCGCAGCTCAACGGCACCTACCAGGACCTGACGTCCGACGCGGGCGGCGGCGGCGAGCTCATCACCGCCGGCGGGGTGTTCGGCGTCGCGGCGGTCATCGGGGTCGTGAACATCATCCTGTTCACGGCGCTCGCGAGCGTCTCGGCGTTCATCTACAACATCTCCGCCGACGTCGCGGGCGGCATCGAGGTGACCCTCTCCGAGCGCGACTAGCGCGGGATCCCGGTGTCGGGCGCCCGGTGACCGTCGGGTACCGTGGCGCCTGCACCTCGCTGGGGCCCATAGCTCAGTTGGTTAGAGCGCGTCGCTGATAACGACGAGGTCGCTGGTTCAAATCCAGCTGGGCCCACCCTCACGGTGCAACCCCACCGACACGAACGGCCCCGGAGCTCTGTGCTCCGGGGCCGTCGTCGTGCGGGGGTGCTAGCCGGAGAAGGTCGCGGCGTGCTCGGAGCCCTTGCGCTGGGCCTCCCAGGCCTCCACGACGTTGTTCGGCACGCGGCCGCGGTCGGACACCTCGAAGCCCTGGGCCTTGGCCCACTCGCGGATCTGCTTCGAGGTCTCGCGGTCGTAGCCGCCGGGGGACGTCGCCCGCGGGGTGCCGGTGCCGGCACCGGAGCGGCGACGCCCGCCGCCGTTCGACCGGCGGCCGCCGGTGCGGCGCGCGGCGGCGACGTACTCGGCGAGCGCGTCGCGCAGTCGCGCGCTGTTCTTGTCGTCGAGGTCGATCTCGTAGGTCACGCCGTCGAGAGCGAACTCGACCGTCGTGATGTCCTCGGCCTCCTCGCCGGTCAGGTCGTCGACCAGGGTGACGATGGTCTTCTGTGCCATGGCTGGCGTGACTCCTCACTACATCATCGAACCGATGAGGTGCCGTCTATTCGTTGCGCGGAGAGATTAGCAAAGAATGGACGGGGTGTTCGACGGGAGGGAGTTCCGTGCTGCGAACGTCACGCCGTGGGGGACAAATGCGCGATCAGACCGCTCAACCCGCTCCCGAACACATCCTCGGCGAACAACGCGCTGAGCCGTTCGGCGTCCGCGAGGTCGCAGTCGAAGAGCACCGACCAGGCGACGAAGGATTCGCCGGTCGAGGTCACCGGGTGGACGCGGATGGTCGAGCGGTAGTCGCGGACGGGGAACGGACATTCGAGGATCGCGTAGGTCAGGCGTCGTTCCCGGTCGTCGCGGGCGACGAGGCTCTCGCGCACGATCCCGCCGTCGCCGAGCGTGAGTCGGCGCACCGCGCCCACCTGGTCGGTGCGCGGGTCACCCTCGAGCTCGCTGACCGAGATCGCGGGGTGCCAGGTGGGGAGTCCGTCGAAATCGCGGACCACCCGCCACACGGTGTCGGGGTCGGCGGGGACGACGGCGCTGGCGAGAACGTCGGGCACGGGGATCCTCCTGGTCAGTGGTCGTTCGGGCGGAGCTCGACGAAGGCCCGGGTCGTGGCGGTGAGGGCCTGCTCGGTGGGGAGGCGCTCCATGCTGCTGGCGCCGTAGAAGCCGTGGCAGGCGCGCGTGCGCGAGAGCACGTAGGCGGCGTCGTCCGGGGACGACACCGGTCCGCCGTGCACGAGCACGAGGACGTCGTCGCGCACCGAGCGTGCCGCCTCGGCCCATTCGTCGACGAGTGCGACGCAGTCGTCGAGCGATTTCGCGGTCTGCGCGCCGATCGTCCCGCCGGTGGTCAGTCCCATGTGGCACACCACGATGTCGGCGCCGGCCTGGGTCATGGCCCGGGCGTCGTCGACCGAGAAGACATAGGGCGTGGTGAGGAGATCCTCGTCGTGCGCGGCGGCGATGAGTTCGACCTCACGGTCGAACCCCATCCCGGTCTCCTCGAGATTCACCCGGAAGGTGCCGTCGATGAGGCCGACGGTCGGAAAGTTCTGCACGCCCGCGAAGCCGAGCTCGCGCAGCTCGCGCAGGAAGCGGGGACGGATGAGGAACGGATCGGTGCCGTTCACGCCGGCGAGCACCGGGGTGTGGCGCACCACCGGGATGACCTCGCGCGCCATCTCCACCACGATGTCGTTGGCGTTGCCGTAGGCGAGCAATCCGGCGAGCGACCCGCGCCCGGCCATGCGATAGCGGCCGGAATTGTAGATGACGATGAGGTCGATCCCGCCCTCCTCCTCGCAGCGCGCGGACAGGCCGGTGCCGGCCCCACCGCCGACGATCGGCTCGCCACGGTCGACCTTGGCGCGCAGTCGCTCCAGGATCTCGGCGCGGGTCACGGGCGTCCTCCGGTGATCTCCTCGAGGGCGGCGACGAGGGTCGCGGCGAACTCGGGGTCGTTGACGTGGTGCGGGCTCTCGACGATGCGGTGCTCGTCGTCGGTGCGCACGCGCTCGCGCAGGGTGTCGAACAGGGCGGCGTCCGCCTCGGCGTCGGCGAAGGGCATCCCGGGCGCGTCGAGGGCCGAGACGCCGCCGAGCGGGAGCACGAGGCGCACCGGGCCCGGGCAGGCGTTGAGCCGGTCGGCGAGGAACGCCGCGGCCGCGCGGTTCTCCTCGGGCGTCGTACGCATGAGCGTCACCTGCGCGTTGTGCTCGTAGAGGGTCCGGCCGCGGAACCGCTCCGGGACGGTGTCGGGTGCGCCGAAGTTGACCATGTCCAGGGCCCCGACCGATCCGACCCACGGGACGCCGGTGCGCGCGACCGCGCCGAGGCGGTCCTCGGTGGCCGCCATGACGCCGCCGACGACGAGGTCGGCGATCTCGGTGGTGCTCACGTCGACGACGGCCTCGACGAGCCGGTCGTCGACGAGCTTCTCCATCGCGCGCCCGCCCGTGCCGGTCGCGTGGAAGACCAGGCAGTCCCACCGGTCGCCGAGCGCCTCGGTGACCGAGGTGACGCACGGCGTCGTGACCCCGAACATCGTCAGCCCCAGCGCCGGCTTGTCCTGCGCTGCCGGCGGTGCCGTGCCGATCATCCCGCCGAGGGCGTGCGCGGCGTTGCCGAGCACGCGGCGGCTGATGCGGTTGAGCCCGGCGACGTCGGTGACCGAGTACATGAGCGTCAGGTCCACCGAGCCGACGTACGGCGCGACGTTGCCCGAGGCCACCGTCGACACCACGATCTTCGGCACCCCCACCGGCAGGCGCTGCAGCGCGGGCGTCACGAGCGCGGTGCCGCCCGACCCGCCGAGCGCGAGCACGCCGGCGAGGTCGTCGCGCGCGGGGAGCCAGCGCTCGAGCGCCGCGCTCATGGCGCCCACCGAGCTGCCGCGGTCCCCGGTGAACGCCTCGGCACCGGCGACGTCGCGGGGACCGACGTCGGCGGTGCTCCCGTCCGGGTCGCTGGTGCCCACGTCCACGGTGGTCACCGCGTGCCCCGCGTCCCGCAGGAGCCCGGCGACGTACCGCAGCTCCTCGCCCTTCGTGTCGAACGTGCCCACCACGTAGGCACGACCCGCCCCGGCCATCCGAGCTCCCGTCCACGACGCCGTCGTCCGCCGGGGGAAGTCCTATCGTCCGGAGCCGGTCGTGCGCGACGGCCGGAGCCGATCTCGCCCTGCGGTACCGTGGTCACGTCGTCGATCGGGAGGATTGCGGTGAAGACGATCGTGGCGCTCGCGGCGGCAGCCGGAGCCGTCCTCCTGCTGCGGCGCCAGCGGGACCGCCCGGCCAAGGAGGTCTGGCGCGACGCGACGAGCCCGTCGACGTCCTGAACGACCCCCACGGGGACGTAGCTCAATTGGCAGAGCACCGCCTTTGCAAGGCGGGGGTTGAGGGTTCGATTCCCTTCGTCTCCACCCACTGTGACCTGCTAGAACTTTAGTCCGACTGAGCGAACCTCGGCTGACGTGACACGGTTCGTGACGCGAGTCGCCCTAGCTTCCGTGTCATGGCGAAGGCCAAGAGCCCCCGCAAGCGCGATCGCGGCACCATCGACGAGCTCCCCAGCGGAGCACTTCGTGTACGGGTCTACGCCGGGCAGGACCCGGTCACGAAGCGTCGGCACGACCTGATCGAGGTCGTGCCGGCCGGCCCGAAGGTGTGGGACCGGGCCGAGGAGGTCCGGCAGAGGTTCCTCGCCGACATCCGGAAGAGGCGCAATCCGCGGACGACAGCCACCGTCAACCAGCTGCTCGACCGCTACCTCGATCAGCACACCGGCGGCCGTCGCACGGTCGAGGGCTACCGGGAGTACGTCGACAAGCACGTCCGTCCGTTCATCGGCACGTCGAAGGTCGGCGCGATCGACGCCGAGATCCTGGACTCGCTCTACGCTGAGATGCGGCGGTGCCGCGAGCACTGCCGCGAACGCCGCGGCGTGGACCACCGGACCTCGTTTCCCCACGAGTGCGACGCGCGATGTCGACCGCACCGATGCCGGCCCCTCGGCGACGCCACCATCCGCAAGATTCACTACGTCCTTAGCGGCGCCTACAAGCGCGCGGTGCGCTGGCGCTGGGTGGCCCTCAGCCCGATGGCCCAAGCCGAGCCGCCTCCGGTCCCGGCGCCGGACCCGCAGCCGCCCACCCCCGAGGAGGCGGCGCGGCTCGTCGCCGAGGCGTGGCGCCGCGACCCCGACTGGGGGATGTTCGTCTGGCTGACGATGGTGACCGGAGCTCGCCGCGGCGAGGTGTGTGGACTGCGCTGGCAACACGTCGACCTCGAGCGAGGTGTGATCACCATCCGGCGCGCGATCGCCCAGGTCGCAAGCGAGACCGAAGAGAAGGACACCAAGACCCACCAGCGCCGCCACGTGACGATCGACCCGAGCACGATCGAGGCCCTCGCCGAGCACCGCAATCGGTGGGAGGAGCGCTGCTCCGCCCTCGAGCTCGAGCTGTCGACGGACGCCTTCGTCTTCTCGCCCTCACCGACGGGGTCGCACCACCTGACGCCCTCGTCGGTCACCCAGCGGTACAGCAAGATGGCCGACCGGCTCGGCATCGACACCCACCTCCACAACCTCCGGCACTACTCGGCGACCGAGCTCATCGCCGGCGGCGTCGACGTCCGCACCGTCGCCGGCCGTCTCGGTCACGGAGGCGGAGGCACCACCACGCTCCGGGTCTACGCGGCCTGGGTCGCCGAGGCCGACCAGCGCGCTGCACGGGGACTGGCCGACCGGCTGCCCGAGAGGCCAGCGATCGCCGAGGTCGACGACGTCGAGCGTGCGAAGACGGACCCGAGCTATCCCTTCGAGCGTCTGGCCGTTGCCTTGCGCGACCGCATCGGAGCTGGCGAGTGGCCCATCGGCGCTCAACTACCGACCGGCAAGCGACTGGGCTCCGAGAACGGGGTGTCAACCGCGACCGCTCAACGCGCGGTGACACTCCTTCAGGCGTGGGGGCTCGTGCAGGTCAGCCGTGGACGCCGGCCCGAGGTGATCGCCGGGTTCGCGGAGAGTGAGAGCGGTCGCGGCCGAGTAAGCGGGTGATCTCAGCTCCAACCGCGCGCGACGGCCCAGAGACTGAGTCCCCTTCCCTGCTGGCGGAGAACTCGCCACGTTCTGATAGCGCGCATGCAGCGGCACGGTGCCGTGCATACCCGTGACTGTCCATCGAACAAAGTTCGACCGGCTCCCCTGTCAGCTCCTCGACGTTCGAACAGCTTGCTCCGCCCAGGCCAATAACTGCCCGCGTCCTCGGTGACCTCATCGGGGCGCGTACATGATCACGCCGACCCCGACCAGGCAGACCGCGGCGCCGAGGAGATCGAACCGGTCGGGTCGGTAGCCGTCGAGCGCCATGCCCCAGGCCAGCGATCCCGCAACGAAGACACCGCCGTACGCGGCGAGGATGCGCCCGAACTGCGCGTCGGGCTGGAACGCGGCGGCGAAGCCGTAGAGCCCGAGCGCGACGATGCCGAGCGCGGCCCACCACCAGGCCCGACCTTCCCGGACGGCCTGCCACACGAGCCAGGCGCCGCCGATCTCGAACACTGCGGCGACGACGAACAGGGCGATGGACCGCAGGGTCACGCGTCGGGCTCCCCGAACAGCTCGTGGACCAGGACGAGGGCGTCCGCGGGTGCACGGACTTCCATGGTGGGTGGGTCGGCGAAGCGGAGGGTGATGTCGAAGAAGGCGCAGCAACCGGACTCGGCAGCGGCCAGCTCGGCGAGCTCGCCGAGGCGGGCGCGCGCAGGATCGAAGCCCAGCCGCACGCCGCCGTCGATCGCCGTCCTCGTCGTGACCGACTCGAGCGCGGAGTGCCACCGCTGCGAGCGCTCGGCGCGGTCGGCACCGGTCAGCGTGCACGCGATGGGCTGATCGTCGGACGGGGCGAGCGGCAGCTCCCGCAGCGCGGTCGTCCGGCGCTCCTGGCCGAGGAACGCGCACGAGGGGTCGCACGGTCCGTCGCGGTCGATGGCCGCAAGCTGGTGGCGGGCCCGCTGCAGCCGAGCGGCGAAGTCGCGGAGCGCACCGATGCGCTCCTCTGTGTCGGCGAGGTGGCGCTCGAGCAGGGGGTCCAGCTCGCCCTGCACGTCGGTGCACAGGCCGTGCTCCCAAGGGTCGAGCAGGCGGCGGATCTCGGGCAGCGGTAGGCCCAGGCTCTTGGCCGTGCCGATGAACGCGAGGCGCTCGACGGCGGTGTCGTCGTAGAGGCGGTAGCCCGACTCCGACCGTCGGGCCGGGAGCAGCCCTTCGGTGTCGTAGTAGCGCACGGTGCTGGCCGGCACGCCAGTGCGACCCGCGAGCTCGGAGACCTTCAAGCCGTCCACGTCGGCGACGGTAAACCCGGAAGTCGACTCGAAGGTCAAGCGACCGCGGCGACGACCGCGACAGCCCTGCGAGGGCGCACGCTGGCGAGCTGCGGAACCTCCATGTCAGCGGCTCTCCACGCCCGGAGTTGCCGCGACCCTGGAGGCGAGGGCCGGGACTAGCCTCTCCGACGTGTCGACGTACCGGATCTCTGAGGCGGCGAAGCTGCTCGGTGGCAGCGACGACACGATGCGTCGGCTGGTCGAGACCGAAGGCATTTCGACCACCGACGGGTCGGGTCGGCGAGTCATCGATGGCGAGGTCCTGGCCAAGCTCGCTCAGCGGCGTGCGCACCAGATCGACGATCCTTCGGATGTGCGTCGCTCGGCGCGCAACCGCCTCGTCGGTCTCGTGACCGAGGTCGTCTCGGACAAGGTGATGGCCCAGGTCGAGATGCAGTGCGGTCCGGCGCGCATCGTGTCCCTGATGAGCACCGAGGCGGTGGAGGAACTGGACCTCAAGGTCGGGGACCTGGCGGTCGCGGTGATCAAGTCGACCATGGTCACGGTCGAGACCCCATCAACGCGGAGCTCGAGTCGTCCGTCGACGCCGGAGCCATGAGCATCGCGTCACCGTGGTCCGGTTCCCTCCAGAGTGAGTTGTCGGCGGTGGTGGTCGAAGTGCTGGGTGGGGAAGGCGTAGACGTCGGCGAGGGTCATGTACGGCTTGAAGTACGGGTCCCATCGCGTGGGGTAGAACATCCCGCGGGCGAGGTCGTCGTCGGTCTCGCGGTCCAGCCGGCGGTGTAGCGCGGCGACAACCCGGTCGAAGAGCACGGTCTGTCCGCGCCGACCCAGAGTGCTGCCGCCGGCCCAGGAGCCAAGGAAGTTGGCGACGTCGAACGGAAAAGTTCCGGCGTTCAGGATCCTCGCCCAGGCTCTGCCCACGCCAGGAGGAAGCCGTCCGACGAGGCGGACGAGGTTCCCGAGCGCGCGGATGATCAGATAGCCGAGCAGCATGTGGAACAACAGTTGCTGGTTGTTCCACCGCGTGCCGCACGAGGGACGCTTCAAGCCCGCGGGCGTCGCGCGCGCATGGAGGTCGTGGAACGTCGAGCGCGCGCGTTCGAGGTCCTGGTGAACCGCGTCTCGGTCCATTCGCGCAGTGTGTGCCGAGCCGGGTCAGGGGCGCGAGGCCCGAACGATGGCCGACGAGACTCCGCTCGCGACCTCCTGGGTGGCGGTTACCGACACCGCGGAGAGTCCTGCGTCCTCGAGCTGGGCGTGATAGTTGCGGCGACTCAGGACCCCGGAGATCGCTCCCACCGACGCAGCGGCCGCCGTGACCACGGCAGGATCGACGTCGTCCTCGGCGACCAGGTCCGAGACCCCCATACGCCCGCCGGACCGCAGCACGCGGGCGATCTCGGCGAACACCGCCGGCTTGTCCGCGGACAGGTTGATCACGCAGTTGGAGATGACGACGTCGACCGAGGCGTCGGGCAGGGGGATGGCCTCGATGTGTCCGCGGAGGAACTCGACGTTGGTCGCCCCGACCTCGGCGGCGTGACCGCGGGCGAGGTCGAGCATCTCGTCGGTCATGTCCAGGCCGTAGGCGAAGCCGGTGGGCCCGACTCGGCGGGCAGAGAGCAGCACGTCCAGCCCGGCGCCGGACCCGAGGTCCAGGACCGTCTCCCCGGCGACGAGCTCGGCGACGGCGAGCGGGTTCCCGCAGCCGAGACTGGCTGCCCCCGCGCCTGCGGCTTCGGCGAGCTCGGTCGGGTCGTACGCCTGCCCGCACGTCCCGACGAGGTCGGATTCCGAGCAGCGCGGAGCCTGTCCGGCTCGGACTTGACCCGCCGCGGCGACGTAGCGGGCACGAACCCGTTCACGCGCTCCGGTCGATTCGTCGGTCGTCATGCGACGCACCCACCACCGTCGGCGGTCTTGGAGGACGGGGCGTCGGGCATCGTCGTGATGATCCCGTCGTGGCCGTAGTCCTCGGAGTCCTCCTTGACGGTGTAGACCTCCCACGGCTCGTGGCCCGGGCCCTGCACCCACACCTTGTCCTGGCGGGCGTAGCAGCAGGTGGTGTCCTCCTCGACCTGCGTGAACAGACCCAGGGTCGACAGTCTCGCGGTCGCCTCGTCGACCTCGACGGTGGACTCGACCTCGACCCCGAGGTGGTCCATCACCGTCGGGCGGTCGGCGTCGCCCTCGAGCAGCACCAGCTTCAGCGGAGGCTCGGCGACCGCGAAGTTGGCATACCCGGCCCGGCGCTTGCTCGGCTCCACCCCGAAGAGCTGCGAGTAGAAGCGGATCGAGCCCTCCAGGTCAGAGACCCGCAGGGCGAGTTGCACACGGGACATGGTGGTCTCCCTCTGGTCGCGGTTCTTGTTTCGACACCGGTCGAGGCAGCCACGATGCGCGCTGCTTCGACGGACGTCAAGGCAAGAACGTAGACCGAGAGGAGAGCCCGACATCGGTCTTGCCGACGCGTGCGGGCCCCGCTAAGACCGGGTGTACCGGTAGTCGGCGCGGGCGGAGCGATCGTGAGCAAGAGACGTGCGCTGACCGGCGCGGTCCTGCTCGACCTCGGAGTGAGCCCGCTGTTCGGATGGGACATCTTCACCGGCGCCTTGCGCCAGGAGCTCCGGGCGAGCGACACCGCCCTGGCCGGGGTCTTCTCGGTCGGCCTGGTCGCGTTCATGGGTGCCGTCGTCATCGGCGGCCGGTTCGCCGATCGCGTGCCTCCCCGCCGGCTCGCTGCGGTTGCTGCCGTGGGTGCGGTCGTGGGCCTGCTCGGAAGTGCCGTGGCGACCTCCGTGGTGCTGATGATGCTCGCCTTCGGCGTCCTGGTCGGTGCCTCGTCAGGACTCGGCTACGCCACCGCGGTCCGGGTGGCCGGCACCGTCACGACCGGGCGCGGCCTTGCACTCGGCCTCGTGGTCAGCGCCTACGCGGTCGGTACGGCGGTCCTCGCGCCCGTCGCTTCGGCGCTGTTGGCGTCTGTCGGTCGCGGTGCGACGTTCGCGTTGCTAGCGGCCGTGCTCGGGGGCCTCCTACTGGTTGCTGCCGTCCTCGTCCCTGGTGATGCTCCGGAGCGCAGGACACGGGCCGGAGCAAGCGACGGAGGCCGCCGTCTTCGGGCACCCGTCGTCGCGCTCTGGTTGGCCTTCGGCCTGGGTAGCGCGCCAGCGCTCGCTGCGTTCGCGCAGGCCGGGCAGCTCGCCGGTGCCGCCGCGGCGGTGGCGCTCGCGGTGACGCTCCTCAACGTCGGCAACTTTGCCGGGCGCCTGATCGCCGGACCGCTCTCCGACCGCATCGGGCGACCGGCGACACTCCACGGAAATGCCGCCCTGTTGGTGTTGGCCTGCCTCCCGCTCGCCTTCGGTGCCGGCGGCCCAGTCGTCCTAGCGGCGCTGCTCGTCCTCGGACTGCAGTACGGCGCCCTCTCCACCCTCACCCCGGCCGCCACCGCCGACGTGGTCTCTCCCGAGCGCTTCGGCACCACCTTCGGGCTGGTCTTCACCGGCTGGGGTCTCGCGGGACTGCTCGCTCCGGTGAGTGCCGCCGCGCTGGCTCCTGCCGTCGGCTTCGAGGGCGTCTACCTCGGCTTCGTCGTGGTCGCACTCGTCGCTTGGGCGTGCGTCGGCGCCTTCACCACGATGACCGGATCACGCCTGCGCGAACGCGCGTAGCGCCGCGCCTACCTCTGACCGTCGTCGGCTCGCCGTCGCTCGAGGAACACGGTGTCGCGCCAGACACCGTGGTGGCGACCAATGCGCTCGCGCACGCCGAGCGTGCGGAAGCCGGCCGAGTGGTGCAGGGCGATGCTCGCGCGGTTCTCGGGGAAGACCGAGGTCTGCAGGGTCCAGAGGCCCGCGGTGTCGGCGGCGGTGACCTGGCGGTGAATCAGGGCTCGGCCGACGCCACGGCCCCGGTAGCCCTCGGCGACGTACACCGAGGTCTCGGCGACGCCGGCGTAGACGGTGCGGGCCGAGGTGGGGTTGGCCGCAGCCCACCCCACGACGAGGCCATCGATCTCCGCGACCCAGCGGTGATCCGGCAGCCACTTCTCGTCGAGGGCGTCGTTGTCGGGGACCTCGATCTCGAAGGTGGCGTTCCCGGTAGCGATGCCCTCGCCGTAGATCCGGCGCACGGCGTCCCAGTCACGGTCCTCAAGTGCGCGGACGTCGACTTCCTCGGGCAGGTCCTCGGGGCAGCACGGACGCGGCGCGAGCAGGCCCATGACCGCGTCGGCGGCGTGCGGCAGCCCGACACAGCAGGCCGCGTTGACCGCGACGTGCGTCGCGGTGCCCTCCCGGCGCAGGACCACGAAGCCGGTGTCGGCGAGCTTGCGCAGGTGGTGCGAGCACGTGCCCTGGCTGATACCGGTCAGCTCCGCCAGTCGCCCGACGGTGACCGGGCCGGTCGCGGTGGCGACGGCATGCAAGAGCCGGACCCGGACCGGCTCGGCGAGGCAGGCGAACCAGCTCGCATAGGTCGCTGCGTCGGCAGCCGGCAGCTGCGTCGGCTCCCCGGCAGCCGGAGCGATCAGGGGCAGGCTCGCGCTCACATGGTGGAGTCTATCGATCCGCATCGATGGTTGCATCCATTGATGTGCGTCGATACTGTTCCCGCCGTTCGATCGAAGCACGTCGATGGAGGACGCGGGATGGACGGGACGACACTGCCGGTCGTGGTGATCGGCGCGGGCCCGGTGGGACTGGCCGCCGCTGCGGAGCTTTTCGAGCAGGGCCTGGAGCCGCTGGTGCTCGAGGCGGGGGAGCAGGTGGGCGCGTCGGTTCGGGAGTGGGGCCACGTGCGCCTGTTCTCGCCGTGGGAGTGGGTGGTCGACCCGGCCGCCCAGCGTCTCCTCGAGCAGACCGGCTGGACGTCGCCGGACCCGGAGCAGTACCCCACGGGCGACGAGTGGGTCGACCGGTACCTCGCGCCGCTCGCGGACGCCTTGGGCTCGCGGGTCCGGACCGATACACGCGTGGTCGGGGTGACCCGGCGCGGTCGCGACCGCGTGGTCGACGCCGGGCGTGACACCGAGCCGCTGGTCGTGCACGTCGGCACCGGGTCCGGGGAGCAGCGCCTGCCGGCGCGCGCGGTGATCGACGCGTCCGGCACGTGGACGTCGGCCAATCCGCTCGGTGGCGACGGGCTGCCCGCGATCGGGGAGCGCGCCGCGGCCGAGCACATCAGGTCCGTGGTGCCCGAACTGACCGACCCCGCGCAGCGGAAGCGCTACGCGGGCAAGCACGTGGTGGTGGCCGGCTCCGGGCACTCGGCGCTGACCGCGTTGGCCGGGCTCGCCGAGCTAGTGCGCCGCGAGCCGGGCACGCGGGTGTCGTGGCTGCTGCGGCGCCCAGGCTTCGGGCAGGTGTTCGGCGGCGGCGACACCGACCAGCTCCCGGCCCGCGGCGCGCTGGGCCTGCGTGCTCAGGAAGCAGTGCAGGCCGGCGTCGTGTCCGCGGTGTTCGGGTTCCGTACCGAGCACGTCGAGCAGGGCAGCGACGGCCGGCTCAAGCTGGTCTCCGACGACGACGCCCGGGTCGAGGACGTCGACGAGGTCGTCGTCGTGACCGGCTTCCGCCCCGACCTGTCGTGGCTCTCGGAGGTCCGCCTCGACCTCGATCCGACGCTGCAGGCCCCGGCGCGCCTGGCGCCCCTGGTCGACCCCAACGTCCACTCGTGCGGCACGGTCTACCCGCACGGCGCCGCGGAGCTCGCCCAGCCCGAGCCCGGGCTGTACCTGGCCGGCATGAAGTCCTACGGACGCGCGCCGACCTTCCTCGCGCGCACCGGCTACGAGCAGGTCCGCTCGATCGCTGCCGAACTCGCCGGCGACCACGAGGCCGCCGCCCGCGTCGAGCTGATCCTCAACGAGACCGGGGTGTGCGGCGGCGCAGGACTGTTCGACGCCGACACCCCCGCCGCCGAGGTCGCCGAGACCGGTGCCGCCAGCGGCTGCTGCGGCGCTCCCTCCGAGGAGCCGGTCGGCGCTGCGGGTGCCCGCGCCTGAGCACGGTCCGGCCGCTTCCCTCGCCGACGAGCGGGAGGAGCGGCCGGACCGGCCGGGGCAGCTGACGTCAACTGGTCGATGGCGGGTCCTGGTGGTCCTCTGCGTCACCGAGATCACCAGCTGGGGCGTCCTCTACTACGCGTTCCCGGTGCTCGCGCCCACGCTGGCCCGCGACACCGGGTGGTCCGTCAGCACCGTCACCGCTGCCTTCTCCGGCGGGCTCGTCGTCTCGGCGCTGGTCGGTATCCCGGTCGGCCGACTGCTCGACCGCCACGGTCCGCGCTGGATCATGACCGCCGGCTCGGTCGTCGCCGTCCCCGCGACCGTGGCCATCGCCGCGGCCGGGTCGTTGCCTTGGTTCTTCGCCGCGTGGCTGCTCGCCGGCGTCGCCCAGGCCGCCACGTTCTACCCGCCGGCGTTCGCCGCATTGACGCGGTGGTGGGGACGCGATCGTGTCCGAGCGCTGACCGGGCTCACGCTGATCGCCGGGCTGGCCAGCACCGTGTTCGCACCGCTGACCGCCGCCCTTCTCGAGCCGTTCGGCTGGCGCGGGACCTACCTCGTGCTCGCCGTGGTGCTCGGCGCCGTCACGATCCCCGCGCACCTGTTCGGCCTGCGCGGACCGTGGCCTGAGGCGACCGAGGAGGTGGCGACCGACGAGCCGTCGAGGACCGGCGTCGACGAGGACCCCGCGAAGATCGTGCGTAGCCGCGCGTTCGTGATGCTGGGTGCCTCCGTCTTCCTCGGCGCGTTCTGCTCGTTCGCGGTCACTGTCAACCAGGTGCCTCTTCTCATCGAGCGAGGCATGTCGGTGAGCCTCGCCGCCTGGGCGCTCGGGCTCGGGGGTGTGGGACAGGTCCTGGGCCGCCTCGGCTACTCGACCTTGATACGGCGCCTGGGTGTCCGCGCTCGCGCGACGACCATCCTCGGATTGCTTGCCGTGACCAGCGCCGTGCTCGCCATCCTGCCCGGGCCGCCCGGCTTGCTGGTGGCCGCGGCGATGGCGGCCGGGGCCGCCCGCGGCGTATTCACCCTGCTTCAGGCGACCGCGTTGTCCGATCGCTGGCATCCGCGGTTCTACGGCCGACTCAATGGCCTGCTCTCCGCGCCCACGATGATCGCGGTCGCGATCTCACCGTGGGCCGGCAGTGCGATGGCGGAGGTGTTCGGCGGCTATCCGCCAGTGTTCGCCGCGTTGGCCGCGGCCGGGTTGCTGGCGGCCGGTCTGGCGCTCGGGTCGGTGCCCACGTCCTCGACGTCCGACAGTCGACGTCAGCAGCAGTAGGACCAGCACCGGCCCTGGTCGTCGCAGTCTGTGCAGTAGCAGCCGCCCGGCGGAGGCAACGTCGGCGGCTCCGGCTCGATGGGTTCGGAGAAGCCGATCTCGCCGATCCACTCAGAAGTGCCTGGCTGCTCGCCAGCGTCGAGCGGTCCGAGTCGCATCTGGTAGACCCGGAGGTCCAGACCGCGAGCCCGCAAGATCGCATTGATCTCGGCGCCAACGCCGTCCAGACCTCTCAGATTCGACCGCTGCTCCTCGCTCAGTTCCTGAGCTGGGATTTCCGGACGCATGGTTCCCCCTCGATCGGCCGGACCGTAGCCAGCGCGACGACGATAGTCGCGGAGATCACAGTTCGTAGTCGATGCGAGAGGCCTGTCATTCCTTCGGTCTATCGACTTGGGTCGTCGACCTTCTCAGACGGAACAAACGGTAGCGACGGTGGTGAGGCGTCTTCTATTGGCGACCCGTCGGGACCGGCTCGGTCAGGAGCGGACTCGTGTCGCGGCTTGAGGTCTGCTGCCTGACCCAGGCTTGGGCCGCCATCTGGACGGCGTCCCAGGGCGAGCCGAGCGGCGGGGTGTAGGACAGGTCGAGCTCGCTGACCCCGTCCACGGTCATGCCGTGGAACAGCGCCGTGGCGTACGTGTCGACCCGCTTTGCGACCTCGGCGCCCTTGCGGCCGACGAGCTGGGCCCCGAGCAGCGCGCCGGTGCCGGTATCGCCGGTGACCGCGATGTGGATCGGGGTGGCGCCCGGGTAGTACGCCTTGTGGTCGTCCGGGGTGGCCGTGGTGGTCACCGGGCGGGCGCCGATGGCGACGGACTCGTGGTCACGTAGCCCGGTGCGGGCGGCGACGAGGTCGAAGACCTTGACCACCTGGGTGCCGAGGCTGCCCGAGAACATCCGGCTTCCGCCCAGGGCGTTCTCGCCGGCGACGCGTCCCTGCTTGTGCGCGGTAGTGCCCAGCGGCAGGTAGGTCACGCCGAGCTGGCGGTGGTGGGTGACGACGCAGTCGCCCGCGGCGAAGACGTGCGGCAGGTTCGTGCGCATCTGCTCGTCGACGACCAGCGCGCCCTTGTGGCCGGTCTTGGCGCCGGCGGAGGGGCGAGCTCGACGTCCGGACGGACGCCGACGACCACCAGCACCAGGTCGACGTCGCGAGCGAACGGGGCACCGGTGTCGCCGTGGTGGCCGTCGACGTGCAGACGACCTGAGCCGTTCTGTCCGCGACTGATGGTGTCGATGGTGGTGGAGGTGACCACCTCGACGCCGTGCTGCTCGAGCTCGGTGTGCACGAGGGCGCCGAGCGCGGGATCGACGGTCGGGAGCACCTCAGGCAGGGCCTCGACCTGGGTGACCGTGAGGCCCCGGGCACGCAGCCCCTCGGCCATCTCCAGCCCGATGTAGCCCGCGCCGACGATGAGCGCCGAGGCCGGCTGCTGCTCCTCGAGGGTGCGCATCACCGCGAAGGTGTCGCCCATGGAGTGCAGCAGGTGCACCCCGTCGCCCTCGCCGAGCGCGTCCGGCCCGGACAGACCACCGATCGGTGGGCGGGCCGACATGGCGCCCGTGCCCACCACCAGCTCGTCGTAGGAGAGGGAGTGCTCACGACCCTCCGCATCGCGTAGAGCGAGGCGACGATCGGCGACGTCGATCCCGGTGGCCGTCGTGTCCAGACGCAGAGCCATGCCGGCGGCTTCGAGGTCGGCGTGGCTGCGGTGGGCGAGATTGCGCCAGTGCGTGACCTCGCCGGACACGTAGTACGGGATGCCGCAGATGGAGAAGTTCGGGTAGGCGTCGGCCACCACGACGGTGACGTCGGCCGTGGGGTCGAGCTCGCGGGCGCGCAGCGCGGCGGAGATGCCCGCGTCGCTGCCGCCGATGGCGACGAGGTGCACGAGAACAGGTCCTTCTCGACGGGGGATGCCCTCGGTGTGGCTCCGTCGGTTCGCGGAGACGGAGCCACGCCGAGGCGGGGCGTCTAGTGGGCGACGGACCGCAGCGGGGTGGCGCCGATGTCGCCGAGCAACTCGCGGACGCGACGCTCGATGTCGTCACGGATGGGGCGGGTGGCCGCGACGTCGAGGCCGGCGGGGTCCTCGAGGACCCATTCCTCGTAGCGGCGCCCGGGGAAGACGGGGCAGGCGTCGCCGCAGCCCATGGTGATGACGACGTCGGCGGCCTGGACGATCTCGTCGGTCCAGGGCTTGGGGAACTCGGTGGAGATGTCGATGCCGACCTCGGCCATCGCCGCCACCGCGGCCGGGTTGACCTCGCCGGCCGGCTCGGAGCCGCCCGACCAGGCCACCGCCTGCTCGCCCGCGAAGTGGGTGAAGAAGCCCATGGCCATCTGGGAGCGGCCCGCGTTGTGGGTGCACAGGAACAGCACCGTGGGTCGCTCGTCGTGCGAGAGCCCCTCGACCTTGGCCAGCGCGCGCAGCCGCTGGCGGGCGAAGCGCTCGGCCAGCAACGGCAGGAACTTGATGATCGTGGCGCGGCCGGCGAACTCGTCGTAGGACGAGTGCAGGAAGCGCTCGATCGTCTCCACCCCGAAGGTGTCGGCGAACTCGCGCTGCAGGTTGGTCGCGGCGGTCTTGAGCGCCAGGCGCTGGTCGATCGACAGGTCGCTGCGGTGGTGGGTCTTGGTCATCATCGGCTCCGGTGCGGAAGGACCGTCAGGTGGACGTGCTGTGGGAGCCGGTTGCTCCCACCGAAGGAGGGGTGCCGGGCCCGGGGAAGAGCCGGCGGCGCAGCCAGAGCGACACGTAGACCAGCGCGACCAGGACCGGGACCTCGATGAGGGGACCGACGACCCCGGCGAGGGCCTGTCCGGAGGTAGCGCCGAAGGTCGCGATGGCGACGGCGATGGCGAGTTCGAAGTTGTTGCCGGCGGCGGTGAACGCGAGCGTGGTGGTGCGCTCGTACCCGAGCCCGACCGCACGACCGAGGGCGTAGGAGCCGGCCCACATCAGGGCGAAGTAGATGAGCAGTGGCAGCGCGATCCGGACGACGTCGAACGGGCGGCTGGTGATGGCGTCGCCCTGCAGGGCGAACAGCACGACGATGGTGAACAGCAGCCCGTAGAGCGCAAACGGCCCGATCTTCGGCAGGAAGCGGGTCTCGTACCAGTCGCGGCCACGGGCGCGTTCCCCGAGCCGGCGGGTGAGGTAGCCGGCCAGCAGCGGGATGCCCAGGAAGATCAGCACCGAGCGGACGATCGCCCAGGCGGAGACATCCAGCCCGGCAGTTGGGAGACCGAGCCAGCCGGGCAGGACCGCGAGGTAGAACCACCCGAGGGCGCCGAACGCGATCACCTGGAACACGCTGTTGAGCGCGACGAGCACGGCGGCGGCTTCGCGGTCCCCGCAGGCGAGGTCGTTCCAGATGATGACCATGGCGATGCAGCGGGCGAGCCCGACGATGATCAGCCCGGTGCGGTACTCGGGCAGGTCCGGGAGCAGCAGCCACGCGAGCGCGAACATCAGCGCCGGCCCGATCAGCCAGTTCAGGACCAGCGACGACACCAGCAGGCGGCGGTCGCCGGTGACGGTGTCGAGGCGGTCGTAGCGGACCTTCGCCAGCACCGGGTACATCATGACCAGCAGCCCGAGCGCGATCGGGAGCGAGACGCCGTCGATGGCGACCGCCCCGAGGGCCTCGCCGAGGCCGGGGATCATCCGGCCGGCCAGCAGTCCGACGATCATCGCCGCGAGAATCCAGACCGGCAGGAAGCGGTCGAGGGTGGAGAGCTTCGCGACGACCCCGGCCTCGGCCGGATCGCGCGAGGTCACGTTCTCGGTGCTCACGCCTCCACCACCGGGAGCTCGCGTCGCCCCTCCGGAAGCACGTCGTCGGCCAGGTCCCCGGGGCTGTCAGGCGCTGCCGGCACCAGCACGGCGGCCACGGCCTCGAGGACGGCGGGCTGGACGCGGTAGTACACCCACGTCCCCCGGCGCTCGCCAGTGATCAATCCGGCTTCGCGCAGCACTTTGAGGTGATGGGAGATCGTCGGGCCGGAGAGGTCGAACACCTCGGTGACGTCGCAGACGCAGGCCTCACCGCCGGCGTGGGAGGCGATGAGCGACAGCAGGCGTAGCCGTACCGGATCACCCATGGCCTTGAACAGCCGCGACAGTTCCCCCGCCTGCTCGCCCGACAGCGGCTCGCGGACCAGCGGCGAGTAGCACCCCAGCTGGTCGGCGAGCCCGTCCGGACCTCGCACCTCGTGCTTCGACATGCATCTACCTTTACAGTGATCGAAGCAGTCGGCAATCCCTGATTAGATGAACATCTAGAGATGGCTGCTGACGCTCGTCCTGAGCGACGCCACCGCCAGCCCGAGGAGCACTCGTGTCCGACGCCCCCGAGGTCCTGTTCGTTTGCGTCCACAACGCCGGCCGCTCGCAGATGGCCGCCGCCCTGCTCGACCACCACGCGGCCGGCGCCGTCCGCGTGCGCTCTGCGGGCTCCGCGCCCGCCGACGAGATCAACCCGGCGGTGTGCCGGGTGATGGACGAGCTCGGCATCGACCTCTCCCGTGAGGTGCCGACGAAGCTCACGACCGACGACGTCGACGCCGCCGACGTCGTCATCACCATGGGCTGTGGCGACGCGTGCCCGGTCTTTCCCGGCAAGCGCTACCTCGACTGGGAGCTCACCGACCCCGCAGGCCAGGGCGTTGACGCCGTTCGCCCCATCCGCGACGACATCGACCGGCGTGTGCGGTCCCTGCTCGCCGAGCTCGTCCCGTCCACGTCCTCGAAGTGACGGGCTCGGCCGTGGCGTCCCCGAAGCCCCGAGTAGAGCTGTACAGCCACGTGGGCTGCCCCAAGATCGAGCAGGCGCGCGAGTTGCTGAACGAGTGCCTGGCGAGCGCCGGCCTCGACGTCACGATCGAGGACCGAGTCGGTGCCTACTCATCGCCGACCGTCGTCGTGGACGGCGATGACGTCACCGGCGGGCCGCCACCGGCGTCCGGCGTGCAGGCCTGCCGCGTCGACCTACCCAGTCGCGCCCAGGTCCTCGCCGCTCTCGAGCGGAGGTCCCCGCGCTGATCTCGGTCCTGCTCCCCCCACGATCGAACGCCGGTCAGTCCTCCGCGGCGGTTGGTGCCAGCGATCCGAGCATGGTCGCCACGCGGTCGAGATCGGGACTGCGCAGCCGGTAGCGATTGCTGCGCCCCTCGGCCTCCGCGCTCACCAGGCCCGCGTCGCGCAGGTGTCCGAGGTGGTAGGAGACCGTCGACTGCGGCAGGCCTGTCACAGCCTGCAGCTCGCGCACCGACTGTGGTCCGTCGGTCAGCCACAACACGATCAACAGGCGGTCCGGATTGCCCAGCGCCTGCAGCACCGGTGCCCACTGCACCGCCAAGGCGCGGCACCGCTCGACTTCGGCGAGGTCCAGCTCGACCATGGCTCCTAGCGTAGTGGCAACGGGATTTATGGATGCCAGCGGAGAAGCCCGCTACTGTCCGTTGGGTGGCCCTCCCCGCAGCGCCGGACCCGCCCCTGGCGGCACTGGCGCCCCGCATCCGGCGCGCGTCGTGGGCGAGCCTCGTGTGGCTGGCGGTCGAGGGCGTCGTCGCGATCCTCGCGGGCCTGTCCACCGGCTCGGTCGCCCTGCTCGGCTACGGACTGGACAGTGCCGTGCAGAGCCTGGGCAGCGGCGTCATCGTCTGGCGCTTCACCGGCCGACGGATCGGCTCGACCGCAGCCGAGGAAAGAGCCCAGACGATCGTGGCGACGAGCTTCTTCCTGCTCGCGCCCTACCTCGTCGTCGCCGCGCTCGCCCAGCTGATCTCCGGTACACCTCCCGACGGCAGCTGGGTCGGCGTGGGGCTCGCGGTGGTCGGGATCGTGCTGATGCCGCTGTTCGGGCGGGCCAAGCGACGGCTCGGCATTCTGGCCGGCTCGGCGGCGACCGCCGGGGAAGGAGCGCAGCACCTGATCTGCGCTGCGCTCTCCGCCACCATCCTTATCGGGTTGTTCCTGAACGTCGCCTTCGGCATCTGGTGGGCCGACCCCCTCGCCGCGCTGATCCTCGCCGCCGTCGCGGTCCACACCGGCACCCGCACGTGGCGGGGCCGGGGCTGCTGATCGCTCCCTCCGCGAAGCCAAGCGCTAAGAGGAACAGGCACGTGCGGCGGAGGGAGCGACGACTGCAGACGTCCTCGGCTAGGTGTGGCTGTGCCGCGCGGTCACCAGGAGGTATTCCGCGTGGTAGCTGGCGCGTCCGGGCGTGTCCGCCTCGTTCCGGGTGGTCAGCAGCTCGAGGAAGTCGCGATCGAGGGCGGCGACCTGGTCGGGGTCGGAGGCGTTGTGCTTGTAGACCGCGATCGTCGGGCCGTAGGTGCGCTTCCAGTACTCCCGGAAGCTGGCCGGATCGCCGGGGTGCTCCATGACGACGGTGCGTCGCTGCACGTCGATGTCGGTGATGCGGTCGCCGAACAAGGCGCGGACGTGCTCCTCGTCGCCCCACAGCGGTGCGGGGCTCGCGCCCGGCGGCGGCGGTGGCGTGTAGGGCTTCATCGTCGCGAACAGCTGCCCGATGAAGCCCGGCGGTGTCCAGTTGATCATTCCGATGGTGCCGCCCGGGCGCGTCACGCGGATGAGCTCGTCGGCGACGGCCTGGTGGTGCGGCGCGAACATCGCCCCGACACAGGACAGCACCACGTCGAAGCCGGCGTCCGGGAACGGCAGGGCCTCGGCATCGGCCTCGACCCATTCCAGCTCGACGCCCCGCTGCGCGGCGATCCCTCGGCCGGCGTCGAACAGCTCGGGGGTGAGGTCGGACGCGACGACCGAAGCGCCGGTGGCGGCGGCCGGGATCGCGGCGTTTCCGGTTCCCGCGCCGACGTCGAGCACCCGTTGGCCGGCGTGGACGCCGGTGGCTTCGACGAGCGTCGCACCGAGTGTCGGGATGAGTTCGTTGGCCACGGACGGGTAGTCGCCGGAAGCCCAGAGAGCCCGGTGCTTGGCCTTCAGCTGCTGGTCGGTGGTCTGGTGGGCGGTAGTGCTCATGGTCGTTCCTCTCAGAGGTGTGATTGGACTGCGATTCGGTGGAGGCGTGGACGAGCGCGAGCCGTCGTCACACGCCTTGGAGCTGTATCTGGCCGAACGCGACGGCGTGGGGGACGCCGAGAGCCGGGCCGGCCATCGCCGTCATGTCATGCACGAACGTCTCGGGGTCGAAGTCGCGGCCCAGCCCGCCCAGGTAGGCCTCGTGCGCCCGGAGTGAGGCGACCCCGGGCTCGAGGGCGTCGGTGACGTCGACACCATGGGTGGGCTTGCTGGAGCCCATCACGTAGACGTCGCGCACCCCGTCCCACGGCGCGTAGCCCTCGTCGAGCAACTCCGGAAAATCCAGCGGTTGCCCGCGTCACGGGCGGCATCGAGTACCGCGACGCCGACGGCCCGATGATCTGCCTGGTTCAGGATCTGCTGCCCCGGGCCCATGCCGTAGGTCAGCTCAAACGTCGCGGTGACCAGCACGTCCGGGCGGAACCGACGAATCTCACGGGCGATGTCGCGACGCAGGTCCAAGCCACCCTCGACGACGCCATCGCGGTGTCCCAGGAAGGCCACGTCGTCGACCCCGACGAGCGCGGCGCTTGCGACCTGCTCCTTCTGCCGTACTGGCCCGGCTTCGGTCGGGTCGAGCCCGTCGATCCCCGCCTCGCCATCGGTGACCATCACGTAGGCGACCGACCGGCCGGCCCCGGTCCAGCGCGCGATCGCGCTGGCCGCGCCGTACTCCAGGTCATCGGGATGGGCGACGACAGCCATCGCCCGACTCCAGTCCTCCGGCATGACCTGCAGCTGTCCGTTCATCGCGGCACCTCCGAACGTCGTGTGACGCCGGTACAGACGACGAACCGCTATGAAGGATGCAGCTGCGTCCCTCGCCCGGTCCTGCCGTCAGTAGCGGTGACACCACGGCGACAGGAGCCATGAGGGCGACCGGCCGGGTGCCGCGAGATCGCCAGGAGGACCGACCATGCCCACCACCCGCGTCCAGCTCGCGCTCAACGTCACCGACATCGAGGCCGCGACCACCTTCTATGAGGCGATGTTCGGCGTGCCGCCGCACAAGCAGCGCGATGGCTACGCGAACTTCGTCGTCGAGGACCCGCCGCTCAAGCTGGTGCTGATCGAGAAGCCGGGGGAGGGTGAGCACCTCAACCACCTCGGGGTCGAGGCCGACACCCCCGAGGAGGTGACCGCCGCGCTGACGCGCTTCCGCGGCGCCGGCCTCGAGGCGACGCTGGCCGAGCACGACGTGTGCTGCCACGCGGCACAGGACAAGGTGTTCGTCACCGCCCCGGACACGCCCACCGGCTGGTGGGAGTATTACGCCGTCACCGACGACTCGGCGGTCAACCCCGAAGGGGAGTCGACCTCGGTCTGCGCGGTCGCGTGCGAGGCGAAGGCCGCTGCTGCCGGCGGGACGTGCTGCAACTGACGGCGCCAGGTCCGGGTCCCGCGTGAGCGGGACCCGACCTGGGGCTCAGCCACACTGGCAACCGGTCGGCCGTGCGTAGTCCATCGGTGTGCCCTGGGCGTCGAGGGTCAGCTCGCAGCATTGACCGAGCAACTCCGCGAGCCGGCGTCGTCCACGCTGCACCCGCGACTTCATCCCCGAGACCGAGACGCCCTCGCGGCTCGCGGCGTCCACCTGGGTCAGCCCTTCCAGGTCGGTCAGCTCCAACGCGCGGCGCTGCTCCGGCGGCAGTCCCTCGAGCAGCGGCCGCATGCACGCTGCGAGTTCCCGGAGCACCGACGGGTCGTCCTCGGACCCGGTCTCGCCGGCGAGCTTGGCGGCGTCGTCGGGCAGGGCCCGCTCCCGGGCCTGCTCACGCTCGGCCCTCCGGTACTCGTCGATGATCGCGTTGCGCGTGATCCGGTACACCCATCGCGTCAGGTGCTCGTCGTCCTCGACCCGGCCGAGTCCGCGATGGATGCGCAGCACGATCTCGCCGAGAACGTCCTCGGCACGCTGCGGATCCGCGACCCGCCGGTGCACGAAAGCGCGCAGCTGGGAGCCGAACTCCCGCCAGACGTCCTCGCTCGTCCGGCTGTCCGGACCGGCTACGGACTGGTGCGTTGATGCGGTCACGCCAACCCCCACGTGGGTGCGGGATAGAGATGGACAGTCCCACAGACGACGCGGGCGTTGAAGGGACGCAGCACCCTCTGCACCAGCAGGTGACGCGGCGCCGCCCTAGGGTGGCGCGGATGCCGCTTGCGCCTTCCGTTGCCGAGGAACAAGCACGGCGTCTCCTCGCCGAAGACCTTCCGCGCCGCTGGGCCCACGTCATGGCTGTGGCTCAGAAGGCGCAGATCATCGGCCGAGAGCTCGGCGAGGACGGAGCCCTCCTCGAGGCGACGGCCTGGGTGCACGACGTGGGCTATGCCCCCGACCTCGCGGTTGTCGGCTTCCATCCCCTCGATGGGGCCCGCTACCTCGACGGTCTCGACGCGCCCCGGCGCATCGTCGACCTCGTTGCCTTCCACTCGTCAGCGTGGGCGGAGGCCCAGGAGTTCGGAGTGGTCGATGAGCTCGCCCGGTTCCAGGACGAGCGGACGCTGACTCGCGACTTGCTCTGGTACTGCGACATGACAACCGGACCGGACGGCTCGGACCTCGAGTTCGAAGACCGCATGGCCGAGGTGCGGGAGCGCTACGGCCCGGAGCACTACGTGACCCGGGCGCTCGACGCCGGCATGGATGAGCGGCGGGCCGCCGTCCGGCGGTCCCGTGAGTGGCTGACGTCGGTCGGGCTCGCGGATCAGGTGTAGTACGGCGGCGCGTCGGATCTGAAGCCGTGCTCGATCCTGAGCCGGATCGATGGGTGGACGTCGATGCCGGCCAGCTCGCCTCGAGGCACCCACACGACCTCGCTCGACTCATCGCTAGTTCGGGGCGCGCCGGCGACCGCCCGGGCCCGGAAGCAGATCGAGAACTCCTGGCGGACCTCGCCGTCGTCGTAGGCAAGGACATGATCCGGGTTCGAGTAGATGCCCACGAGGCTCGTCACCTCGACAGAAATCCCGGTCTCTTCCTCGGTCTCCCGGATCGCCGTCTGAGTCATCGTCTCTCCGAGCTCGTGGCGGCCGCCCGGTAATGCGTAGAAGCCATTGTCCGTACGACGGATCATCAACAGTCGTGCGTCGTCGTCGAGGACGAAGGTACTGACTGCGATGACGATGCTGTTCGGGCGCGGCGCGTTCGGGTCTTCGAAGTGGTCGGTTCTGGCCACGCCGCTACCACTCGGCCGGCTTCGACTGTTCCCACACGTCGACGAAGCTGCGCTCGTAGGTGTCGAAGACATCGCCCGCCGCCAGCCTGCGGAGATGCATGGCGGGAGCGTGCGGACCCGGAACGCCGAAGACGTGCATGTTGACGATCATCTCATCGTCGAACCGAAAGATGGAGTTGTACAGCGTCGTCTCGTGGAAGCGGAACTCGACACCAGCGGTGTGGAGGAGCGGTCGGTAGCTCGCGAGGCCGTAACGGATACGGGCCCCCAGGACACCAGGACCGAGCTTCTCCTCGGTGCTGCGGAGCTCGGTGGCCGCGCTCTCGGGTGCACCGAACGCGATCCGGACGTCGACGCCGGCTTCCGCCTTGGCCTTCACCGTGGAGATGAAGCCTGCGCGCTCGTGGAGGAACTGCCCGGCGTGCACGAGCACGTCGATCCGCGCTGAGGACCGTTGGAGCAGGTCGTCCCACAGGCGGAGCGGCACGTCGCTGCGGTGCGGAAACGTTTCGACGATCTCTGAGTTAGCGGCCTTCTTCTGTCGCTGAGCCGGTACGGCGTCCGGCCACAGGTACGACTCGCTGCGGTCGACGAGAGCCGCCAGAGCACCGCGATGACGGGGGTACGGCACCCGGTCCTGCGTGAGCCAGCGTTCGACTGTCTTCGCGTCGACCCCGACCTGGTCGGCGGCTGTGGCCGTCGAGTGCCCGGCGTGCATCAGCGCGTCACGGAGACGTTCGTTGGCCACTCTGACCTCCAGGGCGTGCCTAGGGACGACTTTAGTCTAGCGAAGACGTCCCTAGTTGTCCCGTCTGATGGTGTAGGCGTCCCCTGCTTTTTCCGCACTCTTGCGTTGCCTCGCCGCCACTCGGTGAGGACGGAGGAGCTTCGGAGGACAATGTGACGCTCAACGAGAGGACTGCGACAGCGCCGACGTTCTACGACGTGGCCGAGGTCGCCGCAATGTTCAAGATGTCGCGCATGACGGTGTACCGCGCGATCAATTCTGGCGAGCTGCGGGCGATCCGCATTCGTGGTCGCCTTCTGATCCCCGCCGCGGTCATCGATGGACTCGTCGAGGAGGCGACCGCCGAGCGATCCGACGGCGACTCCGCCATGCTCGACGTTCTCCGAGGAGGCCGGTCATGAGCGTCGGTCTGCTGATTCTCTTCGCGATTCTGGGTGCTTTCATCTGCGCGAAGACGCGGTCCGCCGCGGGCGCCGTCGTGTTCTCCCTCGTCGCGCTGGTGCTGTTCATCGGCACCCCGGTCGGGCAGGGCCTGCCGGGCGCGATCGGCGGGCTGATGTCAGCCGTGGACGACGCCACCACGCCGGCCCTCTCGGGCGCCTCGAGCGCGGCGACAGACCGCTAGAGCGTGACGTAGCCGGCGCCCGCCGAGCGCTCAAGGCCGCGTGGCCGAGGAGTTGGCGGAGCCGCTGGAGCGGCGCCCACCCGATATGTCCCGCCGAGCTTGAGCGGGCCGTTCCTCCCGCTTCAAGGGCGCCTGCGGCGCCGCTGCGCGGCCGGACGAGTCCGGCCCTTGACCCGGGAGACCTCGACGGCCCGCGGCGCCCGCACGCGAGGTGGAGGCAGCCAGGACGCCTCCACCCGCCACCGGCGGGACTCACCACCCAGCTGTGCAGCTGCCGCAGCTGATCAGACCTGAGGAGATCGAGATGAACGAGACGACGCTGACCATCGTCGGCAACCTGACCGACGCCCCGGACCTGCGATACGTGCCAAGTGGAGCGGCACGTGTGGGGCTCACGGTGGCCTCGACACCGCGTCGCTTCGATCGGTCGAGCGGTGAGTGGGTGGACGGGGATGCGCTCTTCCTGCGCTCTGTCGCATGGGGCCCGCTCGCCGAGCACGCCGCAGAGTCGCTGAGCAAGGGCGACCGAGTGGTCGTGACCGGCCGGCTGCGGCAGCGGTCGTTCGAGACTGCGGAGGGCCAGCGCCGACAGGTGATCGAGCTCGAGGTCGACGAGCTCGGGGTGTCGCTGCGATACGCCACGGCCCGCCCTCAGCGCAGCACGGCATCCACACGAGGGGACGTCGCGGGCACGGCCCAGGACGTCGACGACCAGGCGGAGGACCTGGTGGGCGGCCATGGCTGACACGAACTGGCGGGTACAGGCCGCGTGCCGAGGTGTGGACCCGGAGCTGTTCTTTCCGGAACCGTCGGACGAGCCTCGGGTGCGTCAGCAGGTCGCGGCCGCGAAGGCGGTGTGTCGCAGCTGCCCGGTACGCGAGCAGTGCCTCACCGACGCGTTCGAGCGTCTCCCGCACGGCGTCGCGGGTGGGATGACTGAACACGAGCGTCGACGGGCTCGAGCACAGCGCGAGCGCCCTGTCGAGCGGAAGCCGCGATGGGTCCGTCTCCTCGAGGGCGGCTCGTCCCAGCCCGAGGTCGCCGCCGAATACGGCGTGAGCGCTCGCACCATCGCGCGATGGGCTTCCTGCCTGCCCGCCGAGCACGCGGCGTCCTGCCCTCGAGGTGGTTCCCAGTGAGCGCCATCGAGACGAGTCGGCGTGAGCAGGCGGCGTGGTCGACACGCGAGCACGTGCGCCGAGTGGCCGTCGTCGCCTTCGGCACCGTCGAGCAGAGGGAGCCCATCGAGGGCATCCACGGGCTGTCCCGCCCCGGCCTCGACGACCCGCTCGCCGGGGTGAAAGCAGGCCGGCTGGTCGCCGACGTCGCGGCGGGCGCGCTGCGGGAGTGGGCACTGCGAGCTCGAGGCGCAGGCCACACCTGGGACGCCGTTGGCGAGGCGCTCGGCCTTCCCGCTGAACCCGACCTGACGACGCGCGACCAGGCGGCGTGGGAGTGGCTCATCGAGCACCGACCGCCTCCCGCGCCCAGCACCCTGCCGGCTTCGGCCGTGTGGACGTGCACGACGTGCCGGGGCCGGGTGCGCGACAGCGGCCCATTCGCCTCGCACCCCGACGACCGCGAGGTCGGCCATGTCCCTGACTGCGCCCGCCGCAATACGGCGCTCGAGGCGTGGCGACGCGGGACCGACGAGGACACAGAAGGAGACGAGGATGTCTAGCCGCCCGACAGCGAACCCGCGAGTCTCGTTCTCCACCCAGGATCGTGCGGCGCCCCTCCTGCTCGGGGTGGAGCTCATTCGCGCCGACCTCGCCCGGAGCGCACTCGGTCTGGAGCTCGGCGAGGCCCCGTGCGGCGGGCCGATCACATGGGCGCTGTTCATCGACGGCGCGCTGGTCGGTCGTACCGACGAGCCGATGACCGACGACGCCGCGCAGGCATGGGCGCGCCGCATCACCGGTGACGGGGTGCACTTCCAGCTCGCCCGCCGCGCCGGCGGCTACTGGCTCGCCGACACCACTGGTCTCGCCGCCGCCGCGGGCCATCCGGGTGAGGGCGAGTGGTCGCGGTGATGACCACGCTGCTGATCTTGGTCCTACTGGCCGGGGTGACGGTGCTGCTGGTCGCGCGGGGCGCGCGGCTGTGGGCGTGCGTGCCGGGGCTGCTGGCGCTCCTGCCGGCGGTGACGCTGCTGCAGGCCCTGTCGTGGCCCGGGCTGCTGGTCGCCGGCGGGCTGTTGGCGCTGGTGGGGTGGCATCGCTGGTCGCGGTCGCGGGCCACGATCACCCGCTGGTCGGCGCGCTCGCGGCGCCGCGCCGGGGTCGCGTCGACCCTCGACATCGCCCGCCACGCGGGCACGACGGCGACCCGCCGCCGCGCCGGGACGGTGCGCCCCACGCTGGCGGGGCTGTCGCGCCGGGAGCGCCTGGGGCTGCCGACCTCGGCGGTCGGGGTGGAGCTGTGCAGGGTCGGCGTGCAGCGGGTGTGGTCCTCGGTCGAGGACGTGACCCTCGTGTTCGGTGGGCCGCGTACCGGCAAGACCGGCTGGCTCGCCGGCCGGGTACTCGACGCCCCGGGCGCGGCGGTCGTCACCTCCACCCGGACCGACCTGCTGGAGCTGTGCGCCCCGATCCGGCAGAAGTCCCGGGGGCCGGTGTTCGTGTTCAACCCGGTCGGGCTGGGCGGTATCCGCTCCACGATCAGCTTCGACCCGCTGACCGGCTGCACCGACCCGGTCACCGCGATGGAGCGCGCCACCGACATGGTCGCCGCCACCTCCCGCGCCTCGCACGGGGACGCGGAGCGGTGGGACGCCCAAGCCCGCCGAGTGCTCGCCGCCCTGTTGCACGCCGCCGCGCTCGGCGGTGGGTCGATGCGCGACGTGCTCGGCTGGGTCGCCGACAACGACCGCGCCGCCCGCGAAGTCCCCGCCCTGCTGCGCCGCAGTCAGGTGGAGACCTTCGACAAGGCCGCCGAGCAGTTCGTCACCACCAACGACCGCACCCGCACCAGCATCACCAACTCGATCATGCCGGCGCTGGGGTGGCTCAACCATCCCGACGCCGCCGCGGCCGCGGCGCCCACGGATCAGCCCTTCGACGTCGAAGCCCTGCTCGCCGCGCGGGCGACGGTGTTCCTGCTCGGCGCCGAGGAAGCCGACACCGGGCCGCTGGTGTGCGCGCTGACCGGGCACATCGCCCGTGAGGCCCGCCGCCTCGCCACGGCGAGGCCGGCCGGCCGGCTCGATCCGCCGCTGCTGCTGGCGCTGGATGAGGCGGCGCTGATCTGTCCGGTGCCGTTGGAGAACTGGACCGCGGACATGGGCGGGCGCGGGGTCACGATCATCGCCCCGTTCCAATCCAGGGCTCAGCTGCTCGCGCGCTACGGGGAGCACAAGACCGCCACCATCCTGAACAACACCGGCTCGGTGCTGCTGTTCGGTGGCACCCGGGATCAGGCGGACCTGCAGTTCTGGTCGACCCTGGCCGGGGAGCGCGATGAGCGGATCACCACTACCGATCTGCACGGGCGCGTCGCCAGCCGCACCTTGCGCAAGGTGGCGGTGCTGGCGCCGGCACAGCTCGCGAACCTTCCCGCCGGCAAGGTCGTGGTCTACCGGCGCGGGATCGCACCGGTGATCGGGCAGGCCCGCATGGCCTGGACCCGGCCGGACGTCCGCGCTCACCAGGGTCGGCCCTCCAAGGCCACCCGGTGGCGCACGTCGGCCCACCGCCACTGGCGGCAGGCCCGCGCGTGGATCCGTGTTGGCCTGCCGGCGCTGCGGCGACGGATGACGGTGCATCGAGCAGACCCGTCCTCCACCAGGACGCCGAGCGGCGGCGCGCCGCTGGTGATCGACGTCGACCCGACCGTCGAGCCAGTGATCGGCGAGCGCGGCCCCGCCGCTGAGCGGGGGTGGCGGCGATGACCAGCCCTGAATCGGACAACCTGCCGACACCGGTGCCGAGCCTGCAGCGTCTGCTGGCGACCTGGCAGGCCTGGAACAGCCGGGACGTTCTCGCCCAGGCCGCGCACCGCGCCCACACCGCCGGCGACACCGAACGCGCCGCCGCCCTCCACTTCCTGCTCGACGCCGACGGACAGCCGGCCGGGCCGTCCGCGACCGAGGCGCTCGCTGCGCAGCACGAGCTCGCTACCCGGCTGGCCGGATGGCGCTGGCAGACCGTGGCCGCCGCCCGCGCCGAGGGCGCCACCTGGCGTGACATCGCCGCGGCCACCGGAGCCACAGCCGAGCACGCCCGCACCGAGTACGCGATGGACCTCGAGTGCGCTGAACAGGCCGCCACCGCCGCCGGGATCGCCTTCGACCACGACCGCTACCGCGGCCCCCTCACCGACGAACCCGATGACGAACTCGACCGAGCCATCGCCTCCACCGAGGAGCCCCCGATGACCGACCGTGCCCATGACGACAGCAACACCCACGGCGAGAACGCCTCGACCGAGGCTTATCGCTTGCCGACCCCGGACCTCGCCCTGCCGGTCGGCCAGCTCACGGACCGGGAGCTCATCGCCCGGGCCGAGCACTACGACGAGATCGCCCACACCGGGAGCCCTTCCGATCAGGCCGCCGCGCGGCGCGACCTCGACGCCGCCTGGACCGAGGCGGAACGCCGCGCCGATGGCCACCCCGCGGTCAGCATCCCGGCGCAGGTCGCCGGCTACATCGGGCTGGTCCGCGAGGACTACGACCACGCCCTCGCCGCCGAGACCACGACGTGGCGCCGGGAGCTCGACCACGCGCTCCGGCCGCTGGAGATCGAGGACCTGGGACCCCGCGAGGACATCCCGACCGCGCACGTCCTCACCGCCAACGAGGCGTCAGCCGACCCCGAGGGGGCCTGGCAGCGCTCCGGCGGCTGGGACCTGACTCTCGAGGAGCGGGCCGACCGGGCGCAGAGCCTCGCCCAGGGCGCTGGGGTGGACGTCGCGGGCTTCGACCCGAACACCGACGTCTACACCGACCCCGACACCGGGCAGGTGGTCCGCCTCGACGGCCGGGCCAGCGAGGCAGCTCCGCCGGCATTCGTCGATGGCGACGCGGCTCGGGGAGTTGAGGCGACGGGGGACTGGGACGCGGCGTCCGCGATCGCCGAGCGCGACGGGCACGTCGCCTTCGACCCGGCGGAGCCGGGCGGCTTCCGCGCGCTGACCGCCGACGAGCGTCGAGCGCTGACCGACCAGGTCAGCGCGACCCAGCCGGCTACCTGGGCGGCGGCCCAGCACGAGGCCTACCTCGACAGCCGACCCGACGAGACCACGGCCTACAACCCCGCCGCCGACTACGGCGAGCCCGACTGGCGCGAACCCGCCTCCGACGCCGAAGCGGCGGCCCGCACGGCGTGGCTCGACGAGCACACTGCACCGACCCCGGGGTGGCGGCCGCGGCCGCTCACCGAGGTCGAAACCGCATGGCAGGACGCGCAGGAGCGCGCGGTGCTCTCCGACCGTGCGCACGACTCCGACCCCTACGCCTGGGCCGAGGCTCGACGGCTCGAAGCCCTCACCGACCTCGCGCCCCTCCCTGCCCGCGACGCCCTGGACGACCTGCCCCGCGACGAGCAGGGCCAGCCGGACACCCTCGCGAGGCGGGAGTGGAACGACGACGCCGCGGGCAACGGCGGAGCCGACAACAGCGATGCGCCGTTCACCGACACGCAGGGCCGGTGGTGGCAGTCCACCGGCGCGTGGGCCGCCGGCACGTGCGACCCGGCCAGAGATCACGACGACGACCAGCTCGAAGCCCCCGACGACCCACAACGGCTGAACCGGCGCATGCACGACCTGCGCGCCACGCTCGCCGCCCGCGACACGAATGCCGAGGGCGAGGGTGAGCAGCGCCGCGAGCAGCTGGCCCGCTGGCACGAGAACGACCACCGCACTCCCGATGCGGCCGAGGTTCAGGGCGTCGAGATCGTCGACAACGGAGCCGACGAGAGCGGGTGGGGGCGATGACCCGGCGCCCACCCCGAGCGCCCGGGCTTGGGGGCGACGGCGAGGAGTTCGCCCGCGTCGAGGCGCTCGCCGGGCTGGCCCGCGAGGTCGACGGCCTCCGCCGCGGCATGGACGCGCTGGTCGGCACCCCGACCCGCGTCGACGACCTTGCCCGTACCGTTGCCCAGCTCGCCGACGCCATCGCCGCGACACCCACGCGGCCCGGCCCCACTGTGGCGCCGTCGTGGCTGGCCGCCCCGACCGACTCCGAAGCCCTCGCCGCCCTGCTCGACGAACTGTGCCGATGGCTGCACGCGATCTTCCTGCGCTATCCCGACGGCGCTGCCGTGCTGCCCGAGTGCTGGCTCTGGCACCCGGACGTCGTCGAGGAGCTGCTCTGGCTCATGCACGCCTGGCGCGCCGCCTACGAAGCCCGCGGCGCGTCGGTCCAGCTGGCCGGTGACTGGCATGACCGCCAACGACCCGGGGTCGTGCGCCGGCTGTGGGGTGCGGTCGGCTCCTGCTCTCGGGAACGCCACCAGACCCGCCCCGGCTGGAACAGCGCTCCCGTCGGCGCCACGCCAGTACCCGGCGCTGACGCCGCGACCTCGATCGCCTGGTGGTGGGCCGCAGCCCGCGACGACGCGCCCCCGGAGCCGGCATCCGAGAGCACCGGGGGCAACGGGTCGGGCATCAGCGCCGCCGTCGACGGCACAGGCGGCGGAGCCGGGTGGTCGCGATGACGGTGGAGCCGGGCGAGACCAGGACGCAGCGCAAGGAGCGTGAGCGCGCCGAACGGGCCGAATGGGACTACCTCACCAGCCGGCTCGGCATCCTGTGGCCCAACTACGACTGCTTCTGCGGCACCCTCGACGACCTCCGGCGGACTGTCGCCGACCTCGAGCGTCGCCAGGCTCGTGTCTGTCCTCCCCGCCACAGCGCGAGCGAGGGCGCGGTAGCGCGCGGTGCCGACCCGACCACGAGCGCCAAGCTCGCCGTCGCTCGAGCTGCCGGGCGTCTCTCGGACGACGGCGAGACCGCGGGCCCGCATCGCCCGTCCTCCCCCACGCGGAGTGTCGATCGAGCCGAGTTCAGCTCGATCGACGCCGACGCGGGGTGAGGCGCCATGGCCGAGACCGCACCGAGCGCACCGACCGGAGCAGGCCGAGGAGGTGGGAGCGGAAAGGGCGCGCTGCTCTGGCTACCGGGACTGGCGGTCGCGCTCGGCGCCGCCATCGCCACTGCCCACGGTCTGTTCGAGGTCGCCGTCGCAGCTCGGGTGCCGACCGGGATCGCGTGGCTCTACCCGCTGATCACCGACGGCCTGGCGCTGGTCGCCTACGGCGCCACCGCGCGGCTGCGGGAGGGCGCAGCTCGCTACGCCTGGGCCGTGGTGGTGATCGCCGCGGGCCTCTCCGGGCTCGCCCAGGCCGCCTACCTCGCCGGCGGCCCCACCGTCGAGGTCGCACCTGCGTTGCGCTTCGGGGTCGGCGCGTGGCCGGCCGTCGCGGCGGCCGTGGTCGCGCACCTGCTCTATCTCCTCGCGTCGGCCGCTCCGGGGGACCGGCGGCTCGTCGTTCAGCCGCAGCCAGCGCGCGATGACCCGACGGTCGTTCAGTCCACGTTCGTTCAGACCGAACCGTTCACCACCCCGCGCGTTCAGCCCGAGCGCCTGCCGACGGTTACAGAGCCGTCTCCGAACAGCGCTACCGGAGCAGCCGGCGACGACGCCCCGGAGGACGGCCCGGCCGACCCCCCGCGCTCACGATCGGCCGCCTCGCCGGCCCGCGACAGGGCCGAAGCGGCCGCGTCGCGCCACGCCCAACGGCACGGCGCCTGGCCGACCGTCTCCGAGCTCGAGACCGCCGCCGAGGTCTCCCGCGGCACCGCTGCCGCCGCGCTCAAAGCCCTCCGCGACCGACCGATGCCCCTGCACCTGATCACCACCACCGACCCCGACCCCGACGACGAGGCCCAACCATGACCACCCGACAGCCGATCACCACGACCACGAGGACGAACCAGAGCCACGACGAGGACCAAGAACCAGGACCACTTCCCGACACCGATCACTACACCGAACAGACGACACGACACGACCAACAAGACACCCGAACGAAAAGATCAAGGGAAAGATCAGAAGACGCACACCTAGGCATCACGATCCGTGGGTCCGGGCCGGCCTGCGGCCGGCCGGAACGACCGCGCGCGCCCCACCTGCTCGCAGAGCCACCGCTGACGACCTCGCCGAGGTCGTCCGAATGCTGAGCGTCTCCTCCGGATACTCGCCCGACTACCTCCTCAACGAGGTCGCGACCGGCCGCGAGTCCTACTACACCGGCGCGGTCACCGACGGCGAACCGCCAGGTCGCTGGTGGGGCGCCGGCGCCGAGAAGCTCGGCCTGCGCGGGCTCGTCGACGCCCAGGACATGCGCGGGATCTACGAGCGCTTCCTCGACCCCCGCCAGGAAGGGTTCTCAGACCCGAAGCGCTGGGACGGGGTCCCGACGCTCGGCCACACCGGGCGCCGGTACGCGTCCGAGGACGAGTTGTACGCCGCAGCGCTTGAACGCGAGCCCGACGCCTCGGCGGAACGCCGTGCTGAGCTACAGGTCGAGGCGGGCAAGCAGGCCCGCCACAACGTCGCCTTCCTGGATGCCACGTTCAGCGTTCAGAAGAGCGTGACCGTGCTGCATACAGCGTTCGAGGCCGAGGAAGTCACAGCCCGCGACGCCGGCGACGAGGACACGGCAGCGGCGTGGGGCGAGTACCGCCGAGCCGTCGAGTACGCCATCTGGGCGGGCAACAACGCTGATCTGTCCTACCTGCAGGACAAGGCCGGCTACGCGCGGGTCGGGCATCACGGTGGCGCCGCCGGCCGGTGGGTCGACGCGCACGGCTGGGTGGTGGCGTCGTTTTTCCAGCACGACTCGCGTGACCACGATCCGCAGCTGCACATCCACAACCCGATCCTCAACCGCGCCCCGGGCGACGAGGACGACGAGTGGCGCACCCTGGACTCCCGCGCGATCCACAAGTTCCGGCCTGCCGCGGCCGCCGTCGGTGAGCGCACCACGGAGGAGCACCTCGCCCGCGCGCTCGGGCTGCGGTTGGCGATGCGCCCGGACGGGAAGGCGCGCGAGGTCGTCGGCATCGACGACACGGTCACCGACCTGTTCTCGTCTCGGCGCCGCGCGGTCACCGAGAAGGCCGCCGAGCTCATCGCCGAGTTCGAGGCCCACCACGACCGTGAGGTCAACGGCCTCGAGCGGGACCGTCTCTCCCGTCAGGCCACCATGGCCACTCGCAAGGCGAAGTCCCACGAGGGCGAGACCCGCACCCAGTTCCTCGACCGGGTCGACGCCCAGCTGCGCGACGAGGTCGCCGGCGGCCTGCGCTCGGTCGCCGAGGACGCCCTCGCCGCCCGGGACGAGGACCCTCCCGCTGCCGGCGAATGGTCACCGACGGAGGTCCTCGAGACCGCACTGGCCGATGTGCAGACCCGCAAGGCCGCCTGGACCCGCGCCGACCTCACGCGCGCGATCAACGACGCCCTGCCCGACACCCTTGGGCTGACCAACGGCGACGACGTCGCCGGCCTGCTGGACTGGCTCACCGACGAAGGCGTCGACCTCGCCACCCCGCTCGACGCCGCCCGGCCCGGCGATGACGCCCTGCCCGAGGAACTACGACTGGCCAACGGGCGCTCGGCCTACGACGCGCCCGGCGCGAAGCTCTACGCCACTCCCGAGCACGTCCACACCGAACGCGTCCTGACCGCCGCCGCCCGCCGCGGCGACGCCACGGCGGCCCCGACCCAGTTCGCCGATCGATTCCTGGCTCAACTCGGCGGCTCCGGAGTCGAGCTCGGGGTCGACCAGGCCGCCGCCGTCCGCGGGGTCCTCACCTCGGGAGCGAGGATCGAGACCCTCGTCGGGCCCGCCGGCACCGGGAAGAGCTTCGTCGTCGGCAGCATCGCCAAGGCGTGGTCCGACCCGCAGCTGCGAGGCGCCGGTGCCGGGCGGGTATTCGGGTTGGCCACCAGCCAGATCGCCACCGGGGTCCTCACCGACGAGGGCATCGACGCCCGCAACGTGAAGCGATGGCTCGACACCCAGGACCGCCTCGCCGTGGGCGCCCAGATCGACGACGCCGCGACGTGGCGGCTGCGATCCGGCGACCTGGTCGTGGTCGACGAGTCCGCCATGGCAGACACCACGGCACTGGCCGCCATCTACGAGCACGTTGAGGCCGCCGACGCCAAGCTTCTCCTGGTCGGCGACCACCGCCAGCTCGCTGCCGTCGGCGCGGGCGGGGCGATGGACCTGCTGGCCCACGCAGGCGCCCGCTACGAGCTCACCGAGACCCGCCGCTTCCACGAGGACTGGGAAGGGCCTGCCTCGCTGAGGCTGCGCGACGGTGACGAGACCGTGCTGCGCGACTACCACCGCCACGGGCGGCTCATCGACGCCGGCACCCTCGACGACGCCGAGGCCTCCGCCAGTAGGGCATGGCTGGCCGACACCCTCGCCGGGCGCCGGTCCGTGCTCGTGGTCGACACCAACGACCAGGCCGACCGCCTCTCCGCGACCCTGCGCGCCGAGCTCATACGCCTCGGCCACGTCAAGGAGGGCGGGGTCTCGCTCGGGCGGGACGGCAATTACGCCGGCGTCGGGGACCTCGTCGCCGCGCGCCGCAACGGCTGGGAGCTCACCGGACACGAAGGCAACCGTCGCGGCCCGGTCAACCGGGAGACCTACCGCGTCACCACCGTCGGCGAGGACGGCTCGCTGACCGTCGCTCCCGTGAACGGCCGGGACGAGGAAGGCGTCGAGGTCCTCGGGGACCGGCTGGTCCTGCCCGGCGACTATGTCGCTAACGACGTGTCGCTCGCCTACGCCGGCACCGTCCACGCCACCCAGGGTCTCAACGTCGACACCGGACACCTCGTGGTCACCCCCGGCACCAGCCGCGCCGCCACCTACGTCGGATCCACACGAGGGCGCGAGTCCAACACCCTCCACGTCACCACCACGACCGGGCCGGCCGACCCCGCCGACGGCTCAGCCACGAGCCACTCCCTGCACCGCGACCCGCTGGCTGTACTGGCCGGGATCATCAACCGGGACGACAGCGCAGAGTCCGCCTCCGCCCTCGCCACGGCCACCGAGTCCGCGACCGAGCACGACAGCAGCCGCACCGCGGGCGAGCTCTTCGCTGATGCCGCCCACCTCGCGGCCACCGAGCGCACTGGGCGCTGGCTCGACGAGCTCGCCGCGGACGGCACGATCTCCGCCCACGACCGCGCCCGGCTTGCCGCCGAGGACGGGGCCGTCTCGCTCACCCGCATCCTGCGCCGCGCCGAGATCGCTGGCCACGACGCCGAGACGGTCCTGCGTGACGCGGTCACCGACCGGCCCCTCGACGGCGCCCGCAACCTCACCAACGTCATCCACGGCCGCATGCGCGACGCCCACACCTACGACCCCGAAGGTCGGACCTGGGCCGACTGGACCCCGGCCACCGGCCGTGCCGACTGGGACCGCTACCTGTCCTCCCTGGCCGACGCCGCCGACCGACGCAGCGCCGAACTCGGCGGCCAGCTCGCAGCTGAGCCGCCTCGCTGGCTCACCGAAGCGCTGGGACCGGTGCCCGAGTCGCTCGCCGAGCGCGACCAGTGGCAGGACCGAGCCAGGTCCGTTGCCGCCTGGCGGGAGCTCAGCGGCCACGACGAGGACGAGGACGCCCTCGGCCCCGCTCCCGGGCCCGGCAAGGTCGAGGCCCATGCCGCCTACCGGGCGGCCTGGCGCGCCCTCGGCCGCCCGGAGATTGACCGCGAGGAGCTCGAGCTCTCCGATGGCCAGCTCCGCGTTCGTATCCGCGCCCACGAGCGCGAAGCCACCTGGGCGCCCCGCTACGTCGCCAACGAGCTGTCCGGCACCCACCAGGCCGCGACTCGCGCCCGAGAGGACGCACAGCTACGCCGGGCCGAGACGGACGCCGCCACCGACCTCGACGACCAGGTGCGGCTCCGCGCCGAAGCGGAACAGACCGCCACACTCGCGCACACCCTCGAAGGGCGCGCCGCCGAACTAGGCGAGCTCGACGACGCCCGCTCCCGCTGGCTCGCCCACACCGCCGGCACCCGAGCCGCCGCCGAACGAGCCAAGGCCGAACTCGCCGCGCGTCACGCCGACGATGAACCCGAGGAACGCACCACCGCCACAGAATGGCTTGCTGCGCATCGCGCGGCCGTCGCTGACGAGGAGGTCCACCGCGACGTCACCGAGGACGATGTCACGGACCGTCCGTTCGACCTTCACCAGCACGAGCTGAAGGATGTGGACCGCGACGACACGGACCCGGGCAACGAGGGCCGTCACCATGCGGACCACGAGGATGAGAACCGTGGTGACGCGAGCTTTCAGGTCGAGGTCGAGCCGATCAGCCCCGACATCCGAGAGGTGGCGGCCGCGGAGCCGGACCCCGTCGGTGAAGACCATGTGCGCGTGCCCACTGCCGACGAGACGTCGGCAGCCGTTGAGAAGGCGAATCGCGCGCTCGCTGAGATCCGTGCTCGCGAAGAGGCCGACGCCAGAGAGGAAGCCGAACACCGCGCAGAGCAGCTCACGCACTGGCAGGCCCGTGACTCGGAGGTCGAGACCCGCGATGACGCGATCGAGCCTCTCGGCGGCCTCGGCCGCGAGACCGTCGACGACCTGGACGATGTCGACGCGTGAAGCGCTGCGTCACACCTCGGCCGCGATCTCGAGGTCGAGCGGGGGCGGACCCTGTCGCCGCCACGCCCAACGCAACGTCGCCCGTACGCCCTCGCACCAGCCGGGACGAGATCGCGCGAGGTCTGGGCGCAGCTCCTCGAGCCGCTCAGCGGCGAGGAACTCGGCCTCGATCAGCTCCTCGTAGGCCATCGCCGTCCGCCGTGTCGCAGGCGCTGGTGTGCTGTCCGCGAGTCCGATCTGGAGCCGTGATGGTGCTGTCGCGAGCCATCGGCACGTCGTCGCGACGGCTGCCGCGTACCAACCCTCGCCACCACGAGACGCGTCGTCGTGGTCCCGGTCAGACGCCGCTCGCCAGACCGCGACGAAATCACTGAGAGGCACGCGAACGTTCCGCGCCGGCATGGCGGCCACGTCCGCGTCGGTCACCTCCATGCTCGACACGGTGACATCCGGGCCCGACAGGCGGAAGCACCAGCGTCTCGAGTACGCCCGGGAAGCGCAGCTCGACTTCGGACCACGCAGCGACTCTCACGGATGCGTGGCGACGGCGAGGACGGCGTCCACGGCCACGCGTCGTCGAACGGGGGTGGGTGTCGGCAGCGCGATCTCGTGCACGGTGGCGAGGGCGGTGACGATGACGGCGCGGGACCGCAGGGGACTCCGGATGCCGAGCGCGGTGCCGGCGTCGGCGACCAGAGCGTCGACGAGAGCCTCCAGTCGGGCGCGCATGGCAGGGACCGTTCGCGAGGTCTGCCACAGGACGCTTGCCTCGGGCTGAGTGTTGACCGTGATCAGCTCGGCGACGAGCCACCGCACCCACGATTCGTCATCTTGGTCCGGGCCGCGACCGACCAGGTGACTGGCCACGCGGTCGAGGTGGCGGTCGTAGAGGGCCGCCATCATCGCGTCCTTGTCGGGGAAGTACTGGTAGAGCGATCCGATCGAGAGGCCAGCCCGCTCGGCGATGTGGTTGGTCGTGGCTGCGTAGCCGCGCTCCCCGAAGACGTGAGCAGCCGCGTCGAGTATCCGCTCCACGGTCCGCTTGGACCGCGCTTGGACAGGGCTCCGCCGGCTGGCCACCGATCAAGTAGAAGGCGAGTTGCCCGATCTGAGCAATCCTCAGATTCTGTAGCCATGCCCGCCATGTCGCTCGCCCGTCGCTACGACGCCCTGAACGCCGCACTGTTCTGGTCGTCCGGAGGAAGCCGGCGCGTGCGTCAGCGGCTCCCCGACACCCTCGAAGTCGAGCACGGGCACCATGTCCTCGACCTCGGTGCTGGGACCGGCCAGATGACGGCTCTCCTCCTCGAGGCCGGGGCCTCGGTCGTCGCCGTTGACGGGATGCCGTCCATGCTGGAGGGCGCGCGTCGTCGGGCGCCGGCGGCGACGTTGGTCGAGGGCGACGTCCTCGATGCGGACGTCGGCGGGGACTTCGACCGCGTCGTGCTGTCGTTCGTGCTGCACAACTTCGACGCGGAGGCGCGGGTCCGACTGCTGCGACGTGCGGCGTCCGCGCTCGCGGTCGGTGGTCGGGTCGGAGTGCTCGACTGGGCGCTCCCGCCCGGGCGTCGACGGGCGGCCCTGTGGCGGCGGGTCCTGGCCGTCATCGAGCCCTCGCCCACCGTCTCGGACCTGCTCGACGGCGCGCTCGAGACCGACATCGCTCGAGCCGGGCTGCGGGCGGTGCGGCACGAACCCGTCGCCGGCGGCCGAGGCCAGGTCCTCGTGCTCACCACGTGAGCCCGGTTCGACCGCGGGGCTTGTAGACGTTCAGCACCGTGATGACGACGAGCACGACCAGTCCGGCCGCGGGGTGGAAGGCGTCCCCGCCGAGCAGGAGAAGCTCGTCGTCGTCCGCGGCCCGGGCCATCTCGGCCATGGAGCTCACGTCCGGCATGTGGAGCACCGTGACTGTGGCGGAGAGCGCGGTGAGTACGAGGCTGATCAGGACCCAGTAGTGCCGTAGAAGGCCCCACGGGCTGAGGAGGGAGACGGCCAGGCCAGTAGCGAGAGCTCCCAGGGCCAGCGGCACGATCACCACCCAGCCGGTCAGCTCCATGGCCGACCAAGCTCCTCGGACAGAGCCGGGATCGCCGCTCGTGCCCGCGGCGATCGCGAGGGCGAGGTAGGCGAGGGCGGCGCCGATCCATCCGAGGGAGAAGACCAGATGGATCGTCAGCAGGGCCCTGCGTGCTCCCCGACCGGAGATCATGGCATCACGAGTACTGCCGACTCGATCGACGTGCTCGCGGGACTCGCTCCCTGACCCGACAGGTGGCGCCCAGGGCCGTGGGTGCCACCGCTCAAGAGCATCAGCGCGATGACCAGCAGCGCCACCACAGCTGCGACGACGACGAACACCTTCACCCAGCGGGGTACGCCGGGCCGCCCGGACGCAGGAGGGACGCCCGCAACATCGTCCCGTGGTCCTTGCCCGGTGCCCTCGCCCATGTCGACCTCCACGCCGAAGCTTATCAATACAGGGTGTCTACGGTGCGACGCCCTGTCTACCGGTAGCCACAAGTTGTAGGTTTGGCCGGTGCCGCGGCTGTGGGACGAGACGATCGAGACGCATCGTCAGGCGGTCCGTCAGGCGATCATGGATGCGGCGTGGTCGCTGGCGGTCGAAGACGGGCTGCGGTCGGTCACGATGGCGCGCATTGCCGAGACCGCGGGCATCGGGCGCGCGACGCTGTACAAGTACTTCCACGACGTGGAGTCGATCCTCAACGCCTGGCACGACCAACACGTGACCGCGCACCTCGAGGAGCTCGCGACTCTCGGCGAGGGGCCGGGCGCGCCGGTCGACCGACTCGCGGCCGTGCTCGAGGCCTACGGGAGCATCGTCCACCGGCGCCGTCGTCACGAGGCCGAGCTCGCCACGATGCTGCACCGACCCGAGCAGATCGACGGCCCCCAACGGCAACTGCAGGACCTGTTCCGTCGCGTGCTGTCCGCGGCGGCTGATGCCGGTGAGGTTCGCACGGACATCGCGGTCTCGGAGCTCGCCAGATATTGCTGTCACGCGCTCGGTGCCGCCGCGGGCGCGACCACGGAACAATCGGTGCGTCACCTGGTCGAGCTCGTCCTCGCCGGCCTCGGCGTCGAGGGACGGACGCGAAGGAGAAGGTCCTCGTGACCTACGTGATCGCTGAGCCCTGCATCGACGTCACGGATCGCTCGTGCATCGAGGAATGCCCGGTCGACTGCATCTACGAGGGCTCCCGCATGCTCTACATCCAGCCCGACGAGTGCGTCGACTGTGGTGCCTGCGAGCCGGTGTGCCCGGTCGAGGCCATCTTCTACGAGGACGACGTGCCCGACGCGTGGTCGCACTTCACCAGGATCAATGTCGAGTTCTTCGACGAGCTCGGCGCTCCCGGAGGCGCGGCCCGCGTCGGGGTGGTCGGTCACGACCACCCCGAGGTCGCGGCGGCGCCGCCCTCCGCCTGATCCACGTCGGCGAGAGCTGTCATCCCGCGGCGACGAGCGGCAGGACGACGCCGGCGGCGACCCCGAGGGCGAGCGAGACGGCCGCGGCGACGACAGCACCCCGAGCTGCGGTGCGCGACTCGCCCGCCTTGTCGCTGTCGTCCGAGGGCTCCGACGGCTGCTCGTCCCGGAACAGCGGGGTGATCCAGCGCAGGTAGTAGAAGAGCGAGGCGACGGTGTTGGCCGCGGCGAGGACCGCGAGCCAGGCCATTCCACCGTCGAAGGCGGCCGTGAAGGCGGTGAGCTTGCCGACGAACACGGCGGTGGGTGGGGTCCCGACCAGGCCGAGCAGGCAGACGACGAGCGCGATGGCGAGCAGGGGGCGGCGGCGCCCGAGCCCGCGGAAGTCCTCGATGGTGCGCGCGGGATGTGCCGCGACCACGGCGAAAGCTCCGACGTTGGTGACGGCGTAGGCGGCGAGGTAGAAGAGCAGTGCGGGCAGGGCGTCCGGCGTCCGAGCCCCGACGGCGACGATGACCAGCAGGTACCCGACCTGGGAGACCGTGGAGTAGGCCAGCAGCCGCAGGACGGAGGTCTGGGCGAACGCGGCGAGGTTGCCCAGGGTCATGCTGAGGGCGGCCAGGACCGCGACAATCAATGGCCAGGGCACCACCGCTTCCGGTACCGCCGTGGCGAGCAGCCGCCACATCGCGGCGAGCGCTCCGATCTTGGGGATCGTCGTCAGGACCGCGGCGACCGGTGGCGGTGTGCCGTCGGTGACGTCGGGGACCCAGAAGTGTGCGGGGACAGCGCCGGCCTTGAACGCCAGGCCCGCCAGCAGGGCGACGAGGCCGACCGCGGCCGGTATTGCTGCTCCGGTCATGAGTCCCTCGGGCAGCATGTCGTAGCTGGTCGTGCCGGTCGCTCCGTAGAGCAGGGTCGTCCCGCTGATCATGGTGACCCCGGCGAAGGCGCCGGAGAGGTAGTACTTCAGGGCGGCCTCGGTGGTGGCGCCCGTCTTGGCCCATCCGGATAGGGCGTAGAGCGGGACGCTGGCCAGCAGGAACGCCGCGAACAGCAACAGCAGATCGCTGGCCCCGGCCATGAGGGCCGCTCCGAGGCCACCGAGCAGGACGAGCGCGGTGAACTCGCTCTCGCGCGGGTGGGCCGCCACCGCGTCGCGCGAGAACCAGAGGATCAGGGCGACCGCGACGAGGATGGTCGCCCGCACGGCGTGGGTCGTCGTGTCGAGGACGTAGGTGTCGAACGTGCTGCTCGGCGGCTTCGTGGCGGCGACGACCGTGCCGACCAGGCCGACACCGACGGCGACCAGCGCGAGCACGCGGACGCGACCCTGTCGGCGTCGTGGCGTCCAGGCCCCCACCAGCAGGGCGAGTACGGCACCGAAGAGCAGCGCCAGCTCGGGGACCAGGGTCGTGGGGTCCTCGTTCATCATCACCATGGCTGCTCCCGGCGCGGGCGCGGTGACGGTGCCGGTGCGGGGGTCATCGGGCCACCAGCTCGTTGACGATGCGCGAGGCCGGCTCGACGACGTCGAGGAGGAGACGCGGCGCCAGCCCGATCACCGTGGCGAGCAGCAGCAGCGGCACGACCGCGGCGAGCTCGCGAGCACGGAGGTCCGGGAACGGACGTGGTGTGCCGGGAGCATCCGGGTAGCGCAGCTCGCCGAGCAGCATCCGCGAGAGCGCGAGGAGGAACAGCCCGGCGGTGACGAGGATGCCGACGACCGCGATGGCGGTCGCGATCGGCGTTGCCGCCAGCGCACCCGTGAAGATCTGGAACTCGGCGATGAAGCCGGAGAAGCCGGGCAGGCCCAGCGAGGCGAACGCGGCGACCGCGAACAGTCCGGCAAACCGCGGCGTGCGAGCCGCCAGCCCGCCGTAGGCACCCATGTCGTAGGTGCGGCCACGGTCGTGCAGGCTCCCGGCCAGCAGGAACAGCGCACCGGTGATCAAGCCGTGGGACACCATCTGGGTGACGGCGCCGGTCGTGGCGAGCTGTCGAGCCTGGGTGTCGCTCTCGGCCACCAGACCGGCGGCGCCGACGCCGAGCAGGATGTAGCCCATGTGGTTCACCGAGGTGTAGGCGATCATCCGCTTGAGGTCGGTCTGGGCGAGCGCGACGACCGCGCCGTAGATCACCGACACCACGCCCAGCACCACGACCACGTCGGCGAACTGTCGCCACGAGGCCGGCAGCAGGGGCATCGCGATGCGGACGAACCCGTAGGTCCCCATCTTGAGCAGCACACCGGCCAGCACCGCTGAGCCTGCGGCCGGGGCCTCAGTGTGGGCCGGCGGCAGCCAGGTGTGGAACGGCACGAGCGGGGTCTTCACCGCGAGCCCGAGACCGATGGCCAGCAGCGCCGCCCCGGCAATGGGGCCTCCGGCGGCCAGCGGGTTCTGCGCAGCGAGCGCAGGGATGTCGAAGGTGTGGGGCGTCGCGGCGAGGTAGAGAAGGATGAAGCCGAGCAGCAGCGCGAGCGAGCCCAGGAACGTGTACAGGAAGAACGTCAGCGCCGCCGAGCGCGCACGTGCGCCGTGACCCCAGCCGGCGATGACGAAGTACATGAACACGATCGAGAGGTCGAAGAAGAGGAAGAACAGGATCAGGTCGAGCGCGACGAAGACCCCGACGCTCACGGTCTGGAGCGCGAGGAACAGCAGCACGTAGGACTTGGGACGTCGGCCCTCGCGGAGCGAGTAGATCGCCGCGGCGGTGAACACGACGACGGTCATCGCCACGAGGGGGAGCGAGAGCCCGTCGACGCCCAGGTGGTACGAGATGCCCGCGCTCGGGATCCAGGCGACCTGTTCGACGAACCCGTAGCCGACGGTGGGCAGCTGGAGCCACAAGACCGTGACCAGCGCGAGCTGCGCGAGGCCGGTCATCACCCACGGAACCGTGTAGCGCCGTGGATCACTGGAGGCCGGGAGCGCTGCGAGGGCGAGCGCGACCAGGACGGGCAGGAAGACGAGGATCGAGAGCACGATCAGCTCACCCCGATCAGCAATACGGTGAGGGCGGCCAGCACGCCGAACCCGACGGCGGCCTGGGCGTAGTACTGGTGCAGCTGGCCGGTCTGCGGGCGGCGGGCGGCGCGTCCGAGCGCCCGAGCGCCGGCGGCGAGGTCGTCGACGCCCCGATCTAGGCCACGTTCCACCCGACGGTCGACAGTCTCGGCGGCCCGCATCCCGGCGCGGCCGGCACCGAGCACGACGTGGTGGTGCAGGGCGTCGTCCACCCGAGCGAGCGCGGCGGCGAGCCGGAGGGTCGGCCGGACCACGATCGCGACAGCGACCCGCTCGAGCCACAGCCACGAGCGGAGAAGGGCCGGCGCCGGTAGCCGGCCCGCCACGCGCCAGGTGACGAGGACGCCGACGACGGCGACCGCACCGGAGACGAGCAGCTCGGGGCCGGTCGGCGGGGGATCGGGCCGGAGCACCTGCGGACCCAGAGCGAGCAGGCCGGCAGCTGCGGCGGAGAGGGCGAGCGCGACCGCCACCCCGCCTTGCACCCGGCTGCCGGCGCGACCGACCGCAGCGTCTTCGGTGGCGGGCGGGGTGGGGCGCCAGACGAACCACAGGGCCTTGGCCGCGTAGCCCGCCGACACGAGACCGGCGGCCAGGCCGACGAGGTAGAGGGCGGGACCACCGGTGAGTGCACCTGCGAGGACGGCGTCCTTGCTGACCCACAGCCCGGTCGGCGGTACACCGGCGAGAGCCAGCGCCCCGACGGTGAAGGCCGCGCCGAGCACCGGGTGGCGCCGCGCCGCCCCACGGAGACCGTCGAGTCGACGCGTGCCGATCCGCACCAGCCAGGCGCCGGCCACGAGGAAGAGCAGGCTCTTCGTCGCGGCGTGGGCGACGGTCTGGAGGACGCCGCCGGGCACCGCTCCGACCCCCGCGGCGAGCACCATGAATCCGATCTGGGCCGAGGTCGAGGCGGCGAGCAGCTGCTTGAGGTCGTCCTGCGCGAGGGCGACGAGCCCGAGCATCAGAGCGGTACCCGCGCCGACCCAGGCCACCAGCGTCGTAGCCCACCCGGTCGCGGCGAGGGCCGGGGCCGTCCGCAGGAGGAGGTAGGCCCCGGCGGCGACCATCGTCGCGGAGTGCAGGAGCGCCGACACAGGGCTCGGACCGTGCATGGCGCCCGAGAGCCAGAAGCTGAACGGCAGCTGCGCGGACTTGCCGAGCGCCGCGACCACGATGCCGGCGACCGCGAGGTCCCCCCAACCGCCGGCCACTGTGGGCAGAGCATCGAGGGCGAGGGTCGATGCTCCGCCGGCGAGCATCGCGCCGGCCGCGAGGTACAGACCGAGATCGGCGGTGCGGGTGGTGAGGAACGCGGTCGTCGCGCCGCGGGCCGCGGCCCGGTCGCGGACGTGGTGCGCGATGAGCGCCCAGCTCACCGCGCCCATCACCTCCCACGCCGCGAGGAGCGCTGGCAGGGTCGTCGCGGTGACGGTGCCGAGCATGGCGCCCGCGAAGACGAGCATGAGACCGACGAAGCGACCTGTCCCCAGCGACGGCTCGCCCGCGGCGAACGCCAGCACCGCCAGCAGGGCGACCGCGACGAGCACGACCATGACCGCCGCGAGCTCGTCGACGGCGAAGCCGGCGGCGATGCCGTCGAACAGGGGGAGGCGGGCGGTGGGGCGCTGCACCGCGGACACGACGGCGAGCGCGACCGTCCCCGAGGCGCTGACGAGTCCCGCCGCGACGGCGCCGCGACGTGGCCGGACCACCAGCAGGGCGAGACCGCCGGCGAGGGGGACCGCGAGGAGGGCCAAGAGGAGAGCGCTCATGTCAGCCTCGCAGCTCCGCGGCGTCGTCGGTCATGTCGATGCGCTTCGCGCGGTAGATCGCCGTCGTGACCGCGAACCCGGCCGCCATCTCGATGGCCATCGCCGTGACCACGACGACGATGAGGACCTGGCCCTCGGTACCGCCGGGCGCCAGGAAATACCAGAACGCGGCCGCGCCCAGGATGACGCCGTTGAGCATCAGCTCGAGGCCCATCATGAGCATGACGATCGATTGCTGGGTCAGGGCGCCGAACAGCCCGACCGCCAGCAGCGCCGACGCCACCACGAGGAACGCCTGGAGGTTCATCGCCCGACACCGCCTCGGTCGCGGTCGTCGGAGGCCCGCGCGTCGAGGTCGTCGCCGAGCCGGTCGTACCGGCCCCGTCCGGTGGCCAGCACGACGGTGGCGACGATCGTGGCGAACAGGGTCACCCCGAGCGTCATCATCGTCAGCATCTGTCCGCTCATCAGGGCCTCCCCGAGCGCGAACGTCAGGTCGGGGGCGGCGGCTCCGCCGCGCGGCGGCCAGTCGACCAGCAGCGCTCCGGAGGTGAGGGCGACGAACACGGCCGCCGAGATGGCCGCGGCCCCCCGGGTGTTGTGGAACATCGACATGGGCATGAGGCCGGCCGGGTTCATCATGTACATGATCATGAAGACGGCCATGATGACCATTTCGATGATCATCATGAGCACGATGACCAGGCCCAGGTAGTGCAGGCCGGTCATCAGCACGAGCCCGGCGACGGCGAGGAACGACACCAGCAGCAGGAACGTCGCGCGCGCCATGGAGTCGACACGGAAGACGAGCGCGCCCGCGACGACCGCCGTGGCCGAGAGCAGCACGAACAGCGTGGTGGTCATCGTCAGATGCCCCCTTCGGCGACGACGATGAGGGTGACGACGAGGGCCTGGGCGATCGTCGCCGGGACGAGGACGACCCAGGAGAACTCGGTCCACCGCTCCATGCGGATCGTCGGGACCCGGTGTCGCAGGGCGACGACCGCCCCCAGCACGGCGAGGGTCTTGACCAGCACCCAGGCCCAGGCCGGCAGCCAGGGACCGTTCCCACCGCCGAGGAAGAGGGGCACCGCCATCGCCGAGGAGGCGACCAGCAGCAGCCACCGACCGGCGGTGAACACGAGGCGGTCGACCCCGGCGAGCTCTCCGGCCGCCCCGCCGGCGACGTCGCGGCCGACCGGAGAGTCAAAGGGGCCCCAGAAGGCCATCGCGGCCGCACCCAGCAGGAAGGCCACGAACGCCACCGGCATGATCACGACGAACCACAACCCCTGCTGGGCGTCGACCACATCGACGACGCGGAGGCTCTGCGCCCCGACGGCTGCCGTGATCAGCGCGAACATGTGCGGGAGCTCGTAGGCCAGGCCCTGCGCCACGAACCGGTAGCCGCCGATCAACGACAGGGTGCTGTTCGCGCCCCACCCGACCAGCCAGACCGCGGCCCACGCGAGGACCTCCATCGCGTTGAACCACACGACACCGATGGACAGATCGGCGACGGGGCGGGAACCGAGCGGGAGGACCGCGGCAGCAAGCAGTGCGGCGATCGGGAGGACGGCGCCACCCATGCCGCGTAGCAGCTCGTCGCCGGCCACACCGCGACGGCGCTGTCCGATGAGGAGGCGGACGGCCTCACGTCCCGGGGTCGCGATGGCGACGGCCCACGGCACCGGGCGTCCCGCCGCCCTCCCAGCCGCGACCGCATCGGCCGCGACCACGACGTAGGTGACGGCGAGCAGGACGACCGGCAGCAGGACCACCCACTCGGTCGGCAGCGCGGCGCTCACGACGCGCCCTTCCGGTCGGCCGGTGGCGTCAGGGCCGGCCGAGGACGTGGGCCCGCGCTCGCGACGATCAGCCTGGCCGCGGCGAACTCCGCGCCGGCGAGCCGGGCGTCCAGCGCGCGGAGGTCGACGACGGCCGTCGGCTCGGCGACGGACCCGGACATGGCGGCCCGAGCGGACAGCAGCTTGTCGTCGAGCGAGGCCATGACCTCGCTCTCGCCGACGCCGGAGGACCTGAGCATCCAGCGCAGGAGCCGCGACCGGTGGACGCGCCTGCGCAGGGCGTCCAGCTCGCCGAGCACCTGCGCGGGGTCCTCGTCCTCGCCGAAGAGCACCGCGTCCCGCAGGTCGCGAGCCCGTGCGGCGGGGCCGGCCCAGCCGGCGAGGGCGAGGACCCGTGCCGTCGACGTCAGGGCCCGAGCTGCGTCGGGCACGTCGTCGGCCTCGTGATCGTCGGCGTCGAGGAAACGCGAGTCGGCCTCCTGGATGACGTCGCCCTGCAGGGTCACATCGACAACCAGCCCGCTCGGCCACTCCGGCAGCACGGGACCCAGCGCGACGTGCAGCCGGTCGAGCGCGAGACCGTCGCGGTCGTCGCCCAGATCGGCCATCGTCAGCCCACCGGGCAGCTCCATGCCGCCGCCGTGGTGGTGATGCCCCCCGCCGTGCTCCCCGTGCTCACCGTGGCCGGTGTCGTCCTCGCCCGGGTCGGAGCCGGCGTCGCCGTCGTGTCCGGCGTGGCTTCCCGCCTCGTCCTCCTGCCCGGCACGGGCTGCACCGGAGTGCTCCGCGGCCGCGCCGTCCCTCGGTGCTCGGGAGCGCTGCCCGGCGAGGTCGCCCAACACCGCGACCGCGCCGTCGAACGCGCTGACGACGTCCTCGTCCCTCGTGATCCGCACCCGGGCGCGAGGAGCGGGCACGCCGAGCCACACGTCGTCGATGACCGACTCGAGCTCCGTGCCGGGCGACCCGACGACGACGAGGACGTCCGCGTCCGCCGGTGCGATCGCGATCGGCCAGCCACGTCGGCCCAGCTCCTCCTCCACGCGCGCTCGGAGGTGGTCGGTGCCGACGGCGCCGACGACGAGGACGTGGGGGCGTCCGGCCGCGATCCGGAGGAGCGCTCGTCTCAAGTCCATCGGAGCGCCCCCTCGCGCCAGGCGTAGAGCACCCCGGCCATGAGGAGCGTGAGGAAACCGAACATCTCGACCACGGACGCCGGACCCATGCGGGCGACGACCAGCGTCCAGGGGTACATGAAGATCATTTCCATGTCGAAGGCCAGGAAGACCATCGTCACGACGTACCAGCGCACGTGGAACCGCGAGAGCGGGTGCTCGACCGGCGGCAGGCCACCGGCGTGCGGCATCACGCCCGTGAGCGGCGGTGCGACGCTGACGGCGCGCGCCAGGGAGCGCAGTCCGGCGACCAGCAGGACGCCGACGGCCAGCAGCGCCAGGGTCGGCATGAGCTCATCCACAGCGGCCTCCTCTCGTCCCGTACATACCCCTAGGGGGTACGTGCAATGCGGCGAACATAGGGGGTAGGGGTATCGGACGCAAGCGTCTCGAGCTCGTCGAGGGCGAAGCTCTCCGCGCTCTCAAGGGAGGTAGGTGCATCTGAGCTGCGGATACGCGCCGGGAGGCGCCCCCCGAGGTGCAGCTCCTGATGCCGTCGCTTGACAGGCTACCCCCGGGGGGTATCGTCGGATACGTCGAGAGGAGTCGGCGATGAACGGATACGCCGCGGAGAAGGACGCCTACCTGAAGCGGCTGCGTCGCATCGAGGGTCAGGTGCGCGGGATCGCCAAGATGGTCGACGAGGACAAGTACTGCATCGACATCCTGACCCAGGTCTCCGCCGTGACCAGCGCGCTCGAGAACGTCGCGCTCGGCCTGCTCGACGACCACCTCGTTCACTGCGTGGCCGAGGCGGCAGCCCAGGGCGGCGACGTGGCGAGCGACAAGATCTCCGAAGCCAGCGCGGCGATCGCGCGACTCGTGAAGTCCTGATCGCCTCAGCGAGACGCGGCGCTGCTCGCGCCTCCCCGGCTGCCCTGCACCGCCGGCCGCTTCCCTTGGACGTCGGCGCACATCGATCCACCCGGCCGCCACCCAACGGCCGACGAGAACGGAGACGACCCATGAGCCAGACGAACACCTACACCGTCACCGGCATGAGCTGCGACCACTGCGTCGCGTCCGTGCGCGAGGAGGTCGGCGAGGTGCCGGGCGTCTCGGACGTCGACGTCGACCTCGCCGGCGGTCGCGTGGTCGTCACCTCCGAGAGCCACCTCGACGACGCCGCGGTCCGGGCCGCGGTGGAGGAGGCCGGGTACCAGCTCGAGGACTCGGGAGCGACGTCGTGAGCACCACGAGCACGGAGAGGACGGAGAGGACGAAGCCCCGGGCGGACCGCCCCGCCGATCCCCTCGAGAGGCGAACCTCGGCGCGTCCCTCGCGGCGCTCACGGCTCGATCGCCCCGCTGTCCGTCTCGTCGGCTTCGCGCTCGCGCTCGTGCTCGCACTCGCCGCGGGTGCGACCGTCGCCGCGTTCGCAGGACCCACGCCGGTCCCCGCGGCGGCGCCGCCACCCGTCCCTGCACCTGCACAGGGGCCAGCCATCGCCAGCGGCCCGACCGCGGCAACGGGCGCCAGCGGCCTCGCCGTCTCCCAGGACGGCTACACGCTCGACGTCCTCGCCGCGCCGACGCAGGCCGGGAGCCCCGGCGAGCTGGCCTTCCGCGTCCTGAGTCCGGGCGGTACGCCGGTCACGGCATTCACCCCGACCCACGACAAGCCAATGCACCTGATCCTGGTGCGACGCGACCAGAGCGGCTTCCAGCACCTCCACCCGGTCATGGACCCGGACGGCACCTGGCGCACCACGACGGCTCTCGCCGCCGGAGACCACCGAGTCTTCGCGGACTTCGCGCCAGATGGGCGCAGCGAGGCGATGACCCTCGGGCGCGACATCGCGGTCGCCGGCGACTACCGCCCGGTGCCCCTGCCGCCTCCGTCCACCACGGCCACCACCGCGGACGGCTACACGGTGACCCTCACGGGCGCCCTCGTCCCCGGCACCGCGAGCCCCGTGACCCTGTCGGTCTCGCGGAACGGAGCGCCCGTGACCGACCTGCAGCCCTACCTCGCCGCGTACGGCCACCTCGTCGCACTGCGGACCGGCGACCTCGCCTACCTGCATGTGCACCCCACCGGCAGCCCCGGCGACGGGCGCACCCCAGCAGGACCGGCGATCGACTTCCTCGCCGAGGTGCCCTCGGCCGGGCCGTACAGGCTCTACCTCGACTTCGCCCACCAGGGCGTCGTTCGCACCGCCGAGTTCACCGTCGTCGCCGCGTCCAACCCGGGGACGCCGGTCAGCGCCACGAGCGGACACAGCGAATCGAGCGCACCGCATGGCCACTGATCACCGTCCGTCGAGCGTCGAGGGCGACATCTCCGAGGCCGCCCAGGAAGGACACGCGGGATGAGCACCGTCACCGAGAACGGTCGCGCGATGACGCAGGACGCGGCGACGACGCACGAGGTCGAGCTCGTCCTCGGCGGCATGACCTGCGCGTCGTGCGCGAACCGCATCGAGCGCAAGCTCAACAAGCTCGACGGGGTCGAGGCCACCGTCAACTTCGCCACCGAGAAGGCGCGCGTCGCCGTCACGTCCGACGTGACCGCACAGGACCTGATCGGCGCGGTCGAGGCGGCCGGCTACACGGCGTCCGTCCCGACGCCACCGGCGACGGAGGACAGCGACCGCGAGACCGGCGAGAACCGCGACAGCGAGGCGGACAGCCTGCGGACCCGGCTGCTCGTCTCGCTCGTCCTCTCGGTCCCCGTGGTGGTCCTCGCCATGGTGTCGGCGGTGCAGTTCACCTACTGGCAGTGGGCCTCGCTCGCGCTCGCCGCCCCGGTGGTCGTGTGGGGTGCGCTGCCGTTCCACCGCGCCGCGTGGGCCAACCTGCGCCACGGCACCGCGACCATGGACACGCTCATCTCGCTCGGCACCCTCGCCGCCTTCGGCTGGTCGCTCTACGCGCTCTTCCTCGGCACCGCGGGCGTGCCCGGGATGACCCACCCGTTCGAGCTGTCCATCGCGCCGACCGACGGCGCCGGCAACATCTACCTCGAGGTCGCGGCCGGGGTGACCACGTTCATCCTGGCCGGCCGCTGGTTCGAGGCCAGAGCCAAGCGTCGCGCCGGAGCTGCGCTGCGCGCCCTGCTGGAGCTCGGCGCCAAGGACGTCGCGGTCCTGCGGGACGGCGTCGAGCATCGGATCCCGGTCGAGCAGCTGGAGGTCGGGGACCGCTTCGTCGTGCGGCCGGGGGAGAAGATCGCCACCGACGGCGAGGTCGAGGACGGCAGCTCCGCGGTCGACGCCTCCATGGTCACCGGCGAGTCGGTGCCCGTCGAGGTCGGCACCGGTGACGCCGTCATCGGTGCCACCGTGAACGCCGGCGGCCGCCTCGTCATCCGCGCGACGCGGGTCGGCGCGGACACGCAGCTGGCCCAGATGGCGCGCCTGGTCGAGGACGCCCAGACCGGCAAGGCCGCCGTCCAGCGCCTCGCCGACCGTGTCTCCGGTGTCTTCGTCCCGATCGTCATCCTTCTCGCAGCCGCCACGCTCGGCTTCTGGCTCACCGCCGGTGTCGGAGCTGCTGGCGCGTTCACCGCGGCGGTGGCCGTCCTGATCATCGCCTGTCCCTGCGCGCTGGGCCTGGCCACACCGATGGCGCTGATGGTCGGGACGGGTCGAGGTGCCGCCATGGGCATCCTCATCAAGGGCCCGGAGGTGCTCGAGTCGACGCGCCGCGTCGACACCGTCGTCCTGGACAAGACCGGCACCATCACCGAGGGCCGCATGTCCCTGGTCGACGTGCACACCGCCGCCGGGCAGGACACCGTCGAGGTCCTCCGGCTCGCCGGTGCCCTCGAGGACGCCTCGGAGCACCCGATCGCTCGCGCCATATCGGTGGCGGCCCGCGGCCGCTCGGATCGGCCGCTCCCGGCCATCGAGGAGTTCGCCAACGACGAAGGTCTCGGGGTGCACGGGACCGTCGACGGCCATGCGGTCCTCGTCGGCCGACCGCGCCTGCTCGAGGACTGGTCCGTGGCGATGCCTGCCGACCTCGCCGAGGTGAAGTCGGAGGCCGAGGCGCGTGGCCACACCGTCGTGGCCGTGGCGTGGGACGGAGTGGCGCGCGGACTGCTGTCGGTCGCCGACACGGTCAAGGAGGGAAGCGCCGACGCCGTGCGCGACCTCCGAGCGCTCGGCCTGACTCCGGTCCTGCTGACCGGCGACGCGGAGCCGGCGGCTCGCGCCGTCGCTTCAGAAGTGGGGATCGACCCGGAGCGGGTGATCGCCGGGGTCATGCCCGCCGACAAGGACGAGGTCATCGCCCGTCTTCAGGAGCAGGGCAAGGTTGTGGCCATGATTGGCGACGGTGTGAACGACGCCGCCGCGCTCGCCCGAGCAGATCTGGGGCTGGCCATGGGCACCGGCACCGACGTGGCCATCGAGGCGAGCGACCTCACCCTGGTGCGAGGCGACCTCCGGGCCGCGGTCGACGCCATCCGGCTCTCCCGCCGCACGCTCTCGACGATCAAGGGAAACCTGTTCTGGGCGTTCGCCTACAACACCGCGGCACTGCCCCTGGCCGCGGCCGGCCTGCTCAACCCGATGCTCGCTGGTGCGGCCATGGCCTTCTCGTCGGTCTTCGTCGTGGTCAACAGTCTGCGGCTGCGCCGCTTTCGCTCCCGAGACACGGCCTGAGCTCGCGGGGTGCCCGCCCGGTTCCTCCACCGGGCGGGCATCGCAATGGAGCGGCTCGGGACACCCTGTCACGGCGGTCCTTGGACAGCGGTGGCAAAGGATCGTCCGCCGTCCCGACTGTCGTGGATGCCTCCTACGGTCGCGGCGAGCACGCGCCCCTGCCCGACAGCGGTGAGCGCTTGCGGGCGACCGCCCGGAACAGACCCGCGAGGTAGCCAGGTCGAGCCACCGTCGGTGCTCGCGAGCAACTGAGCGTCCGGGGTGAGGCCGTACAGCTCGCCGTCCGGTGCCCAAGACAGGAACACGAGTTGCGGGGACGGCGAGACGATGAAAGAGGTCGGACCGGCCGAGGGCTCGCCGGCACCCGTGCTTGTTGCCACGCCACCCGAGACAGCGAGGATCACCCGCCCGGCACCACCCGGCTCCGCGGCCACGTCGAGCGCCGGCGGCGCCGGGAGGGACTCCCAACGCGTCCCACCGTTCGTACTGGTCCGCAGCGCGCCCTCAGAGTCCACGCCATAGAGCGCTCCGCGCCCCTGGTCGAGGGCGTGGAAGTCGACCTCGCCGTCGAGGGCCACCGACTGCCAGGACGCTCCACCGTCGGTGCTCCGCACGAGCCCGAGCGGGTTGCGGGTCACGGCCTCGTCCGGTGCCGGATGCCCACTCGAGAGGTAGACGCGCGGCCCCGCCACCAGGAAGCCCATGAGGTCCCGATCCGACGTCGCCGAGACACCGATCTTCTCGAGACCGGTCGCGGCGACTCGATAGAGACCGTGATGCGTCGCCACGTAGGTCCGCCCATCGGCGGGATCGACACCCAGCCCGTGGACGTGACCAGTGGCCGACCCTGCGGCCGCGGATGCGGCCGGAGCAGGAGTGCTCCCAGCGCACCCGGCGAGCAGAGCGGCCCCCACCGCGGCCACGACCAACGAGACGGAGCGGTACAAGCAGCTCCGCACTCGCGATGGCCTGATCATCGGGACTCCCCCTGAGCGTTTCCTGTTACGCGCGCGGGTACCGCTCGTTCGCGTATCAATCGACCCAGACAGTGTCCGGCTCGTCGGCGAGCTCCCGCGCCCGCGCGAGTGGGGTGTTGGCTGATCGAGTCGTAGATCAACGTGTCCTCTCCGGGGAGCGAAGGAGCAAGAGTCCGCCAGCGCCGCGGTGGGGTAACCCGTGGACGGCTACCGGAGACTCCGAGGCAGGGACAGGCCCGCGTGCCGCAGTGGCCGACGCGGTGTGGGGGAGGCCGGTTCCGGGGACGGACGCGGGCGACAAGCCTGCCCGCGGGGGGACGGGCGGCCGACTGCTCTGCGTCCGTCCCCGGCCGGTCAGACCCTGCTGAGCAGGGCCTGCATCTCGGTGATCTCCTGCTGTTGAGCGGCCACGATGAGGCCGGCGAGGTCCTTGGCCTGAGGGTTGAGTCCCTGGGCCTGTTCGCTTTGGGCCATCTGGATGGCGCCAGTGTGGTGCTCGATCATCATCTGCAGGAACATCCGGTCGAAGGCCGGACCGGACTGAGCTGCCAGCTGCTGCATCTGGGCCTCACCCATCATGCCCGGCATGGGCATGTCGGCCATTGGCATGCCGGGCATGCCGGGCATGCCGGGCATCGCCGTCGAGCCTGGCTGCGGGCGGGGTGCGCCCCACGCGTCGAGCATCTGGTTCATCTGCTCGATCTCCGGACCCTGCGCCTGCTCGATGCGGGCCGCGAGGTCCTTGACCTCCTGGGACGAGGCCCGCTGCGCAGCTTGCGTCGACATGGTGATGGCTTGCGTGTGGTGAGGGATCATGCCCTGGGCGAACATCATGTCCGCCTCGTTGTGCTCGGGCGAGATCGGTGCGGCGGATGGGGACGAGACCGGCGGCGCCGCGGTGGGACCACCCGCAGGGGCGGACGATGAACTGGAACAGCCTGCGGCCAGGACGGCGGCAGTGGCGGCGGCGATGACGCCGCCGAGGAGACGGGCACGCACGATGAATCTCCTTCGGCTGAGCACCGGCCGGTGCGCATTGGCCGGTGCTGAGGACAGGGCTCGGCGCCGCTGCACCATCGCGTCGCATGGACACGGGTGCAGTCGGTGGGCCGACCTACAGCCGGAGGAGCTGGAGTTCCGCGAGTCTCGAGGAGGTCGGTGGAGCGCGCGGCTCAGCGGCGGAGGTGTGGCCAGGCGCGATGGGCGCGCGAGGCGTCATCCGCCACCAAGACGCGACCAGAACGAGGAGAAATGCGAAGATCGCGGCGCCGATCAGGGCCACGAGGCACATGTGGAGCAGCGAATCCGAGTGATCGTGTCCACCGCCGTCGGCATGGCGATGCAGGAAGGCGGCACCGCTCTCCACGGGCAAGCCCGACTGCGTCTCGTGAGTCATCGCGGGATCGCTGGCGACGCCATTCCCTGGTGCCGAGCCGTGATCGTGATCTGCGCTCTGGAGCGTTCCGCCCGGTGTGACGACGGAAGGAACCGCGGGTCCGAACTGCGGTGAGTCCTCGCCGGTGTGCTGGTGAGCGCCCACGACGTGGTGCATGAGGACCAGCCCGACTGCGATCGCCAGGAGAGCGAGCCGACCGGACCAGCTGGTCAGCAACCGCGCCGACACCGCGTGCGAGCGGCCGTGCCAGCGGATCACGCCGCCGACGATACAGAAGCCGACCGGCAGGCCGAGTTGCGCTCCCGCTTCAGGTCGGCCTACGCGGCCGCTCGGCGGCGCCAGTGACCGTGGGCTGCCAACACGACGGTCGGCCACCACCAACGAGTGCTAACGTCGCGCCGTGTCCGGTTCGAGTGCGACTCAGCGTGACCATTCACGCCTGCGTGCAGCTTTGCTGGTCGCGTCGTCCGTGCTCGTCCTGCTCGTCGCTGTCGGCTTCGACCTGCTCGCCGACGAACCGCCGACCCATGCCCTCGCGGTGGGCTTGGTCGCGGTGGTCGTCGGCATCGGGCGGCTCTGGTTGCCGGGGCGATTTCAGAGCGCGTTCGCGGCCGCCAACCTCGCGGTCGTCGGACAACCAGCGGTGCACGCCCTGGGCAAGGTGACCCAGGCCGGCACCGAGTGGCTGCCGCACTCGCACGGATGGCCCCAGAGCCTCTCGACCATCGCACTCCACGTCGTCGTCGCGCTCCTCGTCGTTGCCGTCGCCGCGAGCGAACCAGCATGTCGCTACGTCGTCTCCGCCGTCGTACTCGTGTTCGCCCGGGTCCTGCACGTCCCCGCGGCGCCGACCCCGACGCGCGTCATCACGACCGAGCGCGGTGCCGGACCCCAAGCACGCGAGCATCAGTTGCTCTTCTCCCGACAGGTTCACCGGCGCGGCCCACCGATGCTTCCCGCGCTCGCTTCCTGATCGACGGCTGACTCCAGTACCTCCGGGGTCCTCGCCTCGAGGCCGGCGGACGCGCCCGGGCTATCGCGCGCCGCACAGCTCCGCCTCGATCATCGACGCGAGCTTCACAGGAAACCGTCAGCGCCGGGTGCACACACGCACCCGCCACCCTGTGAGGACCTCACCCGTGATTGCCACGTTCTCCGCGGACCTTCCCCGTCCGCGGCCCGCCACCACGACGTTGTCCGACAACCCGAGCCTCTCGTCCCGCCGCGTCCTGGTGACCGGAGCCCGCGGCTTCATCGGCGGCCATCTCCTCGCACGTCTCCTGGACGTCGGCGCCGACGTGCACGCTGTCGTCCGTCCAAGTCGCACCCCGACCGGCACCTCGCGGTACGGCCTTCCCGGGCGTCGACGCGTGACATGGCACGAGGCAGACCTCACCGACGCCGACGCCACCGACCGTCTCGTCCGGGAGAGCGACCCGGAGGTCGTTCTCCACCTGGCCAGCACCGTCGCGGGCCACCGCAGCGCCGAGGTCCTGGGCAGCATGCTCGAGAACAACACGCGGGCCGCGGTCAACGTGATGACCGCAGCGCACCGCCTGGGCAACAGAAGGGTCGTCCTCGCCGGCTCGGTGGAGGAGCCGCACGCGGGCGAAGCCCCTTGCTCGCCCTACGCGGCGGCGAAGGTCGCAGCGACAACGTGCGCGCAGCTGTTCCACCAGCAGTGGGGCCTTCCGGTGACCGTGCTGCGTCCCGCCATGGTCTACGGGCCGAGCCAGCCCGACCAGACCAAGCTGCTCCCGTACGTCATCGGCAGCCTGCTCGAAGGTCGCGCGCCGCGTCTGAGCAGCGGAACGCGACCCATCGACTGGGTCTACATCGACGACGTGTGTCGGGCGTTCCTGCTCGCCGCCGTCCACCCCTCGGCGCCGGGGCTCGTGGCCGACATCGGGTCGGCGACCTCGACCACCATCGCGGACACGGTTCGCATGGTCGCCACGCTCATCGGCTACGACGGTGCCTTCGGGTTCGGGGACCTCGCAGACCGGGCGAACGATGTCGCCCACATCGCCGACCCGCTCCCGGCTCTCGACTCTCTGGGCTGGCGCTCCACCACGACTCTCACGCAAGGCTTGACCCAGACCGTGCACTGGCACCTCGCACGCCGCGACGCTGATCACGAGTTGGTCGGCTATGCGGAGAAGTCTCAGGACGAGGTCCGGAGCCTGTCGTTCCAGCTCCATGCCCGCCGCGGCACGTGAGGGCCGCCGAGCGTCGCAGTCCAACCTCGGCGAGGTCGATGTGATGTCTCGTGGTGACGACCGCACTCCGACAACGCCGATCGACCGATCGAGAACGAGGAGTGTGGCGTGGGGCGCGGGCGGGACGGCTCATCTCCACGAGGACAGGGGTCGGACTCGGCAACGTGGTCGGTCTCGCCACTGTGTCGCCCCTCAGCGCCACGGTGCACTGCGTGGGCTCCTCGCCGCGCTCGTGGGGGCCGCCATCGCTGCGTGGTCGCTCGCCAGCGCGCAGCTCGTGAGCGAGGCCCCTCGGCCGGAGGCAGGACCAGCGGAAACGCTCGAGGTGCCGTCATCGATCGCCCTCGATGCTCGGTCGTTCGCTCCGGGAGGATGCGTCGCTCTTCCGCCCAGCGGCTCAACGTCGCGCGGCACGGTCCTGGTGGACGCAGGGCATGGTGGGCCTGATCCCGGTTCGCTCGGTACCACGCTCGACGGCCGTACGGTGGCGGAGAAGGACCTGACCCTGCCGGTGGCCCTCACCGTGGCCTCCCGCCTTCGCGCGGTCGGTATCACCCCCGTGTTGTCGCGTTCGACGGACGAGCTCGGCAGCACGATCGAGTCCGACGAGGTGCAGAACGGCTCTCTGACGACCGCCGCGAGCCAAGAGGATCTCGTCGCTCGCGTGCGATGCGCCAACATCGCGCGCGCCGACGCGCTCGTCTCAGTCCACTTCAACTCCTTCGACGATCCCGCAGTGAGGGGCTCGGAGACCCTGTACGACGTCGACCGGCAGCTCGCTCCCCGCAGCCGCGCCCTCGCCCAGTCACTCCAATCGAACATCCGCACCGGCCTCGCGACTCTCGGCGCGCAGTCGCCCGACCGTGGCGTCATCGACGACTCCTCCGGTGGCGAGGCCCGCGGCGGCGATCTCGTCCTCCTCGGGCCGGGCCGCCCCGGCTCGGGTGACGAGGCCAGCTCCATGCCGGGCGCGCTCGTCGAGCCACTGTTCCTCACCAACCCGGGTGATCTGACGACGGTGGCAACTCCGCGTGGTGTCGATGTTCTGGCCGGTGCGATCAGCTCCGGCGTCGAGGATTACCTCGACGAGGAGCGTCGATGATCCGCGGCGAGGTTGTCGAGCGGCCACGAGGTCTGGGGCTGACGGTCGACCACCGTGCCCCGCGTAGCTCCCCTTGGGCGGAGAGCCCCCTGACACGCCGGTGGCCTGTCGCGGCGAGAGGTTCGAGAGCAGGCGTCGTGGAGGCGCGATGCAGCCGGAGAGCGACGGTCTTGCTCATCGGAGCTGTGATGCTCGGTCTCGTGACGGGGTGCGGAACCGCCGCCGACCCAGGTGCCCTCAGCACCGGCGCGACACCGACCACACCTCCCGTTGAGGGTGACGATCTTGCTCCGCCGGTGGAGGTGCCGCCGAACGGCACGGTCGTCTCCGTGCTCTTCGAGCGGGGCCGGCTAGCGCGGAAGTCGGACCAGGTCGAAGTAGAGAGAGGCAGCACAGTGTTGCTCGCGGTGTCGACCGATGTCGCAGACGAGATTCACCTGCACGGCTACGAGCGCGTCGCTCCGACCAATCCGGGAGATCGAGCTGTCCTCGAGTTCACGGCGGATCGGTCCGGCGTCTACACAGCGGAGCTCGAGCGCAGCGGTGTGAGGCTGCTCGAGGTCACCGTTCCGTAGCGGTGACCCCGCCCCGAAGCGGCCACCGAGGGCTCGGCCGGTTCTCGCGAGGGGACGGACCACTGCGCCTGCCGCCGGGCCTACGGATCCTGCGCCTGCTGCTGCCGGTCGCCGGGCTCGCGGCGTTCATGGTGATCGTGCTGGCCGGTGGCCTGCTCGTGGCGAACCAGTTCGTGCCCTTCGGCGACGAGGGCGCGGAGAGCGGCACGTGCGAGGCCGGGACCGGGGCGTCGGGCGGTGCTGGGACGGGTGGGGCACCGCAGACGTCCGCCGAGCTCGACGAGGTGCAGCGCCAGACCGCCGCGACGATCATCGGCGTCGCCAAGGGGATGGCCGTGCCGCCGCGCGGCTGGGTGGTCGCCCTCGCCACGGCGATGCAGGAGTCGCAGATGGGCACGGTCGGCATGGACGTCGCCGTCGACCACGACTCGCTCGGCGTGTTCCAGCAGCGCCCCAGCCAGGGCTGGGGCTCGCCCGCGCAGGTCCGCGACCCGGTCTACGCGACGCGGACCTTCCTCGAGCGCCTGCTCACCGTGCCGGGCTGGGACACGATGCCGGTCACGCAGGCCGCCCAGATCGTGCAGCGCTCGGCGTTCCCCAACGCCTACGCGAAATGGGAGTCGCTGGCCAACAGCCTCGTCACCGACCTCGCGGGCGTCGCGGGCGCCATCCAGGAGTGCGTCCCCGCCACCGAGGCCGGTCCCGGGCCCGCGGCCGCCCTGCCGCCGGGCGTCGCGCGCACGGCGATCGAGTTCGCCACCGCCGAGACCGGCAAGCCCTACGTCTGGGGCGCCACCGGACCGAGCAGCTACGACTGCTCGGGGCTCATGCTGCGCGCCTACCAGCGCGCGGGGATCGTGCTGCCGCGCGTCTCCCGCGACCAGTACCACGCGGGCGCGCACGTCCCGGTGGAGCAGGCGCAGCCCGGCGACCTGCTGTTCTGGGCGTATGACACTTCCGACCCCGAGACCATCCACCACGTGGGGCTCTACATCGGCAACGGCCAGATGATGAACGCTTCCCAGACCGGAGTTCCTCTTGGTACCCGCGCAGTGTCCTTCGATGAGGAAGACATGGTCCGTCTCGCGACTCGGCCCGGTACGGGTGCTGCGGTGTCCTGAGATGGAGCTCGCTTCGGTTTCGCCCTGATCACGATGGAGGTCGGACACACGGTGGTGACATGTGGCGTCGGTGGACTGCTCGCCGGCATGCAGCCGGATCGACCGCCTTTCTTACCGTGCGTTGGCACGGGACTGGCCAGCCGCTGAGAGCGCGCTCCCTAGCGTGGCGGGAGCCGGCGAAGAGGTGAAGACACGACCGGCGTCCCGCCACCGAGGAGGCCACGCCTTGCCGACGCCCGAGCTGGAAACCGCCAAGATGCGGGACGCAGTGAAGCAGCTGCTCGCCGACGACCCGATCTTGAACCTTCTGGGCCTCCACCGCCGGCACGTGCTGGAGGAACCGCTCACCACGCCGCCGCCGGGCGATTACTACCTCCTGCTCGACTGGGAGGACCAGTCGTTGACCACCCGGGACGCCGACGTCCAGGCACTGCATGTGTCGCTGCACAGAGCGGTCGGCGAAATCGAGATCACCGTCCAGGACGCTGTCCTCGACAGGGTCGACACCACTCTCTCCCAGCACCAACCGTCGCGGACCTCCATGCTGCAGGGCATCCGGCCGAGCGAGCGGGTCCTCGCCGACGGTCCATCGGGCTGGCGGACCATCTCAGCGACCTTCGAGGTGGAGGCACGACGCCGTTGGCTCGCGGTGGCGAAGGACCCGGCGACCACAGGCTAATGCGCCGGTGTCGGGGAAGACGGAGACGCGCCTCCGGCGAGGCGGTCAGGCGTAGTGGGCCGGTCACCGTGGACCGGGAGGAGCAGACTCACCGTTCCCGGCTCCTTGACGACGAGACGTCCACCCTCGGCCGTGGCCAGGCGCTGGGCGAGGGCAAGTCCTATCCCCTGGCCCTCGGACGAGCCGACCGTCCGCGCCTGTGCGCCACCGAGGATCTCTGGCGTGACGCCCTCCCCCTCGTCGGCGACGTCGCACGCCACGGCCGACTCGTCGATCTCGCGCACTGTCACACGCACGCGCCCGGTTCCGTGGGCGCGCGCATTGTCGAGCAGCACGCCCAGCACCTGTCGGGCCGCTGCCGGCGAGGCGGCCACGGCCGGCACGTCCCGCTCGATACGGAGCTCGAGCCGGCGTCCCTCGGCAGTCAGACGCCCGCCCCATTCCCGCTCCGCATCGCGAGCGAGCGCGACCACGTCGGTGGTTCCGGCGTGATCGCGGCGCTCCCGAGCGAGCACGAGCAGGTCGTCGATCGTGCGCTCGAGTCGGTCGATCGATGTCAGCCCGGACTCGATCGCGCTGCGGGTGATGTCATCTGGCCCGTCGAGGGCGGCCTCGAGTCGCAGACGGAGCCCGGTGAGGGGCGTCCGCAACTGGTGCGACGCCTCGGCAGAGAAGGCCCGCTCACGCGCGAGCATCTCGTCGAGCCGACGAGCGGTGGCGTCGACCGCCCTGACGACGTGGTCGACCTCGTCGACACCGGCCGCGGAGCAGCGGACGCTGAAGTCGCCGTTGCCCAGACGCTCGGCGTCAACGGCTAGCACCTCGAGGGGCTGTGAGAGACGGCGAGCCTGTTGCCGCGCGACGAACCAGACCGCCACGAGGACGGCCATCGCGAGTGTCGTCATGGCGAGCCACCACGGCACGAGCGCGGCGTAGACCGACGCTGGACTCCCTGCCACTCGAACGATCCCGACGACGTCGTGGGTGTCCGAGACGGGGGAGACCACGACGAGACCGTCACCGCCATATGCCCCGTCGTCGGGGCCGAGCTGCACCGCGCGGTCGATCCACGGCGGCCCCTCCCCGGCGAGCCGACCGCCTGGTACGCCGTACAGCGCGACCGCGACATCGGCAGGTCCAGCCGGCAAGACCGTCGGCACCTCGCCGTGCGACATGCGCTCCTGGATCGACCATGCCGTGGAGTCCGCGAGCCGTTGGAGCCCGATGCGCTCCTCGGTCAAAGCGAACTGCAGGAGACCGACGGCGAGCGGCGCGCCGAACAGCAGGAGTGCCATTCCGGCCGCGGCGACCGCGAGCACCACGATGCGGCGTCGCATCAGGGCTCGCCCTCTGTGCTCGGGAGGTCCAGGCGATAGCCGTAGCCGCGCAGGGTCGTGATGCGAGGCGCCCGCACCGACGTGTCCATGGGCTCGAGGCGCCGGCGCAGCGCGGCGACATGGACGTCGAGGGTCCGGGTCGGCCCGTGCCAGTGCTCGTCCCAGACATCGGCCATCAGACGCTCGCGGCTCACCGCAACACCGGCGTCCTGGACGAGGCGGGAGAGGAGATCGAACTCCTTGTTCCGCAGTTCGACCCTCTTGCCGCCGATGGCGACCCTCCGGCCGACGAGATCGACGCGCAGATCGCCGAGCGACACCTCTGGCGTCTTCCCGGTTCCTTGACCAGCTCGACGCAGATGCGCCCGGATGCGGGCCAAGAGCTCGTGGAGCCGGAACGGCTTGGTCAGGTAGTCGTCCGCCCCGGCCTCCAACCCGACCACGACCTCCATCTCGGCGGTTCGTGCCGTGAGCATCACCAGGACACAGGACGGTTGCTGCGCACGGAGACGACGGCACACCTCGACTCCGTCGAGGTCCGGCAGCCCCAGATCGAGGAGGACCAGGTCGAAGGCGCCGGCCTGGGCCGCCGCGAGCGCCTCGGCACCGTTGCGCACCCACCGGGTGGCCAGACCGTGTTGGGGCAGGGTGGCCGTCAAGACGTCGCCAATCGTGATGTCGTCCTCGACGACCAGCACTGAAGCACCCATCTCCGTGGTCATCTCACCCCTTGGCGTGTTGGTCACGGCTCATGGTGCTGGGGAGAGCTCGGAGGTCCAAGCGTCGAGACGGTCACGGACCGACCACCGTGATCATCTGCCCGACGAGGACGACCGGACGGGCGTGCAGCCGTCTGCTCCGACTCGTTCCGTGGCCTCGCCGGCTCCTGGAACGTCCGCCCGGCGCTCCGGGAGCAGCGATCGGACCGACCTCGGGTCGGTGCCCACGTTGGTGTAGACGAAGGCTCTGGTCCGGGGAAGCCGGTGCTCGTCCACCTTCAAGAAGACGCCGCCGGACTCGAACAGGGCTCGACACCGCGGATTGTTGTAGATGACCCACACTTGACGATTTCGTCGCCGGAGAGAGCGGTAGATGCTCTCGAGTACCATACTCATGACCGCTTCCGCGAACGGGTTGAAGAAGAAGAACACCACTTCGTCATCGCTCAGCTCATAGCTGGCCGCGTCCTCGTTGAGGATCTCGACCCGCTCTTCTGTTGACGAACAGTACTTCTGCACGTTCGCGCGTGCGGTGTCGCACAGCTGCTGCGAGAACTCGATCCCGACGATGCGACCGAAGGAGTACTCGGTCGCGAGGAGCAGCATGCGCCCCTTGCCACACCCGAAGTCGACGAAGGCCCCGTGCACGTCGGTGAGGCGGAGACGCTGGAACAGAGCTCTCGCCTCGTGGTAGCTGGTGGGCTCGTAGTCGACTGCGTACGCAACGTTGGGTCCGGAAGCGTCGGTGTCGTGGACCTGCACCCGAGTCGCCGTATCGGTGCCGTGGACCGCGTCGAACATCGGTTCCCGGACAATACTGATGACCTTGCTCGCCGTCACGCACATCCCTTCCTTGCGTATCGAAGACACCAGCAACCGGAACGGTCGCGAGAGGAGCACGAACTCGCCCCCTCTGGTTGTGTGCACGAGAAGTTCCCGCGCATGAGGATCGAAAAGGCAGGCTAGCCGCCGCTGCGTACGAGGAAAGCCAGCTCAGTGTCAACGCCGTGTAAGAAGCGGGGCCGCGGGCGAAGGGGCTGCCGTCGCGCTGTCCCTCGGGACCGGCCGCTCCTGGTGCGCCTGTAAGCCGCCGGACGCGTGGTGGCGAGTGAGCTCAGACCGCTGCCTACTCGCAAGCGTCGTGATGGCCCGGGCAAGAAGTACTTGCTGGTGCGCAGGTCGCCCGCCGTCTTGATGGTGGAGGTGTCCCCTGCAGCGCCTCGATCCGCGCGTCGGTGATCTCGTCGGCCGCGTGGCGACGCGCAGCGACTTCGACGGGGAGGGGCGGCCCGATCGGCGCCCTTCGAGCGTGAACAACAACCAGGGCAGCACTGCCCGCGAGCCGGGCACCGACTGTCGGCCAGCGAACTACGGCGCTGCGTCGCTCTCGAGCTGAGGCGAACCTGTCTTGCGCATCGATCAGCGCTGGATGAGAGGCAATTGTCGGTAGCCCGTTGTTGACGACAACTGCCACACATGCTTCCCCGGTGAGAGGTCTTGCCGTCGCCCGTGCATTGGCCTTGATCGGCGTTCACGCTGACGATGCACTCATGTGCAGTGAGTGGCGACGTGACATTCGTTGTGCGCCTCTGAAAGATTCAGTCGCAACGTGTCGCCGTTGGACGTTGAATGCGCTTCGTCTCCCATGTGACACTCGTGGGCCACATGGCCGGACCGCTCGACGGGCGCGTGAGCGGGCTCAAGGGCTGGGCGTCCTCCGGTCTGCAGGTGCAAGTAGCTCGAGTGTCATCAGCTCGGCGGAACGGGAGCCGTCGGGCTGTGACTCGATCGGTGGCTAGCAAGCAATCACGTTCTCGACCGCTGGAGCGTGATGGCGCGGGGGGTGTGTGGTGAGACCAGAGCTGAGCGCGAAGCGCGACTGCGACATTCGTACCGACGTCCACCCGTACTGGCCTCGACCATCGCAATGGCCGGACGCCCAGCAAGAGTCCATCGAGCAGACGGTTCTTTTTGACCATCGGGGAGTCCGGGGGCAGCGCGCCCGCCAACAAGCTCGCCTGGACGACGTGTTCGAGAACCGGATCGAAGCGCTCTCCCGGTCCGGATTGGCCGGCATGCCGGCGGTGGAGGCCGATGGTCGTGTCCTGGGCTACGAGGACCTCGACGGTGCGTCGAACCAGCTCGCCCGGTACCTACGTCTGCACGGGCTGACTGCGGGTGATCGAGTCGCGCTGCTTCTCGATTGTCCGACCGACCTCTACGTCGCGGTGCTCGCCGCAATGAAAATCGGCGCTGCCTATGTGTCGCTCGACCTGCGCCTGACCACCGACCAGCTCGCCTCGATCCTCGACGACGTTCACGTCCAGATCGTGCTCTCCACCTCGCGATGCTCCGACCGCTTGTCCTGGGTCGATCTTCTGATCAGGGGCGCCCCGCGCTCCCTCGACCTGGACCGCGTCGCCGCCGAGATTGCTGAGCAGGACCCCAGGCGGCTGTCCGAGGTCGAGCGCGGCGCGGGCCGTCAGTCGCTGGCCTACATCGTCTACACATTCGGGTCCGACGGCCGTCCCCGCGGCGTCGCGGTCGATCACCCGGCGATCGCCCACTTCGTCGAGGTGGCAGCCGACGTCTACGGCCTCCATGACGAGGACCGGGTCTACCAAGGGCTCAGCCTCGGTTCGGACCTGTCGATAGAGGAGACGTGGGTCCCGTGGGCCGTCGGAGCGACCGTGGTCGCTCCACCGACCGCTACCGGTTTGCGCGGCCGCTCGCTGGCCCGGTTCCTGCGTGCCCGTGGTGTGACGGTGTTGCGCTGTTCCTCTGAGGTGCTCTCCACGCTCGACGAAGACTTGCCGGACCTCCGGTTGCTGGTGGTGTCGGGAGCGCCGTGCCCACCTGAGCTGGTGGCTCGCTGGCACCGAGCAGACCGCCGCATCATCGGGACCTACGGGCCCGCCGAGGCCACCGTCACCACGTCGTGCGCCGAGCTCCGACCCGACGACGCCCCAAGTCTCGGGACGCCGCTGCCCGGCTACAGCGTCGTCGTACTCGACCCCGACGACCCCTATCGCGCCCTTCCGCACGGTGAGGTCGGGGAGATCGGCATCGCGGGGATCGGACTGGCGCGGGGCTATGTCAATCGTTACCGACACGCCCGCGAGGCGTTCGTCGCCGACTTCGTCGGCATCCCCGATAATCCCTCCGGGCGCATCTACCGCACCGGCGACCTGGGTCGCATCACGTCCGACGGTGAGATCGAATACCACGACCGCCTCGGTGGACGGGCGCGATGGGATCGCCTCGAGGTCGCGGGCCGCGGCCCCGTACCGACGGTGCCCGACCCCCGTCCGGCGACCGACAGCCTGTGGCCGCTCAGGCGCCCGGATGTCGGTCTCGACGCCGCTCGCCCGGTCTCGACGAATCGCTCGAGGGCCGCCGCACGTCCGACAAATGCGCCCCAACCGACTACTCCGACCCCCCGGCACATCTCGCCGACCCGCCCGGGGAGCCGAGTCGAGGTGCTGTTGGCCGAGGTCCTCGCCGGGAGCCTAGACCTTGAGCAAGTGCCGACCGATGCGCACTTCTTCAACGACTTGGACGCGGACTCGATGATCATGGCCCGCTTCTGCGCCCGGGTCCGCAAGCACCCCGACCTGCCTTCGGTGTCGATGACCGACATCTACGAGCACCCGACGATCGCGGGCCTGGCGGCCGCGATCGCCCCGGCCCACATTGCGATCGCTTCACCGGCCACGCCCACGCCCTGTGCCGACGTGCTGTTGGGCGAGCTCCTCGCCGAGATCCTCGACCGCGAGCAGGTGCCGACCGATGCGCACTTCTTCAACGATCTGGACGCGGACTCGATGATCATGGCCCGCTTCTGCGCTCGCGTTCGCAAGCACCCCGACCTACCGGCCGTGGGAATAAAGGACATCTACGAATACCCGACCATCGCCGAGCTGAGCGCCACGCTTGCCCCGTCGTCCACTGCTGCAGCATCAGCCGAACGGAGTGCGGCGCCGTCCGACCCGGAGTTGGTCGCACCGCCTCCAGCGGAGGAGGCGAGACAGAGGCCTCACCGCGGAGAGCGACCCAAGCAGCGGACGATCTCGACGGCACGCTACGTGGTGTGCGGCCTTGCGCAGCTCCTCTTCTTCCTCGGCTATACCTACCTGGCGGCTCTGGTTGTCGTCGGGGGGTATGAGTGGCTGAGGGTGTCACCAACCCTGCTCGACCTCTACGAGCGCGCGGTCGTCATCGGTGCCCTCGCGACGATCGCGCTCTGCGCACTTCCAGTTCTGTTCAAGTGGATCCTCGTTGGTCGCTGGCGATCTCGAGAGTTCCCGGTGTGGCGCCTGACCTACTTCCGGTTCTGGATCGTCAAGACATTGCTGCGGGCCAACCCGATCGTGCTGTTCGCCGGCTCGCCTCTCTACACGCTCTACCTCAGAGCGCTCGGCGCGAAGATCGGGCGTGGCGCCGTGGTCCTCTCGCGCGATCTGCCTGTCTGCACCGACCTGCTGGTCATCGGTGAGAATTCGGTCGTCCGCAAGGATTCGTCCTTGTCGTGCTACCGAGCTGTCAACGGCTACATCCAGACTGGGCGGGTCTCTCTCGGACAGGACGTCCTCGTCGGGGAGATGACGGTGCTCGACATCGACACCGCGATGGCTGACGGCGCGACGCTCGGGCATTCCTCCTCGCTCCACACCGGCCAGAGGGTCCCCGCTGGCGAGACCTGGCACGGTTCACCGGCTCAGCCTGCTGGCGTGGACTATCGTGCTGTGCCCACCACCCACGCGGGTCGGCTCCGGCGGATCGTCTACCCGCTGGTGCAGGTCGCCCTTGCGCTGAGCCTGCTCGTGCCCCTGGTCACGGGCGGAGCAGTCTTCCTGGTCCGCGAAATCCCGCACCTCAACCAACTGCTGCACCCCGAACCGGGCACATTCCTCACCCCGCTGTTCTGGATCGAGACGCTGGCCGTGTCCCTCGTGGCCTACTTCGGACTGATGGCCGTCGGGCTGGTCCTGGTCGCGAGCCTGCCCCGCGTGCTCGCTCGGCCATTCGAACCGAACAAGGTCTATCCCCTCTACGGGGTCCACTACTTCCTGCACCAGACGATCACGACACTGACCAACCTCAAGGCCTTCACGATGCTGTTCGGGGACAGCTCAGCCATCCCGCACTACCTCCGTTTCCTGGGCTACCGCCTCACCCCGCTCACTCAGACCGGGTCCAACTTCGGCATGCTCGTCAAGCACGAAACGCCCTTCCACAGCACGATCGGCACCGGAACTGTGGTCGCCGATGGGCTCTCGGTGGTCAACGCCGACTTCTCTGCCACGTCGTTTCGTGTCTCGCCCACTCACATCGGGGCGCACAACTTCCTCGGCAACCAGATCACCTACCCGTCTCAGGGCCGCACTGGTGACGACTGCCTGCTCGCCACCAAGGTGATGGTGCCGATTGACGGCCAGCTCAGGACCGGCGTCGGCCTGCTCGGCTCCCCGAGCTTCGAGATACCGCGCACCGTTGAGCGCGACCGCGGCCTCAAGCAGGACCCCGAGAGTCGCCGACGAGCGCTGCGGGCGAAGAACCGGCACAACGCGATCACCATGACGATGCACCTGTTCGTGCGCTGGTTCCTCCTCCTGGGTCTCGCCCTCATCGCCGCTGGGGTCGCATCGATCCACATGGCCTACGGCGCCGCCGAGTTGGTTCTAGTCCAGTTCCTCCTGCTGCTGTTCAGTACGGGTTGGCTCGTTGCAGTCGAACGCGCAGCAGCTCGCCTCCAAGCGCTCGCACCAGCCGGGTGCTCGATCTACGACCAGACTTTCTGGCGTCACGAGCGGTTCTGGAAGGTCCCGTCGATGGAGTGGGTCCAGGCGTTCAACGGCACGCCATTCAAGAACGTGGTCTGGCGGCTCCTCGGGGTCCGAATCGGAGCCCGGGTGTTCGACGACGGCTGCGCGCTTATCGAGAAGACCTTCGTCACCATCGGTGACGAGTGCACCCTCAACGCCCGCAGCATCGTCCAGTGCCACTCGCAGGAGGACAACGCCTTCAAGTCCGATCGCGTCAAGATCGGTGCGGGCTGCACCTTGGGTGTCAGTGCGTTCGTCCACTACGGCACCAACGTCGGCGACGCGGTCTTGCTCGAACCCGACACCTTTCTCATGAAGGGTGAAGAGGTGCCGGCATGTGAGCGCTGGGGCGGCAACCCGGCAAGGCCGATGGCGGCGTGATGTCGTCCGCAAGGCCGTGGGAGGACTTCCCACCCGGGGGGAAGAGCTGGCATGCGGGCTCCGCCCGTGCGCGACGTGCGCATCACTGAGCACGGCAGCCGCCGGATACGTCGGACCTCCCTCCCCCCAACACCCCGCTCTATCGCTGTGTAGCGCGGCCACCCCCGGTCCTCATCCCCTACGGACGTGCCGGCCGCGTGGTGTCGACGGGCCGTCGTATTCGTTGCGCGGCGCGGCGGTGAGGCGAACCGGGCGCTTGGTCCGGGTCCGGCGTGGGTCTGCTCTCGCAGCAAGGGGCCGGGTCGGTACGGACTGCTCAGCCCAGCCGTCGATCGCGGGCAGTCGGACGGTCGGGGCCTCGACATCAGGCTGGGGGTCGTCGCTGTCCGTTGGCACGGTGAGGAGTCCTCGTCGGTGCAGCACGGCCAGTGCTGCGGCGCAGAGGAGTCCGAGCAGGAGCATGACGGCCCACGGGGCCGGGGCCAGGCCGACGGAGCGGGCGAGGTCGATCGCCCATCCGGTTCCGATGTTGCCGAGCAGGATGCCTACGCCGCAGATCGTGTTGTAGAAGCCGTAGTGGGTGGCAACGAGCCGGTTACGGGCCAGTCCAACGATCGTGGACATCTCGAAGGGCAAGACGATCGCTGTTCCGATCGCCAACCCGCCGGCGGTCGCCAGCAGCGCGACAGTGCCGAGGACGGTCGCGGTGCCTGGTCCGACGTCTGTGCTCAGCAGCAGGCTGTCGACGGCGAGCATCGGCACGAACGCCGCTCCGAGCACGACGAGGCCGCGGCTCAGCGAGCGCTCCGGTCCCCAGCGTCGTCGGCACCAGGCGGTCAACCTCATCTGAGCAGCGATCGTCACGCCGCCGGACAGCACATAGACGCCGGCCACAAGCACGGTGGACGATTCGCCGCCTCCGAGGAGGCTGCGGGCCTGGAGGGGTAGTGCGAGATAGATCTGGTAGGCCAGCACGTAGGACCCGACCATCGCCACCGAGAAGGGCAGGAATCCTCGGGTTGCGGCCACCTCACGCCACTGGCGCAGGATCGGTGGGCGTTGCCCGTCGCCGGGGTCGTCCTCGCCACGGCGCGCAGGCAGGGCACGGATCTGAAGGATGGTCAGTACGGCGAACACCGCCGCGGCGACCAGGCAGGTGACCGAGAAGTCGATTCCGGTCAGCAGCAGGCCGACAAGCGGACCCAGCAGAATTCCGGCCTGGTAGAAGACGCTGAACAGCGCGAACGCCTCGACTCGCCGCTCTCCGGCGTCGTGGGAGATGTAGGCGCGTACGGCGGGGTTGAACAGCGCCCCGGCGAACCCGGTTGCGGCCGAGGCGACGACCAGGGCGGGCACCGCGTCCACCACACCGATGAGGGCGAATCCGCCGGTGCGCAGCGCGCATCCGGCCACGATCATCGGCTTGTAGCCGAACCGGTCTGCCAGGCTGCCGCCGACCAGGAACATGCCCTGCTGGGAGAAGTTCCGCACGCCGAGGATGAGCCCGACCAACCACACCGAGAGTCCGAGCCCTTCGGAGAGGTGATCGGCCAGGTACGGGATGAGCATGTAGAAGCCGAGGTTGATCGTCAGCTGGTTGAGCAGCAGCAGCTGTACCGGTCGCTGGAAGGACCGGTAGCGCTCGAGGATCCGCATCAGCGAACGTTCTCCGCGGACTCGAGGACGGCGGGGTCAAGGACGGTGCGGCAACGTGTCCACCGTTCGACGAGAACCTCGTCAGGCCGCTCGATCTCCATGGGGTCGTGCAGAGGCGGGTCGCCGACCGCCAGTCCGTGCGCCTCGCAGAACTCATCGTTGTAGACGGTGTCGAAGTAGCGTTCGGGCCCGTCGGGGAACACCGCCGCGATCCGGGTGCCGTGCGGGCGGGTGCGCGCGAGCCACCCGGCGACCGTGCCGACCGCGCCGACGCTCCATCCGCCGCTGGCGTAGCTGTGAATGGCCATGGCTCGACAGGCCGGGACGGCCTCCTGCGCGGCCACCCAGTGGACCTCGCTGAAGGTGGGATAGTCGACGTTGCGTGGGTGGATGCTCGAGCCCAGCCCCCGCATCACGCGGGGTCGCGCCGGTTGACCGAAGATGGTCGAGCCGACGGTGTCCACTCCCACGACCTCGAGGTCGGGCAGATGTCGGCGCAGTGCCCGGGAGATCCCAGCCGAGTGCCCACCGGTGCCGACCGAGCAGACCAGGGTGTCGATCGCCCCGAGCTGCTGCCATAGCTCCTCGGCCAGCGGCGTGTAGGCCTCGACGTTGTCCGGGTTGTGGTACTGGTCGGGGCACCAGGCGCCGGGATCATCGGCGAGCAATCGGGCGACCCGGTCTCGCCGCGCCTGCTGCCAGCCGCCGCACTCCGCAGGCGCTGGGACTGTTTCCAGCTCGGTGCCGTAGGCCTGCAGCAGCCGGTACATCAACGGCTCCATGCCCGGGTCGCTGACCAGCGTCACCGGGTGACCGAAGGCAATCCCTGCAAGGGCAAGGCCGAGACCGAGGGTTCCGCTGGTGGACTCCACGATGCGGCAACCGGGCTGGAGGTCGCCGCGCTCGCGGGCACGACGGACCATGTGCAGGGCCGGGCGGTCCTTGATCCCCCCAGGATTGGTGCCCTCGAGCTTGGCCCAGAAGCCGCGTCCACCCCCGGCGAACGGGGCGTCGATCCAGACGACCGGGGTGTTGCCCACCACCTCGGTTGCGCGGGGAGTGCCCCCGGCTGCGCCGGGGGTGCTGGGGAGCGGCGGTGCAGACATTCAGACCTCGTTCGACGAGCGCGACGAGAGGTCGCGCGGGAGAGGGTCATGGCTTGTTGCAGGTGCGGGGCTCACCGCGTGGCGCCTGCGAGCCTCCGGTGGCGCCCAGCCGAACCCCTAGTGCCGTGAGGACCCGCTGAAGAGGGGCCGGACACAGCGCAAGGGCGCAGTGCTGTGTCCGACCCGGACGAGGTCGGCAGCCGTCGGGTGAGGCTCGGGCGGGGCGGGACCCACGACGGATCGACCGCCGGCGAGCTGAAACTGCGCCATGCGGCTGCATACCTGGGCTCTTGATCCCGCTCAGGATGCGGACAGCCATGGCGGCAGGTCGATCCGAAGCTCGCGGGTGAGCACCGAGAGCGTGTTCGGAGCCTCGTCCCACTCGTGCGCAGTCGCGAGAGCTGTGTACGAAAATCGGGGCTCAGCGAGCCTGGCCGGCTGCTTGCCCGTCTCGCGCCGTCGCTAGCTCGACGACGGGGGCTGGACTAGACCGGAGCGGTCAGCGCACGGCGAGGCGGTCCGCGACGGGCGGCGTAGTCGATCCAGACTCCACCGACGTGCGCGCGGCGGGCGGTCGGGGTTGCGGGCCGGGCGACGAAGCGTCGTGAACTGCCACGTAGGACCAGCAGCAAGAAGGTCAGGATGCGACCCACCGTGAGGGCCGCGAGCTCCAGCATCCACTCGGCTGCACCGACGGCCACGATCATCAGCCCTGCCAGCGCAAGATGTATGGCGGTGGTGACGGAGTCGGCCACCGCGTGCCCGGCGGTGGGCGTTGGAGCATGGGCGTGCGCGGGGTCGAAGCCTTCGCCGAGCGCATGTACCGCGGGCTGGGCAACCAGCGCGGCGCTCAGCGTCGCGAACAGCCCCTGGTGGCGGCCGACCAGAGCGATTCGCAAGGCGCCGACGCCCACGGCGAGGACGGCCAGGCCAGTGATATGTACAGGTCCCGTGCCGGCGGCGACATCCAGTGACAACGCCGACCCAACCGTCAAGGCCGAGGCGATGGCCACGGTTGCGCGGCGACCGCTCACTACGGGCGGGTGCACGAGGTCGCCACCTCCTCGTCGAGACCTCCGGAAAGACGGTACAGAGGGGCTGCCTGGCGCAGTCGCGGCCCCCGGTCGGCGGGTGCAGCGGGTCTGCTCTCGATCGGATCGCATCAGGCTGACGAGCGCAGGGTCCGAGACGTCCGAGGAGATCCCGGCCGACGAGCCGGGCGCCGTCGCGGGTGCTGAGGGCGCTGACCCGCCGAGAACGCGCTCGCCCTGCTCGCCGTCACGGTGTGGGTGGCGGTCGAGGCCATCGAGCGCATCGGCGACCCCACCCCGGTTCCTAGGCTCGGGTTGCTCGTGTTCGGCGCGATCGGCCTGGTCGGCAACCTGGTGTCGCTGCTGGTGCTCAGCCGGGGTGCCGCCGACAACATGAACGTTCGCGGTGCGGCGCTGCACGTGCTCGGCGACGCGTTGGGCTCGGTCGCGGTCCTCGCGGCGGCCGCCGTGACGCTTCTGACCGGCTGGGTCTACGCCGACACGGTGGCTTCGCTGGTCATCGTGGCGATCCTGGTCCCGCGTACCGTCGCGCTGCTGCGGGAGGCCTCGCACCTGTTGCTCGAGGGTGCGCCGGCCGGCATCGACGTCGACGAGGTGCGCGCGGCGCTCGTGGAACTCCCCGGCGTCGAGGAGGTGCACGACCTGCACGTGTGGGCCATCAACGACCGCACGCCAGCCGTGACGGTCCACCTGGTCGTCGAGGAGGCCGGCTGCGCCACCGCCGACTGCGGGGAGCACGGTGTGCTCGACGCGGCCACGGCACTCCTCGTGGACCGGTTCGGCCTGCACCACAGCACGCTCCAGGTCGAGGCGGCGGAGCATGCGGCGCACGAGTCCGCGTGTGCTCCGCCCCAGCCGTCGCTGGCGGTCTGAGGCGTGCCTGTCTAGGCACCTCCGGCCAGCGCCGAGCCCTGGCGGTACTCCTCCCACGGGATCGTCCAGTCGGCGATGTCGCCGTCACGCGTCGTCAGCGGACGCTCCGAGCCGACGATCTCCACCGGGTCGCCCATCTGCACCCAGTTGAAGAAGAACTGGCCGTTGGCGGGCGAGAGGTTCACGCAGCCGTGCGAGACGTTGCTGCGCCCCTGCTGGCGCACGGTGTCCGGGTTGACGTGCACGAACTCGCCGTTGTTGGAGATACGCACCGCGAGGGGCAGGTTCTGGTCGTAGAAGCCGGGCGTGCCCTCGGCCGGCCCGCCCCACGTGTCGGAGCGCATGCGCTTGACCTCGTGCTTCTCGAACGCGACGTGCACGCCGTACTGCGTCGGGTACTGCGCCCGACCGTAGGACGCGGGCATCGTCTTCAGTTCCTGGCCGTCCTGGTAGAGCACGAGCGCGTGGGCGTTGACGTCGCCGCGGGCCCGCTGGTCGCGGCCGACGGTGAACGAGAACGCGCGGTCCTCCGCGCCGTAGACGCCCTCGCCGCTGTCGACGCCGAAGAGCCGGGCGCTGACGCTCACCTGCGTGCCGGGGCGCCAGTAGTCCTTGGGCCGCCAGTTGAGCTGCTCGTCGGACATCCAGCGGAACGAGCCCTCGGTGGGCGTCGAGGTCTCGACCGACACCCGGCGCTCGACGGCGGCGCGGTCGGTGACGGGGGAGTCGAAGGTGATCGAGATCGGCATCGCGACGCCGACCGTCTGCCCGTCGGTGGGGCGGATGCTCGCGATCTCGAGGGTCTCCTCGGGCGCGACCGTGCGGAAGGTCTGGTCGAGCGGCGCGCCGGGGCGGCCCTGCTCGTCGACGCCCGCGGCCTGCACGCGGTACTCGGTGCCGTAGGCGAGCTGCGGGCTCGTCCAGCGCGTGCCCGAGGGGTCGGGGGTCCCGGCGAGCGCGGCGCCGCCGGTCGGGGTGACCGTCACCGAGGTCAGGCGCCCGCCGGCGGCGGACACGGTCAGCGGGTCGGCCGGGGCGACGTCCACCGCGCCCGGCGCGACCGAGGCGGCCAGGGCCACCGGCGGCACAGGCGGCGGCGAGGCGAGGGGCGTGCTGCCGGCGCACCCGCTGAGCAGGGCGACGACCGCGAGCAGCACCAACACAGGGCCCGTGGTCGCCCTGGCAAGCCTCCGGCGCGTCCGCACCCTGCTGCTCTCCGTTCTCGACACACGGTCCCCTTCGTCCCGATCCGGGCGATCCTCCCTGACATCCTCACCCGATCGAGGCGCGGGGGCTTGCTCCGGTGGTGTGGCGTGCGCCTTCATTGAGTAGTTGCCCGCCTGCCCCGTCTGTGTGCCGACAGCCGGCCCCTCCCTCGGAGTGGCTTCTTCCCCGCTGTGCTCAACGAGCCAGACCGCGATCCACGCCGGGGTGCGATGGGGATTCCGGACATCTCGGCAGCCTCGATACCCCTCGACCGCTCCCACGTCGCTGCGGTCCGCGACAAACGGTCGAGAGGATGGTGGCCTACTCCTCGGAGGCGGAGTCCTCGGTGGCGTCGGGGGTCTCACCAGCCGTGGAGTCGTCGGCGATGCCGGCTTCGACGGTGTCGGTCGTCTCGCTGGACGCGGGACCCTCGGCGGTGCCGGTCGGTTCGTTGTCCTCGACGGTGCCGGCTTCGGCAGGCGGCTCCTCCTCAGCCGTGTCGGACTCCGCGCTCGTGGTGGCCGCGGCGCCCGTCGACGGGAAGGCGAGGGCCACGCCCGCACCCGCGGCCACGGCGACGAGCAGGGCGGCGATCGCGATTGCCGATCCGAGCGCCGCACCGACGCGGCGGGAGCCCGTCGTGGTCGCGGCGTCCGTCTTCGACGGAGCGGGGGCCACCGCGTCGACGAGCCTCGCCACGCCGGCCTCCAGCGGGCCGCGCCCCAAGAACCGTTGTAAGACGACCCCGGCGGCCAGGGCACCGATGACCTGCCCGAGGAAGAGCACCCACGGGTCGGTCGCCGGGGCCAGCCCGGTGACGACGACGTGCAGGACGTAGAACGTCAGGGTCATCGAACCGGCTGCGGCGAGCGGGGCCCGGACCGCGCCGAGGACCCGGCCGTGCATGCGGTTCGCCCAGCGGGCAACCAGGCGGTCGAGCAGCAGCGCCAGGCCCAGCACCGCTAGTGAGGTCCCGATGGTGCGGGCGAGGTCGAACGGCGTGGAGGAGTGCGGCAGGGAGACCGCGAGCCACCACCAGCTCGTGGCCGGCGTGACCCCGTTCGGTCCCTCGGCGAACAGGCCGGCGAGCTCCGCGGGGTCCATGCCGGGGGCGGTGAGGACCTGGAGCCCACCGGCGGCGAGAGCGGCCTGCACGGCATGGGCGCTCGAGGGCGCTGCGGACAAGGTGTCGACGACCGCCAGCACGCGGTCGCTGTTCTGCCCGAGCTGCTCGCCCTGCTCCCGCGGGAGCAGCGCCTCGTGCTTGAGGTTCTTCACCTTGACGGGCTGAGCCTCATCGAGGCAGCCGAGCTGCTCGGGGTCGCGGTGGGCACGATCAAGTCCCGCGTGCACCGTGCACAGGCCACCATTCGGCGGCACCTTGCGGCTCGCGAAGGCCGTCAGGAGTTCCTGGCGACCTGGCCCGCCGATCGACCGTGAGGTTGCGGAGCCGTTCCCCTCGGATCCGAAGGGAACGGCTTCGCCGCGCGCTGCGTCAGTCCATCGTGACGAACGACCGTTCCTGCGACCAACGAGACGACGACCCTGGAGCCGGCCACGATGCGATCGACCGGGACGAGGTCACTCGCCTGTTCGCAGCCGCCCTCCAAGGAGATCGCTGCGCCGAAGCAGCCTTGAACCTGCTCGGCGGATTCGACAACATCGCCCACCGCGCGACGATCGCCCTCGCGGCCGCAGGCCCGAACCTCGAGGAGCCGCCGCCATCCATGGTGCTGGCAAGTATCGACCGGACCTTGGCGGCGCTCCGCGTCCACCGACCGTCGTCGTGACGCAGAAGGCGACCGACCCGCCAGCAGTGGTGCCGGGCCCACGGGGAGTCCTACTGATCGACCCCGCGACGTCCTCCCGCCGGTTGCGCTTCCCCGGGGCAAGGTCGAGCCCGGCGAAACCGCCGAGGAGGCCGCGAGCCCCAGGAAGTGACCGGGCGCTGCGTCCGCGGTGCGCGTACTTGGCCGCGACTCCATCCCGCGACCGGAGGCCGCATCGTCGATGTCGCCGCTGAGCTCCTGCCCTCGGTCGGGCTGGGCCAGCGCGGTCCCGGAGGACGCCGTGGGCGAGTGCCCCTGGCTGGCGGCGATCAACAAGTGGCCGTGACACGCCTCGTGACACGAGATGAGGGCCTGCGGTGGGGTCCGAGAGCACCAAGTGACGGCCCGCGGAGACGTTGTTGCTGGTAGAGGCCCTGGTCAACGCAGTCTGCCATCTTTGCAAGGCGGGGGTTGAGGGTTCGATTCCCTTCGTCTCCACTCCCTTTGACCTGCGAGAACGCTCGCTCGGCTGATCTTCCGTGCCCGGACGTGGCACGAAATGAAGGCGGTGCTCGTCGTCGACTCCAGCCATATGCTCTGACGGAGGCCACGGTCGGATCGCCCTGACCGGCGAGTGCGCGACGGCCGACGACCTACGCCGACCGCCCCGCTTCGGCTCAAGGGCGGAGGCCCGCACAACGAGGAGGCGTACGAGGCGGCGGTGCTCGCCGAAGCCGGCGCCGGCTGAGCCCACGGCCCTGCACGACACGCCTCCACCCACCCGGGACGACCTCAACCCGGAGGGAGGCGCCGTTCCACGCCACACCCCGGTCAGGGGAGAGCGCGTTGCTCGGGGCTCGCGAAGACGTGCAGTCCGAAGCGGTCGGACAGGTCACGGCAGATGTTGACGCCGCGGACGGAGTTGCCGTGGGCGTCGAGGCCGGGGGAGTACACGGCGATGCCGATCCGTTCCGGGATCGCGGCGACGATGCCGCCGCTCACACCACTCTTCGCGGGGATGCCGACGTCGTGGAACCACTGGCCGGCCCCGTCGTACATGCCACACGTGAGCATGACGCTGATGACGTCGCGGACGTACTCGGCCGGCATCGCTCGGGTGCCGGTGATCGGGTTGACACCGCCGTTGGCGAGGGTGGCACCCATGACGGCGAGCTCGTCGGTGGAAACGGTGATCGAGCAGGCCGAGAGATAGACCGACAACGTGTCCTCGACGTCGCCGTGGAGCATCCCCGAGGCGCGCATGAGGTACGCAAGGCCGAGATTGTGGTCGGTGGCGTGCAGCTGCTCCTCGAGGACGGCGGGGTCGACGTCGATCTCGGGGTTGCCCGCGAACGCGCGCACGCGCTCGACCAGGCGCGCCACGCGGTGGTCTCGATCGCGGCCGCGGACGAGGGCGGCGGCCACGAGCGCCCCAGAGTTGATCATCGGGTTGTGGGGACGGTGGTGCGCCTCGTCGAAGGTGACCGAGTTGTACGGGTCGCCCGAGGGCTCCACGCCTACCCGGGCCTGTGTCGCGGCGCGCCCGTTGTCCTCGAGAGCGACGGCGTAGGTGAAGACCTTGGATATCGACTGCAGCGGGAACCGCTCCTCGCTCTCCCCGAAGGAGACACGCACTCCTGAGACGTGCACACCCGACAGGCCGAACACATGGGGGCGGGCCTCGGCCTCCGACGGGTAGTAGGACACGACGTCGACGGGCGCCGTGCGGTGACGCCGGTGCAGTTCCGTGATGCGGTCGCGGACGGCTGTCGCCCGCTGCGCCGGTGACGGAGGTCCGCCGAGCTCGTCGGGTACCGCGGTGGCGGACACGACTCCTACCGCCCCGTGCCCCACGACGCGGCCTGCTTGAGGCCGATCGACCGCTGTTCGGGGACTCGACCCGTGTGGCAGCAGGACTGCCGGCACAAAGCCATCGCCCCTCCTCGACATCCTCGCCCGGCCGGGGAGCCATCGGCCGACCGGCGCTCCGGTCCGTCTCCGAGGTTGGACCACATGGGGTGCGTCCGGCCTCATCCGCGGGGTGTGAGGTGGGGGAGGCGTGGGGCGATCGCGCGTCACCGGGTCTTCGTCCGCTGCTGCGGTCGCCCCGCGACCCGGCGGAGCAGCTCTGCCGCGGCGGCGCCTGGTCGCGGCAGCGGTGGTCGGGCCGCGGCCGGACGGTGCTTCGGGACCCGGACGCGTAGTGCGGCGGGCAACGACCGGAAGCGCAGGGGCGGTGCGAGCTGCAGCGCCTCGCCGTCGACCCCGACGTCGACGAGCTCGTCCCCGGAGTCGACCGTGAACTCCGGGGTGCTCCACTGGCGGAAGCCGGGGTGGCGGCCCAGGTCGCCCCGGAGCTCGGCGGCCAGCAGGCCGGACACCGTGGTGGTGGTGTCGAGGGTGAGGGTGACGACTCCCAGGACTCCTTCGTCGAGGCGTGCCCGGGTCCCGAAGCCGCTGAGTCGCTCGACGCGATAGACGCCGTTGGAGACCAGGACGAGGTCGGCCCGGATCGGGTGATCGCGGTCCGGCGGCTCGAACCGTAGGTCGAATCCCCGGGCGTCGGGCCCGAGCAGGTCCGGCAGCATCTGCGACGTCGTGCGGATCTTCGCCGCTCGATACGCGTCGGACTGGACCACCGTGGCGTAAACACCGAGCGAGGCGTTGTTGACGAAGACCCGGTCGCCCACGATCGCGAGGTCGACCCGTCGCTCGACGGCCTCGCCGAACGCCTCGAGGGCGCCGACCACGTCGTCGCGGTCCAGCCCCAGGTCCAGGGCGAAGTGGTTGCGGGTCCCGGCGGGCACGCACACCATCGGCAGCCCGTGGCGCCGGGCCACGTCGGCGACCAGCGCCTGCGAGCCGTCCCCGCCGGCCACGCCGAGCACGTCCGCGCCGTCGGCCACGGCGCCCTCGGCCAGGGCGCGCAGATCGTCGCCGGGCTGCAGGAGGATCGGTGTGATGCCCCGGCGGCGGGCCTGGTTCTCCAGGTCGAATCGGGCGACCCGACCACCTCCGGAGCGGGGGTTCATCAAGAGCACCCCGTGTTCCGCCCTTCCGACCGGTGTGGTCGTCACGGAGGGGGCGACCAGCACGTCGTGCAGCGTCACCCGAGCGGCGGCCAGCGAGGCGAGCACCAGGGCGACCACCGCGGCGATCCGCGCCAGGGCGTGCAGGTCGAGCAGCAGCACGACGCCGACCAGTGCCAGGACGACGATCGTCGCTGCCGCGTACCGCCGGGCCCCGCGATGGACCAGGGCGTCCCACCCCGCCACCACGGCGACCACCACGGCCGCCACACCCAGCGGCAGCCTCCACGGCTCACGGATGAGGCCCGCCACCACGATCGCCACGGCACCCAGGGACGCCGCCAGCGCCGCCCCGGCGGCGCAGCGGGTCCGGAGGCGGACCGCACGCTGGGCCGGGGCGGTGGAATCTCGCGCAGCGACCATCTGCCTTTCCTCGATCGGTCGGCCGGGCCGTCGGCGGGTGGTCCGGCAGGTCAGGATCGTGGAGGTCACGGCGGCCCGGCTCCCCCGGTGCGGGTGAGGCCGACGTGCCACCGGGACGGCGACCGGCGACCGGCATCCCGTTCGCCGTGAGGGGCCGGGCCCGGCTACGAGATCACCCGAGGTGGATGAGGCTCATCCGGCGCTGTCGGCCCAGGGTGGGGTGCACACCGAGACCGACCGCGCGGGAGGCATCGATGACGTCCGACGCTGGCGCACCCCCTTCCCCGACCTCGACAACCGACCAGGACGAGCTCTCCCGGTGGGAGTGGCATATCGAGATTCCCTACGTCGGGCCGGTGGGCTGGCCCCTGACCGGCAGTCTCAGCTACCTGATCACCGTGAGCGCTCTCGCTGCGTTCCAGGTGATCCCCTGGCCCGTGGCGGGTGTGCTCGGGCTCGGCCACGTCATGGCCCGCAACCGCGACAACCACGTGGTCAGCGAGATCGGTAGCGGTCTGAAGGTGGTCGGCTGACGGTCGGCACGCGCGTCGTCGTCGGGGAGGGAGAGGGATGCTGAAGCAGATCGCGGACATGCCTGCGGGCGCGCTGGGCTTCGAGGCCGTCGGCACGTTCGACGACGACGACTTCGAGGAGGTCGTCGAACCGGTCCTCCGCCGGGAGATCGCCTCCGGGAGGACGATCCGGATGCTCTACCTCCTCGGCCCCGAGCTGCGCGAGTACGAGGGCGACGCCCTCGCCGAGGAGCTGAAGTTCGCGGCTCGCCACGCCGGGTCCTACGAGCGTGTCGCCGTGGTCAGCGACCAGGACTGGCTGCGGCCCGCGCTCCGCGTGCTCTCCGCGCTCGTCCCCGGACAGCTGCGCGCCTTCCCGGTCGCCGAGCTCGTGCAGGCCAAGGCGTGGGTGGCCGGGCAGCAGGGACCCTGACCGCCGGTGCGCAACGCTGACGTCCACGAGGCCGACGGGGGACGCTCGATCGCCGTGGACGAGCGGCGCGTCGGCGACCGCCGGGCAGGCGAGGCGGTCGCGCGACACCGCCCCCGCCGGCTGACCCTGCCGGGCTGCTGGGGAGCGTTGCTGCTCGGCTGTCTCTCGTTCACGCCCTCCCTGCTCCCGCGGGGCGGCGTCGTGCAGGGCCTGGTCTGGGGCATCACCGCGGTGATCGGTTACGGCCTCGGCGTGCTCGCCGCCGCGGTCTGGCGTGGGTTCGCCGACCGTGCCGCCCGCACGCCTCGGGCGAGGTCGTGGCGTGGCTTCGCGTGGACGGCCGCACCGGTCGTCGCCGCGGCCGTGGTGCTCGGCCAGGCGTGGCAGTCCGACATCCGTCGTCTCGTCGACGCGGCACCGGTCGACGTCGGGTCCCTCGTGGCGATGCCGTTCGTCGCGGCCGCCACCTTCGTGGTGCTCCTCGCAGTCGGCCGCTGTGTGCGGTGGGTGTACCACCGGCTCTCCGGCCTGCTGTCCCGGTGGATCGGGGCGCGGGCTGCGACCACCCTCGGGTGGCTGCTGGCTGCGGCGCTGACGTACCTGCTGGTGAGCGGCCTGTTGCTCGACGGTTTCGTCGCCGCGGCGAACCGCGCGTTCTCGGTGCACAACGCCACCACCGCGGAGGGCGTGGCCGCCCCGTCGAGCGGCTTGCGCTCCGGCGGGCCGGGGTCGCTCGTGCCCTGGGAGACGCTGGGCCGGGAGGGCCGCAACTTCGCCGCGCTCGGTCCCCTGCCCGGCGACATCGAGCGCCTCGGGGCTCGTCCGGCCGTCGCACCGATCCGTGCGTACGCCGGGCTGGACTCGGCGCCGGACGCCGAAGCCCGCGCTGCCCTCGCGGTCCGGGACCTGGAGCGGGCCGGCGGCCTCGCGCGTCGCAACCTGCTCGTCGTCGTGACGACGGGCAGTGGGTGGGTCGATCCCGCGCTGGTCGACTCGTTCGAGTACCTCGCCCACGGTGACTCGGCCACGGTCGCCCTGCAGTACTCGTACCTGCCGTCGTGGATGTCCTACCTGGTCGATCAGACCAAGGCCCGTGAAGCCGGCCGGGCCCTCGTCGACGCGGTCTACGGGACGTGGACGACGCTGCCGCCCGAGACCCGGCCCCGCCTGTTCTTCGCCGGGGAGAGCCTCGGGTCCTTCGGTGCCGAGGCCGGTTTCAGCGGGGAGTTCGACCTCGCCAACCGTGCCGACGGCGTCCTGTTCGCGGGTCCACCGAACTTCAACCCCCTGTTCCGGGAGTTCACCGACCACCGGGATCCGGGAAGCCCCGAGGTGCAGCCGGTCTACCGGCAGGGGCGGATCGTGCGCTTCGCCGACGACGCGGAGCCACCGGTCCCGCCGACGGACCGACCCTGGTCCGGTGGGCGGGTGCTCTACATGATCAACCCGTCGGACCCGATCGTCTGGTGGAGCCCGCGGCTCGCCCTGCACGAGCCGGACTGGATCGCCGAACCCCCAGGGAGGGACGTCCTCGGTGGCGTCGTGTGGATCCCGTTCGTCACCTTCTGGCAGGTCACCGCCGACCTGCCGTTCGCCGTCGACCCCCCGGGCGGGCACGGGCACAACTACGTCTCCCGCTACGTCGACGGATGGACCGCGGTCCTGCCGCCGACCGGCTACGGGCCCGAACAGCTCGCCGCCCTCCGCGAGGCGATCGGGTAGCGATCAGCTCTGCGTGGTGTCCGAGCCCACCCCGTTGCCTGCCGGGGAGGCCCCTTCGTCGCCGGCGTCGCGCCGCCGACGGGCGCCGGGGACGGACTCGATGCGCAGGGTGAAGTAGTCGCCGTAGCGACTGGTGCCGGCGTCGACGGCCTGCTCGACGAGCCGACTGCCCTTGTCCTCGAGCTGCACCTGGGGGTCGCGGCGCAGGTCGCGTGCGAAGGCGACGCACAGGAACATCATGATGATGACGAAAGGTGCCGCGACGAGGATGGTGAGGCTCTCGAGGCCCTTGAGCGCGTCCTCGCCCCCGACCAGCAGCATCACCACCGCGACCGCGCCCATCATCGTGCCCCAGAAGATGACGATCCACCGGGAGGGCTCGTCGGTGCCGCGCTGGGACAGCGTGCCGGTGACGATCGAGGCGGCGTCCGCCCCCGACACGAAGAAGATCGCCACGAGGACCATGACGAGCAGGCCGGTGAACGTGGCCGCCGGGTACTGGGCGAGGACCGCGAACAGCTGCTGCTCGGTGCCGGCCGCGGCCGGGTCGAGCCCTGTCTTCTGCTGGTAGATCGCCGAGCCGCCGAAGATGGCGAACCACAGAAGGCTCACCACGCTCGGCACCAGGATCACGCCACCGACGAACTGCCGGATCGTGCGGCCACGGCTGATCTTGGCCAGGAACATCCCCACGAACGGCGTCCAGGAGATCCACCACGCCCAGTAGAAGATCGTCCAGCTGCTGAGCCACTCGAGCATCGCCTGGCCGCCGGTCGCCTCCGAGCGGCCCGCCATCTCGAAGAAGTCGGTGAAGTAGGCGGACAGGCCTGTCTGCAGCAGATCGAGGATCAGCACGGTGGGGCCGAGGACGAACACGAACAGCGCGAGCAGGCCTGCCAGCACCATGTTGATGTTCGACAGCCACTGGATGCCCCGGGCGATGCCCGAGACGGCCGACAGGACGAAGGCGGCGGTGAGGACGATGATCATGGGTACGAGGACGGCGTTCCCGACGCTCCCGACCAGCCCTGTGGCCTCGAGGCCCCCGCCGATCTGGAGGGCGCCGAGCCCGAGCGAGGCCGCGGAGCCGAACACGGTCGCGAAGATGGCGATGATGTCGATGAGCCTGCCGAGCCACCCGTCCGCGAGCCGTTGCCCGATGAGCGGCACGAAGGCCGAGCTGATGAGCTGTCGGCGGCCTTTGCGGAAGGTCGAGTACGCGATGGCGAGGCCCACCACGGCGTAGATGGCCCACGGGTGCAGCGTCCAGTGGAACAGCGAGGTCGCCATCGCCGTGCGCAGCGCCTCGACCTCGTCACCCGGCGGCACCGATCCCGGCGGGGGCTGGGTGTAGAAGGCGAGCGGCTCGGCGACGCCGTAGAACATCAGTCCGATGCCCATCCCGGCGCTGAACATCATCGCCACCCAGGACGAGGTGCGGAACGCCGGGCGCTCGTCGTCCCCGCCGAGGCGGATGCGGCCGTAGCGGCTGAACGCCAACCACAGCGCGAAGACCACGAAGCCGAGCGCAGCGAGGCTGAATCCCCAGCCGCCGGCACGGATGAGCCCGTCGAGCATCGTGCCGGTGACCGAGGCGAGAGACGTCGAGTCGACGACACCCCAGCCGACGAACAGCAGCGCCAACGCGCCGGCGACACCGAAGACCACCCAGTCCGGACGGACGCGTTGTGCGACGGCCGCCGGGCCGACGGGGGAGCGAGGAGGGCCGGGGGACCTCGCACCGTCGCCGTTCGTCGCCGCCATGTCGATCTCCGTCCCGTTCGTGCCCGGATCGGACCCACGATCGACCTCCCGACCATGGGGGACCTCCTCCACCCGGGGTGATCCGTCGGGCAGACCACCCAGCCCGGGTGAGGCCGCCTGGTCACCGGACTCCGACCATCGACGCACGACGGGGTCCGGGCGACATGTGGACGTCGCGGACCCGGGTGGGAGGTCACGGTGGCCGAGGCCGTCAGCGAGGAGCGCGTCGCGGCGCACGGGCACGATCGGCTGCTCGCGCTGCTCCTGGCCATGGCGATGTTCGTGCTGGTGGTCGACACGTCGCTGATGAACGTCTCGATCGCCGCGGTCGTGCGCGACCTCGGCACGACCGTCAGCGGCGTGCAGTCCGCGATCGCCCTGGAGGCCCTGGTCTCCGCGGCGTTCATCATCATCGGGGGCAAGGTCGGCGACCTGATCGGCCGTCGACGCGCTTACGTCCTCGGCCTCCTCGCCTACGCCGCCGGCGCGCTGGCAATGACCCTCGCGCAGGGCCTGACCATCGTCGTGGTGATGTGGGCGATCGTCGGTGGCCTCGGCGCGGCGTTGCTGTTGCCCGCCATGCAGTCGTTGATCCACGGCAACTTCGAGGGCGCGGCGCGCAAGCGTGTCTACGCCCTCGTCGGAGCGGCCGCGGCGATCGCTGCCGCGGTCGGCCCCCTCCTGGGAGGGTTCATCACGACCGTCCTGACCTGGCGGCTCGGGTTCGCGTTCGAGGTCCTCGTCATCGCCGGGGTGCTCTGCGGCATACGGCTCGTGCGGGACGCGCCCTACACCGGGCCCCGGCGGGTGGACCTCGTCGGCTCCGCGCTTTCGGTGCTCGGCATGGGCGGGATCGTGCTCGGCATCCTCGTCTGGCAGGAGGGCGGCGAGGCCGTCGGCGTGCTGGTGCTGGTCGGTCTCGCCGCGCTCGGGCTCCTCGCTTGGTGGCTCGTGCGGCGGCGTCGGCGCGGTCAGCCTGCGCTGCTCGATGCCGGGCTGTTCGCCTCGCCGTGGTTCCGGCTCGGCATCAGCGAGCAGATGCTCCAGCAGATCGCGCTGGGCGGCACGATGATCGCCCTGCCGATCTATCTCCAGATGGTCCTTGAGTACAGCGCGCTGCTCGCCGGGCTGTCGCTCGCTCCGCTCTCGCTCACCATGTTCGTGGTCGCCCTGGTCGCCGGGCGACGCACCGGGCGCCGACGCCCGGCGACCGTCGTCCGGGTCGGCTTCCTGCTGCTCGTGGTCGGCAACATCGCGCTCATCGCGCTCGTGCCCCGCGCCGACTTCGGCTGGGCGCTCCTCCTCCCGCTGGCGGTGGTCGGCGCCGGGTTCGGGCTGCTCGTGTCCCAGCTCAACGCCTACACCCTCGGTCCGATCTCCGAGGAACGCGCGAGCGAGGCAGCGGGTGTGAACTCCGCGGCCGGGTCCTTCGGTCTGTCACTCGGACTCGCCCTCGCCGGGGCGGTGATGCTCGCGGTCCTCGCGACGACCTTCACCACGGAGACGCGCGCGAGCACCGTGCTCGACCCCGCGGACCAGGATCGGGTGGCCGCGGTGCTGGAGCACGACGCGCAGGTCATGAGCAACTCCGGGCTCACCGACCTCCTCGCCGACGAGCCGGCGGCAGCCCGCGACGAGGTGGTGCGCATCAACACCGAGGCCCGGCCGCCCGCACTGCAGGCCGCGCTGCTCGTGCCGTTGATCGCGGGCTTCCTCGGTGTGCTGCTGACGTTCGGGATGATGCGCCTGCGCGACCCCGAGCAGAGCGGGGCGAGCGACACGGTCCTCGGCGGCTGACCGTCAGCTCGCCGGCTGCTCGCCGGGCGGCACGACCACCAGCGGAGCGGGCGGGTGCAGCAGACCGAGGCCGACCAGGCGGTCGAGGCGCCGGACGGTGAACGGGTGCGACCGGGGGAGCTGCGCCAGGCCGACCCAGAAACCGCGCAGGTGCCGGCCCTGCTCGACGAGCTGGCCGATGTCGACGCTGGTCTGGGTGTGGCGCCCCGAGGTCAGCAGGACGAGCCCGGCGGCTCCGGTCGGGGCCGCCACGGCGCCGTGGCGGTCGCACGAGTACTCCCGCAGCCGCGACAGGGTGGCACCGAGGATCGGGATGCGAGACGAGTAGGCGACGGCGATCTGGTACCAGAGCGAGACGTGGTGCAGCCGGATGTGCCCCAGCTCGTGACCGAGGACGAAGCGCAGGCCCTCCCGGTTGTGCGCGTAGAGGTTGGCGAAGAGCTCGCTGTTGAGCACGACGTAGTCGTGACCCGCCGCCTGCGCGGCGAAGGCGTTGAGCTCGCCGTTGCCGTTGGCCACGAAGATGTCGGGGCGCCGCGACAGTCGCAGCGTCGCCGCGAGCTCGTCGGCGGTCCTGTACAGCTCCGGGAACTGTCGCTCCGAGAGCTGCACCGCGGTGCCCCGCGTCGTCGCCCGCTGGAGCTCACGGACGACCACGAGCGCCGGCACGAACAGCAGCAGGCCGATCAGCGCGGCGCGGATCGCGTTCGCCCCGGGCGAGGTCTGGAGCGACTCGGGCAGGAACGGGACGACGATCGCGGCCCGCACGACCGCCAGCACGATCGCGACGTTCAGGACGACCATGACGACGAAGAACGGGACCTCGGCGGGGTGCCGCAGGGAAGACCTGTGCTGCGCGGCGTTCTGGCCAGTCATCACCGGCTCACCCTCGCCCGACGGCCGCGGCGGCAGCGCCACCCCGGAGGGATGACTTCGCGACACCGAGGACGCGGCTGATCTATCGGGGCACGGTCCGCAGGGACAGCACGGTGAGGCCCAGGGCCTGTGTCCGGGCGAGGAGCCGGGCCAGCTCGGCGCTGTCCTCGACCTCCCCGACCACCAGGGTCTGGGACGGGGCCTCGGAGATCGCGAACTCCTCGAAGCTGTCGGACACCTCGGGGGAGAGGCGTCCCCGGACGTGGATCTCGCAGCGCACGGGCATCATCCCCTGTCCTCGCTGTCGGCGTCTCCCCGTCGAGCCCGGGTCGGGCCACCCGACACGATCCTTCGGGAGGTCCCCGCCGTCCTCACCCGACGGAGATGAGGGCGGAGCGCCCGTGCCGCGACGGTGACGGAACGCCCCGTCAGCTGCTGCTGAACGCGAGGAGACCGAGGCGGCGGGCGCGCTGGACGGCGTCACGGCGACCGGCGGCGTCGAGCTTGCGGTAGATCGACCGTTGGTGGGTCTTGAGGGTGTTGACGGTGACCGACAGGTCTTCGGCCATCTCTTCCACCGACCTCTGCGTGGGGAGGAGCTCGAGCACCTCACGTTCCCGCTCGGTCAGCGGCGGCCCCGTGCCGGTCGACCGCTCGTGCGCGATCGAGAGCACGCGATCGACGAGGTGGTCGTGCTCGCCGAAGCTGCCGCGATCCCGCTCCAGGCGTTCGAGCAGCGCCGTGGACGCCACCGCCAGAGGACGCACGACTGCGTGCTGCGCAGCGCGACGGACGGACTCGTGCAGGCGCCGCCGCACGAGGGGGAACTGTCCGGTGCTCAGCGCGATCTCGGCATCGAGGACCCGCACGTCGATCGCGGTCAACGGGCTGGTGCATGGAAGGCTCCCGTCCAGCGCGGGGCGCAGCGTGTGGCGCACCTGGGGGTCGCGGGTGGTGGCCCACCGCTGGCGGGCCCGCAGCACGACCTCGTCGGCGGTGCCGTCGAGCCGGCCCGCCACCGCGCTCGTGACCTCGCCGGCCTCGCGGACGCGACCCAGGTCGAGCGCGGCCTGCTGCTCGACCAGGGCCGCGAAGGCGACGTGTCGGGTGTCGACCTCGGCGCCCAGGGCCTGCAACCGGGCCGCCCGCAGGAGCTGCCAGCCCTCGCGGCACCGGCCCCTGTCGTACTCGGCGATCCCGCGGACCGCGGTGAGGACGACACGGTGCTCCCGGTGGGCGGGCTCGAGGGCCTCGGCGGCAGCCACGTCCGCCAGTGCCTGCTCGGGGCGGCCGTCGACGGCGTCGCTCAGCGCGAGGACGACGAGGGCCTCGGCCGGCCACAGCGTGTGCTGCCACCGGTGACGAGCGCTGCGGTCCAGCACCGCGTGCGCGTGCCGCACGGCGACCGGCAGCCGGTCCGCGCGCGCGTGGGCGGTGGCGAGCGCGGCGTGCGCCTGGACCTCCAACCAGGGCCAGTCCTCGGTCCCGGCGAGGTCCAGCGCCAGCTGGGCGTCGGTGCACGCGTCGTCCGGGTCCGCCTCCGCGCGGACGGTGGCTCGGTTCGCGAGGGCCAGGGCGCGCAACGCGGTGCTGCGGACGGCCTCGGGGACGATGCTCGCCGCCGCGGCCAGGGCGTCGGTGCTCCGGCCTGACGCCAGGAGCTGACGCGCGTGGACCAGCGCCCGCACGGTCCCGATCTCCGCATCCGCCCCGTCCACGGCCTCCAGCAGCGCCTCGGCCCGAGCCGGCCCGCCGTCCTCGAGGATCGCGAGAGCGATCACGGCCGGGACCGCGGCCTGCTCACTCGTCCACAGCAGGCGCGCGGCCTCGCCCAGCTCGGTGAAGCGGCCGGCGGCGACGAGCTCGGGGCCACGCGCCTTGACCAGGGACGCCGTGCCGGCGAGGTCGTCTGCCGCCGCGGCGAATCCCACGGCCTCCGCCGGTTCGTTGTGGTCCTCGAACCAGACCGTGGCGCGCTGGCGCATCGTGCGCAGGCGCTCGGGGTGGGTGCGGCGCAGCCGGGCGAGGACGTGGGAGCGCAAGAGTTCGTGGGCGTGGTACACGTCGCCGCGGCGGTCGACGGCGGTCACCATGCCGGTGCTCGCCTCGAGTCGTTCGAGGACGTCCGTGGCCGCGTCGCCGCCGGCCAGCGCGCACACGAGGTCGACCGGGACCGTGGGACACAGGCACGCGGCCTCCAGGACGCGGCGCTCCCTGTCGTCGAGCGTGGAGAGGACCTCGTCGACCAGGTAGTCGGCCACGGAGCGGTCGTCGCCGGCGAAGTCGGCGACCACCGACGCCTGGTCGCTCGCCGACTGCAGTGAGAGCGCGACCAGGCGCAGTGCCGCGACCCACCCTTCGGTGCGCTCGATCAGCCGGGTGGCGTCCTCGGGGGCGAGCGGGACCGAGGCCGCGTCGAACAGACGGACCGCATCGGCCACACCGAATGCCAGCCGGTCGGCCCGGACCTCGGCGAGCCGGTCGTCGAGCCGGAGCCGGTCCAGGCCGATCGGCGGGTCGAACCGGCTCGAGAGGACCACGGTGAGCCCGGCGACCGGGTGACGCACGAGGTCGCGCAGACCTCGCTGTGAGGGGTGGCCGACGATCGTGTGGACGTCGTCCAGCACCAGGTGGCAGGGGCTGGGCAGCTCCTCGAGGGCCTCGAGCAGCGACACCAGGAAGGCTTCCCGCGCGTCGGTCTCACGTCCCGTCGACCGCGCGGCGAGACGGCTCAGCGCGCCGTCGGGGGGCACGGCCGGACACGCCAGCAACGCGCTGAGCACCGACGACCACCACTGGTGCTCGTCGCGGTCGGTAGCGTCGAGTGAGACCCAGGCGGCAGGCGTATCCGCCGCGAGCACCCAGTCGGCCAGCGCGACGGTCTTGCCGTGACCCGCGGGGGCACTCACCAGCACCACCCGTGGATGGTCTGCCGCGGCGGCGGCGGCGGCGAGGGCGTCACGAACCTCGGGACGCTCCACGAACTGGGGTGGTCGGGCCGGTACCCGGACCTTCAGCGTGCGCACCGGCATCACCCCGTGACCTGGGCCCTCGATTGGACCTCCTTTTTCGTACTACGTCATAGGTGACTCCCGGTAGCCACGAATGGACCAAATCGATGAGTCACCTTCCTCGGATGACGCGATCGGTCGCGGTCGGTCGCATCGTCGGCGCCATGACCGCGACCCGTTACGAGCTCCGCATCCTGGGACGTCTGTCCCCCGAGGTGCGCGCCGACTTCGCGGGGTTCGACGTGAGTGAGGCGCCGGTCGAGACCGTTCTGCTCGGCGAGGTCGTCGACCGCGCACAGGTCCAGGGCGTCCTGGCCCGGCTGCACGCCCTCGGCCTGGAGGTCCTCGAGCTGCGCCCGGTGCCCGAGTCGCCCGAGCTGCTCGGGGAGGCCCTTCTCGGGCCGGCAGGAGAAGGGTCGGAGCCGGCCTCCTGAGCCCACCGCGCCGGGCGTCGGGGCACCGGTCGCGACGCGGGCTGTCCCCTGCGCGAGGTGTCCTGCTCCTCATCCGCGCGGGATGAGGTCTCCGGGCTGCGCGTGCCCTCGACCTCGTCGACCTCTCTCGTCACCGTGGCGCGGTCGCGAGCGACGGGCCCACACCGCACTCCAGGTCATTCCCGTGGGGTGACGCCGCCCGGCGGGCCCCCTCCGATGCTGGTCGTGTCCGGTCCTCGAGTCGAATGGACGTGCGAGATGGCCACCTTGACGGTGTGGAAGTTCCCGACCGCCGGCGGTGCCGACAGTGCCGTGAGCACGCTGCAGTCGCTGGAGAAGCAGCAGTTGATCAAGGTGCACGACGCGGCGACGGTGTCGTGGGAGGACGGGGCCAAGAGGCCCGAGACGCACCAGCTGCACAACCTCGTGGGCACGGGGGCCATGGGCGGCATGTTCTGGGGGATGCTGTTCGGTCTGATCTTCTTCGTGCCGCTGCTGGGTGCGGCGGTGGGCGCCGCGATGGGCGCCCTGGGCGGGTCGCTCGGCGACGTGGGGATCGACGACGATTTCATCAAGCGCGTCCGCGACGAGGTCACGCCGGGGACCTCGGCTCTGTTCGCCATGACGTCCGACGCCGTGCTCGACAAGGTCCACGAGTCGTTCGGCGGCCAGCAGGCCGAACTCATCCAGACCAACCTCTCCGCCGACCAGGAGAAGGCCCTGCGCGAGGTCTTCGCCTGACCGGTCGGTCCCGGACCGGCCGAGGAAGGAGTACTCCATGACGACGCACGGACCGGTCGCCGGCGGCCCGCCGGCGACCGGAGGCCGGTCGGGCACGAGCAAGAAGGGAGCCACGTCGCGCCGCGTCGTGGCGCTGGTGCTCCTGGCGGTCGCGGTGGTCTTCGTACTGGAGAACCGCGACCTGACCGAGATCCGACTGTTGATCCCGGTCGTGCTCATGCCGCTGTGGGCGGCACTGACCATCACCCTGGTCCTCGGGCTCGTCGCCGGATGGCTCGTCGGCCGCCGCCGACACTGACCGTCGCCGCAGGACGCGGGGGCCGCCGCCGGCGGGCCGCACGTCCCGTCGAGCTCGCCTCGCTCCGTCGTGTGGTTCGTGAGCGGCGTGCGGCCAGCACCCTCGCCAGGACGATCTTGACCGCCGCGGTGACGGGCAGGGCGACGAGAGCGCCCAGCAGTCCTCCGAACGAGGCTCCGACCAGGACCGCGAGGAAGGCCGCGAGCGGACTCAGATCGATGGTGCGGGAGAAGACCCTGGGAGCGATGAGGTAGTTCTCCACGGCCTGGTAGGCGCAGAAGAAGGCGAGCGTGACCACGGCGAGCCCCCAGCTCTGCGACAGGGCGACGACCGTGCCGATGAGGGAGGCGAAGAAGGCGCCGACCTGGGGCAGGGCGTCGAACAGCGCGACGACCAGGGCGAGCAGCGCGGGGTAGGGCACCCCGGCGATCAGGAAGAAGACGAACGACGTCCCGCCCGCGATCAGGGAGACGAGGACCTGTCCCGACACGTAGCCGCCGACCCGGGCGAGGGCCTCGTCGAGCGTGTCCACCCGGTCGGGCGTACCGAGCAGGCGCGCGAGGCCCGCGTGGATGCGCGGCATCGCCAGCCCGAAGTACACCAGCAGGACGAGCGTCGTGAGGGCCGCCGCGGCCCCACCGAGCAGCAGGCCCAGGGCGCTGAAGACGGCGGTCAGAGCCGAGGCCAGCAGCTGGCCGACCTCCTGGCTCACCTCGGAGACCGTCGCATGGGTCGCGGGGTCCGCCAGCGTCGCACCGACGCCCGTCGACGAGCCCCCGAAGCGCGCGGCGAGCCGGTCGAGCACCTGCGGCGCCCCCCGGGCGAGCTCGCCGATCTGCCGGAGACCGGGCACGACCAGCACCGCCACCAGCACCGCGCCCACCGCCACCGCGCCGAGGGCGATCAGCGCGACCGCCAGACCGCGGCGCGCGCCGTGACGCGTCAGCCAGGCGACCCCGGGCTCGAAGCCCACGGCCAGGAAGAAGCCGGTGAACGCGAGCAGCAGCGCCTGGCGGGCGCGGTAGGCCACGAGGAGCACGACGACGACGGCGACGACGACCAGGGCGCCGACCAGGACCATCGCGGCCACCCGGCTCAGCGGTGGACCTCCCGCCCCGTGCCCGCGGGCGCCGACGTCGTCACCGGGTGGTTCGCTCATCGGCCTCCACCCGATCGTCGACGCCGCGGGCTCGCGGCTCTGGTGCCCGGACACGTGGCCCGCAGCGGAGGCGGGGTCCTCACTGTCCGGGGGCTCGGCCCCCGCTGTCGTCACCCGACGTGGATGAGGCCGGAACGATCATCGAGCGAAGTCCTCGGGCCCGGCGCGACCCTCCGTCGGAGGCAGCGGGCCGCGTGGCACGCCCCGTGGCACGAAACGACGGCGACCGGCGGTCTCGAGGAGTATTGAGTGACGGCCGGCGAGGACGTTGTTGCTGGTAGAGGCCCTGGTTGACGCGATCGCCCATCTTTGCAAGGCGGGGGTTGAGGGTTCGCTTCCCTTCGTCTCCACCATGTGGTGTCTCAGGACATCCGCATAGCCCCGAACCCTCAAGGGTTCGGGGTTTCGTGCGTTCTGGGTCGGGTTGGTTGGTAGTCGCGGGTGGGGTCGAGGACGAGCTCGCGGATCAGCTCGCCGGTGGTCGCGTTGACGACGCGGATGTCGCGGTCGTGGACGAGCAGCAGGACGTGGGTTCGGGCGTGGGCTCGCCCGAAGCTGATCCGGCAACGAGCGCCGTGGCGCGCGGTCGAACAGGTCGAGATCGCCACCCTCGAGTGGGTCGATTGGTACAACCACCGCCGCCTGCACAGCGCCGCCGGCGACATCCCACCCGCCGAGCTCGAGGAAGCCCACTACCGTCAACACCGGCCCCACCCGGAACCGGTGCACTCAAGCCCGTAGCTCTCCGGACACGCCGGGGCGGTTCACGGCGCGCGGTCGAGGGCTGCCGGGGGCACGTCGCCGACCGGCGCCGACCGCAGGATCCACGACGTCCTCAGCGGCGCCGCCAGCCGCGCCGTGGCCCCGTGTGGCTGCCCGGAAGTACTCGGCGCGGATCTACCCGGCCACGCGATCGGCAAGGATCGATCGGCCGGGGCCGTCGAGCTCGTCAAGGGCGTCGGCTCGGCCGGCGATCGCCATCAGCAGGGGCTCAGCCCGGCCCTCAACGGTCGGTCCCTTGCCGCTGGACCAGTCCAGGTCGGTGGCGACGAGATGCAGGCCGCGGGCTCGGGAGAACGCCCGGATCGGCGGCGCTACGCGCGCGAAAGGCAGCGCCGTCGCAAGTCGCTCTACCGGGACCTCGCGGGGCGCCCCGAGAGCTCGGCGGATGTCCTGGTGGTGGATGAGGCCGTCCACCAAACCGATGCGGCCGCCGAACCGTGCGGTGAGGCCTGCGGGATGCAGGTGCCCCTTCAGCTCGGCGAGCAGCTCGTCGGGGCTCATCTGCGCGTACTGGTCGACCCCGACCTGGTTGACCTGATCGGGATCGAACCGGCCGGCGACGAAGCGCCCGACGAACGCCGCCGGTCCGAGGTCGTCGTAGCTGATGATGTGGGCGACGACGTCCCGCACACTCCACCGGTGGCACAGCGTGGGCGCGTCCCACTGCTCGGGGCTCAGGCCGGCGAGGAAGTCGGCCAGCTCGGCGCGTTCGTCCTGCGCGAACCGCACCGGGCTGGGAGCGGTCACCGGTTCTCCACCATCTGGGCGTAGGCCGCGAGCAGCGCGACCCAACCACCGCCACCGTGCTCGATGGCACCGTGGACGCCCTCGCCGCCGACCAGGCGCTCGAAGTGACGGTGCTCGACCTCGACGGTGGTCTGCTCGGGCCCGTCGGCGTGGAAGCGGACCTCGATCTCGCTGGCGTGCGACGGGTCGGGGTCGAACTGCCAGTCGCCGCCGATCTGCCAGGTGAACAGCACCCGCTCCGGGGGCTCCCAGGCCAGCACCCGGCCCCAGTCGCACTCGCTGCCGTCGACGCCGCGCTCGAACCACCGTCCGCCCACGTGCGGCTCGAGGACGACGTCCGCGACGTCGGCGGCGCCGATGTGGTACTGCCGGGGCCACCAGGCGCCGAATGAGCCGGTGAAGAGCGCGAAGGCGCGGTCACGGCTGATGTTGACGGTGGTCTTGCCCTCGATCGCCGGGATCGGCGTGCTCATGGCTGCTCCTTCGAGGAGTGATCGGGGTGGTCGGTGCCGCGGTCGGTGTCGTGGCCCGCGGTCTCGTCGGCGACGGCTTGCTCGGCGAACTTGTGAAAGTCGGCCAGGGCGTGCTCCCAGACACCGTCGAGCCAGCTGCGCAGCGCGGCCACGCCGTGGGGGTCGAGCCGGTAGATGCGCCGCGTTCCCTGGGCGTGGGCGACGACCAGACCGCCGTCCTTGAGCGCCTTGAGGTGCTGGGACACCGCCGGGCGGCTGATCGGGAGCTGCTCGGCGAGCTCGCCGACCGAGCTGGGCCGGCGCGCCAGCGTCTCGAAGATCGCCCGGCGCATCGGGTCACCCAGCAACCCCAGCCCTGCGTCTCGGTAAGCTGACACGAACGGTAAGCCTAGAGCGACCGAACGTCCTGCGGAAGAGCTCGCGGTGCCGTCATCGGTGGCGAGGTCCTGGCCGAGCTCGCTCAGCGGCGCGCGCACCAGACCGAGGTCGTCTCGGACAAGGAGATGGCCCAGGTCGAGATGTCGTGGTGGCGGTCCCGGTGATCAAGGCGACTCTGGTCGCCGTCGAGACCCCCACCGCGGTCCGGTCCCCTCGAGGGTGAGCTGTCGGCGGTGGTGGTCGAAGTGCTGAGTGGGGAAGGCGTAGACGTCGGCGAGGGTCATGTACGGCTTGAAGCAGGGGTCCCATCGCGTCGGGTACGGCATCCCTCGTGCGAGGTCGGCGTCGGCCTCCCGATCCAGGCGGCGGTGCAGCGCAGAGATCACGCGGTCGAACAGCGCCGTCTGTCCTCGGCGCCCCAGTGTGCTGCCACCGGCCCAGGAACCGAGGAAGTTGACGACGTCGAACGGTACGGTGCCCGCGTTCAAGGTCCTCGCCCAGGCGCGGCCCACACCGGGCGGAAGCCTCCCGACCAGGCGGACGAGGTTCCCGAGCGCCCGGACGATCAGGTAGCCGAGCAGCATGTGGAACAGGAGCTGCTGGTTGTTCCACCGCGTGCCGCACGAGCGACGCTTCAGGTCCGCGGGCGTCGCCTGCGCATGGAGGTCGTGGAACGTCGAGCGCGCGCGTTCCAGGTCGTCGTGAACCGCCTGTCGGTCCATCCGCGCAGTGTGCGTCGGACAGTGTCACGGCCGCGAGGCCCGGACGGTGGCGGAGTCGACGCCCGTGGCGACGCTCATCGTGGAGTGATCGTCACGGCGGTCAGCCCGGCGCGCTCGAGACCGGCCCGCTCCGGCTGGATGCTGGTGCGCCGCGCGGTCACCAGGAGGTATTCCGCGTGGTAGCCGGCGCGTCCCGCGTGTCGGCCTCGTTGCGGGTGGTGAGCAGCTCGAGGAAGTCACGATCGAGTGCGGTGACCCGGTCGGGGTCGGAGGCGTTGTGCTCGTTGTGATGCGGTCGCCGAACAGGGCGCGGATGTGCTCCTCGTCGCCCCACAGTGGGGCGGGGCCCGCGCCGGTGGTGGCGGTGGCGCGTAGGGCTTCATCGTCGCGAACAGCTGCCCGATGAAGCCGGGCGGTGCCCAGTTGATCATCCCGATCGTGCCGCCCGGTCGCGTCACGCGGATCAGCTCGTCGGCGACGGCCTGGTGGTGCGGCGCGAACATCGCGCCGACGCAGGACAGCATGACGTCGAAGCCGGCGTCCGCGAACGGCAGGGGCTCGGCACCGGCCTCGACCCGGTCGAGCTCGACGCCCCGCTGCGTGGCGATCCGTCGGCCGACGTCGAGCACCCGCTGGCCGGCGTGGACGCCGGCGGCGTCGACGAGCGTCGCCGCGAGTGTCGGGATCAGGTCGTCGGCCACGGCCGGGTAGTCGCCGGAGGCCCAGAGAGCCCGGTGCTTGGCCGTCAGCTGCTGGTCGGTCGTCTCGTGGGCAGTCGTGCTCATGGCCGTTCCTCTCGGGGGCGTGAACGGCGCTTCGGGAGGCGTGGACCGGCGTGGGCCGTCGTCACACGCCCTGGAGCTGTATCCGGCCGAACGCGACGGCGTGGGGGACACCGAGAGCCGGGCCGGCCATCGCCGTCATGTCGCGCACGAACGTCTCCGGGTCGAAGTCGCGACCCAGCCCGCGCAGGTACGCCTCGTGCGCACGGAGCGAAGCGATCCCGGGCCCGAGGGCGTCGGTGACGTCGACACCGTGGGTGGGCTCGCTCGCGCCCATCACGTACACGTGCCGCACGCCGTCCCACGGTGCGTAGCCCTCATCGACCAGCTCCGGGAAGATCCATCGGTTCCCGGCGTCGCGGGCGGCATCGAGGACGGCGACGCCGACGGCCCGGTGATCGGCCTGGTTCACGATCTGCTGCCCCGGGCCCATGCCGTAGGTCAGCTCGAACGTCGCGGTGACCAGCACGTCCGGGCGGAACCGGCGAATCTCGCGGGCGATGTCGCGGCGCAGGTCCAGGCCACCCTCGACGACGCCGTCGCGGTGTCCGAGGAAGGCCACGTCGTCGACCCCGACGAGCGCGGCGCTCGCGACCTGCTCCTTCTGCCGGACAGGCCCCGCCTCGGTCGGGTCGAGTCCGTCGATCCCGGCCTCGCCGTCGGTGACCATCACGTAGGCGACCGACCGGCCGGCCCGGGTCCAGCGCGCGATCGCGCTGGCCGCGCCGTACTCCAGGTCATCGGGATGGGCGACGACGGCCATCGCCCGACCCCAGTCCTCCGGCACGGCCTGCAGCTGTCGGTTCATCGCGGCACCTCCGAACGTCGTGTGGCGCCGGTACTGACGACGACCCCCGGTGAAGGACGCAGCTGCGTCCCTCACGCGGTCCTGCCGTCAGTAGCGGTGACACCACGGCGACAGGAGCCATCAGGGCGACCGGCCGGGTGCCGCGAGATCACCAGGAGGACCGACCATGCCCACCACCCGCGTCCAGCTCGCGCTCAACGTCACCGACATCGAGGCCGCGACCACCTTCTACGAGGCGATGTTCGGCGTGCCGCCGCACAAGCAGCGCGAGGGCTACGCGAACTTCGTCGTCGAGGACCCGCCGCTCAAGCTGGTGCTGATCGAGAAGCCGGGGGAGGGTGAGCACCTCAACCACCTCGGGGTCGAGGCCGACACCCCCGAGGAGGTGACCGCGGCGCTGGCGCGCTTCCGCGGCGCCGGGCTCGAGGCGACGCTCGCCGAGCACGACGTGTGCTGCCACGCGGCGCAGGACAAGGTGTTCGTCACCGCCCCGGACACGCCCACCGGCTGGTGGGAGTACTACGCCGTCACCGACGACTCGGCGGTCAACCCCGAGGGGGAGTCGACGTCGGTGTGTGCTGTCGCGTGCGAGGCCAAGGCCGCCGCTGCCGGCGGGACGTGCTGCAGCTGACGGCGCCAGGTCGGGTCCCGCTGTGAGCGGGACCCGACCTGGGGCTCAGCCACACCGGCAGCCGGTCGGCCGCGTGTAGTCCATCGGTGTGCCCTGGGCGTCGAGGGTCAGCTCGCAGCACTGACCGAGCAACTCCGCGAGCCGGCGTCGTCCACGCTGCACCCGCGACTTCATCCCCGAGACCGAGACGCCCTCGCGGCCCGCGGCGTCCACCTGCGTCAGCCCTTCCAGGTCGGTCAGCTCCAACGCTCGGCGCTGCTCCGGCGGCAGTCCCTCGAGCAGCGGCCGCATGCACGCGGCGAGCTCCCGGAGCACCGTCGGGTCGTCCTCGGACCCGGCCTCGCCGACGAGCTCGGCGGCGTCGTCGGGAAGGGCCCGCTCCCGGGCACGTTCACGCTCGGCCCGCCGGTACTCGTCCACGATCGCATTGCGCGTGATCCGGTAGACCCATCGCGTCAGGTGCTCGTCGTCCTCGACCCGGTCGAGTCCGCGGTGGATGCGCAGCACGATCTCGCCGAGGACGTCCTCGGCGCGCTGTGGATCGGCGACCCGCCGATGCACGAAGGCGCGCAGCTGGGAGCCGAACTCCCGCCAGACGTCCTCGCTCGTCCGGCTGCCCGGACCGGCCACGGACTGGTGCGTTGATGCGGTCACGCCGACCCCCACGTGGGTGCGGATGGAGATGGACAGTCCCACAGACGACGCAGGCGTCGGAAGGACGCAGCAGCTCGGACCCGGCAGGCGAAGCGCCTCCGTCCCGACGTGGTGCGGGTGCCCACCCACGCCGTACGCTGCCGAGGAGCATGCACGGGTCCCCTGGCCGAAGACCTCACCGCGCAGGAACGTGACCCCGGTGGGCGGACCACCCGGCCCGGGTGAGCCCACGTGACGGCGGGCTCCGACCATCGACGCACGACGGTCCCGGGCGACCCGTGGACCCCGGGTGACGAGCCGGATGCCGCTGAGCACCCCGGCGATCACCAGGACCTCGAACGCGAACCCGAGCCGCCAGGTCCAGACGGTGGTAATGAAGCCTCCCAGGAGGGGCCCGACCGCGGCAGCGATCGCCGCGGCCGCTCAGACGAGGGCGTACACCCGCTTGCGAGTACAGCGCGCTGCGCGCCGGGCTGTCGCTCGCTCCGCTCTCGCTCACCATGTTCGTGGTCGCCCTCGTCGCCGGGCGACGCACCGGGCGACGACGCCCGGCCACCGTGGTCCGGCGAGCGGAGCGGCCGGGTGCAGCAGACCGAGCCGGACCAGGCGCTCGAGGCGCCGCACGGTGGAACGGGTGGTCGACGCTGAACTCGGTGTGGGCCCGAGGTCAGCAGGACGAGCCCGGCCGCAGCGGTCGGCGCCGCCACGGCGCCGTGGCGGTCGCAGGAGTACTAGCGCAGCCGCGACAAGGTGGCAACCGAGGATCGGGAGACGTCCCGAGCAGGCGACGGCGAACTGGTGCCAGAGCGACACGTGGTGCCGTCTCCGCAGCCCAGGGAGGCGGCGAGCTCCTCGCCGTCGACTTCGGCCACTCCTGTGGACCACGTCCTCGATTGAGCTCGTGAGCCCTGCTCACGTGTGTCCCAGGGCGGACTGCTCGTCGTCGACCAAGCTCGTGAATGCGTCCTCGGATCGCAGGCTTCTCGCGCAGGATCGTCGATGAGGCCGGAGCGGCGCGTCCGGCAGACGTCGTCGCTGTCAGCTGCTTCGTCGATCTCTGTCGCGGGCTGTCCGCGACGGCGAACTCAGACGAGAGCCTCCTGGATTCGCCGGCAGAACGTGTCGGCGGTCGCCGGGTCGGTGTTGACGTGCCAGATGACCTCGAACTGCACCTTCCGTCGCGAGGTGACGGCGAGGTGTCTGGTGACGAGGCCGGGCGGTACGTGACGGGCGAGGGTGCGGGCGCTGAGCAACCAGCCGTCGCCCGCGGCGATCTGGGTGATGACGGTGGCGAAGCTGCCGCTCGGCGGCGCGCGCCGGGGCGCCGGGACTCCGGCGTCGGCGAGCTGCTCGAGGATCAGGTGGTGGATGTCGGGGCTGTCGGCCTCGTCGGGGAGGTGGAGCGGGAGGTCGGCGAGGTCCCGGGGCTGGATCACCTCCTCGCCGGCCAAGGGGTGGCGGTCGGAGATGACCGCGAAGGCCTCGGTCTCCTCCCACAGCGGGCGGCTGCGCATCGTCGAGGGGTCCGGGAGCCGGCCGTCGACGGTCAGGGTGAAGCCGACGTCGATCCTGCGCTCGCGCAGGGCCCGGGGGTGGGCGAGCCAGGGCAGGCCGACCACTTCGGTGACGACCGGGTGGTCCGCCACGACGAGGTCCCGGCAGGCGTCGGCGATGGCTGCGGTGATCGGGTACATGTCGATCGCGCCGACCCGAGCACGCCACCGGCCTGGCGGGCCTCGGCGTGGGCTCGTGCCTCGAGCGCGTCGGCCTGCTCGACCAGCCCCCGGACCGGTTCCCGGAGTCGGCGTCCGAGCTCGGTGAGCGCGAGACCTCGGTTGCTGCGCACGAACAGCGGCGCACCGACGAGGCGTTCGAGGCGGCGCAGTGAGCGGCTGAGGGCCGGCTGGTCGGTGTGCAGGTCCCCGGCGGCCTTCATGAGGCTGCCGCGCTCGGCCACCGCGAGGAACGCCCGCCACTGCGCGAGGTCGATGGCCATGTCCCCAGAACATAGCGGGGCTGGGACCTCGGCAGTTCCGCCGTCGGTCGGCCGTCGCCACGGTGGATCGCGGGGAGGTTGATCCCCATCGACCAGGAGGATCGCATGAGCTACGAGTTCCCCGTCGACGTCGAGGGCGTGTGGAGAGAGCGCGCCCCCCAGTTCGTGAACCTGGGCATCCCGCGACAGGAGGTCGACCACCTCGCCGGCGTCGTCGACGACATGTGGGCCGACCGGCCCGGCGGCTGGTGCTTCGCGTGGAGCGCGCTCGCCGACCGCTACGCGCGGGCCGGTCAGCCGGAGCTGGCGGCCAAGGCCTACGGCGCGGCGCGATTCCCGTGCCTGGCCGACGCGGCGAGGGTGACCGCCCACCGGCACCAGATCGAGCAGTACGAGCTCGCCGCTCCCGGCTTCCCGGTCACGCTCGAGCGGCGCTGGGTGACCACGCACCTGCGCGGCGAGGTCGTCGAGGTCCCGGTCCACGTCCTCGCCGAGGCCGATGCCCCCGCCGACACGCCGGTCCTGATGGCCACCGGCGGCATCGACACCGGGAAGGTCGACCTGCACCCGATGTGGGTCTCCTACGTGCGGGGAGCCCACGTCCGGGTCGTCGCCTGCGACATCCCGGGCACCGGCGAGCTCACCCACATCCCCCTGAGGCGCGGGACCACCGAGATCCTCGACGGCGTGGCCGGGTTCGCGCGGACGCTGACCACCGGCAAGGTCGGACAGCTCGGCATGAGCTTCGGCGGCTACTTCTCTGCGCACGCGGGCCTGACCGAGATCGTCGACGCCGCCGTCGTGGTCGGTGGCCCGGTCTCCGCGGCCTTCAGCAGCGAGAACGCGCGCGCACTGCTCTACGCATGCAGGACATCTTCGGCAACGCCACCGGCTTCACGAGCGTCCCCACCACCGAGCAGGTCATCGAGGTCGTCGCGTCGTTCGCGATCGACGACCTGCTGGCGGAGCGCGCCAACTGCCCCATGCTGGTGATCAACGGCGACGAGGACGTCCACGTCCCGCTCGCCGACACCACCGTCTTCGACGGCCGTCCCGACACCGACGTCCAGCTCGTCCGCGGAGGCGCGCACTGCGCGTTCGACAAGCTCCTCGCTGACACCACCACGTGGCTCACCGCAGCACTGCACTGACCCGCGTCCTCGCCGGGGTCAGGGCGTGATGATGGCGAAGCTCGGATCCGGGTCGTCGGTGAGTCCGGCGATCGTGGCGAGGGTCTCGGGGTCGCCGTCGAACTGCACGTCCTGCGGGGCCCGACCGGCGAGCACGGCCAACAGCTGCGCCTCGGTGAGGGTCACGACGAGGTCGGCCGGTCCGGACCGTGTGGTCGGGTGGTGGGTGAGCACGCCGTTCGACAGGTCCATGCGGTAGGTCTGGTCGGTGTCGGTGAAGTGCCAGCGGATCGAGGCGGTGACGTCCCACGCCCGCTTGCCGTCGATCCGGATGGCGAGGCTGTCGAACAGCTGGGTGACGGTGAGCGCCGAAGCCATCCCCGCCGAGCTCACCCTCGTCTCCACGACCGTGCCGCGGAGCTCCAGCGCACCGGTCAGGAAGTTGTTGCGCCAGGTCGCGCACTCCGACCCGTACCCGAGCCGGGTGAGGACGGCGGCGAGCAGGTCCCGGGCCCCGCGGTGGGAGGCGTCGGCGAACACGGCGTGGCCGGCCAGTTCCGCGGCGAACCGCAGGTCGCCCGCGTCGGCGAACTCCTGCGCCCTCGCCACGGTGGCATCGAGACCGCCGAGGATCCGGACGTAGCGGCCGGCCGCGGCCTCGGGCGGGTGCTGCCAGAGGTGTGCCGGGTTGCCGTCGTACCAGCCGAGGTAGCGCTGGTAGATCGCCTTGACGTTGTGGCTGACCGAGCCGTAGTAGCCGTGGGTGTGCCACGCGGACTCCAGGGCCGGCGGCATCTCCAGCGTCTCGGCGATCTCACTGCCGATCAGGCCCTTGTTCATGAGGCGCAGCGTCTGGTCGTGCAGGTAGGCGTAGAGATCGCGCTGCTCGGTCATCAGGGCGACGACCCGACCCGTGCCCCAGGTGGGCCAGTGGTGCGAGGCGAAGGCCACGTCGGTCCGGTCGGCGAACAGATCGATGGCCTCGCTGATGTAGCGGGACCAGTTGCGGGCGTCCCTCACCTCGGCGCCGCGCAGGGTCAGGATGTTGTGCAGGTTGTGGGTGACGTTCTCGGCCAGGCACAACGCGCGCTTGTCCGGGAAGTGGAAGTTCATCTCCGAGGGCGCCTCGGTCCCCGGGGTGATCTGGAAGTCGATGCGGACGCCGTCGAGGGTCTCCTGCTGGCCGGTGTGGGTGATGTCGACGCTGGGCGCGATCAACCCCACCGAACCCGTCGAGGTGCCCGCCCCCAGACCGACCCCGAGGGTGCCGGTCGCGGCGACCGGCAGGCCCATCCCGGTGTGGTACATCCCGCGGCGCAGCATCGCGCCGCCGGCGTAGACGTTCTCCGACACCGCGTGCTCCAGGAAGCCCGCGGGAGCCAGGATCGGGACCTCGGTGCCGGCGTCGACGACGCCGAGCACCCCGCCGAAGTGGTCGATGTGCGAGTGCGTGTAGATCACCGCCGTCACCGGCCGGTCACCGCGGTGCGCACGGTAGAGCGCCAGGCCGGCCGCGGCGACCTCGGCCGAGACGGCCGGGTCGATCACGATCACGCCCTGGTCGCCCTCGACCAGCGTCATGTTCGACAGCTCGATCCCGCGCAGCTGGTAGATACCGTCCGTGACCTCGAACAGACCCTGGATGGCCGTGAGCTGGCTCTGCCGCCACAGGCTCGGGTGGACCGTGTCGGGGCACTCACCGGACGTCGCCGCCGTGTAGGCGTCCGCGTCGTAGACGACCCGGCCGTCGTCGGCCTCGATCACCCCTGGTTCCAGCCTCGCGATCAGGCCACGGGTCGCGTCGTCGAAGTCGGTCCGGTCGCTGAGATCCGCAGACACCCTGCCCCCTCCAGAGGTTCCTGACAGACCGACTCTGGCGACCGACCCGACGGTGTGCGTCATCCGTCGCGGGTGAGATCGGGACGCCCGGTGGGGTGGCGTGGACTCCGTGATCGTCCTGGCACTGGTCGAGACGGGCCGGGCCGGGATGTACTCCCGGCCAGGCGTTCACGCGTCGCGGTGGAGGGGCCGCGACGCGGCGCCGTGCCACCGGTGAGGAGAACCCGTGACGGTGCAGCTGGTGTTGGACCTGTCCTTCTGGCAGTGGGTCCTCGCGGTCCTGTTCGTCCTGGTCGTCGGCCTGGTCTCCGGGCGGATCCTCGGGATCACCCGCGGTGTCGGGCGCGCCACGGTCGCCGGCGTGCTGGGCACGCTCATCGGCCTCGTCACGGCCGTCGCGGTGCTCGGCGACACCGCCGCGGAGGCGACCTCGTCCGTCCTCGTCGTGGTCTTCGCCTTCGGCGTCCTCGCGACGATGGTCGTGAGCATCGTCCTGGAGGTCGTGCTCCGGCGCCGTCCTCCGGCACGACGCCCGGGCCTGCGGACGCGCGTCGGCACGGCCGCGACCATCGTCGGGCGCCTCGTCGAGGTGCTCGGCATCGCCCGCCGGCACGGTCTCGCCGGACGCCGGCTCACCTCGCGTGCAGCGCTCGCGACGCCCGACGGCGCCGCGCGGGTGAAGTCCTTCCTCGAGGACTGCGGCGGCATGTTCGTCAAGTTCGGCCAGATCGCCTCGACCCGGGCGGACCTGCTGCCGCCGGCGCTCATCGCCGCCCTGAAGGAGCTGCAGTCCGACGTGGCGCCGGTCCCGGTCGCGCAGGTGCGTGCCACGCTCGAGCACGAGCGCCGGGCGGGCGTGGAGGACGTCTTCGCCTCGTTCTCCGACGAGCCGCTCGCGGCCGCGTCGATCGGGCAGACGCACCTCGCGCAGACCCGGGACGGCCGCGACGTCGTGGTCAAGGTGCGTCGGCCGGACGTCGAGCTCGGGGTGGCCCGCGACGCCGCCGTGCTGCGCTGGGCGAGCCGCATCGCCGTCCAGCGGTGGGAGGGCGCCCGGGCCCTCGGACTCGAGCGCGTCGCCGACGAGCTGGTGCGCTCGATCGGCAAGGAGCTCGACTACACCGAGGAGGCGGCGTACGGCGCCGCGCTGCGCAGGGCGGTCCTCGCGGCCCACGTCGAGGGCGTCGACGTGCCGGAGGTGCTGACCGGGATGACGAGCGAGGTCGTCCTCGTGATGGAGCGCGTCCACGGGCGGCCGGTCTCCGACGCCGCGGCCCTGGAGGCGTGCCCGGTCCCGCGGCCGGTGCTCGCCGAGCGCCTCTTCCGCGCGTTCCTCGCCTCGATGCTCGAGTCCGGGACGTTCCACGCCGATCCCCACCCCGGCAACATTCTCGTCGACGGCGACGGCACCGTCTGGTTCATCGACTTCGGCGCCGTCGGGATCATCGATCCGGTCACGCTGCGCGCGCTGCAGCTCGTCGGCCTCGGGATGGCCACCGCCGACACCGGACTCGTGGCTCGCGGGCTGCGTGAGATGTCCGGCGCCGCCGGTCCGGGCGTCGACCTCATGACGCTCGAGAGCGAGATCAGCCGCCTGCTGTCCGAGCAGCTCTCGGGCGCCGGCTTCGACCCGCGTGCGCTGCAGGACATGCTCACCGTCATGGAACGCCAGGGCATGCCCGTGCCCCCGGCGTTCACCCTCATCGCCCGCGCGGTGGTCACCCTGGAAGGCACGCTGCGCGGCATCGACCCCGGGTTCAACCTGGCGACGTCGGCCACCGAGCAGTTCACGTCGAGGCTGAAGGACGGCGGTGGCGACCCCGCCGCCGTGGCCCAGCGGGAGCTGCTGCGCGCGCTGCCGTCCCTGCGCACCCTGCCCGGCCTCGCCGAGGACATCGCCCTGCAGCTGCGCTCGGGGCTCGTCCGCGTGGACGTCGAGACGTTCAGCGCCGCGCGACGCTCCGCCATCACCGCGTGGGTCGACCAGGTGCTGTTCGCGGCCGTCGGCGGCGTCGGGCTGCTCGTGTCGGTGCTCCTGCTCGTCGGGGCGGGGGTGGCCGGTCCGCAGCCGGGCTCGACCGCACTGACCGTCATCGGCTGGATCGGTCTCGTCCTCGCCACGGTGATGCTCCTGCGCGTCGTCGCCCAGATCGTCCGCCGGCAGTCCACCACCGGGACCGACGAACGCCGAGGTGCGTGAGCCCGCCACGCGAATCGCTGTATCCGGTCACCGAATTGATCGTCATGCTGAGGCGGAAGCCCGGCGACACCCTCTGGGAGAGACGACATGGCCCAGCTGACGGCTGACGAGCCGCCCCAGGCCCCAGGGACCGGATCCCACGCGCAGACGCCGTCGCCGACCGCGGCGCGGCGCGACGGACCGGCAGCGGCCGGTCGGTCGGCGATGGAGCGCTTCGCCGACCGGGTGCCGGACCTCCTCGCCGGCTACCTCGCGTTCGTCGCGACCTTCTGTGCCCTCACGGCGATCGTGCCGCCGCTGCGCGCCCCGCTGGAGTGGCTGCGGACCGCGATCGAGGTCGTGTCGGTCGAGGCGCCGCCGAGCCTGGCCACCGCCACCTTCCTGGGCATCCTCGCGTCCGCCGTACGCCGGCGGATGCGTGTGGCGTGGTGGTTCGTCGTGGCCTACGTCGTGCTCGGTCGGGTCCTGGGCGGTGTCGAGTTCACGATCGACACCGACGCGGCCGACCCGGTCACCCTCGTCGTCGGGGGCACCGGGACGTGGCTGCGTCTGGTGTTCGGCGTCGCGTGGCTCGTGATCCTGCTCGTCGCCCGCCGGCGGTTCACCGCGCGGACGCAGCACCACAGCGGGTGGCGCGCGCTGGGGACCTACCTCGCCCTCGTCGTCGCCGGCACCCTGCTCGGCTGGGGCCTGCTGGCGCTGTTCCCGGGCACGCTGAGCAGCACCGCGGACCGGTTCGGGTGGGCCGTCACGTACGTGCTCGGCGGCCTCGGCGACCCCGGAGCGGTGGGCATCGACGGCGCCGGCCCGCGGGCGGTCACGTTCCTGTGCGGGCTCTTCGGCGCCCTCGCCGTGCTGGCCGCGGCGTACGTGCTGTTCCGGCCCCGGCCCGATCGCCGCCATCTCGATCCCGCGGACGAGCAGCGGCTGCGGGTGCTGCTCGACCAGTACGGCGACGACGACTCGCTGGGCTACTTCGCCACCCGCCGCGACAAGGCCGCCGTGTTCTCGAGGACGGGCAAGTCCGCGGTGACCTTCCGTGTCGTCTCGGGCGTCAGCCTCGCCAGTGGGGACCCGATCGGCGATCCGGAGGCGTGGCCGGGCGCGATCGAGGTCTGGCTCGACGAGGCGCGCCGGTACGGCTGGTTGCCGGCCGCGATGGGCGCGAGCGAGCGCGGTGCCCGCGCCTATGCGGCCGCGGGGCTGAGCGTCGTCGAGCTGGGGGACGAGGCGGTCCTCGACGTCCGGGAGTTCTCGGTGGAGGGCCGGTCGATGCGGGTGGTCCGCCAGGCCGTGAGCCGGGTGGAGCGGGCGGGCCACACCGTCCGGATCCGGCGGCACGCCGACCTCTCCCCGGACGAGATGAAGGAGGTCGTCGAGCGCGCCGACGCCTGGCGCGACACCGACGCCGAGCGCGGCTTCTCGATGGCGCTCTCCCGCCTGGGCGACCCGGCCGACGGGCAGTGCGTGCTGGTCGAGTGCTTCGACGGCGCCGGGGAGCTGCGCGCGCTGCTGTCGTTCGTGCCGTGGGGCCGCCACGGACTGTCCCTGGACCTCATGCGCCGCGACCGCACCGCCGAGAACGGCCTGACCGAGTTCATGGTCGCCTCGCTCGCCGAGCAGGCGCGCACCCTCGGGGTGGACCGCCTGTCGCTGAACTTCGCGATGTTCCGCGCCGCCTTCGAGCAGGGCGAGCGGATCGGGGCCGGCCCGATCGTGCGGCTGTGGCGGCGCCTGCTCGTGCTGGGGTCGCGCTGGTGGCAGCTCGAGTCGCTCTACCGCGCGAACGCCAAGTACCAGCCGATCTGGACGCCGCGCTACCTCTGCTACCGCGCCGCCCGCGACCTCCCGCGGCTCGGTCTGGCCGCCGCGGGCGCGGAGGGGTTCCTCACCACCCCGAGCCTGCGGACCCTGCAGCGCCGCGGCCTCGCCGCCGAGGGTGGCCCGGCGGTCGTCCTCCCCCCGCCGTCCCCGGTCGAGGCGGAGGATCCGGTCGCGGCCCAGCTCGCGGCCCGCCGCGCCCGGTTGCCCGAGCAGGTCCGCGTGCGGCACGCGAAGTACGAGCGGATGGTGGCCGACGGCGTCGACCCCTACCCCGTCGGCCACCCGCGCACCGCGAGCCTCGCGCAGGTCCGGGACCGGTTCGGGCACCTCGAGGCGGACGCGGCGACCGGCGAGCACGTGTCGGTGACCGGCCGGGTCGTGCGCGTCCGCGACTTCGGCGGGCTGTGCTTCGCGGTGCTGCAGGAGGGCGACACGCAGGTGCAGGTGATGCTCGCGGCCGACCGGCTCGGCCGCGACGGCGTGCGCGACTGGGCGCGGCAGGTCGACCTCGGCGACCACGTGGGCGTCACCGGCGAGGTCGGGACGTCCCGCCGCGGGGAGCTCTCCGTCCTGGCCGGCGAGTGGGCGATCACCGCGAAGTGCCTGCGCCCCCTGCCCGACAAGCGTCGCGGCCTGGCCGACCCCGAGGCCCGGGTCCGGCAGCGCTACCTCGACCTGGTGGTCAACGGCGGGGCCCGCCGCATGCTGCGGCAACGGTCGGACGCCGTGCACGCGGTGCGCGAGTGCCTCACCGGCCGGGGCTACCTCGAGGTCGAGACCCCGATGCTGCAGCCGGTGCACGGCGGCGCGAACGCCCGGCCGTTCATCACCCACATCAACGCCTACGACATGCGCCTGTACCTGCGCATCGCCCCCGAGCTGTACCTCAAGCGGCTGATGGTCGGCGGGGCGGAGAAGGTGTTCGAGCTCAACCGCAACTTCCGCAACGAGGGCGCGGACGCCACCCACAACCCCGAGTTCACGATGCTCGAGGCGTACGAGGCCTACGGCGACTACGACACCATGCAGACGATGGTGCAGGACATGATCCAGCAGGCGGCTCGCGCCGCGCTGGGCGGCACCGTCGTCGTCCACCAGGGCCGCGAGTACGACCTCGGCGGGACCTGGCGCGCGACGACCGTCAACGGGGCCATCTCGGACGCCCTGGGCGAGGAGATCACCGCCGACACCACCGTCGAGGAGCTGCGGCGCCACTGCGATCGCATCAAGGTCCCTCACGACCCGAACTGGGGCCGCGGTGCCGTGGTCCTGGAGCTCTACGAGCACCTCGTCGAGGACCACACGCTCGAGCCGACCTTCTACCGCGACTTCCCGACCGACGTGTCACCCCTCACCCGCGCGCACCGCGACGACCCGCGGCTCGCCGAGCGCTGGGACCTGGTCTGCTTCGGCGCCGAGATCGGGACCGCCTACTCCGAGCTGATCGACCCGGTCGAGCAGCGCAAGCGGCTCACCGAGCAGTCGCTCCTGGCGGCCGGCGGGGACGCCGAGGCGATGGAGCTCGACGAGGACTTCCTGCTCGCCCTCGAGTACGCCATGCCGCCGTCCGGCGGGCTGGGGATGGGCGTCGACCGCATGGTCATGATGCTGACCGGCAGCACCATCCGCGAGAGCGTGCTCTTCCCGATCGTCCGGCCCGGACGCTGAACGAGGAGCCCGTACGGCGGGACCTCACCGCAGGAGCGCGGCGGTCAAGGTCGCGACGAGCCAGTCCTCGTAGCCCTCGGGGGTGTACCCGAGGCGATCGACGAGCAGGTCGTGGGTCTCGGGGGAGGCGACGGCCCAGAGGGTGTCGACGGCGGCGTCGCGGCCGAGTCCCGGCCGCAGGGCGCCGTCCGGCACGTCCTCGAGCAGGGCGGCGAGCGTGCCGCGGCGGCGGCGGTGCAGCTCGGCCCAGTCCGCGGCGATCTCGGGCTCGCTCGCCGCGGCGTCGCGGTAGAGCCGCCACCAGGGCGCCGCCCGTTCGGCCAGGAGCCGGTAGACGTGGACGATGGCCCGGAGCCGGGCGCCGGGGTCGTCGGAACCCCCGTGCGACTCGGCGGCGTCCGAGCGCAGCTGCCGTCGGTAGCCCTCGTCGGACCCGTCGCCGGGCGTGCTCCCGACCGCCGCGTCCGGCGGGGCCAGGGCCTGCTCGAGCACCGCGCGCAGCAGCGCGGGCTTCCCGCCGACGGCCAGGTAGAGCGTCTGCACCGACACGCCACCGCGGCGGGCGAGGGCGGTGATGGTGGTGGCGGTGTACCCGCCCTCGCGGAACTCCTGCGCGGCGGCGTCGACCAGCCGCCGTCGGGTGGCCGCCCGGCTCGCCTCGCCGACCCGTTTCTGCCGTGTCGTCACCCGTCCAGCCCTTCCCGTCGACGACGGAACGAGGTTTAGAGTGACATTCTAAAGCAGACGGCTCGAGGAGGACACCGTGGCCCACCTGGTCCGGGAGCGGCTCGCGCGGCGGATCCGTCCCCTGGTCACCATCACCGCTCCGCCCGACGAGGGCGTGGTCGTCGAGCGCGACGTCGCGGTGCCGATGCGCGACGGGGTGCGACTGCGGGTCGACGTGTTCCGGCCGGCCACCGACGAGCCGGTCGCGGTGCTGCTGTGCGCGCACCCGTACGGCAAGGACAACACCCCGCCGAGGCGCCGCCACGGCTGGGGCATCCCCCGCCAGTACCGCGTGCTCACCCAGAGCAGGCCGATCTCGCACTCCGCGTGGACCGGCTGGGAGGCCCCCGACCCCGCCCACTGGGTGGCGCGCGGGTACGCCGTGATCAACGCCGACCTGCGCGGGTGGGGCCGCTCGGAGGGCGAGGGGGAGCTGTTCTCCGCGCAGGAGGGCCGCGACGGGCACGACCTCGTCGAGTGGGCCGCGGCGCAGTCCTGGAGCACCGGCCGGGTCGGGATGACCGGCGTGTCCTACCTGGCGATCTCGCAGTGGGCGGTCGCGGCCGAACGGCCCCCGCACCTCGCGGCGATCTGCCCCTGGGAGGGGTTCACCGACGCCTACCGCGACTTCGCCCGTCCCGGCGGCGTCCGCGAGGACGGTTTCGCGGTCATGTGGACCACGATGCTGCGGCTGGCGAGCGGCAAGCCGGTGACGTTCCGCCACGAGCAGAAGCGCCGGCCGCTGCACGACGCCTGGTGGGCCGCGCGTGCCCGCGACATCGAGAAGATCGACGTCCCGGCGCTGGTGTGCGGCAGCTTCTCCGATCACGACCTGCACACGCGCGGGTCGTTCGAGGGCTTCCGGCGCATCTCCTCGGAGCACAAGTGGCTCTACACCCACCGCGGACCCAAGTGGGCCACCTACTACTCGCCCGAGGCCCTCGCGGTCCAGGCCGAGTTCTTCGACCACTTCCTGCGCGACCAGGACACCGGCGTCCTCGGGCGACCGCGCGTGCGGGTCGAGGTCCGCGAGGACACCGACACCGTCAGCTCCGTGCACCAGGTCGCCGACTGGCCCCCGCCCGGCACCACGTACCGCCGGCTGCACCTCGACACCACCCACCGCGCGCTGTCCGAGATCGGCCCCGGCGAACCCACCGAGATGTCCTGGCGGACCCGCGGCGCCGGGCTCTCGTTCCGCTGGCACATCGACACCGACATCGAGCTCGTCGGCCCGATGTGCGCCAACCTCTGGGTGTCGCTGCCCCGGGGCGGCGACGTGTCGCTGTTCGTCGGGGTGAGCAAGGAACGCGACGGCCGGGACGTCGGGTTCGAGGGCTCCTACGGTTTCCGCGGCGACACGGTCACCCACGGCATGCTCCGCGCCTCGCACCGCCGCCTCGACCCGGCCCTGTCGGAGCCCGGGCGACCCGTGCACGCCCACACCGACGAGGAGCCCCTCGCACCGGGCGAGATCGTGCCCGTCGAGATCGCGCTGCTGCCCTCGGCCACCCTCTTCCGGGCCGGTGAGGTGCTGCGCCTCGACCTGCGAGGGCATTGGCTCCAGGCCCGCAACCCGCTGACCGGCCAGTTCCCCGCCGGCTACCGGCCCAGCGCCCGCGGCACCTGCGTCCTGCACACCGGTGGCGACCACGACAGCACCCTGAGCGTGCCCCTCGCCCCGTGGCGGTGAGCTCGGCACCGGCGCCATCGCGCGCGGGCGTGGCCAAGCGTCCGGATGAGCGGGAGCAGGGCCCCGAGCAGCGCAATCTGACGCGGACATCGCCCGGACCGGTAACCCCGGGTCGTCGCGCGGCGACACGGTGGCGAACCGGTCCGCCCTTCGAGCCCGTGGGGGTGGTCCTCGCGGGCAGGCGCTCGGCCTGTCCCTGACACCGAAGGTGCCGGATGACGGTTCATGTCGACGTCGAGTCGACCGGCTTCAGGCTGCGGTTCTCCGGGATCGACCTCGTGACCGGTGGCCGGCGAGAGCTCTTCGTCCCCTTCGAGCGGGTGCTGGGGACGCGGGTCCTGACGCGCGCGGACGCCGTGGCCTCGAGCCCCCACCTCGCCTGCCCGGGGTGGTCGTGGCTCCGGCGGGCCCGGGTCGGGTCCTGGGGGATCGGCGAGCGCCGGCAGCTCTGGAGCGTGCGGCGGGGCGGTCGCGTGGTGGTCGTCTACCTCAGTGGACGGCCGTTCCACCGCGTCGTCGTCGAGGTCGAGGACCCCGAGGGCGCGTACCGGCGTCTGGACGCGGCGCTGCTGCACAGCAAGAGGGTCGGCGCGCGGAGGTCGTTGCGACACCCGGGAGCGGACCACGGGGAGCCGGGCACCTCGTCCGGACGGCGAGGAGCCCGGGAGGCCTGACCGGTCGGCCCTCGACGGCGACGGTGACGGCTACGCTGCGTCGAACGGAGAGTGGGTGCGGATGGCCGAGCGCGACGGACCGCGGCGGGTCGACCAGGTCGACCGCCAGCTGCTCGGTCTCCTCAGCGCCGACCCCAGGGCGTCGGCGCGCAAGCTCTCCCGCGCGATCGGGATGTCCCCGGGTGCGGTCGGCGAGCGCCTCGAGCGGCTCCAGGAGCACGGCGTCATCCGCGGGTTCAGCCTGGACGTCGACCCGTCGGCGCTGGGGTTCGGCCTGGAGGTGCTCGTGGCCATCGAGCTGCGCCAGGGCAGCCCGGTGGAGAACACCATCGACCTGCTGTGGGGCATCGAGGAGGTCCAGGCGATCCAGCTCGTGACGGGCCGCTGGGATCTCGTGCTGACGATGCTCGTGCGCGACCAGCACCACCTGCGCGAGGTGCTGCTCGGGGCCGTGTGGTCGGTGGCGGACTTCCAGCACAGCGAGACGATGATCATCCTGGATCGGCGCCAGCGGGTCGCGATCGACCGCCCGGCGGCGGCCGAGGCGTCAGTCGAGGAGTAGCTCGCCGGCCGGGTCGGCGAGCACCGCCGCGACGCGGGCGAGGACGCGGGAGCCGAGCTCGCCGTCGACCAGCCGGTGGTCGAACGACAGCGACAGCTGCGTGACCTCGCGCAGCGCGACCTCGCCCCGGTACTCCCACGGCCGGCGCCGTACCGCGCCGAAGCACAGGATCGCGGCCTCGCCCGGGTTGAGGATCGGGGTGGCCGCGTCGACCCCGAACACGCCAACGTTGGTGATCGTGATCGTGCCGCCGGCCATCTGCTCCGGGGTGGTCCTCCCCTCGCGGGCGGTGGTGGTGAGCTCGGCGAGCGACCGGGCCAGGTCGACGAGGGTGAGCGCCGCGGCGTCCTTGATGTTGGGCACCAGCAGCCCGCGCGGCGTGGCCGCGGCGATGCCGAGGTTGACCGCGCGCGGGTGGACGATCTCCTGGTTCTCCTCGTCCCACCGGGCGTTGATGTCGGGGAAGTGCCGCACCGCCGAGAGCAGCGCCCGCGCGACCAGCAGCAACGGCGTCACCCGCACGTCGGCGAAGGCGGGGTGGGCCTTCAGCCGCTCGACGGTCTCGGTCATCGCGGTGACGTCGACGGTGACGAACTCGGTGACGTGCGGCGCGGTGAACGCGCTGGCGGTCATCGCCGCCGCCGTCGCCTTCCGCACGCCCTTGATCGGCACGCGGCGCTCGTCGGCGGGCGGCGCCCCGGTCGTGGCCGCGGTGGTGGCCTCGACGTGCCGGCGGACGTCCTCGCGCCGTACGCGGTCGCCCTCGAAGGCGACCTCGGCGAGGTCGACCCCGAGCTCCTTGGCCAGCATGCGGACCGGGGGAGTGGCCGGGGGTCGTCTCGTTCCCGGGCTCGCCGCCGCGGGCTCCGGCGTGGCCGGCCGGCGACGGCGCCGCTGGGTGCGCGCGGTGCTGGTGCCGTAGCCGACGAGGACGCTGCCGCTGCCGGCGTCCCCGCCCGCCTCCTCCACCTCGGCCGTGGCGGGCTGCGGGGACGGCTCGTCCGCCCCCACCGTGACGGCGATGATCGGCGAGCCGACGGCGACCGTCTCGCCCTCCGCGACGAGCAGCTCGGCGACGGTGCCCGCGAAGGGGCAGGGCAGCTCCACGGCGGCCTTGGCGGTCTCGACCTCGACGATCACCTGGTTGACGGCGACCTCGTCGCCGACCGCGACGTGCCACGCCAGGATGTCGGCCTCGGTGAGCCCTTCCCCGACGTCGGGGAGCGTGAAGGTCTCGGTGCTCACGGGATGCTCCGGGATCAGAAGTCGAGGGTGCGGTCGACCGCGTCGAGGACGCGGTCGAGGTCGGGGCGGTAGTGCTCCTCGAGGCGGGCGGCCGGGTAGGGGACGTTGAACCCCCCGACGCGCGTCACCGGGGCCTCGAGGGCGGTGAAGCAGCGCTCGGCGAGCGTCGCGGCGACCTCGCCGCCCAGGCCGCCGAAGGTCGGGGCCTCGTGCACCACGACCGCCCGCCCGGTCCGGCGCACCGACGCGACGAGGGTGTCGGTGTCGATCGGGGAGAGCGAGCGCAGGTCGACGACCTCGAGCGAGCGCCCCTCCTCCGCGGCGGCCGCCGCGGCGGACAGGCAGGTCTCGACCATCGAGCCCCACGTCAGCAGGGTCAGGTCGGTGCCCCCGCGGACGGTGCGGGCGGCGTCGACGGGCAGGACCAGGGGGTCGTCGGCGCTCTCGGCGACCTCGCCCTTGGACCAGTACCGGCACTTGGGCTCGAAGAAGATCACCGGGTCGTCGCACTCGATCGCCTGCCGCAGCATCCAGTGCGCGTCCTGCGGGGTGGCCGCGGCCATCACCCGCAGGCCGGCGGTGTGGGCGAAGTAGGCCTCGTTGGACTCGGAGTGGTGCTCGACCGCCCCGATGCCCCCGGAGACCGGGATCCGGATGACGACCGGCACGGTGATCCGGCCCCCGGAGCGGGCGTGGAGCTTCGCCAGCTGGGAGGTGATCTGGCTGAAGGCGGGGTAGACGAACCCGTCGAACTGGATCTCGCACACGGGTCGGTAGCCCCGCATGGCCAGCCCGATCGCCGTGCCGACGATCCCGGCCTCGGCCAGCGGGGTGTCGATGACGCGGTCGGCGCCGAAGTCCTTCTGCAGGCCGTCGGTCACCCGGAACACCCCGCCGGAGAGGCCGACGTCCTGCCCCATGACCATGACGGCGGGGTCGGACTCGAGCTCGTGGTGCAGGGCGCGGTTGATGGCGTGGGACAGGGTCAGCACGACGTCCTCCGGCTCAGTCGACGAACGTGGCGGCGTACGCGGCGTAGCCGGCGCGCTCGGCGGCCAGCGCCGGGGTCTCGGCGGCCAGCGTGTGGGCGAACATCGCGTCGACGTCCGGGTCGGGCATCGACCGGCAGGCGCGGCGCACCTCGGCGGCGAGGTCCTCGGCCTCGGCGTCGAGGTCGGTGAAGAACCCCGGATCGGCCCACTCGCGCCGGTCGAGCAGGCGCCGCAGTCGGTCGATCGGGTCGAGCGTGCGCCAGTGGTCCAGCTCGGCGTCGCTGCGGTAGCGGCGGGGATCGTCCGAGGTGGAGTGCCCGGCCATGCGGTAGGTGACCGCCTCGATCAGCGCCGGGCCCTCCCCGGAGCGCACCCCGTCGACGGCCCGGACGGTGGCCGCGTGGACGGCGAGGACGTCGTTGCCGTCGACGAGCTGGGTGGCCAGCCCGAACCCGGCGGCGCGCCGGTGCAGCGGCGCCCCGAACTGCGCGGTGGTCGGCGTCGAGATGGCCCACTGGTTGTTCTGGCAGAAGAACAGCACCGGCGCCGCGCGCGTCACCGCCCAGTTGAACGCCTCGCCGGCCTCGCCCTCGCTGCTCGACCCGTCGCCGAAGTAGGTCATGACGACCTCGTCGGCGCCGTCGCGCTGGGCGCCCATCGCGTAGCCGACCGCGTGCAGGAGCTGGGCGGCGAGCACCAGGGTGTAGATGTGGAAGCGGTACCGCGCCGGATCCCACCCGCCGTGGCGGACCCCGCGCCACTGGGCCAGCAGCTCCTCCGGCCCGATCCCGCGGCACATCGCCGCGGCGTGGTCGCGGTAGGACGGGAAGACCCAGTCGGTGTCGCGCAGGGCCCGGATCGACCCGACCTGCGCGGCCTCCTGGCCCCACGACTGCAGCCAGAGCCCGAGCTCGCCCTGGCGCTGGAGGTTGTAGGCCTCCGCGTCGAGGCGCCGGGCCAGGACCATGTCGCGGTGGAGCCCGCGACACAGGTCCGCGTCGACGATCGCGGCGGCCGGGTCGTCGGCCAGCTCGCCGTCGGGGGTGAGCAGCTGGAAGGGCGTCACCGTGACTCCTCTACCGGGGGTGGTGGTGAGGGGCGGCCGGGTCGACCGCGGGGTCGAGACCGCCGATGTGTCGTTCGGGTGCTCACATCATCGAGCATCTGGTGAACGATTGTCCAGAAGATCGCGCACCTTCATGGCCGATCGTGCTGGGACAGATGCTGTCACTGATCGATCGTTCGGATCGTATCGGACGCCGGCCCGTGCGAGCCTCTTCCCGTACGACATCGGCGACGAGGATCGCGAGACGATGCCCGCCCTCGTCCACGAGTGCGGCCCGCACCGACTGACGATCGATCAGGAGCGGACCTCGGTGCTCCGCACCGCGCACGACCGGAGGGATCGATGACGGCAGGACGGCCGATGCCGACCCAGGACGACGTGCTCGGGTACTTCGGCACGCTGTCCAACTGGGGGCGGTGGGGCGACGACGACGAGCGCGGCACCCTGAACCACGTCACCGACGCCGTCCGGCTGGCGGCGGCGCGGGCGGTGCGCCACGGCCGGAGCGTGTCGTGCGCGTGGGAGGTCGCGGCCCCGGAGGACATGGAGCGCGCGACGACGACCTGCCCGCGCGCCGTCGACATGCCGGGGGCCGAGGACATGCCGGTGGCCGCGTTCCACCGCGACCGGCGCTGGGGCTTCTCGTCCGAGCGCCTCGGCATGACGTTCCACGGCAACACGCTCACCCACGTCGACTCGCCGTGCCACCTCTTCTGGGACGGCGCGACGTACAACGGGCGCCCGCACACGGTGGTCGACGCGGCGACGGGGTCGGCGTGGGCGGCGGTCACGGCGGCGGCGGACGGGATCCTCACCCGCGGTGTCCTGCTCGACGTCGCCCAGGCGCGGGGCGTGCCGTGGCTGGCGCCGGGGCAGGGGGTGGTCCCCGACGACCTCGAGGAGGCCGAGCGCCGCCAGGGTGTCCGGGTGCGGCCCGGCGACGCGGTGCTCCTGCGGACCGGCCACGGCCGGGCCCGCCGCGAGGCCGGGGCGGCCGTGGGCGTCACCCAGGCCGGCTGGCACGCGTCCTGCCTGCCGTGGCTGCAGGAGCGGGAGGTCGCGCTGATCGGTGCCGACACCCCGCAGGACGTCCAGCCGTCGGGCTACGACGACGTGCTGATGCCGGTCCACGCCGTCGGCCTCGTGGCGATGGGCCTGTGGCTGCTGGACAACTGCGACCTGGAGGCGTGCGCGGCGACGGCGGCCGAGCTCGGCCAGTGGGACTTCCACCTCGCCGTCGCGCCGGTCCGTCTCGCCGGGACGTCCGGCAGCCCGGTGAACCCGATCGCGACGTTCTGACCCGGTCCGTCCGCGGCGACGTCCCTCAGCGGGGCGCGCCGTGGACCCGGCGCAGGGACCGCTTGATCGGCGCGCCGCCGCTGACCTGGAACACGCCGCCGAGGCAGCGCCCGAGCAGGCCCTTCGACCGCCGGTCGTAGTGCTCGGTGATCCGGGTGCCCGCGCCGTGCGGGGCCACGTGGAGCTCGAACGTGCCGCCCGGTCGGAAGATCCTCCCGTCGAGGAGCACGCCGCGCACGACCGAGTCGGTCCACTCGTAGGCGACGCGCTCCCACACGTCCACCCCGGGCAGCGCGGTCCCCTCGGTCACCTCGGCGGTGCCCGGTCCCAGCGCGTGCACGCGGAACAGGCGTGCGGTGAGGTTCGGCCAGATCTCCGGGCGGCGGTCCGAGAAGTCGACCATCGCACCGATCACCCGCTCCGGGGGATCGCGGACGTCGAGCTCGAAGCTGAACCTGGGCATCGGGCACCCCTCCGTGCGGGGAGCCGACCGTCGACGACGCCGCACGGTACTCCGCCGCGGGAGCGGCCCGGAAGCCGCGGAGGTCAGGGTCCCCAGGTCCGCAGCCACACGGTGTCGGGCGAGCGGCGCAGCTCGGCGAGCGCCTCCTCGGGGACCGCGGCCTCGGTGTCGGTGAGGACGTAGCCGCGCTCGCCGCGCGTCGAGAGCGCCTGGCTCACCACGTTCGCGCCGCAGTCGAGCAGGAGCTGGTTGATGCGGGCCAGCACCCCGGGGGTGTTGGTGTGCAGGTAGCCCATCCGGAAGGCGGTGGGGACCGCGGGCAGGGTGACCTCCGGGAGGTTCACCGACAGCGCGGTGACCCCGGTGCCCACGAACTGCAGCAGTTTCGTGCCGACGAAGTGCCCGATCTCCTCCTGCGCCTCCTGCGTGGAGCCGCCCACGTGCGGGGTGAGGATGACGTTGTCGAGCCCGCGCAGCGGCGACTCGAAGGTGTCGCCCTGCGCCTTGGGCTCGATCGGGAACACGTCGATCGCGGCGCCGGCGAGGTGGCCGGACAGGATGTTCTCCCGCAGCGACTCGTCGTCGATGACCATGCCGCGCGAGGCGTTGATGAAGATCGAGCGCGGCTTCATCTGCGCGAACTGCTCCGCGCCGAAGAGCCCCGCGTTCCCGGGGCGGCCGTCGACGTGCAGGCTCACGACGTCGGCCTCGCCCAGCAGCTCCTCCAGGGAGCCGACCTTGCGGGCGTTGCCGTGGGCGAGGCGGTCGGCGGTGTCGTAGAAGATCACGCGCAGGCCGACGGCCTCGGCGATGTTGGACAGCTGGGTGCCGATGTTGCCGTAGCCGACGATGCCCAGGGTGCGCCCGCGGAACTCGTGGCTGCCGCGCGCCGACTTGTCCCAGATGCCCTCGTGCATGCGCTGGGTCTTCTCCGGGAGCCGCCGGACCAGCGCGATGATCTCGCCGAGCACCAGCTCGACGACGCTGCGCGTGTTCGAGAACGGGGCGTTGAACACCGCGACCCCGCGCTCGGCCGCGGCGGCGAGGTCGACCTGGTTGGTGCCGATGCAGAAGCACCCGATCGCGAGGAGGTCCTTGCCGGCCTCGAGCACCTCGGGCGTGATCGTGGTGTTGGACCGGATCCCCAGCAGGGAGACCCCCGGCAGCGCGTCCGCGAGCTCGGGTCCGCTCAGCGAGGCCGACCGCACGTCGACCTCGAGGCCCGCGGAACGGAGCGCCTCGGCCGCGACCGGATGGATGTTCTCCAGGAGCAGGGCTTTCACGACGGGCAGCGTAGGCGCTCGCTCGCGGGCGGGGCCTGCGCCGGTGCTGCCCGCCACTCCCCGCCCTACTCCTCGTACGGGTTCGCCGGGCGCGGCACGGGACGCACGGACGCGGCGCGGACGGCCGCGGTGCGGGCGCTGCCGCCGGGGGCGGGCACGACGTTCCCGACGACCTCGACCCAGGTGCCGGCCGCGCGGCGGGTGGGGTCGCCGTCGACGTGGACGAGGTAGCTGCGGGCGTCGAGGGCGCAGCAGGTCATGACGGCCCGCGAGACCGACCAGCCGCCGGCGTCGTCGGGGGTGACGAAGCCGGTCAACGTCACGGTCCGCCCGGCGAGCGTCCGCCCGGCGTCCCAGGCGGCGCGGACCGCGTAGTCGTGGACGGCGAGGGGGACGGGGTCCCCGGCCGGCAGGGCGTCGTAGCGGGTGCCGGACGGGGGCGGCGGCACGGCCGGGTCCGCGCGCCCGGCGGCGAGGGCGCCGAGGGGCGGCGGCGTCACGACGAGGACCAGCAGCAGCGGCAGGCACAGCAGCCACCCCACGGCGGGGACGCGCCGGTGGTCGTGGGACCGGTCGGTGCGGCGGGCCGCGGCCAGCTCGGCGGGGGACGCGGCGAGGGGCCCGTGGGTGTGCCGCCGGGGACGGGACGGCCCGGGGTGGGACGGCTCGGGGTGGGGGTCGTCGCGCACGAACAGGCAGGCCAGGCCCAGCACGACGAGCCCGGCCGCGGTGACCAGCAGCCAGGGGCGGTGGGTCGCGCGGACGTAGTCCAGGTACTCCCCGGACAGCGTCAGGGTGAGCACCGCGCCCCCGAGGGCCACGAGCACGGCGGCACCGACCGCGCCCCTCACAGCAGCACCCCGCCCACGACGAGGACCGCGGCGATCGCCACGACGAACGTCAGCGGGGCGAAGCGCGCGGCGAACCCGGGCCCGAAGGTGCCGACGTGGAGGCTGGTCAGCTTCACGTCGACGGCCGGCCCGACGACCATGAACGCGAGCTGGGCGGTCGGGGAGAAGGCCGTGAGACCCGAGGCGATGAAGGCGTCGGCCTCCGAGCACACCGCGAGCAGCACCGCGAGCACCCCGAGGACCACGACCGAGAGCACCGGCACGCCGGCCAGCGCCTGGGTCCACTCCGGCGGGACGGCCATCGTCAGCGTGGCGCTGATCGCGGCGCCGACGACCAGGAACCCGCCGGCCTGCAGGAGGGCGTGCCGCGCGGTCAGGAGGACCTCGCGGCCGCGGGAGGGCTCCCCGTCCGGCGGGGGGTCGGGCGGGCCGGGGGCAAGGTCGGGTGCCCCGGCGACGCGGGTCCACAGGAACCCGACGACGAGCGCCAGGGCGGCCGAGGCGACCACGCGGGCAAGCACCATGGCCGGCCGTCCCGGGAAGGCGACCGCGGTCGCGACCACCACGACCGGGTTGACCGCCGGCGACGAGAGCATGAAGGCCACCGCCGCCGGCGGCCGGACCCCCCGCGACATCAGCCGCGCCGCGACCGGCACGGACCCGCACTCGCACCCGGGCAGGGCGGCGCCGGCCCCGGTCGCCAGCGGCACCGCCAGCCACGTGCGTCCCCCGAGCGTGCGCCGGACCAGGTCCGGGGAGACGAACGCCGAGATCATCGCGGCCACGAGCACCCCGAGCGCGAGGAACGGCAGCGCCTGCAGCACCACGGCCGCGAACAGCGTCGCCCAGGTCGCGATCCGCAGGTCGTCGCCGACGGCGACGGCCCAGATCTCGCGTCCGACCAGCATCGCGACGCAGACGGCCAGCAGCAGCCCGGCCGCGGGCAGCAGGGCGGCGCGGCCGTGGTCCGCGTCCGCCGGCGCGGAGCCGGGGTCGTGGCGCGTCGTCACGGGACCCGAGCTTGGCACCGTCCGTCGCAGGCACGACGGGCAGGACCGGCGATCCGGTGACCCCGAACCGGGCACGCGGCCCGTCGGCGGGACGGACGGTGCTCAGTCGGGCGCGCGTCGGAGCAGCAGGACGTTGTCGGTGACGGTGGCGACCTCGCCGTGCGGCCCGACGGCCTCGCGGCGCGGCATGTCCCGGCGCACGACCGGCCAGCGCGCCGGGTCGAGGTCGAGCTCGGCGGCGACCTCGTCGGGGGTGGGGAAGTGCGTGTCGGGGTCCTGGTTCCACGACCAGGGGGCGATCGAGCCGTGGTCGACGACCAGGAGCAGGCCGCCGGGGCGCAGCGCGCGGGCCGCGGCGCGCAGGACCTCGGCGCGGGCGAAGTCGACCACCGAGTGGAAGTACTGGGCGGTGACCAGGTCGAACTCGCCCGCCGGGAAGGTGCGCGGGAGCTCGTGGCGCTCGGGGGTGATCCGGTCGCCGAGCCCGGTCGCCGCCGCGTGCTCGCGCAGTCCGGCGACGGCGCTCGCGGCGATGTCGACGGCCGTGACCCGCCATCCCCGGCGGGCCAGCCACACGGCGTCGCCGCCGGTCCCGCAGCCGAGGTCCAGCGCCGCGCCCGGCGGCAGGGCGTCGGCGACCTCCACGAGCAGCGGGTTGGGTCGCAGGCCCCACGGGCCCTCGTACTGCCGGTAACGCTCGTCCCAGAACTGCACGGCATCGGTCATGCCCCCACCGTGGCCCGGCGCCCGCCCGGACGGCTCGCCTTCTTGCCGGAACAGCAAGTCGATCGCGGCCCGGCCGATACGGTATGTCGCAGGGCACATCATTCATCACTTCAGCAGGTGCTGAGGTGTTGCAGACTGCGGGTCGATCACGAGGAGGTCCGGAATGGTGCGTTCGTCCGGTCGTCGGCGGGTGCGGTGGGCGGCCGTCGTCCTCGTGGGGACAGTCGTCCTGGCCGGGTGCGGCGGGCGGCCGGCACCCGAGCCGGCCGGGCCGGGCGGGATCACCGAGGTCAACTGCGGCCTGCCGGTGAGCGTCCCGGGACCTCCGCAGCGGGTCTACGCGCTGTACCAGCCGGCCGCGGAGGCGGTGCACGCGCTCGGGCTCTCGGACCGCCTCGTCGGCACCTCGTACCACGGGGCGCCCGTGCTGCCCCAGCACGCCGAGGCGCAGGCCCGGGTCCCGAACCTGCCCGACCTGCCCTCCCGCGAGGCACTGCTCGCGACCGACCCCGACTTCGTGCTCGCCGGGTTCAACAACGCCTTCGCCACCGGCGGGTCGGAGAGCATCAGCACCCGCGGGGACCTGGGCCGGCTCGGCATCGCCACCTGGATCACCGCGCCGCTGTGCCCGACGCAGGACGGCCTGTCCGACGAGGCGATCGATCCGGCGCGGGTCTCGATGGACACGGTCTACGACGACCTGCGGGGTCTCGGCCGCCTGTTCGCCGTCCCCGACCGGGCGGACGCCGTCGTGGCCGACCTGCAGCGACGGGTGGCCGACGTGGCCGGGCGTGTGGCGGGCCGGCCCGCACCGCGGGTCGCGATCCTGCTGAACGACGACGACGGCAGCTACCGGGTCGCCTCGGGCATCGACTTCGGCACCCAGGTGCTCGCCATGGCCGGGGCGCGGAACGCCTTCGGCGACCTGACCGAGCGACGTCACGTCGCGGTGAGCAAGGAGGAGCTGGCGGCGCGCGACCCGGACGTCATCCTCACGTCCACGTGCTGCGACCCCGCCACGATCGGCCCGGACGGCGCGGCGGACGTCGCGCGGATCCGCGCCGACCCGGCGCTGAGCGGCACCCGGGCGGTGCAGGAGGGGCGGGTGTTCCCGTTCCTGTTCGAGGACCGTGCGGCCGGGGTCCGGGCGCCGTACGCGGCGGAGCAGGTCGCCGGCCTCGTGCACCCGCGATGACGACGACGGCGGCCGTCACGGGTCGCCGCCGGGCACCGGTCGGCGCGGCTCCGGCGATCGTGCTGGCCGCGGTCCTCGTCGCCGTCGCGACCGTGGCGTCGCTCAAGGTCGGCAGCCGGCCCCTGTCCTGGGGCGAGCTGCACGACGGGCTCCGGCACTTCGCCGGCCGGCCGACGGACATCGTCGTGCGCCACGTCCGGGTGCCGCGGACCCTGGCCGGCCTGATCGCCGGCGCCTGCCTCGGCCTCGCCGGCTGCGTCGCCCAGGGCGTCACCCGCAACCCGCTGGCCGGCCCCGGCACGCTCGGCGTCACCGCGGGAGCGGCCGGGGCGATGATCGCCGCGATGTCGCTGACGGGACTCGGCGCGCTCGGCGGCTACGTCTGGTTCGGCTTCGCCGGCGGCGCGCTGGCTACGGTGGCCGTGTACGCGATCGGCACCGCGGGCCGGGACGGCGCCACCCCGGTCAAGCTCGCGCTGGCCGGTGCGGCGGTGTCGGCGCTGATCACGTCGGCGGTCTCGGCGGTCGTCCTGCTCGACCGGGACCTGTTCGCGCGCTTCCGGTACTGGGTCCTCGGCTCGCTGGCGCGGGCGGACCTGGCCACGGTCGGCCAGGCCGTGCCGTTCGCCGTCGTCGGCGTCCTGCTGGCCGTCGCGCTCGTCCGCCGCCTCGACGCCGTCGCGCTCGGCGACGACACCGCGCAGGCCCTCGGCGCACGGCCCGGGACGACGCGGGCGCTGGGACTGGCCGCGCTCGTCGTGCTGGCGGGGACGGCGACCGCCGTCGCCGGCCCCGTCGCGTTCGTGGGGCTGGTCGCCCCGCACGCGGCCCGCGCGCTCGTCGGGACGGCCCACCGCCGGGTGCTCGTCCTCGCCGCGCTGCTGGCCGCGGGCGTCGTGCTGCTCGCCGACGTCCTCGGTCGCGTGGCGATCGCGCCCGAGGAGGTCCAGATCGGCGTCACCGCGGCCGTCGTCGGCGGACCGTTCTTCCTGCACCTGGTCCGCACCCGGAGGGTGGCGGCGCTGTGATCGTCCTGCGCCGCGGCGGGTTCTCGGCCCGCGTCCGGGTCCGCGGGGCGGCGGTCGGCCTGCTCGCCGGTGTCGTGGCCGCGGCGGTGGCGCTCGGCGGGGTCGCGGTGGGTCAGTACCCGATGTCGCTCGCGACCGTCCTCGGGGCGCTCGCCGGGCACGGCACGGTCGTCACCTACGACATCGTCGTGCTCGACCGGCTGCCCCGGGCGGTGGCGGGCCTGCTCGTCGGCGCGGCCTTCGGTGTCGCCGGCGCGGTGCTGCAGCGCACCGCGCGCAACCCGCTGGTGAGCCCCGACGTCATCGGCATCAACGCGGGCGCCTCGGCCGGCGCGGTCCTGGTGATCCTGGGTGGCGGCTCCGCGCTCGGGGTCACCGGGGGAGCGCTGCTCGGCGCCGCGAGCGCCGCGGTGGCGGTCTACGCGCTGGCCCACCGACGCGGGTTCTCCGGCCACCGCCTGGTCCTGGTCGGCCTCGGGATCGCCGCGATGCTCGGCGCCGCGGCGACCTTCATGCTCGGCCGCGCCGACGTGAACGCCGCCTACCGGGCCGCGGTCTGGCTGGTCGGCAGCCTGAGCGGGCGAGGCTGGACCGACCTCGTCCCGGTGGCGGTGGCCCTGGGCCTGCTGCTGCCGGTGGCCCTGGTGCTCTCGCGGCACCTCGCGCTGCTGGAGCTCGGCGACGACCTCGCCCGGGCGCTCTCGCCGCGGATCGCGCGCGCCCGCGCGACCCTGCTGGCCTGCGCGGTCGGGCTCTCCGCGTTCGCCACGGCGGCCGGCGGCCCGATCGGGTTCGTCGCGCTGGTCGCGCCGCAGATCGTGCGCCGGCTGCTCGGCGGGCGCAGCCCCGGCCTGCTCGGTTCGGCGGCGGTCGGCGCCCTCACCGTGGTCGCCACCGACCTCGTCGCGCGCACGGCGTTCACCCCCCGCGAGCTCCCCGTCGGGGTGCTGACGGCGCTGGTCGGCGCACCGGTGCTGATCGCCCTGCTCGTGCGCGCCCACCGGGTCGGGCTGAGCGGATGACCCTCTCCGGCCGGGACCTGCGCCTCGGGTACGGCGCCGACCGTGTGGTGATCGACGGACAGAGCGTCCGCCTGCCGGCGGGGCGGATCACCGCCATCGTCGGGCCGAACGCGTGCGGCAAGTCCACGCTGCTGCGGGGCCTGGCCGGGCTGCTGCGCCCGACCGGCGGTCACGTGCTCCTCGACGGGGACGAGCTCGCCCGGCTGCCGGCGCTCGAGGTGGCCCGGCGGGTCGGGGTCCTGCCGCAGGCGCCGGTCGCGCCCGACGGGATCACCGTCGCCGACCTGGTCGGGCGGGGTCGCCACCCGCACCAGCGGTGGTTCCGGCAGTGGTCGGCCCGGGACGAGGCGGCGGTCGAGGCGGCGCTGGCCGCCACCGGGCTCACCGACCTCGCCGACCGCCCGGTCGCCGAGCTCTCCGGTGGCCAGCGCCAGCGGGCCTGGATCGCGCTGGTGCTGGCCCAGGGCCCGGAGACGATGCTGCTCGACGAGCCCACGTCGTTCCTCGACCTCGCCCACCAGCTCGACGTGCTCGAGGTGCTGGCGGGCATCAACGCCGACGACGGGCGCACCGTGGTGATGGTGCTGCACGACCTCGAGCTCGCGGCGCGCTACGCCCACCACGTCATCGCGATGCACGACGGCCGGATCGTCGCCGAGGGCCGGCCGGCCGAGGTCGTGACCGAGGACGTCGTCGCCAGCGTGTTCGGGGTCGACGCCCTCGTGATCGAGGATCCCCTCACCGGCACCCCGCTCGTGCTGCCGCGCCCGCGTCGCCCGTGACGGGTGGGCGCGCGGGCGGGACGATCGCCGTCCACGTCACATCCGGGCGGCGACCTCGCCCATCTCCGACCAGCCCACGCCCTCGGGCAGCTCCTGGTAGACGATCGTCGGGACGCGCGAGACCACCGAGGGCAGCCAGCCGAAGAACCACTGCGCGTGCTCCGACGCGACGTGGGCCTCGCCCGCGGCCTGGTCGGCGTAGTTCGCCACCACGACGAACTCGCCCTGCCCCTCGACGCTCTCGTAGCAGGTGAAGTGCCGGTTCCCGGGCTCCTCGCGGACCTGCGCGCTGTAGCGCACGACGCCGGCGAGGAAGTCGTCGCGCCGGTCGGGGCGCACCTCGATGCTGATCACGATGAAGATCACGACTGTCCTCTCGTCGGGTGGTCAGGCCTCGCGCGCCCGGGCGTACGCCGCGGCCTCGGGAGCGGGGCGCTTCTCCCAGTCGGACGCGAGGACATCGGCGAGCCACGTCTCGGTGGCGACGACCGGCAGGATCCCGAGCCAGGTGTCGGTCATCCGCTCGAAGTGGGTGGGCGACCCGACGATCGTCTCGGCGAACGACCGGTGCCCGCAGGAGGCCGCGACCACGAGACGGCTGACCCGGTCCGGGTCGGTCGCGGGACGCAGCAGGCCCTGCTCCAGCGCGGCCCGCAGGTGGGCGGCGGTGCTGCTCGCCCAGTCGGCGTACCAGGAGCGGTGGGCGTCGGCGAAGTCCGTGGTGCCGGACATCGCCCGGCTCGCGCCCCGCACGAGGAGGTCGTGGCTCCAGCGGCCGACGTAGGCGTCGGTCTCGACCAGCAGCGTGCGCAGCGGGTCGAGACCGCGCCCGCCGATCGACCCGCGGACCAGGTCCCACGACGCCACGACCTCGGCCACGAGATCGGTGGCGAGCTGCTCCTTGGACCGGAAGTGGAAGTACATCGCGCCCTTGGTGCGCCCGGACGCGGCGAGGATGTCCGAGAGCGAGGCGGCGTCGTAGCCGCGCGCGTCGAACGCGCGCGCCGCCTCGAGCAGCAGGGTGTGGCGGGTGTCCCGGCCGCGCCGCTGGGGCGACGAGCCCGCGTCGGACCACCCGACGATCGGGACGTCCCACCAGCGCACGACGGACGCGTCCACGGCTCACCTCCGTCGGCCCGCTCGTCGCGCCGCGGGACCGGGGCCACGCTAGCGCCCCGGCAGGCCGCTACAAGGAGTGGCGGTAGGCCTGGTTCGCCGCCCGCAGCCGGGTGTCGGCGCCGAGGTAGACGTGCTTGGACATGTCCGGGGAGTACCGGCTCGCCGGCGGGGTGCGCCCCAGGGTCTCGGCCATCGCCCGGAGGTGGTGCGGCGCGGCGCCGCAGCACAGCCCGAAGTAGCGCACGCCGGCGGCGCGGGCCCGCCGGGTGAAGTCGGCGATCTCGTAGCGGTGGCAGGTGAACGGGTCGAGCGCGGTGGGGAAGGGGAGGTCCTCGGGCAGCGCCATCGGGCCCGGGTCGCGCAGCGCGTGGAACGTCGGCTGCTCCGCGGTGGTGCGGTAGGGCACCGGCAGCGCGGCGACCGGGACGTCCACCGCCGCCGCGATCGGTCCCAGCAGCGGCAGCATCGTGGCCGGGCCGCGCACGCAGTTCAGGCCCACGACGTCGGCGCCGCGGGCGGCCAGCTCACGGCACGCGTCGGTGATGTCCACGCCGTCCCGGGTCTCCGGCTCGGCGCCGGCCACCAGCAGGATCACCGAGGGCAGCCCGGCCGCGCGGATCACCTCGAGGGCGATGCGCGCCTCGCCGAGGTAGCGGAAGGTCTCGCCGATGACGTAGTCGGCGCCGGCCTCCGCGGCCCAGCCCACCTGCTCGGTGAACATCTCCCGCACCGCGTCGTGGGTCGCGGGATCGGCCGGGTCGTACACGCCGGTGTTGCAGATGTTGCCGGCGAGCAGCGTGCCGGTGCTGTCGGCGACCCCGCGGGCGATCTCGAGCGCCTGCCTGTTGAGCGGCTCGAGGATGCCGTCCTTGCCGATCACCCGCAGCTTCTCGCGGTGTGCGTAGTAGGTGAACGCCTCGACGACGTCGGAACCGGCGTGCACGAACTGCCGGTGCAGCGCGGCCACCTCCTCGGGGTGCTCGAGCACCACCTCCGGCACGAACGCCCCGGCCTGCAGGTAGCCCCGCCGCTCGAGCTCGAACAGGTAGCCCTCGCCGCACACGACGGGACCGGCCGCGAGCCGCTGCGCGAGTCGGTCGCCGGAGTACGACGGCAACGGCTGGGGACTGGTCATGGGCTGGCCTCGCTCTCGTGACGGACATCACCAGGATCACGGGTCGCGCAGGAGTTGACCTCGCGCCGGTGATCGGATCCGCCACTGGTCCGAGAAGGCGGGCCTTATGACGGGCCCGGCGCCCGCGGCCGACCGGGCTGGACGTCCGCGCAGGTGCCCTGGAGCCGCGCGGATGGGCACGGCGGCCCGTCTCGCCCACGCTGGAGGGCATGGCCGACGACACCAGGACGCTGACCGCCCCGCTGTTCACCGACACCGACCGGGCCCTGCTCGACCGTCCGCTGCACGGGCTGCTCACGATCCCGCCGGGCCCGAAGCGTCTGCCCGCGCCCCGTCCGGTCTGGTTCGAGCGGACCCCGGAGGACGACATCGCGCTGTTCTCGATGGCGGACGCGCTGAAGGTCCGCCGGCTGGCGGCCGAGCCGCGGGCCTCGTTCGTCGTGGTCGCCCCGGGGGGCGAGCCCGAGGGCTGGGTCTCGATCGAGGCGGACGTGACCCTGCCCGAGGGCGGCGCGAGCGACCTCGCCCGGCGGCTCGCCGAGCGCTACTGGGACGACCTGACGACGCCCGAGCACCGCGAGCTGCTCGAGCTCTACGCGGTGGAGGAGAACCTGCGCCGGATCGTGCTGCACCCGCGCCGGGTCACCCGCGTCTGAGCCGGATGCGTCCGTTCGCTGACGTCCGGATCATCCTTTCCCTGGGAAGCTGGACCCGGGCAGACGCGGCACCGGCCGCGTCCCGGCGGAGGGGACGGGAACATGGGCGAGGTCAAGGTCGAGCACGAGCTGACGCTCTCGCGCGAGGAGGTCGCCGACTGGCTGGCCGATCTCGCCGACGCCATCCGTGAGGGCGGGTCGGCCGAGCTGTCGCTGTCCGGTCCGGTGCTCACGCTGCCGCTCGCCGACGACATCGACGTCGAGATCGAGGTGGAGGTCGACGGCGACGAGGTCGAGCTCGAGATCGAGCTGTCCTGGTCGACCCGGTCCGCGGCGAAGGACGACGACGAGGACGACGAGGACGAGGACGAGGACGAGGACGACGAGAAGGGTGACGACGCCGTCGGCGACGCGGCGGACACCGTGGGCGGCGCGGCGGGCGACACGGCGAACGCCGTGGACGACACGGTGGACACCGTGGACGACACGGTCGAGGACACGACGGACGCCGCGGCGACGACCGCGAGGACGGCGACGGGCACCGCGACGAGTGCGGCGGCGAACACCACGGGGAACACGGCGGCGAAGGCGCCCGCGAAGGCCGCGGCGGCGAAGGCGCCCGCGAAGGGCGCCGCCGCCAAGACCTCCGCCGCCAAGGCTCCCGCGAAGACCTCCGCGGCCAAGGCTCCCGCGAAGGTCGCGAAGACCGCCTCGTCGACCGCGTCCTCGGCGACCGACGACGTCTGACTCAGCCCGAGCCGGCGATGTTCACGAGCCAGCGGACGCCGAAACGGTCGGTGCAGTCGCCGTAGAGGTCGCCCCACATCTGCTTCTCCAGCGGGGTGCCGACCGTTCCGCTCGCCGAGAGCTTCTCGTACCAGCCGCGCAGCGTCGGCTCGTCGTCGCCGGACAGCGAGATGGTGATGTCGTTGCCGCGCTGCCGCGACTCGCCGGGCGGCATGTCCGCGACCATCAGCGTGATGCCGCTGTCGGTCTCGAGCTGGCCGTGCATGACCTTGTCCGCGTCCGGGCCCTCCATGCCCATCTGCGCGAAGGTCATGACCTGGGTGGTGCCGCCCAGGACGTCGGCGTAGAAGGCGATGGCGTCCGCGGCCTCGCCGTCGAAGTGCAGGTAGGGGTTCAGGGTGACGCCCATGTGGTGCTCCGTGGCTCGACGAGTCGGGTCCCCGACGGCGTGGAAGCTAGACCCCCGCGCGGACCTGCGGAAGCCGCCTGACGAGGGCTCCCGGGCTCACGACGAGACGAACCAGCCCGCCGCCGCGAACGGGCCCCCGCCGCCGTCGGTGAGCGCGCGCAGCCCGTCCTCGAACGCCGCGAAGCGCCCGGGGCCCATCGCCGCGGCGCGCTCGGCCCGGAGCCGCTCGAGGATCTCCCCGGAGAGCGCGAGCACCTCGCGACCGCGCGGGGTGAGGACGACGAGGCGTCGGCGCGCGTCGGCGGGGTCGCCGGTGCGCTCGACGTAGCCGCGCTCGGCGAGGACGTCGACGGTGCGGCCCGCCGCCTGCTTCGTGACCCCGAGCCGCCCGGCCAGCTCGGAACCGGTGACCGGTCCCGGCGCGATCGCCTGCAGCGCGAAGCCGTGACCGGGCCGGACGTCGGGGTGCCCGCGACGGGCGAGCTCGGCGTGCATCGCGTCGACCAGGTCGCGGAACGCGCCGAGCAGGCGCAGCGCCAGCTCGCCACCGGGCATGGGGCTGGACGAGGCCGTCAACGTGGTTTACCTTTTTGGTCAATCACATTGACGATCCTAGACGGAGGACCCCGTGAGCACGCTCATCCGACGGGCCGACGCCCGCCGCACCACCACCCCGAACGCGACCATGACGACCTACGCCTCCCCGACGCAGGGCGCGAGCCGGCAGGCGCTGTGGCGGGTGGAGATGGCGCCGGGCGCGGTCGGCCCCGACCACGCGATGGCCGGCGAGCAGATCTGGACGGTCGTGGGCGGCGCCGCGCGGGTGGAGGTGGCCGGCGAGGTCGTGCCGCTCGGGCCGGGCGACACCCTCGTGCTGCCCGCCGACGCCCCGCGGCGCATCCGGGCGGACGCCGAGCACGGTCTCGACGCGGTGGTCACCGGGCCGGGCGACGACACGGCGTCGGGACCCGGCCGCGAGCCGGTGGTGCCGGCCTGGATCGCGTGACCGTCACGCCTCAGGGCGCCGTCCCCGGGCGGTACGTCCCGACGCTCCAGACGTTGCCCTCGCCGTCGACCGCGGCGTACTCCCGCGAGCCGTAGTCCTGGTCGGTCAGCTCCATGACCACCTCGGCGCCGGCGGCGACCGCGCGGTCGTGGTGGGCGTCCGGGTCGTCGACGACCACGTAGACGACCGCGCGCCCGGTGTCGAAGCGGTCGCCCTCGCGGCGCGGCCCGATCAGCACCGCGCCGCCGCCCTGGACGAGCTCGGCGTGGGCGACGGCGCCGGAGTCGTCGCGGTGGGAGGCGGCGACGGTGAAGCCGAGCGCGTCGCGGAGGAATCCGATCGCGGCGTCGGGGTCGTGGTAGCGCAGGGTGGGGTGGACGCTCATGCCGGCGAGGCTAGGAGCGGGGCGGCGCCGGGTCTTGGACGTCCGGGAACCCGTCCCGCCATTCCTGCACGTAGCGGGTGGGCGTGACCCCGGCGAGGTCGCGGAACTCGCGCACGAGGTGCGAGTGGTCGGCGAAGCCGCAGGCGGCCGCGACCTCGGCGATGGTGGTCGGTGCCCCCGGCTCGGCGACCAGCAGGCGGGCCGCCTCGCGGAAGCGCAGGACGCGGCCCGCGGTGGTCGGCGCGAGCCCGACCTGGGCGCGGAAGCGGGTGAGCAGGTGCCGGCGGCTCCAGCCGGTCTCGTCGGCGAGGGTGGACACGGCGACCCGGCCCCGCGCCCGGGTCAGCCGGGTCCAGGCGTGGGCGACCTCGGGGTCGGGGGTGGTCCGCGACCGGTCGAGGAGCGCGGCGAGGGTGGCGTCGACGAGTGCGAGGCGCCGCGACCGGTCGGGGAGGTGCGCGAGGCGCTCGGGCAGCGCCGCGAGGGCGGGCTCCTCGAGGGCGTCGAGCGGGACGATCCGGTTGGTCAGCGTCGCGGTCGGGCGGTCGAGCAGGCGCAGCACGCCGAGCGGGGTGAGGTCGACCTGGATGCCCTGCTGGTGGCCGGCGAACGCGGTGACCACCGCGGCGTCGTGCATGCCCGCGAGGAACGCCGCGGACCGGGCGCGACCGCCGGGACCGGCCGTCTCCAGCGGGTCGGCCCAGGACAGGATCAGCGTGCAGGCGCCGTGGGGCGCCTCCCGCCGGCGCAGCGGCTCCGGCGCCGCGACCTCGTCGTACGCCTGGTAGCGCCGCACGACGCCCGCCGGCACCCGATGCGGGTGGAGTGCGGGAACGCTCACGTTGGCAGCCTGCCAAAGAGGACGGCGAGCGGCTACGGTCCGGCCCGTGACGGGACGGGACGGGACGGGTACGGCACGCGACACCCGGGTGGTGGTCGTCGGGGCGGGCTTCGGCGGGATCGCCGCGGCGATCGAGCTGCGCGGCCACGGCATCGCCGACGTGGTGATCCTCGACAGCGCGCCCGAGATCGGCGGCACCTGGTACTACAACGCCTACCCGGGAGCGGCCTGCGACGTCCCGAGCCACCTCTACTCGTTCTCGTTCGCCCAGCGCGGTGACTGGTCGCGGCTGTGCTCCCCGCAGCCGGAGATCCTCGAGTATCTCCAGGGGGTCGCGAAGGAGTACGGGCTCGAGGAGGCGTTCGTGCCCTCGGTGCGCGTCGCGGCCGTGCGGCTCGACGAGGGCACCATGACCTGGACGGTCGAGGCCGAGGACGGGCGGACCTGGGACGCCGACGCCGTCGTCCTCGCGACGGGCCAGCTCAACACCCCGGCGATCCCCCCGATCCCCGGCGCGGACGACTTCGCCGGCCCCCAGATGCACTCCGCGCGCTGGGACCACGACGTCGACCTGCAGGGCAAGCGCGTCGCGGTGGTCGGCACGGGGGCGAGCGCGGTCCAGTTCGTGCCGGCGATCGCGCCCGAGGTCGGCGCGATGACCGTCTTCCAGCGCAGCGGGAACTGGTTCTTCCCCCGCAAGAACCGCTACTACCCACCGGCCCTGCGGCAGGTGTTCCGCCGCGTGCCCGGCGTGATGCGCTTCCGGCGCTTCTTCCTCAAGGGCTACCTCGAGTCGCTGACGCTGATGATCCGGCACCCGAACACGGTCGGGCGCCTCGGGCGGCTGTACTCGACGCTGTTCATGCGCCGCCAGCTGCGCGACCCGGAGGTCCGCCGCAAGGCCTGGCCGGACTACACCTTCGGCTGCAAGCGCATCCTGTTCAGCTCGCACTACCTGCCCGCGCTGGAGCGCGACAACGTCGAGCTGGTGACCGACCGGGTCACCGGCATCGAGTCGGACGGCGTGCGCACCGAGGACGGCCGCCACCACCCCGCCGACGTGCTGATCTGGGGCACCGGCTTCAGGACCACCGAGTTCATGTTCCCGATGGACGTCGTCGGGCGCGGCGGGCGCACGCTGCAGGAGGAGTGGGGCGAGGGCGCGCACGCCCACCTGGGGATGACCGTGCCCGGGTTCCCCTCGCTGTTCGTGCTCTACGGGCCGAACACCAACACCTCGGGCGGCTCGATCATCGTGTTCCTCGAGGCGCAGGTGGCGTACGTGCGCCAGGCTCTCGAGGAGACCGCGCGGCGGCGCGCGGCGGCGCTGGAGGTCCGGCGCGACGTGGAGCAGGCCTTCGACCGGCGCCTGCAGGCGGCGTTCGAGGGCACGGCCTGGACGCAGTGCGACTCCTGGTACCGCGACGAGTCCGGCCGCATCGTCGCCAACTGGCCGCGCTACATGGAGCAGTACGTGCGCGCGGTGTCGCGCCTCGACCCCACGGAGTACGACTTCCTGCCCGCGCCGCGGTAGTTGTCCACAGCCCCTGTCCACACTGGGGACGAACTACACCGGTGTCATTCCGGGTGGTCAGGAGCCCGGTGTCTAGGGTCGGGGGATGCTGCGGCGTGCCGAGATCGAGCTCAAGACCTCCGGCGAGGTGGACGCCATGCGGGAGGCCGGGCGGGTGGTCGCCCGCTGCCTCGACGCCGTCCGGGCCGCGGCGGCCCCGGGCGTCTCGCTGAAGGAGCTCGACGGCGTCGCCCACGACGTGATGATCGAGGCCGGCGCCGTGCCCGCGTTCCTCGACTACCACCCGCACTTCGCGCCGTCGCCGTTCCCGGGCGTCATCTGCGCGAGCGTCAACGACGCCGTCGTGCACGCGATCCCCGGGCCCCACCGGCTCGCCGAGGGCGACCTGCTGAGCATCGACTGCGGCGCCTTCCTCGACGGGTGGTGCGGCGACGCGGCGTTCAGCGCGGTCGTCGGTGCCGACCCCGACCCCGCGGACCTCGACCTGATCGCCACCACCGAGCGCGCGCTCGCGGCGGGGATCGCCGCGGTGCGGCCCGGCGCGCGGCTCGGTGACCTGGGCGCGGCGATCGGCGCGGTCGCCCGCGCGGGCGGGTACGGGATGCTCGCCGACCACGGCGGCCACGGCATCGGGCGCGCCATGCACGAGCCGCCGCACGTGCCCAACGAGGGCCGCGCCGGCAAGGGCATGAAGCTGCGCGCGGGCATGGTCATCGCGATCGAGCCGATGCTGCACGCCGGCGGCGGGGACGACTACGTCCACGACGACGACGGCTGGACCCTGCGCACCGCCGACGGCAGCCGCGCCGCCCACGCCGAGCACACCGTCGCCGTCACCGACGACGGGTCCCGCATCCTCACGCTGCCCTGACCGACCCCTGTGAGCACTCTCCGGGCCCATGACCCCGGAAAGTGCTCACGAGGTCGCTAGCTCTGGCTGGACGCGCGACGGTTCTGCTCGTCGTCCTGCGGGGTGTCGCCCTGCGAGGCCCCCTCGCGCGGGGCGTCGGCGCGCTCGCGGTGCGCCCGCTCCCACTCGGAATCGTCGCGCGCGCCGTCCTCCCCGCCGTCCGACCGCGGCTTGCGGCGCACGTTGCGGCGGTCGAGGCGGTGCAGCTGCCCGTTGCCGTCGCGGCCCCAGTGGGTGCCGTGGGAGTCGGTGAAGCGCATCTCGGGCACCGCGGGCGCCGAGTACAGCTCGTCGCGGCTGACGTCGTCGTGCCCGAAGGGCAGCGAGTGGATCTCGTCGCTCGACGGGGGCAGCAGCGCCATCGACACGCTGTGCTGCTCGTCGCTGGAGGGCAGGCTGAACAGGCAGCGGACCTGGAAGACCGGCGAGTCGCCGCCGTTGTGGACGCACAGCACGTAGTCCTCGTCGCGGTCGTGCCGTGCGCCCTCGTCGAGCCACGCCGTGACGCCCTGGGCCTGCTGCTCCTGCCGGACCTCGACCTGGTCCTTGCGGTTGAGCAACATGATCCACACGTAGGCGGCGAAGCCGAGCAGGGAGCCGGCGCTGCCGACCGCCGACACCCACTGGGCGGCGAGCTGGGAAGTGCTCATCGGTGCTGGTCACCTCGGGGACGTTCTGGGGAGTTCCGGACGAGGAGGTGCCCAGGGGAGTCGACCTCTACGCTCCCCGTCGTGAGCTCCGCGTCCGCCCCGGACCCGCCCCGACCCACCCCGCCGACCGGCGCCTCGCCCGGCGCGCTCGTCCGCTGGACGATCGACGTCGTCAACAGCCACGACGCCGAGGCGCTGCGGCAGGTGTACGCCCCGGCGATCCGCGCGCGCTTCCCGATGCGCACCGTGCGCAGCGCCGACGAGCTCGTGGCGTGGTGGAGCGGGGTGTTCGCGGCGGTGCCCGACCTCGCGCTCACCATCCAGGGCCTGGCCGAGAGCGGCACGCGCGAGGACGGCGAGGTGTTCCTGCGCTGGCGCCTCACCGGTCACCACTCGGGGGCCGCGTGGGAGGGCATCGAGGCGACCGGGGCGTCCGTCGACCTCGACGGGATGGACCACTTCGTCGTGGCCGACGGCGTGCTCGCGAGCAACTTCGTGGTCTTCGACCAGATGCAGTTCGCGCGGCAGATCGGGCTCCTGCCCGCCGAGGGGTCGCGCCTCGACGTCGGGCTCAAGCGCGGCTTCAACGCGCTGGCCCGGCGCCGGCGGGGCTAGCTGCTCTTGCTGCTGCCGCCGTCCTTGCGACTGCGGCCCTGCGTGCCGCCGCGGCCGCGGAACTCGACACCCGCGTCCACGAGCAGGCGGCGGACCCGGCCGATGCTGTAGCCGGTCTCGGCGCAGATCTCACGGATGCTGGCGCCCTTCTGGTACCGCTTGAGCAGTTCGCTGCCCAGCTTGGAGCGCTCCGCCCCCGTCACCCGCTGGTTGCGCGCCAGCTCTGGTGTCTTCGCCATGCGGGGCAGTATCACAGCGCGTGGCCGAGCACCGCCACCATCGATGATTACTCCTGAGTCAAGCGGTCGCACGCGTACTGCGAACGAGATCAAGGTCCGTCCGACGGCCCAGTGCCGTGACAGCGCGTGAGAAAAACAGTCCAGCCGTGTACTACCTGTAGGCGGGGTACTGACGGCCGCGCGGGGCCACGTCCTCGGCCGACTCGGCGCCCCAGCTCGACCATCCCGGACGGGGGTAGCGGGCGAACATCTCGAGGTACGGGCCCGGCGAGCAGGCCTCGATGAGGTCGTAGGCCTCCTCGGGCTTGCGGGAGTGCTCGCGCTTGCGGGTCTCGATCATGTTCACCTGGCGCCGGCCCGGGTCGAGCGTGCGCAGCGAGCCCCGCACACCGAAGAGGATCAGCTCGGTGACGTTGCGGAAGTAGAAGCCCACGCCCCGCCCGTCCGGCCCGCCGTCCTTGCGGCGCTTGGCCCAGACGAGGTTGCTGACGTACCGGAAGCCCCACCCCTGCATCACCGCGAGGCCCTCGGGCAGCAGCGCGTTGGGCACCCAGAGGTAGAGGTGGGCGTTGGCCGACACGACGTCCGCCACGGGCAGCGCGGCGATCTCGGGCGCGCTCATCGTGTCGTAGCGGTCGAGCCGCCGGTGCTCGGGCGCGACCTTGCCGGTGCGGTTGGTGAACCGCCACGGCGGGTCGGCGTAGACACACGACCAGCCGCCCGTCGTCCGGGGGAGCGCGACGCTCTCCAGCGGCGAGGCGTCCGCCCGCAGGGGCGTGGCGCGCGCACGTCGTGGCGCTTCCTCCGCCAGGGTCATCGTCTCGGGTCTCCTCGCCGTGTCCGGTGCGGGCGGGACGCTATCGGCGGGGTCCGACAGCCCCGGTCCCGACGACACCGTCCCGTCGTCGGTCACGGCAGCAGCCCGTCGGTGAGCATCAGGGGTGCCGGGGGCTCGGGGCGGGCGCGCTCGCCGTCGGCGGGCACCCAGCAGCGGCGCGAGATCGCGACGGCGAGCAGCGGGCAGCCGCCGGCGTCCCCGCGCGTCATGCGCGACTCGAGCTTGCCCAGGTGGGTGGTGGTCGAGGTCGAGAGCCTGCTGCGGACCTCGTCGGCGCTGCCCCCGGCGGCGCGGGTCAGCTCGCGGGCGAGCTCGCGCAGGTCGTCGTGGGTGCGGGTGAGCAGCACCGCGCCGTCGATGAGGCCGGCGTCGTAGAGCGCGCGGTAGGCCCCGATGTCGCGGTCGAGGTTGCCGTCCTTCGCGTTCCACTCGACGTCGAGCGCGACCCGGCCCTTCACGTTGTCGACCTTGTAGCCCTCGTTGACGACCTCGCTCTCGCGCACCGTCACCCCGGCCTCGCCGGCCGGCGCCCAGGGCTGCACCTGCAGTCGCGAGGTCACCACGGTGTCGACGCGGCCCTCGCGCCATCCGCGGGCCCGGAACGCGGCGTTGAGGCGCGCGGCGAGCCGGGACTCGTTGCCGCCCGCCTCGACCAGGTCGGCCGTGGTGAGGTCGAAGTCGGCGAGGACCGCGCAGATCTCGGCGAACTCCTCGCGGCTCGTCGCGGCGAGCACGGCGGCGGCGTTGCGCGTCTCGCGGAGCTCGTAGCGCTCGGCGACACCCGGCGGCACGACCGACGACCACCCCTGCGTGAGCTCCATCGCCGGACAGTCTCGCACCACGATCCCGGTCGGCCCGCTCACGGCACCGGACCCGCGGCGGGGCGCTGTGACGCGTGCCCTAGGGTCCCTCGAATGGGCTACCTCCCCGTCGGAGGTCCCGCGTGACCACCACGGCCCCGCTGCCGATCCTGGCGCCCCCCGTCGCGCCCTCGGTCCCGGAGACCCCCGCCGCCGCACGGGTGGCCTGGCGTCCCCTGCTGGTGCTGGCCGGCGTCGTCGCGCTCGTCCACGGGGTCAGCTCCGCGTGGTACGGCGCGTTCGGCGACGAGCTGTACTTCGTCGGCGCGGGTCGCCACCTCGCGGGGGGCTACGCCGACCAGCCCCCGCTGGTGCCGTGGCTCGCCGCGGGGCTCGACGCCCTCGCGCCGGGGAACCTCGTCGTGCTGCGCCTGCCCGCCACCCTGACCAGCGCGGCGCACGTCGTGGTCGCCGCCCTGATCGCGGCCGAGATGGGGGGCCGGCGCCGGGCACAGCTGCTCGCCGGCGCCGCCGTCGCGATCTCGCCGTTCCTCCTGGCCACGGGCCACCTGCTCGCGACGTCGACGCTCGACCCGTTCCTCTGGGCCCTGCTGCTGTGGCTGGTCGTGCGGTGGCTGCGCACGCAGCACCAGGGTCGAGCTCCGCTGCGCTCCGTCTCCCGCCCGGACGGCCTCCTGCTCGCCGCGGGCCTCGTGCTGGCGGTGGCGATGGCGGTCAAGTTCCTCGTCCCCGTGCTGGTCGCGGGGCTGTTCGTCGGCGTGCTCGTGGCCGGGCCGCGCCGGCTGCTGGGCCGACCCCTGCTGTGGGTCGGCCTGGTGCTGGCCGCGGCGTCGACCGTGCCGACGCTGCTCTGGCAGGCGGCGCACGGGTGGCCGCAGCTGCGCATGGGCGAGGTCGTGGCCGGTGAGGGCGGGCTGACGGGCAACCGGTGGTGCTTCCTGCCCTACGCCGGCTGGGACGTCGGCCTCATGCCCGGCCTCGTGCTCGCCGGCCTCGGTCTGTGGGCGCTCCTGCGCAGCGACGCGCTGCGGCCCTGGCGCGCGGTGGGGATCGCCGCCGTGGTCACCACCGCGGCGATGATCGTCGCGGGCGGGCGCCCCTACTACGTGATGGGCCTCGCGGCGGTGCTCGTCGCCGCCGGCGCGGTCGCGCTGCAGGACCGGCGCCCGGCGCGCTGGTGGGGCTGGACGGTGTCGGTGCCCGCCGTGGTCGCCTCCGCGCTGGTCGTGGCCGTCCTCGCGCTCCCGCTCGGGCCGGCGTCGTGGCGCGTCGAGCGGGGCGACTTCCTCGCGGCCGGCCAGGTCGGCTGGGAGAGCCTCGCCGCGAGCACGGCCGCGGCGTACGGCGCCCTGCCGCCCGAGCAGCGGGCGCACACCGCCGTGCTCGCCTGGTCCTACTGGTACGCGGCCGCCCTCGACGTCCACGGGCCCGCCGTCGGGCTGCCGCCCGTGTACAGCGGCCACCGCGGGTACGCGTTCCTCGGCCCGCCCCCCGACAGCGCCACCTCGGCGCTGCTCGTCGGGCCCGTCGAGGGGGCCGCGGAGCTCTGCCGCACGATCACGCCGCTGCCGCCCCACCGCGACCCGACGGCGAACGCGGTGATCAACGGTGACGTCCCGCTCGCGCTGTGCACGCTGCGCGCCCCGTGGTCGGCGTCGTGGGCGTCGGTCACGCACATGCGCTGAGCCCCGGCCCATGATGGGCGCGTGAGATCCGGCCGCAGACGATTCTGGGCGCTGCTCGCCGTCCTCCTGCTGGCGGCCGTGGTGGGCTGCGCCGGGCACGCGGCGCCGCGTGCCGGGGCGGCGGCCCCGGGTGCGCCCCCGATGGGCACCAACAGCGCGCCCGTGCCGGCCCTCGACTGGCGCGCCTGCGGCGGGGCCCAGTGCGCCGACGTCGTCGTCCCGCTGGACTACCGCCGCCCGACCGGTCCGACGATCACGCTGGCGGCGCTGCGGATGCCCGCCACCGACCCTGCGGCGCGGATCGGCACGCTGGTCGTGAACTACGGCGGCCCGGGCTCCCCGGGGACGGCGAGCCTGCGCCGCCTCGCCGGGCGCTTCGACGCGCTGCGGTCCCGCTTCGACCTCCTGGCCATCGATCCCCGCGGCACCGGCGCCTCGTCGCCCGTCGCGTGCGCGCCGTTCGGCGGCGACCGGGTGCCCGCGCCCGCCGGGCCCGCGCGCACCCCGGAGTTCTGGGCGTCGGCCGCCGAGCCCGGGCGGGCCTGCCTCGCCGGGACCGGCGAGCGCCTGGGCCACCTGTCCACCGCCAACGCCGCCCGCGACGTCGACCTCGTGCGCCAGGCGCTCGGGGAGCCGACCGTCAGCCTCTACGGCTACTCCTACGGCACGTACTCGGCGGCGACCTACGCGAACCTGTTCCCCGCCCAGACCCGGGCGATGGTCCTCGACGGCAGCCTCGACCTCGTCGCCAACGCCGCCGGCGCCCCCGGCACCGAGCGGGTGCCCGTCGACGTGCGGGCGGCGGTCAGCGAGGCGTGGGAGGAGGCGTTCGGGGTGGCCCTCGACCGGTGCGCCGCCGGCCCCGCCTGCCCGCTGGGCCCCGACGCGCGGGCCCGCGCCACCGACGTCGTCGCGGCGGCCGCGACCTCCGGGACGTCGGCGGAGCTCGTCGCGCGCATCGACCGGGCCCTGCAGACCGAGGGGCGCCTGCCCGGGCTGATGCGCACGCTCGGCGCGCTGGCGCCCGCCGCGCCGCCGTCGGGCGGGCGCGTCCCGCTGCCCGCGACCCCGTGGGCACCGGAGCACTCGCCGTCCTACCTGGCGATCCAGTGCACCGACAGCGTCACGCCGTCGCGGGCCGACATGGACGCGGCCGTGGTCTCCGAGCAGGCCGCGCACCCGATCATCGGGGCGTCCACGGCGCTCAACCACGCGATGTGCGTCGACTGGCCCGCCATCGACCCCGACCGCTACCTCGGGCCGTGGAACGCGCCGCTCGCCGCGCCCGCCCTGCTGGTGAACTCGCGCTGGGACCCGACGACGCCGCTGGCCGACGCCCGTGCGACGGCCTCCCAGCTCGCGGCGGCGCACGTGCTCGTCGTCGACGCCATCGGCCACACGACCCTCGACGCGCCGAGCCGCTGCGCCGCCGAGGCCTACACCGCCTACCTGCTCGACCCGCGGGTCACGCCGCCCGAGCAGTGCCCGGCCGGGCTCTGAGCCGCCGGCGGCTACCGGTCGCGGGGCGGGTGCGCCAGGGTGACGGCACCGAGCGGACCCGGGAGGTCGACGTGGCGGAAGCCCTGCGCCCCTACATCCTCGACGACACGGCGACGGTCGAGTACCAGCGCCTGGACCTCATGTCGAAGATCCTCGACCCGTGGACCCGGCGCTACCTCGAGGGGATCGGCGTCGGCCCGGGCTGGCGCTGCCTCGAGCTGGGCGGCGGCAACGGCAGCGTCGCCGAGTGGCTGTGCGAGGTCGTGGGCCCCTCGGGGAGCGTGACCTCGGTCGACATCAGCACCGCGCTGCTCGACCTGGTGCCCGCCCAGAACCTGACCGTCACGCAGGCCGACGTCCGGACGAGCGAGCTGCCCGGCGACGGCTACGACCTCGTCACCTGCCGCGCGATGCTGCACCAGATCGCGGAGCAGGCCCCCGCGGTGCTCGGGAAGATGGCCGCGGCGGTCCGGCCGGGCGGGTGGCTGCTGGTCCAGGAGCCGGACTTCCACCTCGCGCCGACCACGGAGCCCGAGGTCTGGGCCGACACCTGGTCCGCGATCCTCGCGTGGGGGCGCGACAGCGGCGTCGACTGGTTCATCGGCCGCCGGCTGCCGCGGATGGTCGTCGACGCCGGGTTCGCGCGGCCGGAGGCCTCGACCGACGTCGAGAACATCCGCGGCGGCGAGCGGGGCGCGCTCTACTTCAGGCTGTTCTTCGACGAGGTGCGCGACCGGGTCCTCGCCGCCGGCGCACTGGACACGGCGACCCTCGACGCGGCCACGGCCCTGCTCGACGACCCGACCTACTGGACGCAGTGCTGGATGATGACCGCGGTGTGGGGCCGCAAGGCCGGCTAGTCGTCGTCGCGGAGCACGACCTCGGGCAGGTATCCGTGCTGGTAGAGCCGCTTCTCGCGCACCATCGGCGAGAAGATCGTCGCCATGAACAGCGTCGAGAACAGCACGAACAGCGGCAGCGCGATCTTCAGCCAGACCGGTCCGGGCAGCAGCGCGAGCAGCGCGGCGGGCGTGGCCTGGACCGCGGAGCGGGCGAGGTGGCGCAGGAACCACGTCCGGCACGTCAGGTCGTGCAGCACCCACGGCGAGAACCGGACCGGCAGGCGCGCCCCGAACGCGTAGGCGATCCAGCGCAGGACGCCGGGCCGGGTCATCTCGACGCCGGCGCCGCCGCTGCTGCCGGTGCCTCGGTCCGCAGCCCCAGCGCCGTCGCCGCGACGTGCGCGAGGTGCACCGGCTCGTGGCCCGCGTTGTCGAGCTGACGGATCTGGGTGCGGCACGAGAAGCCGTCGGCGAGCACCGCGGTGTCCGGGTCGGCGGCGCGCACCGCGGGCATGAGACCCCGCTCGGCGCACGCCGTCGAGACCTCGTAGTGCCCCTCCTCGAACCCGAAGTTGCCCGCCAGCCCGCAACAGCCCTCGTCGAGCACCTGCACGTCGACCCCGAGGGCGTCGAGCACCGCGCGGTCGGGGTCGAAGCCCATCGCCGCGTACTGGTGGCAGTGGATCTGGACGAGCGCCTTCTGGCCCGTGCGGACGACGTCGGCCCGCAGCTCGTCGGCGTGCTGGGCGAGGACCTCCGCCAGCGTCCGCGTCGACTTCTCCAGCCGCACGGCGTCCTCGTCGTCGGGGCCGAGCAGCTCGACCACGTCCTGGCGCAGCGCCGCGGTGCACGAGGGCTCCAGGCCGACCACGGGCACGCCGTCGTCGAGCCACGGCTTGACGACGTCGAGGCTGCGGCGGGCCACGGCGCGCGCGGTGTCGAGCTGGCCGGTCGTGTGCCAGGTCAGCCCGCAGCAGACCTGGCCGTCGGGGAGCTCGACGCGGTAGCCGAGGTGCTCGAGCACGGCGATCGCGTCGAGGGCGAGCTCGGGGTCGAACGTCGAGGTGAAGGTGTCGGGCCACAGCAGCACGCGGGGCCGGGTGCTGTCGGCGTGGGCGCGCCGGGAGCCGACCAGGCGGCGCAGCGGGCGCGGGGCGAGCGCGGGGATGTCGCGCTGCGGGGCGATGCCGCCCAGGCGCTTGGCGATGCTCGCGAGCGCGGGCCGGCGCGCGAGGGCGTTGGCCACCCGCGGCAGGCCGGGGACGGCGGTGGCGAGGCGCAGCCAGCGCGGCAGGTGGCCCATCGACCAGTGGCTGCGGGGACGCTGCAGCGCGCGGCCGGCGTAGTGCTGGGCGAGGAACTCGGCCTTGTAGGTGGCCATGTCCACGCCGACCGGGCAGTCGCGCTGGCAGGCCTTGCAGCTCAGGCACAGGTCGAGGGCGTCGCGGACCTCGGTGGAGCGCCAGCCGTCGGGCACGAGCTGCCCGCTGGCCATCTCGAAGAGCATCCGCGCGCGCCCGCGGGTGGAGTGCGCCTCCTCGCCCGTGACCCGGTAGCTCGGGCACATGTAGCCGCCCGAGTCGGAGATGCACTTGGCGACGCCGATGCAGCGGCGGCTGGCGCGGGTGAAGCTGCCGCGGTCGTCGGTGTAGGCCAGCTCGGTCGTCGGGCCGATGGTGGGGACGCCGACGAAGACCTTGAGGTCGGCGTCCATCGGCGCCGGGTCGACGACGCGGCCCGGGTTCATGCGGCCCTCGGGGTCCCAGACGGCCTTGAACGCGCCGAACGCCTCGAGCAGCCGGGGGCTGTAGGTGCGGGCGAGCAGCTCGGCGCGCGCCTGGCCGTCGCCGTGCTCGCCGGACACCGAGCCGCCGTGCGCGGCGACCAGGTCGGCGGCGTCGGTGAGGAACGAGCGGAAGTTGGCCAGGCCGGGGCGGGTGAGCAGGTCGAAGTCGATGCGCACGTGCAGGCAGCCGTCGCCGAAGTGCCCGTAGTAGGCACCCCGCCGCCCGTGCTTCGCCAGCAGCGCGTCGAACTCACGCAGGTAGGCGCCCATCTGCGCGGGCGGCACCGCGGCGTCCTCCCAGCCCGGCCACGCCTCGCCGCCGTCGGGGGAGCGGGTGACGATGCCCGACCCGTCTTCGCGGATCTTCCACAGCGCGCGCTGCGCCGTGGGCTCCGAGACGACCTTGACGCTCGCGCCGTAGCGGGCCATCTCCCGACCGATGGCCTCGGCCTTGGCGGTTGCCTCGGCGCGGTCGGCGCCGCCGGTCTCGACGTAGAGCCAGCCCTTGCCCTCGGGCAGCGCCTCGTGGGTGCGGTCGTCCGGGCGGCTCGCGCGCAGCGCCCCGATGACACCGACGTCCATGCCTTCGATCGTCAGCGGGTGGTGCTCGCGGATCGGCATGACGTGGTCGGCGGCGGTGTAGGCGTCGGGGAAGCCGAGCACGCACAGCGCCCGCGCGGGCGGGGACTCGACCAGCTCGACGGTCGCCTCGAGGATCGTCGCGCAGGTGCCCTCGGTGCCGACCAGCGCGCGGGCGAGGTCGAACGGCCGGTCGGGCAGGAGCTCGTCGAGGTTGTAGCCGCTGACCCGCCGGGTCATCCCGTCGACGACGAGCTCGTCACGGATCGCCGGCTCGTACCGGTCGCGGAGCTGCGCCAGCTCGCGGTACACGGCGCCCTCGCGGCCGGGCCGCCTCGTCGCCGCCTCGAGGTCCGGTGTGCGGCCCACGCCCATCCGCGTGCCGTCGGCCAGCACCACCTCGAGCGAGCGGACGTTGTCGACGGTCTTGCCCCACGCCACCGAGTGCGACCCGCAGGCGTTGTTGGCGATCATCCCGCCGAGCGTGCAGCGGTTGTGCGTCGACGGGTCCGGGCCGAACGTCAGACCGTGCGGGCGGGCGGCCTCGCGCAGGTCGTCGAGGACGACGCCGGGCTGGACGCGGGCCGTGCGCGCGTCCGGGTCGATCTCCAGCACGCGGGTGAGGTGGCGCGAGAAGTCGACGACCACCGCCTCGTTCACCGCCTGGCCGCCGATGCTCGTGCTCGCGCCGCGCGGCAGCAGCGGCACCCCGTGACGGCGCGTCACGTCGACGACCGCCTCGACGTCGTCGATGTCGACCGGCTGGACGACGCCGATCGGCACGTGGCGGTAGTTCGACGCGTCCGCCGACCACATGGCCTTGCTCGCGGTGTCGAAGCGGACCCGCCCGCGGACGGCCGAACGCAGGTCCTCGGCGAGGAGGGATTCGGGGGACGGGCGACGCGTGGCGGTCATCGGGGACCAGTTTGCGCCGGTGCGGGGGCGTTCGCCGGTCGGGGTCGGCGTGATGTTCGCAGCGAACGCGCTGTTCGCTGCTTCTAGGCGCGCGAAGTCCCCGTTCGCTCGGCGACGGGCGTGCGGCGGGCGCGGTCGAGCAGGCCGGTGCGCGCGTCGGCGGCGTCCAGGAGGACGAGGTCCGCCCGCGCGCCGGGGACGACGTCGTGGCGGTCGTCGCCGAGCAGCGCGGCCGCGTCGACGGTGCCCATGTCGAGCAGGGCGTCGAGGTCGACGCCCTGCATGTGGCCGAGGAGCAGGGCGGCGTCGAGGAGGTCGACGGTGCCGAACGGGGTGAAGGCGTTGCGCACGTTGTTCGACGAGTACGCGACGCGCACGCCGGCGTCGCGCAGCTCCCGCACCGGGGCCGACGCGCCGACGAGGTAGAGGTCGGTCGGCGGGAGGACGACGACCCCGACGCCCGCGTCCGCGAGCGCGTCGGCGGTGCGCCGCCGGCGGTCGGGGTCGAGGCCGGCGAGGGTCGTCACGTGCCCGAGGACGACGCGGCCCTGCAGGCCGGCGGCGCGCGTCATGCGCGCGATGTCCTCGGCCAGGTCGTGGCGCGGGTCGTCCGGTCCGCCGGCGAAGTCGGCGTGGACGTCGACGGGCACGCCGTGGCGCTCGGCGAGGTCGAGGACGTCGCGGACGTGGTCGCGGCAGGCGTCGACGTCGTCCTCGGCGTAGCTGCATGCCCCGAGCACGTCGGCGCCGCGGCGCAGGGCCTCGACGAGCAGGTCGCGGGTGCCCGGCCGGGCCGCGATGCCCTCCTGCGGGAAGGGCACGACCTGCAGGTCGATGCGGTCCCGCCACTCGTCCTTGAGCGCCAGCAGGACGTCGAGGCTGGTCAGGCCGACCGTGGGGTCGACGTCGACGGGGGTGCGCACGCGCGTGGTGCCGGCGGCGTGGGCCCGCGTGAGGACGTCGGTGGCGCGGGCGCGCACGTCGTCGGGCGTGAAGCGGCTCTTGCGCTCGGCGGTGCGCGCCACGGCGGCGTCGAGGCCGGCGTCCGGGTCGGGGCCGGGGTCGAGCATCGCCTTGTCGAGGTGCAGATGGGCTTCGACGAGGCCGGGCAGGACGGTCCTCCCCCGGCCCTCCCTGACGGGGCCGCCGGTTCTCTCGAGGCCCGGCCCGACCGCGGTGATCCGCCCGGCGTCGACGGCGACGTCGACGCGTCCCTCGTGGTGACGGGTGCGGACGTCGGTCAGGAGGTGGGTGTCGCGAGCAGCCACGTCAGGTCCGTACCCGCCGCGAGCTCCACCGGCTCGTGACCGCGGCGGAAGAGGCGCGCGGTGTGCCCGTCGAGGGTGAGGGTGTCGTCGCGGTGCCGCAGCCACGCCCCCTCGCGCAGCCCGACGACGGCGACGGCGTTCTCCTCGTGGAACTCCTGGATCCGCTGCTCGCGGGTCTCGCCGCGGTGGGTCGAGTGCGGGTCGGGGTCGAGGTAGTGCGGGTTGATCTGCACGGGGATGCGGCCGACGGCGTCGTAGCCGCCGGGGTCGACGATCGGCATGTCGTTGGTCGTCATGATCGTCGGGCAGGCGAGGTTGGAGCCGGCGCTGGCGCCCGCGTAGCGGAGGTCGTCGCGGGCTCGCAGTGCGTCGAGCACCCCGTTGTCGCCGGTGCGCCGGCGCAGGCGGAACGTGTTGCCGCCGCCGACGAAGACGGTCTCGCGGTCGGGGTCGGCGTCGCGGATCGTCGCGGCGGGGTCGGGCTCGCGGTGCAGCCCGCGGACGTCGAGGGGGCCGAGGACGTTCTCCAGGGCCTCGGCGACGAACCCGGTGTAGGCGTCGAGGTCACCGCCCGCCCACGGCGCGAACCAGAGCGTCCGGTCGCCGAGGTGGGTGCGCAGCGGGTCGGCGGCGTGCGCGAACGGCACCGCCGCCCCGGGCGGGCGGGAGTTGGAGAACAGCAGCGCGTCGGCGGGCACGCCGCGATCCTCGCCGTCCCCGCCCGGTCGGCGACGCACGGGGTGGTGTCAGCGTGGCGGCCATGCTGACGTCGGACGTCAGTTTCTCCACCCGCTCGATCCGGCGCGCCGGGCCCCGGGTGGCGTCGGAGATCACGGGCGTCTCATCGACGCCGGCCGGCCGCGCGGCGTGGACAGCGCGCTCGTGATCAGCAGCGACGGCGCGGTGCCAGAGCGAGCTGGGGGCTTTCCTGACGTTCAACGTCAGCATGGCCGCCAGGCTGAGACACCCCAGTGCCTCGCGAGCGCGGGTGCCCGGCGCTACACCGGGGTGCGGGGCGGGACGGCGGGGGTGCCGAGGGGGACCAGGCGCAGGGCGCCCGGGGCGTCGGCGGGGACCACGGGGGCGTGCGGGGCGACCGGGTCCACCCGGCGGTACGCCGACCCGAGCGGCGGGCGCGGGTCCACCTCACCCTTGTTCGGCCAGAACGCCATCGCCCGCTCGGCCTGCGCGGTGATCGTCAGCGAGGGGTTCACGCCGAGGTTCGCCGAGAGCGCCGAGCCGTCGACCACGTGCAGGCCCGGGTGCCCGAACAGGCGCTGGTAGCCGTCGACCACGCCGTGCTCGGGGTCGGCGCCGATCGGGCAGCCGCCGATGAAGTGGGCGGTCATCGGCATGTTCACCGCCTCGCCCCAGGTGCCGCCGGGGTCGCCGTCGATGATCTCGGCGAGGCGCCGGGTGGTCTCGTTCGCCGCCGGGATCCAGGTCGGGTTCGGCGTGCCGTGGCCCTGCCGGGACACGAGACGCCCGAAGCGCCGGCGCACCGTGATCGAGTTGTCCAGCGACTGCATCACCAGCGCGATCACCGTGCGCTCCGACCAGTGCCGCTTGTCCAGCGAGCGCGCGAACACCCGGGGGTGGCGCACCATGCCGCCCAGCAGCTTGAGCAGGCGCGGCACCCGCCCGCCGCCGTCGGTCATGAGCGTGGTCAGCAGGCCCATCGCGTTCGACCCGCGCCCGTAGCGGCACGGCTCGATGTGCGTGTCGTCGTCCGGGTGCCACGACGAGGTGATCGCCACGCCGCGGGTGAAGTCGCGCGGCCCGCCCGGCTCCGGGGCGCGGTGTGCCATCGCGCCGACCAGCGCCTCGGAGTTGGTCCGCGTGAGCTCGCCGAGCCGCCGGGAGACGCGCGGCAGCACGCCGGTGTCGCGCAGGCGGTGCAGCAGCGACTGGGTGCCCCACGTGCCGGCGGCGAGGACGACCTGGCCGGCCGTGTACGTCGTCCGCCCGCGCCCCCGGGTCGCGCGCGTCTCCACCCGGTACCCGTCCGCGGTCGGCCGGATCGCGCGCACCGTCGTCTCCGGGTGCACGGCGGCCCCGGCGCGCTCGGCCAGCGCCAGGTAGTTGGTCTCGAGGGTGTTCTTGGCGCCGTGGCGGCAGCCGGTCATGCACTCGCCGCACTCGAGGCAGCCCGTGCGCTCCGGCCCGGCGCCGCCGAAGAACGGGTCGGGCGCCGTGACGCCGGGACCGTCACCGAAGTACACGCCGACCTGCGTCGGGGCCACCGTGTCGCCGCGTCCGCGCTCCTCGGCGACCTGCCGCATCACCACGTCCGAGGGCGTCACCGACGGCTGCGTGACGACGCCGAGCATCCGGGTCGCCTGGTCGTAGAACGGGTCGAGCTCGTCGCGCCAGTCGGTGAGCGAGGCCCACTGCGGGTCGCGGTAGAACGCGTCGTTCTTGGGGCGGTAGAGCGTGTTCGCGTAGTTCAGCGACCCTCCGCCGACGCCCGCGCCGGCGAGCACGACGACGTCGCGCAGCACGTGGATCCGCTGGATGCCGTAGCAGCCCAGCTTCGGCGCCCAGAGGAAGTTCCGGATGTCCCACGACGTCGCCGGCAGCGTCTCGGGCGTGAACCGCCGGCCCGCCTCGAGGACCCCGACCCGGTAGCCCTTCTCCGCGAGCCGCAGCGCCGTGACGCTGCCGCCGAACCCGGAGCCGACGACGAGGACGTCGTAGTGGTGTGGCGGGTGGTGTGGTGGCACGGCAGGAAAGTAACCCGCCGGTAGCTGTGACGGAAGGTCACAGGTAGACGTCACTCCGCCCGGGCCGTACCCTCCATCAAGTGGTTGATGGAGAGCTGACGCGCCGCGAGCAGCTCGTGGCGGCGGCGTTCGGCCTGGTCGCCGAGGTGGGCCTCGAGGGCCTGCGCCTGCGGCGGGTGGCGGCCGAGGTCGGGATCGACCAGTCGACGATCCACTACCACGTGGCGACGAAGGCCGAGCTGGTCGAGGCGGTGGCGCAGCACGCCGCGGCGATGCTCGCGACCACCGCGCCGCCGCCGCACCTGCCCCCGCGCGAGGCGCTCGCGGCGCACCTCGACGCGCTCGCCGACCTCGTGGCCACCCGCCCGGAGCTCTTCACCGTGACCGCCGAGCTCGACCTGCGCGCCCGCCGCGACCCGTCGGTGCGGGCCGTGCTCGACCGGCAGGAGGCGGGGTGGCGCGAGGTGCTCGTGGGGCTGTTCACGGCGCTCGAGCCGGACGGGCCGGCGGCGGCGCGCGCGGAGCTGGTGATCGCCGCGGTGAAGGGTGTGCGCCTGGTGCCCGACCTCGCGCCGGTCGTCCTCGCGCAGCTGGTGGCACCGACGGAGGAGACGGAGCGGGCGGGGGGAGGGCGGCGATGACGGACGGACCGCGGGTCGTAGTGATCGGCGGCGGGATCGGCGGGCTCTGCCTCGCCCAGGGTCTGCGCGGTGCCGGTGTCCCGGTGACCGTCTTCGAGCGCGACCGCGACCCCGCCGACCGGTGGGAGGGCTACCGCATCCACATCGACCCGGCCGGGGCGCGCTCCCTGCGGGCGTGCCTGCCCGACCACCTCTGGGACGCCCTCCTCGCCACGTCCGCGCCCGGCGGGCCGTTCGGGTTCGTCACCGAGCAGCTCGAGGAGCTCGTCGAGATCGAGGAGGCCATCGCCTACCCGGCGGCCGCCGACCCCGCCGAGAACCACTACGCCGTCGACCGGCGCACGCTGCGCCGCGTGCTGCTCGCCGGGCTCGACGACGTCGTCCACCTCGGCGCCGAGTACGTGTCGTACGAGCACGACGCGCAGGGGCGCCCGGTGGCGCTGTTCGCCGACGGCCGGCGCGTCACGGCGGACCTGCTGGTCGGGGCGGACGGCGTGGGCTCCCGGGTGCGCCGCCAGTTCCTGCCCGACGCCGAGCCGGTGCCCGCGGGCGTGGTCGGGATCGCGGGCAAGGTGGCGCTGACCCCGGACGTGCCGGCGGTCCTGGCCCACGGCATGCACGTCGTCTCCGACGCCGGCCCGGCGGCGCTGTTCACCGCCGCCTTCCGCCCGCCGCCGGGGGCGCGCGCCGTGCTCGCCGAGGTCACCGGCCGCCCCGCGCCCCCGGTCGACGAGCCCTACCTGCTCACCGCGCTCGTCACCACCCCCGAGCACCTCCCGCCCGACCTCGACGCCCGCGGTCCCGACGCTCTCGCCGCGCTCGCCGACGACCTGGTCCGCACCTGGCACCCCGACCTGCGCCGGCTCCTCGCGACGAGCGACCCGGCGAGCCGCGGCGCGAGCGTCTTCCTCGTCGCGCCCCCCGTGCCGCACTGGGTGCCCGGCCGCGTGACCCTGCTCGGCGACGCCGTGCACGCCGTCCCCGCCACCGGCGGGCTGGGGGGCAACGCCGCGCTGCGCGACGCGCGCCGGCTCACGCAGGTGCTCGCGGCCCGTCCCGACGACCTCCTCGCGGCGGTCGGCGCCTACGAGGCCGACCTGCGCGAGCACGGCACGGCGACCATCGTCGACGCCCTCGGCGTGCGCGACCAGATGCTCGCCGGCGGGGTCTGGCGGACCCGGCTGTCGCGGGCGTGGTTCCGCCTCTGCGCCCGGTCCTCGTTCCTGCGCCGGCGCACCTTCGCCGAGAGCGAGACCGAGGTCAGCCGCCCGCGACCGTGGGAGCTGACCGCGCCGTGAGCCCTCAGGGCGTCAGGATCACCTTGCCGACCGCGCCCTGCTCCACGGCCTCGTGCGCGGCGACGATGTCGTCGAGCCCGTACCGGGTGACGGGCAGCGGCGAGAGCGCGCCCGCGCCGGCCGCCTCCGCCGTCCACGAGACCGCCGCGGCCAGCTCGTCCTCGGGCACCCCGTAGAGCAGCACGTAGCTGATCGAGGTGTTGGCGACCATGAGCCGGCGGGTCGGGATCACCGGGTCGTCCGGCTCGTTGGCGTACACCGCGATCACCGTGCCCGCCCCGGCGAGCGCGAGGTCGAGCTCGAGGTTGGCCCCGAGCGCGACCTCCACGACGCGGTCGACCCGGTCGGTGAAGCCCTGGATCCGCTCGAGCACGTCGGGCTCGCGGTAGTTGACGACGAGGTCGGCGCCCGCGGCCCGCGCGAGCTCGCCCTTCTCGTCGGAGCTCACGGTGGTGACGACGCGGGCGCCCGCGTGCTTGGCCAGCTCGATCGCGTAGTGCCCGACCGCGCCGGCCCCGCCGGCCACGAGCACGGTCCGGTCGCGCAGCGCCTCACGACCCTCCCCGCGCACGAGCAGGCAGTGCGCCGCGGTCACGGCCGGCACGCCCAGGCAGGCACCGAGCTCGTCGGGCGCGTCGCCGGGCAGCGGCACCGCCCGCCCGACCGGCACCACGGCGTACTCGGCGGCCGTGCCGTAGCGGTTGCGGAACGCCGCGAGGTGCAGCCACACGCGCTGCCCGGCCAGCGACGGGTCGACGCCGCGACCGACCGCGTCCACCACCCCGACGCCGTCCTGGTGCGGGATCTGGAACGTCTCGGGGTCCTGCCCGGTGAGCCCCGCCCGGGTCTTCCAGTCCGTCGGGTTGACCCCCGACCCCGTGATGCGGACGCGGACCTCGCCGGCACCGGGCTCGGGGGTCTCGACGTCCTCCACCGAGAGCACCTCGGCGGCCGGGCCGGTTCGGCGGTAGAGCGCAGCCTTCATGCCGGGCCTGTGCCCCGGGAGCGCGCAACTTATCCGGCGGCCTCGCGCAGTTCCCGGAACGCCGCGGCCAGGGTCGCCGGGGTCTGGTGGGCGTTGAGCCCGCTGGGGTTCGGCAGCACCCACAGCCCCGTCGGCCCCAGCGTGCGCTCCTGGCGGCCCGCGACCGCGCGCCGGTCGCCGAACGCGACCCTGTAGGCCCCGATCCCGACGACGGCGAGCCACCGCGGGGCGACGTCGGCGACGAGGGCGCGCAGCCGCTCGCCGCCGGCGACCAGCTCGGCGTCGTCGAGCTCGTCGGCCCGCGCGGTGGCCCGGGGCGCGACGTTGGTGACGCCCAGGCCCAGCGCCCGCAGCTCGCCCTGCTCCGCGGGCGCGAGCCGGCGCGGCGTGAAGCCCGCGGCGTGCAGCGCGGGCCAGAAGCGGTTGCCGGGGCGCGCGAAGTGGTGCCCGGTCAGCGCGGACACGAGCCCGGGGTTGATCCCGCAGAACAGCACGCGCAGCGGCGGGTCGCCGGGGCCGGGCAGGACGTCGGGCAGCAGGCGCGAGCGCGCAGCCTCGAGCTCGTCGGGGGTCGGCGCCACGGTGGCCAGTATCGCCGCGCCCCGGGTTCGACCGGTCGCCGTCCCCATCCGCCGGGTGCCTCCCCAGGCGGCGGGACGCCCGGGATCCGCGACCGGGTGCGCCGCGTCGGAACCGGTGTGGACGAACAGGACGGGCCGTCGGTGCGGCCCGAGGAGCTGCGGGACGCCGGGGCGGCGTGCGTCGCCGCCGGCCTCGAGGTGCCGGTGGGCGCGCCGGCGGAGGCGGTGCGCGGGGTGGACGTCGGGGCTGGTGACGTCGGGGCTGAGGAGGTCGGGGCTGGGGACGTCGGCACCGCGGGACGGTCCGCGGCGGCGGCCGCGGCGCTCGCCGAGCGGTGGGAGGCGGCGCACGCGCAGTGGTGCGCCGACCTCGTGGCCCACGGCGAGGCGCTGGCCGCCGCGGCGGTGGCCTACGTCGCGGGCGACGGTGCCGCGGCCACGGGGCTGATGCGGGCGGGCGGATGAGCGCACCGGCGGTCGCGGCCGCGCGCCTGCTCGCCGACCGCCGGGGGCTGGCCCGCGCCGGCGCGGTGCTCGCCGACCCCGTGGCGTGGCACGGCCCGGCCGCGCGCGAAGCCGCCGCCGCCCGCGCCGCCCTGGTCCGGGGCCACGCGGCCCTGCTCGACGACCTCGACGGCGTGCTCACCGCGCTCGGCGCCGCGGCGCTCGCCCTCGGCGTCGGCACCCCGCCCGCCGCCGTCGACGCGGCCCTGGCGATCGCGCTCGACGCCGCCGGCCGGCAGGCGCCCCCGACCGTGCCGGCCGCCGCGCCCGCCGGCGTCCCCGGGCTCGACCCCGAGGCGGTGGCGCGCTGGTGGGCGGGCCTCGACCCGGACGTGCGGGCCGCGCTCGAGCGCGACCGCCCCGCCCTGGTCGGCGGCCTCGACGGGCTCCCGGCCGCGGTGCGCGACCGCGCCAACCGGCGGGTCCTCGCGACGGCGCAGGAGGAGGCGCGCGCCGAGGAGACCGCGGTCCGCGACCGGCTGGCCCGCAGCCGCGACCCGGTCGAGCTCGCCCGGGTCGGCTACGCGCTGCACGAGGTGCGCGCGCGCCTCGCCCGGCTCGGGGCGGTGGCCGCGGCGATCGACCGGCCGGGGCGCACGCTGCTGGACCTCGAGGTGGAGCGGCACCCGGCCGACGGCCAGGGCGTCCGTGCGGCCGTGGCCCGCGGCGACGTCGACACGGCGCGGGACGTCGCGGTGTTCACGGCGGGCTTCACCAGCGGGGTCGACGAGCTGCCCCGGCGCCTCGGCGAGCTCGACGCGCTGGCGGACACCGCCGGGCCGGGCACGGCCGCGGTCGCCTGGTACGGCTACGACGCGCCGCAGGTGGGGGAGGTCGCCGACCCCGACCGCTCGGTGCTCGGCCGGGCGCCCGCCGAGGAGGGCGGCCGGCGGCTCGCGTCGTTCCTGGGCGGCCTGGACGCGGCGCGCCCCGACGACGCGCACGTCACGGCGATCGGGCACTCGTACGGGTCGGTGGTCACGGCGGCGGCGCTGGCCCCGGCGTCCGGGGTCGACGACGTCGTCTACCTGGGCAGCCCTGGCGTGGGGGAGGCGCCGGGACGCCCGCCGGGGCACGCCTGGGTGGTCGAGGCGGCCGGTGACCCGACCGCGGACACGGCCTGGTTCGGTCCCGACCCCAACCGCACGCCGGGGGTCACCGGGCTCTCGGCGCGGGAGGTGGCGCTGCCCGACGGGCGGGTGCTCACCGAGTCACGCGGCCACCACGGCTACCTCACGCCCGGCTCGACGAGCGCCGAGAACGTGGCCGCGGTGGTCGGGGGCCGCCCGCAGGACGCGGTGCTCGACCGGGGCGTCGACGCCGGCGACCGCCTGCGACGGCTGGTCGGCCGGTGAGAAGGGCCGGTGGGCATGCGAACGACCCGTCCCCGGTCCGCGAGGGACCGGGGACGGGCCGTGCCGACGAGTCGGACGGGCGGAGTGGTTACTCCTTGCCGCCGGTGGCGGGCTTGTCGGAGGACACCGCGCCGTTGGAGGTCGAGCCGCTCACGGCGTCGGTGGCCGTGTGCGTCGGGATCTCCTGGCTGCTCGCCTGGGCCGGCGACACCGGCGGCGCCCCGGCGGGCTTCTCGGTGCTCACCGGACGCGGCCGCGGGGCGGGCGGCGGCGGGGGCGGCAGCTCCGGCTCGCGGCGGGTGGCCACCACCGCGGCGCCGACGCCCAGCAGGGCGATGACGGCGATCCAGAGGCCCCAGCGGCGACGCTTCTTCGGCTCCTCGGGCTCGATGCGGGCGGCCAGGTCCTTGCGGACCGAGGTCAGACCCTCCTCGAGCGAGCCGCGGACCGACTCGCCGAGGTCACGGAGCTCGTCGGCGCTGGTGGGCACCGGCGAGTCCTCGAGGCGCTTGCGGGCCTCCTTGGCGTAGCTCTTGGCCTGCTTGCGGGCCTCCTTGGCGGCCTTGTTGGCGCGCTTGCGCGTCTCCGCGCGGGCCTCCTGGGCGCGCTGGCGGGCCTCGGCCTGCGCCTCCTCGGCGCGGTGGCGGGCCTCGGCGCGGGCGTCGAGCACCCGCTGGCGCGCCTCGTCGGCGGCCTTGCGGACGTCCTTGCGGACCTCCGCGCGCTTCTTCGCGCCCTGCTTGCGGGCCTTCTCACGGTCCTTGCGGGCCTGCTCGGCGGCCTTGTGGGCGCGCTTCTCGGCTTTCTTGCGGGCGCGCTGGCCCTCCTTGCGCAGATCGTCCAGGTCCTCCCTGGCGCCGATCAGAGTCTTGCTGCTCAACGACTTCACCTCACTCGTCGGTGGGCGGCCATGATGCCCCCGGCCCTGCGGTGCAGGTGCCCGACCCGCCGGGTCGTCACACCCGCTACTCCATTCGAAGGTCGTCAGTGTCTTAGTGGCACGATGGCCCGGTGACCACCGCCGACACCCCGACCGCCACGCTGCACACCTCCAACGGGGACATCAACCTCGTGCTGTTCCCCAACGAGGCGCCCAAGACCGTCGCGAACTTCACGGGACTGGCGACCGGCGAGCAGTCGTACAGCGAGCCCAACGCCAAGGGCGGCAGCAACGGGCCGTTCTACGACGGCACCATCTTCCACCGCGTGATCGCGGGCTTCATGCTGCAGACCGGTGACCCCACGGGCACCGGCCGCGGCGGCCCGGGCTACAAGTTCGCCGACGAGTTCCACCCCGACCTGCGCTTCGACCGGCCCTACCTGCTGGCGATGGCGAACGCGGGGCCCGGCACCAACGGCTCCCAGTTCTTCATCACCGTCGCCCCCACGACCTGGCTCAACCGCAAGCACACGATCTTCGGTGAGGTCGCCGACCAGGCCTCCCGCGACGTCGTCGACTCCATCGCCGCGACCGCGACCGGCCCGGGTGACCGTCCCGTGCAGGACATCGTCATCACCTCGGTGACGGTCGGCTCCTGAGCGACAGCACGACGGTGAGGACGGTGTGACCGCGCCGGGCGGGCCGACGGCCGGGCCCGAGGCCTCGCCGGTCTGCGTCCGGCACCCCGACCGGCCGACGGCGCTCGCCTGCACCCGGTGCGGGCGCCCGGCGTGCCCCGACTGCCTGCGCCCGGCGCCGGTCGGGGCGCACTGCGTCGACTGCATCGCCGAGGCCAACCGCGCCGCGGCGGCGACCCGCCCGCGCACCGTCGCCGGCGGGCCGGCCCGCACGGACGCGCGGCCGGTCGTCACGACGACGCTGATCGCGGTCAACCTCGTCGTCTTCGTGCTCACCGCGCTGTCCGCGGGCAGCGTGTGGACGAACTACGCGTCGCCCTGGGTCGAGGCCACCTGGCTCGTGCCCGCCGACGTGGCCGCCGGCCAGTGGTGGCGGCTCGTCACCGCGGGCTTCCTGCACATCGGGCCGCTGCACGTCGCGGTCAACATGTTCGCCCTGTGGGTGCTGGGCCGGGATCTCGAGCTGGTCCTCGGGCGGCTGCGGTTCTCGCTGCTCTACGGGGTGTCGCTGCTCGGCAGCTCGGTCGCCGTGGTGCTGCTCGGCGAGCCCTTCCGTCCCGTCGCCGGCGCGTCGGGCGCGGTGTTCGGGCTCATGGGCGCCCTGCTCGTGGTGCTGCGCCGCCTGCGGATGAACCAGGGCCCGGCGCTGCTGACCATCGGCATCAACGTGGTGCTGAGCTTCACGATCCCGGGCCTGTCGCTGCTCGGGCACCTCGGCGGGCTCGTGACGGGCGTGCTGGTCGCCGTCGTGCTCGTGCACGGACCGGCGCGCTCACGCCCCGCGGCCGGGCTCCTCGCCGTCGGCGGGATCGTCGTGGTGCTGGTCGTCCTCGTCGTGGTCCGGTCGCTCGCGCTGGTGGGCTGAGGACCCGCTCGTCCGGCGCCGCCCCGCGCGGGCGCGCAGGTCCTGGAGCGCGTCGGCGACCTCGACCGGGTCGGTGCCGAGCTCGAGGCGCCCCAGCACGAGCAGCCGCTCGGTGCCTCCCTCGCCACCGTCCTCGTCGCGCACCTCCACCTCGAGGTACGCCGCGGGCAGGCCCATCCGGCGCATGCGGACCGACCGCACGGCGTCGACGCGCGTCCACGGCCAGGCGCGCCGGCCCGAGACGCCGCGCAGCACGAGCCCGTCGTCGTCGGCCCGCAGCCGCGGCCGCGCGAACGCCCCGAACGCGGCACTGAGCGCGAGGGCGAGCGCCGCCAGGCCCGTGAGCAGACGCCCGGGCGGGTCGGTGGCGGCCAGCGCCCACGCGCCGAGGCCGAGTGCGCCGGCCACGCCGAGGGCGACCGCGGGCCACGGCGCCGCCCAGGCCTGGGAGCGCGCCTCGTCCACCGCCGTCACCGCGAGTTGTCCACAGGGTCCGTCCACAGCGGTGGACGAATCACATCGATGTGGTTCAGCGCCACTTCATGGTCATCAGCAGCGACACGACGATCAGCCCGAAGCCGATGAGGAAGTTCCAGGCGCCGAGGTCCTGCATGAACGGGATCGACTCGGAGGCGAGGTAGTTGACCACCAGCCACGCGAGCCCGAGCAGGCCCACGCCGAGCATGATCCCGACGTAGGCCGGGTGCGACGGGCCGGCGGGCGCGGGCCCGGCCTTCGGGGGCGGGGTGTACGCCGGCTTGCGGCGGACCTTGGACTTCGGCACGTCGGCTCCGATCAGGGGGACTCCCGCCGGAGTCTAGTGCACCCGTGCCGATCGCCCGGCTCGTACGCTGGGGGGATGCGCGTCCTGGTCGTCGACAACTACGACAGCTTCGTCTACAACCTCGTCCAGTACCTCGCGCAGCTCGGCGCCGACCCCGTGGTGCGCCGCAACGACGTCGACGGGGTGGTCGACCTCGTCGACGAGGTCGACGGCGTGCTCGTCAGCCCCGGCCCCGGGACGCCCGCCGACGCCGGGGCCAGCACCGAGGTCATCCGGCGGTGCGCGGCGCTCGGGCGGCCCATGCTCGGGGTGTGCCTCGGGCACCAGGCGCTCGGCGCGGCCTACGGCGGGGTCGTCGACCGCGCGCCGGAGCTGCGCCACGGCAAGACCTCGCTGGTGCACCACGAGGGCGCCGGCGTGCTCGCCGGGCTGCCCAGCCCGTTCACCGCGACCCGGTACCACTCGCTGACCGTCCTGCCCGACACGATCCCCGCCGAGCTCGAGCCCACCGGCTGGACCGCCGACGGGGTGCTGATGGCGATGCGCCACCGCGAGCTGCCGCTCGAGGGCGTGCAGTTCCACCCCGAGTCGGTGCTCACGCAGGACGGCCACCGGCTGCTCGCCACGTGGATGGGCGCGAGCGGCCACCCCGTCGACACGGGCGTGGTCGACCAGCTCACCGAGGGCCTGCGGGCGCTCGCGCTGGCCGCCGCCCCGCCGGCCTGAGGACGGGGCTCAGTTCCCGCCCGGGAACAGCCCGCCGCTGTCGTCGCCCCCGGGCTGGTAGCGCCCGACGACGACCGCGACGCTCGACCCGGGGTCGGCCGAGGACCCCGCGGTCGGGTTCTGGCTGAGGATCTTGCCGTCCTGCGACGGGTCGCTCACCGACTGGGACGTCCGCTGCAGGTTGCCGCCGCGGAACCCCGCCGCGACCAGCGTCTGCACGGCGTCGGAGGGCAGCTGACCGACCAGCGAGGGCACCTGGACCTGGTTCTGGTTGCCGCGCGAGACCCGCAGCGTCACCGAGGAGTTCCGCGGCACCTGCGAGCCGGCGCTCGGCGAGGTCGAGACGACGGTGCCGGCGCTGCCGCCCCCGTCGACCTCGGTGACCTCGACCCGCAGGCCGACGCCCTCGAGCGTGGTCGTCGCGGTCTGCCGGTCCTGGCCCGTGACGTCGGGCAGGCGCAGCGTCTCGCGCTGGCGCCCGATCGTCAGCTGCACGGGGGTGCCCGGCGCCAGGAACTGCCCGGCGGCGGGCTCCTGGGCGAGCACCCGGCCGATCTGGTTGGCGTCGTCGACCTCGCGCTGCTGCGGGACCGGGGCCAGGGACAGGCCGAGGCGCTGCACGCTGGCCTGGGCCTCGTTGGCGGTCTGGCCGGTGAGGTCGGGGACCTGCACGCGGTCGGGCCCGCGGCCCACCCGCAGCTCGACGACGCTGCCGGGCGGGACCTCGAGCCCACCGGAGGGACTCGTGGTGACGACCTGGCCGACCTGCTCCGGGGTCGACGCCACGGGCACGACGGTCGGTCGCAGGCCCGCGGTGGACAGCGTCTGCAGCGCGGCCGCCTGCGGCTGGCCGACGACCGTCGGCACCGCGACGGAGTTGGCCGACGGCGAGAACAGGAAGTACGCCCCGGCGAGGGCGGCGAGCAGGACCAGCACGGCGGCGAACCCGAGGGCGCGCCGCCGGCCGCGGCGGCGCCGGACCTCGGCCTGCTCGGCCTGCCACTCGGCGAAGTCGTCGACCTGGTCGACGGGCCCGGTGGCCGGGGCGACCGGGTGGCCGCCGGTCATGTACTCGGTGCGCTCCTGCTCGGTCATCACCATCGGCGCGCCCGGGCGCTCGCCGGAGAGCACGCGGTAGAAGTCCTCGCGCATCTCGTCGGCGCTCTGGTAGCGGTTCGACGGGTTCTTGGCCAGCGACTTCAGCGTGATGGCGTCGAGCTCCGGCGGCACCCGCGGGTTGATCTCCGACGGCGCCGGCGGGTCCTCCCGCACGTGCTGGTAGGCGATCGCGACGGGGGAGTCGCCGGTGAACGGGGGCCGGCCGGTGAGCAGCTCGAAGAGCACGCAGCCGGTGGCGTAGACGTCGGAGCGGGCGTCGACCGACTCGCCGCGGGCCTGCTCGGGCGAGAGGTACTGCGCGGTGCCGATGACCGCGGCGGTCTGGGTGACCGCGGGCTGGGCGTCGGACAGCGCCCGCGCGATGCCGAAGTCCATGACCTTCACCGCGCCCGCCGGCGTGATCATGATGTTGGCGGGCTTGACGTCGCGGTGGATGATCCCGTGGCGGTGCGAGAAGTCCAGCGCCGCGCAGACGTCGGCGAGGATCTCGCAGACCCGGAAGGGCTCCATCGGGCCCTCGGTCTTGACGATGTCGCGCAGCGTCCGGCCCGCCACGTACTCCATGACGATGTAGGGCAGCGGCACGTCGTCGGTCGGCGTCTCGCCGGTGTCGTACACGGCGACGATCGCGGGGTGGTTCAGCGCGGCGGCGTTCTGCGCCTCGCGGCGGAACCGGACCTGGAACTGCGGGTCGCGCGCGAGGTCGGCGCGCAGGACCTTGATCGCCACGTCGCGGCCGAGGCGGACGTCGCGCCCGCCGTGCACCTCGGACATGCCGCCGTACCCGAGCGCGGGTCCCAGTTCGTAGCGCTCGGACAGGAGCCGTGGCGTCGTCATCCTCAGAACTCCTGACAGGTGACGGTCACGGTCTCGCCGCGGGGGACGTCGCCGGTGGGCGACAGGTAGAGGACCCGGCAGCGTGACGGGTCGGAGGGCTCGCCACCGAGGATGGTCGCGATCTCCGGGTCGAGGCCCGACTCGCGCAGGGCGGCCGAGGCCACCGAGGCGGGGCGCCCGACGTAGTCGACGGGGTTGACGCTGACGCCGTTCGCGGCCGACGACGAGGTCGTGGTGCGCGAGCTGCGCGTCGTGGTCGGGCTCGGCGTCGTGGTGGTGGACGACGCGGTGGTGCTCGCCACGGGGGGCGGCGGGGCCGACGTCTCCGCCGAGTTGACCACCCACAGCACGCCCGCGAGCAGCAGCAGGGCGACCACGGCGAGGGCGGCGACCGTGCCCCACGGGCCGCGGCGGCGGGGCTGCTCGGGCTGCGACGCCCAGCGATCGGGTCGTTCGGCGCCCCGCGGCGGCGAGGGCTCGCGCGACATCGCGGGCGCCACGCGGGTGGAGGGGTTGACGCGCTCGGTGAGGGCCTGGCCCTGGCCGGGCAGGGGCAGCGGCTCCCCGCGCCGGACCGCGCCGACGGCCTGCGCGAACTCGCCGCCGGTGGCGTAGCGCTGCCGGGGGTCCTTCGCCAGGGTCGCCTCGATGAGCTGGCGGACCACCGGCGGGACGTCGTTCGGCAGCGGCGGCAGCGGGTCGCGGATGTGCATCATCGCGACCGTGACGGCGTTCTCCGACAGGTACGGGCGGCGTCCCGCGAGGCACTCGTAGCCGACGACGCCGAGCGAGTAGACGTCCGACGCGGGGCCCGCGTCCCCGCCACCGGCCTGCTCCGGGGCGATGTAGTGCGCGGTACCCATGACCATGCCCGAGCGGGTGACCGGCGCCGCGTCGACGGCCTTCGCGATGCCGAAGTCGGTGATCTTCACCTGCCCCGAGGGCATCACGAGGATGTTGCCGGGCTTGACGTCGCGGTGCACCAGGCCCCGCTCGTGCGCGGCCTCGAGCGCCCAGCCGGACTGCTCGAGGATGTCGAGGGTGTAGTCGACGCCGAGGCGCCCGTGCACCGCGAGGATCTGGGCCAGCGGCTCGCCGCGCACCAGTTCCATCACCAGGTAGGCGGTGGGCACCTGGACCGTGCCGTTGGCGGTGGACCACTCGGTGGTGGTCTCGCCGTAGTCGTGCACGGCGGTGATGCCCGAGTTGTTCAGCGAGCCCGCGGTGCGCGCCTCGGTGCGGAAGCGGTGCAGGAACTCGGGGTCGCCGGTGAGCTCGGCCTTGAGGATCTTCACCGCGACGGTGCGGCCCAGCCGGGAGTCCTCGGCCTCCCAGACCTCGCCCATGCCGCCGACCGCGATCCGCCGGCCGAGCCGGTAGCGGTCGCCGATCAGCGAGCCCGTCGTCGGCGCCACTAGGAATCACTCCCCAGGGCGGCCGCGATGACCGCGCGCCCGATCGGGGAGGCGACCGAGCCGCCGGTGGCCTCCTCGCCGCGGTTGCCGCCCCGCTCCACGATCACCGAGACGGCGATCTGCGGGTTCGGCACCGGCCCGAAGGCGTCGTACCAGGTGTGCGGCGGGTTGGTCTTGGGGTTCGCGCCCCACTCGGCGGTGCCGGTCTTCGAGGCGATCTGCACCCCGGGGATGCGGCCCTGGCCGGAGCCGTTGTTCTCCGAGCCGATCATCAGCTGGGTCAGCGTGTCGGCCGTCGACTGCGAGAACGCGCGGGCCAGCCGGTCGGGCTCGGTGGACTCGACCGTCGAGAGGTCCTGGCCCTGGATCTGGGCGACGGTGGTGGGCGACATCGGCACCCCGCCGTTGGCCACCGTGGCGGTGATCTGGGCGTTCTGCAGCGGGGTCAGCCGGACGTCGCGCTGCCCGATGCCCGACTGGGCGGTGGAGGCGCCGTCGGCGAGGTCGCCGAGCCGGGAGGCCTGCACCGGCATCGGGACGGTGAGCCCCGGGTTCTCGAAGCCCAGCGAGGTCGCCATCGCCCGCAGCCGCTCGGCGCCGACCTGGACGGCGAGGTTGGCGAACGGCCCGTTGCAGGACTTCGCGAAGGCGGTGGCGAACGGCACCGTGGCGCCGGGGCCGCACGGCTTGCCGTCGTAGTTCTCGAGCGTCGTCGTGCTGTCGGGCAGCGTGATCCGCGGGGCCGCCGTGACCGGGGCCTCCGGCGTGATCGCGCCGGCCTCGAGCGCGGTGGCCGTGGTGACGATCTTGAACGTGGACCCGGGCGGGTAGGTCTCGCTGATCGCCCGGTTGGTCAGCGTCGGCGGGTCGTCCTCGGTGAGCTCGTTCCAGGCGTTCTGCTGGGTGGTGCCCGAGTGGCTGGCCAGCGGGTTCGGGTCGTAGGACGGCGTCGAGACCATGGCGAGGATCTCGCCGGTCTGCGGCCGGATCGCGACGACCGAGCCCTGGTAGCCGCGCGAGGTCATGGCCTCGTAGGCGGCGCGCTGGATCCGCGGGTCGATGCTGAGCACGACGTTGCCACCGGCGGGGTCGCGCCCGGTGACGGCGTCGGAGATGCGGCGCACGAACAGGCGGTCGTCGGTGCCGTTGAGCACCGGGTCCATCGCCCGCTCCATGCCGCCCGCGCCGTAGATCTGCGAGTAGTAGCCGGTGACCGGCGCGTAGAGCGGGCCGTCGGTGTACTGGCGCTGGTAGCGCAGCCGGTCGCCCGGGTCGGGGCTCTGCACGCTCTGCGCGAGCACCTCGCCGCCGGCCGAGATCTGGCCGCGCTGGCGGGAGTACTCGTCCAGCAGCACGCGGGCGTTCCGCGGGTCCGCGCGGTACTCGTCGGCCTTGACGACCTGGATCCAGGTGGCCTGCCCCAGCAGGAGCAGGATCAGGACCATGACCGCGAGGGAGACCCGTCGCAGCGGGGTGTTCACTCTCCTCGGGTCCTTCCTCGCGGGGCCTGCTCGGGGTGGCCGACCGGGCCGGCGCCGGCCTCGTGGCGCACGCCGTGCGGCGGGGTGCGCACCTGGTCGCGCGACACCATCTCGGTGCTCGCCTCGGCCAGGGGGGCGAGCGGGGCCTGCTGCCCGGGGACGGGGGTCCCGGGCCGCTTGTCCGCGCTCGGCTGGCGGGCCGCGTTCGACACCCGCAGCACGAGCGCCACGAGAGCGTAGTTGGCCACCAGCGACGAGCCGCCGTAGGACACGAACGGCGCGGTGATGCCGGTGTTCGGGATGAGGTTGATGACGCCGCCCACGACGACGAACACCTGCCAGGCGATCGCCCAGCCCAGCCCCGCGGCGAGCAGCTTGCCGAACGTGTCGCGCACCGCCAGCGCGCTGCGCATCGCCCGGGTGGCGAGCAGGCAGTAGATCAGCAGCAGCGCCGCGATCCCGACGAGCCCGATCTCCTCGCCGAGCGAGGTGAAGATGAAGTCGGTGCTCGAGAACGGCACGAGCTCGGGGCGCCCGGCGCCGAGCCCGGTCCCGCCCATCCCGCCGGTCGCGAGGCCGAACAGGCCCTGGCTGACCTGGAAGCCGCGGCCGTTGTAGTCGGCGAAGGGGTCGAGCCACACCGAGACGCGGACCTGCACGCGGGACACGAAGGTCCAGGCGGCGAAGGCTCCCGCGCCGAAGATGGTGAGGCCGATGAGCACCCAGGAGATGCGCTCGGTGGCCACGTAGAGCATCACGAGCACGATCCCGAAGAACATCAGCGACGTGCCGAGGTCGGACTCGAAGACCAGGACGGCCATCGCGACGCCCCAGGCCACGAGCAGCGGGCCGAGGTCGCGGGGCCGGGGGAAGGTCATGCCCAGGAAGTGCTTGCCCGCGCTGGTGAACAGGTCGCGCTTGACCACCAGGAACGACGCGAAGAAGACGACAAAGAGGATCTTCGCGAACTCGCCGGGCTGGATGCTGGCCGGGCCGAGGCGGATCCAGATGCGGGCGCCGTTGACCTCCGAGAGCGAGGCGGGGAGCACCGCGGGCAGGGCCAGCAGGATGAGGCCGACGAACCCGGCCGTGTAGCCGTAGCGCGCGAGCGTGCGGTGGTCGGGCACGAGCCACAGCACGCCGACGAAGAACACCAGGCCGATCGCGGTCCAGCCGACCTGGCGCAGCGCCTCCTGCGTGGGCTCCTCGTTGCCGAGGCTGACCGCGCGGGCGATCCGGGCGAGGTCGATCCGGTGGATCATCACCAGCCCGATGCCGTTGAGCAGCGCCGCGAGCGGGAGCACCAGCGGGTCGGCGTACGGCGCGAACTTGCGCACGGCGAGGTGCGCGAGCGCGAGCAGCGCCAGGTACGCGGCACCGAGGTAGAGCAGCGCCCAGGTGAGCTCCTGCTCCTGGTTCGCCTCGACGAGCACGAGCGCGCCGGTGGTGATGACGGCGGCGAACGCGAGCAGCGCCAGCTCGACGCCACGGCGGGTGGAGACGGCGGCCGCGACCGCCGGCCGCAGCGCGGTGCGGTCGGCGGGGCGGTCGATACCGGAGACCCCGGGCGCACCGTTCTGGGCGCCGGGAGCGGTGGGCCGCGTCATTACGGCACCCGGCAGTCCCGGCCCGGGACCTGCGGCTCGGTCGGCGCGGGCGAGGCCACGGGAGCCTGACCGGCGACGTCGGGGGCACCCGGCGTGCCGGGCGCGGGGGTGGGGGCACCGGCGGGCGGCACGGTGCCCGGGGCGGCGGCCGGGGCGGCCGGCTCGCACGGCGGGAGCATCTGCTCGGTGCGCAGGCGGTCGACGGTGGCCTCGGCGCGCGGGAGGTCCTCGACGCGGATGCCGTCGCCGGCCAGCTGCTGGCGGGCCACGGGGGTGAGGTCGGCGACCCGCACCCCGGAGTCCTGCGCGACGCTCTGGAGCGAGACGCCGAGGAACGTCCCGGGCACGCCCTGATAGATCACGACGGTGTCGTCGTCGGCGGCCACGTAGTACTGGCTCGAGACGTACACGGTGGCGGCGAGCACCGCGATGCCGGCCAGCGCGACCACGGCCAGCGCGGCGAGCGCGAGGCGCAGGCGGGCGCGGCCGGGGCGCCGGCGGGAGGAGTCGGAGGAGACCGGGGCCGGGCGTGGCTCGGGCTCGCTGCGGGTCAGCGTCGCGGCCGACGCGCGCGCGGCCGCGGAGTCGCCGGGCGGGGGGTCGGCGCGGCCGTCGCCGGCGGCGCCGCCGTAGATCGGGTCGTGCTCGCCGAAGTCGACGTCGACGACGTCGGCGACGATGCACGTGACGTTGTCGGGCCCGCCGCCCTTGAGCGCCAGCTCGATGAGCCGGTCCGAGCAGTCCTGCGGGTCGGCGATCGTGAGCGCCTCGGCGAGGGTCTCGGCGCTGACGACCCCGGAGAGCCCGTCGGAGCAGAGCAGGTAGCGGTCGCCGGAGCGGGCCTCGCGCACGGTGAGCGCGGGCTCGACGTCGTGGCCGGTGAGCGCCCGCAGGAGCAGCGAGCGCTGGGGGTGGCTCGCCGCCTCGTCCTCGGTGATCCGGCCCTCGTCGATGAGCGACTGCACGAAGGTGTCGTCGCGGGTGATCTGGGTGAGCACGCCGTCGCGGAACAGGTAGGCCCGCGAGTCGCCGACGTGCACCATGCCCAGCCGGCTGCCGGCGAAGAGCACCGCGGTGAGCGTGGTGCCCATGCCGTCGAGGTCGGGCTCCTCGGCGACCAGCTCGGTGATCGCGTCGTTGCCCTGGGCGGTGGCCTCGGCGAGCTCGCCCAGGAGGTCGTCGCCCGGCTCGTCGTCGTCCAGCGGCACGAGGGCGGCGATGACGAGCTTCGAGGCCACCTCGCCGGCCGCGTGTCCGCCCATGCCGTCGGCGAGGGCGAGCAGGCGCGGGCCCGCGTAGACCGAGTCCTGGTTGTTCTGCCGCACCAGGCCCCGGTCACTGCGAGCGGAGTAGCGCAGCACCAGGGTCACGGGTCGATCCTGCACGGGAGGGGACGGGGCGTCGTCACCCGGGTCCGGATGGCGGGCCGGCCGGTCGGCGAGCTGGTCATGAGCGGAGCTCGATGACCGTCTTGCCGATCCTGATCGGTGTGCCCACCGGGACACGGGTGGGTCCGGAGACCTTGTTGCGGTCGAGGTACGTGCCGTTGGTCGACCCGAGGTCCTCGACGTACCAGTCGTCACCCGACTGGGAGATCCGGGCGTGGCGTGTCGACGCGTAGTCGTCGTCGAGCACCAGCGTCGAGTCGTCCGCCCGCCCGAGCATGATCGGACGACCGTCCAGGGCGATGCGGGTGCCCGCGAGGGCGCCGGCGGTGACGATCAGGGCACGGGGCCCCGAGCGTCCGCCGCCGCGGGCCGGCTTGGACGTACCCCCGCGGGTGGAGGGACGTCGGCCGCCGGGCGCCGCGGCCCGCAGACCCGAGGCCGCGTAGAGGTCGCTGCGGACGACCCGCAACGCGGCGAGGACGAACAGCCACAGCAGGGCCAGGAATCCGGCCCTCGTGATCTGGAGGACGAGTTCGGGCACGCCGTCGGGCCTTCGGGCCTCAGCCCTGCGCGCGGAAGAGCAGCGCGCTGTGCCCGACCCGGATCGTGTCGCCGTCGGCGAGCTGCCAGGTCTGGACCGGCGTGCCGTTCACCGTGGTGCCGTTGGTCGACCCGAGGTCGGACAGGGTGGCCTGCTGGCCGTCCCAGTTGATCTCGAGGTGACGACGCGAGACGCCGGTGTCCGCCAGGCGGAACTGCGCGTCCTGGCCGCGGCCGATGACGTTCGAGCCGTTGACGAGCTGGTACGAGCGGTTCGAGCCGTCGTCCAGCGTCAGCGACGCGGTCATCTGGCGGGTCTGGACGCCGCCGTAGCCCTGCTGGCCGTACTGGTCGTAGCCGCCCTGCTGGCCGTAGGGGTCGTACCCGCCCTGGCCGTACTGGCCGCCGTAGCCGCCCTGCTGCCCGTAGGGGTCGTAGCCCTGCTGCTGGCCGTAGCCCTGCTGCGGCTGCCCGTACTGGTCGTAGCCGGGCTGGCCGTAGCCCTGCTGCTGGTAGCCCTGCTGGCCGTAGGGGTCGTAGCCCTGCTGCTGGCCGTAGCCCTGGGGCTGCCCGTACTGGTCGTAGCCCTGCTGCGGGTAGCCCTGCTGCTGGCCGTAGCCCTGCTGGGGCTGGCCGTACTGGTCGTACCCCTGCTGCGGGTAACCGCCCTGCTGGCCGTACGGGTCGTAGCCGCCCTGCTGCGGGTAGCCGCCCTGCTGCGGGTAGCCCTGCTGCGGCTGGCCGTACTGGTCGTAGCCGGGCTGGCCGTACCCCTGCTGCGGGTAGCCGCCCTGCTGCTGCGGGTAGCCGCCCTGCTGGCCGTAGGGGTCCTGCTGGCCGTAGTTGCCGTCGCGACCCTGCTGGTCGTCCGGGTAGCGGCCGGGTGCCTGACTCATGGGCTGTTCTCCTGCGGATCGGGGGCTCGCGGCCCGTCGCCGCGACGCGTCGGGGTCAACGGACGACCTGGTGCGGAACTGTCCCGTGTGCAGCGCGTCGGAACGCTCCAGAGAGACTACGACCTCACCGTAAGTCTCCCACCCGCCCTCCGTGAGGTGCTCCTCGACGACCTCGATGAGCGAGTGGGTGATGGTCTCCTCGTCGCCGGCCAAGCGTTCGTGGTCCGCGGGACTGAGCACCACCGTGTACTGATTGGGCGCCAGGCGGCGTCCACCTGCCAACTCTCGCACGCCGTCCTCCGCCTCACGGCGAAGGCCCTGTGCTATCTCCTGCGGGACGACCTTGCCACCGAACACGCGTGCGAAGGCGTCACCCACCAGACCCTCGAGCTTGCGCTCGAAGCGCTGTGCGCGCCCCACCGCGATCCCTCCTCGTCCGACGCTCGCGCCGTCGTCCCGACACCTGCTGCCCCGTCCGGCATGTCGCCACACCGGGCGGGCGGATTCGATGGTATCGGTCGCCGCGAGCGGGGCGCCGACCTCCTTCCGAGCGGCCGGATCCGTGCGTGCTAGCGTTTCCGGCAGATCACTCCGGGCGAGTGGCGGAATGGCAGACGCGCACGGTTCAGGTCCGTGTATCCGGAAGGATGTGGGGGTTCAACTCCCCCCTCGCCCACCCGAACGCAGGGCCCCGGTCGTGACCCACGGCCGGGGCCTTCGTCATATCCACCCCCGGGAGAGGACCGGCACGATGCACGACGCACGCCTCCTGCTCGAGCTCGGCGACGAGGCGGTGCGCCGCCTCGCCCGACGTGGCTACTCGCTCGACCTCGCCGGGCTGGAGGCGATGGCGTCGCGGCGGTCGGCGGCGATCGGTGCGGTGGACGAGCTGCGCGCGGAGTCCAAGCGGGCCGCCGGCGAGGTGGGGAGGGCCGCGAGGGCCGGCTCCCCGTCCGCGGAGGTCGACGCGCTCAAGGAGCGGGCCCGCGAGCTCAAGGAGCGCATCCGCGAGGCCGAGGAGGAGGTCGACGCCGCCGAGGCCGCGCTGCGCGACCTGCTGCTGACGATCCCCAACCTGCCCTCCGACGACGCCCCCGACGGCTTCTCCGAGGACGACGCGGTCGAGGTCCGCCGCAGCGGCGAGCCCCCGGACCCCGGCTTCACCCCGCGCGACCACGTCGAGATCGGCGAGGCGATGGGAATCCTCGACTTCGGCCGCGCCGCGAAGCTCTCCGGCGCCCGGTTCTCGCTCGCCCGCGGTCCGGGGGCGGCGCTCGAGCGGGCCATCGCCTCGTTCTTCCTCGCGCTGCACACCGGCCGGCACGGCTACACCGAGTTCTCGCCGCCCTACCTGGTCACCGCGCCGACGATGATCGGCACGGGGCAGCTGCCGAAGTTCGAGGAGGACCTCTTCCGGACCGGCACCGGCGACCGGGACCTCTACCTCATCCCCACCGCCGAGGTGCCGCTCACCGCGATGCACGCCGACGAGATCCTCGAGACCGAGACGCTGCCGCGGGCCTACACGTCGTGGACGCCGTGCTTCCGGTCCGAGGCGGGCTCCTACGGCCGCGACACCCGGGGCCTCATCCGGCTGCACCAGTTCTCGAAGGTCGAGCTGGTGCGGGTCTGCGCCGCGGAGGAGTCGCGCTCCGAGCTCGAGCTGATGCTCACCCACGCCGAGGCGTGCCTGCAGGAGCTCGGCCTGGCCCACCGCGTCATCCGCCTGGCGGCGGGCGACATGGGCTTCAACAGCACGCTGACCTACGACATCGAGGTCTGGTTCCCCAGCCAGGGCACCTACCGCGAGATCTCCTCGTGCTCGGACTGCGGCACGTTCCAGGCGCGCCGCTCGGGCATCCGCAGCAAGGACGCCCACGGCACGCGCGGGCAGGTGGCGACGCTCAACGGGTCGGGCCTGCCGATCGGGCGCACCATGGCCGCGATCCTCGAGCAGTGCCAGGAGGAGGACGGCTCCGTCACGATCCCCGCGGCGCTGGTCCCGTTCACCGGGTTCCGGCGCCTGCGGGCCGACGGCACGCCGGAGTGACGGTCAGCGCCTGATCGCGGCGAGCTGGTGGGCGTGCCCCACCAGGCGGCCCGCGTCGTCCCAGACGCGGCAGGTCTCGTGCATGCGGTCGAGGCCCGCGCGCTCGACCCACTGCACGACCCGCAGCGGGCCGGGCGCGGGCGCGGCGACCACGTGCGCCGACAGTGACATCGTCGGCGACCAGCCCGACAGGCCCATGTCGAACGTCGCCGGCGGCAGGACGTCGAGCGCCACCAGCAGGCCCTCGGGCGTCCAGGCCTCCCCGGAGGCGAGCGAGGCCCAGCCCGCGAGGCGGCCCTCGCCCGACGGCCGCCCGCGCAGGAAGCCCGCGGTGCTCGGGTCGAGGCGGGTGTCGACCACGTCCATGATCGGCAGGGAGCCGCGGCCGTCGTCGTCGGAGCCCGAGGGGCTGCGGGGGCACGCGTCGCGGGGCGTGAGCTCCGGCGGCGCGGGCTCGACGTCGTGCGGCGTGGGCTCGGCGGGCGGGCCGAGGACGAAGGCCGCCTCGACGGCCGGTCCGCCCTGGTCGAGGCGCACGCGCAGCTGCGAGGCACCGCGCCCGAGACGCAGGACGGTGACCTCGAGCGACGCCGGCCCCGGCTCGGGGGCCTGCAGGTAGGTGCCGGTGACCGCCTGCGGGCACGTGTGGTCGGGTCGCTGTGCGGCGACGGTCTCGCGGGCGGCGCGGGCCAGCACGGCGAGCAGGTAGCCGCCGTGCAGCTTGGGGCCGATCGTCCACTGGTCGTCGAGGACGATGGTGAACCGGCCCGGCTCGTCGGTCGGCTCCGGCCCGGTGGCCTTGTCGAAATCAGCCACGGTGCCCCGGACGGTCGGCCGAGCTGTCTGCTGGGCCCCGGGTCACGACTGCGGCGGGCGCGGCCAGTCGGCCGAGTCGTCGCGCGGCGGGTGGGTCGGGCGGCCCGGGTCGGTGGGTGCCTCCGAGGGCGGGGTGCTGGCCGAGGGCGTGCCTGCCGACGGGCTGCCGGCGGGTGGGCCGACGGGGCCGGTGGGCGGCTCGGTGGCCGCGGCGCCGGGCGCGGTCGGCGTGCCCGTGGGACCGGTGCCCGGGGTGCCGTCGCCCGCCGCGGCGCCGGGCGCCTGCGGCTCGCCGGTGCCCTGCTTGGCCGCCCAGCCGACGCCCTCGCCGGCCTTCGCCTCGGCCTTGCCGATCTGCTCGGAGTACTTGCCGCCGGTCTTCTGGTCGACCCAGCGCGCGGCCTTGCCGATGGCCCCGAGGATGCTCTGCTCGTTGTCGGCGACCTTCTTGCTGGCGGTGTCGCGCAGGTCGTTGGCGAACTGCTTGCCCTGCTGCACGTAGTCGTCGCGGCTCATGGGTCCTCCGTGGATACCAGGGGTGACCGGGGGTTCCGGGACGGAACCGTACCCGCGCCACGGCCCGCCCCACACCCTCGCGCGGGCGGGCCCGGCGCACCGGTGGTATCGCCCGGGGAGGCGGGTGCGGCAGGGTGGCCGTCGGACGCGCCGAGCGGGCCAGGCACGATGGGCACGCGCCCCGGGGACCGCGGGGCGGCTCGGACGAGGGACGGGCGAGCAGGAGCCGGCACCCGCCGGAGCACCGGAACGAGGAGGCGCGCGGGCGTGAGTTCGACGGAGGCGGGCCCGCCGCCCACCGTGGGTGGCGGGCGGTACACCCTCGGCGACCTCATCGGACGCGGCGGCGCCGCGGAGGTGTTCCGGGCGCGCGACGAGCTCCTCGGCCGCGACGTCGCCGTCAAGCTCTTCCCGGCCGGTGTCGGCGAGGCCGACGAGTCCCGGCGCCAGCGCGAGGTCCAGACGCTCGCGGGGATGAACCACCCCGGCCTGGTGACGATCTACGACGTCGGCCAGGAGCGCGACCGCGCCTACTTCGTGATGCAGCTCATCGAGGGCGAGTCCCTCGCCGACCGCATCCGCAGCGGTCCGCTCGCGCTCGGCGACGTCGTCGCCCTCGGCTCGGCGCTGGGCGACGCGCTGACCTACGTGCACCGCCACGGCGTCGTGCACCGCGACATCAAGCCCGGCAACGTGCTGCTCGACACCGACGGGCGCCCGCACCTGTCGGACTTCGGCATCGCGGTGCTCGCGGACGCCACGAACATCACCGCGACCGGCATGGTCATCGGCACGGCGTCCTACCTGTCGCCGGAGCAGGTGCGCGGCCAGCAGGTCGGTCCGGCCTCGGACGTCTACGCGCTGGGCCTGGTGCTGCTGGAGTGCATCACCGCCCGCCGCGAGTACCCGGGCAACGCCCTCGAGGCCGCCGTCGCGCGCCTCCACCGCGCCCCCGAGATCCCGCCGGACCTGCCGGCGCCGCTGGGCAACCTGCTCGCGGCGATGACGCTCGACGAGCCGATGGAGCGCCCCACCACCGAGCAGGTGGTCGGCGAGCTGCGCATGATGGCCCGCGAGGCCGGCATGGACGCCCAGACCGTGCTGGCCCCGGCGCCGGTCACCGGCAGCGGCGCCATGCGCACCACGGCCATGGGTCCGGGCACCGGCGCCACCGTGTACGCCCCGATGGGCGGCGCCACGACCAGCGGGCCGACCCGCGCGATGGGGACGCCCCCGGGCGGCTACGCCCCGGCCGCCTACGGCGCGGCCGCCTACGGCGCCGACCCGACCGCACTCGTCGGCCCCGACGACCCGCGCACGGCGGGTGGACAGGCCCCGCCGAAGCGCGGCCGGCGCGCGGCGATCGTCGCGCTGCTGGCGCTGCTGCTCGCCGGCGGTGTCGGCGGCTACTTCCTGCTCTCCGACAACGAGGAGGCGGCGCCGCCCGCGCTGCCGCCCGCCCCGCCCGTCCTCTCGTCGAGCACCACGACGACCACCGAGCAGGAGACGACCACCCGCTCGCGGCGCACGACCACCGAGGCGCCGACCACGACGACCGTGGCCCCGCCGCCGGTCGTCCCCACCACCCGCGTGACGACCACGACCGTCGCGCCCGACACCGGCGGCGGGGGCGGCGGTGGCGGCGCAGGGGGCGGCGGCGCCGCCGGCGGCGGCGGCACCGGGAGCGGCGGCAACGGTGGCGGCGGCGGTGGTACGGCCGGCGGCGGCGAGGACGGGGACCCGCTGACGCCGGAATGATCCGGCGGGGTCAGTCGCCGAGCGCGCCGAACTCGCCCGCGAGGACGCCGCGCCGGAACGCCACCCACTCGTCGTCGCGGAAGCGCAGCACCGCGCCCGAGGAGTGCTCGCGCACGATCCGGTCGCCGTCGGCACCGTCGTCGTGCGTCGTGACGTCGACGGCGCCGTTGGCGGACGGGGCGTCGCGGGCGACCTCGTCGAGGAACGCCGTCCACGCCGGCCGGTCGAGGTGCAGGACCGCGCCCTCGCCGTGCTCCTTGGTGTCGCGCAGGTAGGTCGCGCCGTCGGCCTCGAGGACCTCGACACAGCTCGCGCCGTTGGAGCTGAAGCTGGAGGTCCGCCATCCGTGCTCGATCATGGGTTCGTCTCCTTGCACCGTGGGGAGCGACGGGCCGCGGCACCGGGCCGGGGGAGCTCGGTGGGCCTCAGGGGCGGAGTGCCGCGCGCCGGTCGCGGATCACCTCGAGCGAGGCGGCCGGTGGCAGCGCTGCGGTGCGGAGTCTGGCAGCGGCCGTGCGGTATCCGCCAATCCGGTCGGGATCCTGGACGTAGACGGCCCCGTCCTGGAACTCCACGTAACCGATCGATCGCGCTGCGTCGAAATCGAGCAGCGTGAACTCCCCGTCGAGCCCGTCGTGCACGGCCACGGCCAGCGGCATCACCCGGATGCTGACGTTGTCCTGCTCCGAGAGTGTGAGGAGGTGGTCGAGCTGCTCGGCCATCACCGCGGGGCCGCCGACGAGGCGGTCGAGGATCGTCTCCTCGATGACCGCCTCGTAGTGCAGCGGGCGCGCGGGGTCGTGCAGACGCTGCTGGCGCGCGAGGCGCAGCGCCACGACGCGGTCGACGTCGACGACGGGCACGCGCAGCGCGTCGGCGAGCAGCGCCGTGGCGTAGGCGCGCGTCTGCAGGAGCCCGTGCAGCAGGAGCGGCTCGTAGGCGAACGCCGCGGTCGCGAGGCCCTCGAGGCCGACGAACGTGCGCAGCCAGTCCGGGACCACGTCGGCGAACGGCGCCCACCAGGTGCCGCGGTCGGCGGCGGAGGCGAGCGAGGCGAGCCGTTCGACGTCGGTGGTGTCGGCGCCGTAGGAGCGCAGCAGCCGGGCGACCTCGTCGGGCCGTTGCTGGTTCTTCCCCTGCTCCAGGTAATTGATCTTCGCGTGCGTGCAGCCGAGCACGCGGGCGGCGGCGGTCTGGGTGTGACCCGCGCCCTCGCGTGCCGACCGCAGCTCGTGCCCGATGAGCCAGCGCAGCGCGCTGGGGTCGGACCGGTCCGGCCCGGTGCCCCCGCGTCCCGTCTCCCCCGTCGTGGCGGTGCGATCCACGCCCCGCGTACCTCCTCGGCCCCCCGCGGCGCCGCCGGTCGGCCCCGGTCGTCGGAAGGGTAGCCACCTGTCACGACACGAACCGGTGAACTACTCTTCCAGCTACATGTAACCGCCGCCGGTGCGTGACGTGGAGGCTCTGGTGTCCGATCCCACCGTCGACCCCCTCGCCCCGCCCACCGGCGCACCGACGGTCCCCGCCACACCCGGCGAGGCCACCTGGATCCTCCCCGCCGAGCCGGTCGGCGGGACGACGACCACCACCGCCACGGGCCACCGCGCGACGCTGACGCACTGCCGCTGCGGGCTCCCGGTCGGCGGCGAGGGCTACGACGTGTCGGTCGACCCCGAGCCGCCCGACCTCGTGACGGTGACCGTGCTCGGCCAGGTCCCCGGGGTGACGCGCTGGGACCGGGGCGCCGACGGGCTCTGGCACGCGGCCCACACGCGCTACCAGGCGCCCACGCCCCCGGTGCCCTGGCGCGCGCTCGGGGTCTGTCCCGCGCGCCGGCGCCACCGGATCGTCCCGGTGCGCCGCCTGAGCAGATAGGTCGCCCCCCGGGGCGCGACACTAGGCGTGACGGCGGAAGAGCGGCGCCCGCCCGGGTGGCTGCTCGACGTCCCCGACGGGCGGGGCGGGCGGCACGTCCCGTGTCGCCGGCTCGCCGTGCGTCAGCTTGACGTCCTCGCCGTGGTGGCCGATCTCGAGGTCGTCGCCGCTCTCGAGGGTGTAGGTGGTCTCGGAGCTCTCGATGGCCACGTGCAGCGAGCGGCCCCGCCACTGGATGCGGAAGCGCAGCCCGGACAGCGCCTCGGGCAGGCGCGGCGCGAAGGTCAGCCGCCCGTCGTGGGTGCGCATCCCGCCGAGGCCCATGACGATCGAGGTCCACGCGCTGCCCATGGCGGCGAGGTGCACGCCGTCGCGGACGTTGTGCTCGAGGTCGGCGAGGTCCATCTGCGCCGACTCGCACAGGTAGTCGTAGGCCAGGTCGAGGTGCCCGGTCTCGGCAGCCATCACCGCGAGCGTGCCGGGGGAGAGCGAGGAGTCCCGGACGGTCACGCGCTCGTAGTAGACGAAGTTGTCGTACTTCTGCTCCTGCGTGAACGCGTCCGGGCACTGCACCATCGCGAGCACGAGGTCGGGCTGCTTGACGACCTGCTTGCGGTAGAGGTCGAAGTAGGGGTAGTTCAGCAGCAGCGGGTAGTTCTCCTCGGGCGTGTGCTCGAAGTCCCACACCGCGTGCCGGGTGAAGCCCTCGCTCTGCTGGTGCACGCCGAGCGCCTCGTCGAACGGGAGCACCATCGAGCTCGCGGCCGAGCGCCAGCTCGCGATCTCCTCGGGCGAGACGTGCAGACGCTCGGCCTCGCGGGGCCAGCGCACCGCGGCGTCGGCGGCGCCGCGCAGGTTCTTCTGCGCCATGAGGTTGGTGTAGACGTTGTTGTCGGCCACCGCGGAGTACTCGTCGGGGCCGGTGACGCCGTCGATGCGGAAGGCGCTGTCGCTGTCGTGGTGGCCCAGCGAGCGCCACAGCCGCGCGGTCGCCACCAGCAGGTCGACGCCGATCTCGCGCTCGAACGCCTTGTCGTCGGTGGCCGCGACGTAGCGCATCACGGCGTCGGCGATGTCGGCGTTGACGTGGAACGCCGCGGTGCCCGCGGGCCAGTAGCCCGAGCACTCCTCGCCGTTGATCGTGCGCCAGGCGAACGCGGCGCCCTCGAGACCGAGGTGGGCGGCGTGCGCGGTGGCGATGTCGAGGGTGCTGTGCCGCCAGCGCAGGGCGTCGGCGGCCGCGCGCGGCTGGGTGTACATGAACACCGGCAGCACGAACGTCTCGCCGTCCCAGAAGCTGTGGCCGTCGTAGCCCTGCCCGGTGAGGCCCTTGGCGCCGATCGCGCGCTGCTCGGCGCGTGCCCCGGCCTGCAGCACCTGGAACAGGCAGAACCGCAGGGCCTGCTGCAGGCGCGGGTCGCCGTCGATCTCGAGGTCGGCCTTCGCCCAGAACGCGTCCAGGTACTCGCGCTGCGCGGCGAGCAGGCCGTCCCAGCCGGTGTACACCGACGCGTCGAGGGCGGCCTCGACCTGGTCGACGATGGCCGGCTGGGAGCGCTGGCTCGACCAGCCGTAGGCCATGTACTTGACGACGCGCAGCGTCTGGCCCGGCTTGAGCCGGGTGATCACCGTGGTGCGCCCGACGTTGTTCGAGCACGAGCTCGTCACCTGCGCGTCGTCGGGCCCGAAGACCTGGTGCTCCATGGCCGCGCCGACGCGCAGCTCGGAGCGCCGCGTCTGGTGGGTCATGCGCGCGCCGTGGGACGAGTAGGAGTGGTGCTCGGGCACCAGCACGTTCTGCAGGGCCGCCGCCACGCGCGGGTCGCCCTCGATGACGGGCATCTGCTCGTTGGCGAAGAGCTCCGACTGGATGACGAGCAGGGCCTCCGAGCCCGCGTCCTCGGGCACGGCCACCTCGTAGGAGATCGCCGCGACCGAGCGCTGGGAGAAGGAGACGAGGCGCTCGGAGGTCACGGTCACCCGCTGACCGTTGGGCGAGACCCAGTCGACGTGGCGGGTCAGCGTGCCGGCGCGCATGTCGAGCGTGCGGTGGTGGGCGAGCACCTGGCCGTAGCGCACGTCGAGCGGCTCGTCGTCGACGAGCACCCGGATGAGCTTGCCGTTCGGGACGTTGACCAGGGTCTGGCCCTCGTCGGGATAGCCGAACCCGCCCTCGGCGTGCGGCAGCGGCCGCGACTCGTAGAACGAGTTGAGGTAGGTGCCCGGCATCGCGTGCGGCTCCCCCTCGTCGAGGTTGCCGCGCATGCCGACGTGGCCGTTGGCCAGCGCGAACAGCGACTCGGTCTGCGGCAGCGCGTCGAGGTCGACGTGCGGCTCGTGCACCGTCCACGGGTCGACGCGGAACGGGTTGCTGATCACGGGGTCTCCTCGTCCACGACGCGGCCACCGGGATGGCGGGTCGGGCGGAGCGTAGCGAGGACCCCGGGCGGGCCGGGCCTACGGTGGAGTCATGGCCGCCCGCGTCCGCATCCCCGGTTCGGATCTCGACGTCCACCCGCTCTGCCTGGGCGGCAACGTGTTCGGGTGGACCGCCGACGCCGCCGCCTCGGCCGCGGTGCTCGACGCGTACGCCGACGCGGGCGGGAACTTCGTCGACAGCGCCGACTCGTACACCTGGCGGGTCGAGGGCAACAGCGGCGGCGACTCCGAGCGCGTCCTCGGCGAGTGGATGGCCGCCCGCGGGGCGCGCGACCGCATGGTCGTCGCCACCAAGGTCGGGTCGTGGCCGGAGCGGCCGGGGCTGTCGCCGGCGAACGTCCGCGCCGCGTGCGACGACTCGCTGCGCCGCCTGCGCACCGACCACATCGACCTCTACTACGCCCACCGCGACGACCCCGACACCCCGATCGAGGACGCGCTCGGCGCGTTCGACGAGCTCGTGCGCGCCGGCAAGGTGCGCCAGGTCGGGCTGTCGAACTACTCCGCCGAGCGGCTGACCTCGGTGCTCACGGTGGCCGAGCGCCACGGCCTCGTGCGCCCCGTCGCGCTGCAGCCGCACTACAACCTCGTCGAGCGCGCGGTCTACGAGGACGAGCTGGCCGACGTGGCCGCCGACGCCGACCTCGGCGTGATGCCCTACTTCGCGCTGGCCAAGGGCTTCCTCACCGGCAAGTACCGCCCGGGCGACCCGGCCCCGGACACCAGCGGCACGATGGCCGCGGCGCGTGCCGGCGGCGCCGTCGCCTACCTCGACGAGCGGGGGACGCGGGTGCTCGGCGTCCTCGAGCGGGTCGCGGACGCGCACGGCGTGCCGATGGCCGCGGTCGCGCTCGCGTGGCTCGCCGCGCAGCCGACCGTCACCGCACCGATCGCCTCTGCGCGCACCGTCGAGCAGCTGGCGACGATCCTGCCCATGGCCGAGCTCGAGCTGGCCGCCGACGAGGTCGCCGCGCTCACCGAGGCCTCGGAGGACACCCGACTGGCGGGGTGAGCGCCGCTCGGGTTTCGTAGGAGGTGTGAGCGCGCTCTCCTCGGTGCACCGCGCCCTGCAGGTGCTCGAGGTCGTCGCCGCGGCCGGCGACGGGATCAGCGCGAAGGCCGTCGCCCGGCGGCTCGAGTACAACCTCTCGACGACCTACCACCTGCTCGACAGCCTGGTGTCCGACGGCTACCTCGTGCGCCTGGAGGCGCCGCGCGGCTTCGGGCTCGGTCCCAAGCTGCCCGCGTTGCACGACCGCCTCGTCGCCCAGCTGCCCGTGCCGCGCGGGCTGGGCGGGATCCTCGGCGAGGTGCACGGCACCGCCGGCGCGGGCGCGCTCTACGCGGCGTTCCGCGACGACGACGTGGTGGTCGTGGGGCACGACGACTGCGCCGACCACCCCGTGCCCGTGATCTCGGCGTGGCGCGGCGCCCTGCACGCCACCGCGGTCGGCAAGCTCTGGCTGGCCGAGGCCGGGGCGCCCGCGCGGCGCGCGATCCTCGAGCGCGACGGCCTGCCGGCGCACGCCTACCGCACGATGACCGACCCGGGCGAGCTCGAGCGCGAGCTGGACGCGGTGCGCCGGCGCGACCTCGCCGTCGACCGCGGCGAGTTCCGCGAGCGCCTGGCCTGCATGGCCGCCCCGGTACGGGTGCCGTCGTCCTGCGGGCCGACGCTCGTGGGTGCCGTGGCGGTGGCCGTCCCCGTGGTCCCCGCCGGCGGCCCCGGCAGCATCGCCGACCGGCGCGACCGCCTCGAGCGCGCGGTCCGCGAGGGCGCGCGCCGCCTGTCCGTGGCGCTGCAGGATCCTGTTTCCACTGGATGGGACGACGGCGGGCCGGGGGCCGTGCGCCGCGGATAACCTGCCGCGCATGAGTGCCCGGACCAGCGCCCCGTTCCGCGCCGACCACGTCGGGAGCCTCCTGCGCCCGCCCGCCCTGAAGCAGGCCCGCGACGACCACGCCGCCGGGCGCATCGACGCCGACGCGCTGCGCGCCGCGGAGGACGAGGCGATCCGCGACGCGGTCGCCCTGCAGGAGGGCGTCGGCCTGCAGGCGGCCACCGACGGCGAGTTCCGCCGCACGTCGTGGCACATGGACTTCCTCTACCAGCTCGACGGCGTCACCTCGTCGAAGGACTCGTCGGTCGAGGTCGCGTTCCGCAACTCGTCGGGCGACCTGACCTTCGCCGCGATGTCGCTGGTGATCGACCAGCGGATCGGGCTCTCGAAGACGATCTTCGGTGACGCGTTCACGACGCTGGCGTCGTTCACGTCGTCGGCGGTGCCGAAGCTGACGATCCCGTCGCCGTCGATGCTGCACTACCGCCTCGGCGGGGCGCCGGTGCACGAGGGCTCGCCGTACTCCGAGCCCGACGAGTTCTGGGCCGACCTCGCGGCCGCCTACCGCCAGGAGGTCTCGCGGCTCTACGAGACCGGCGTGCGCTACCTGCAGCTCGACGACACCTCGCTCGCGTACCTCAACGACCCGGCGCAGCGCGAGTCCATGGCCGCCCGCGGCGAGGACGCCGACCACATGCACGAGCGCTACGTGGCCACGATCAACGAGGTGCTGCGAGACCGCCCCGACGACCTGCGCGTCACCACCCACATGTGCCGCGGCAACTACCGCTCGTCCTGGGCGGCCGAGGGCGGCTACGACTACGTCGCCGAGACCGTGTTCGGCGGCCTGGAGATCGACGGCTTCTTCTGCGAGTACGACGACGCGCGCTCGGGCGACTTCTCGCCGCTGCGCTTCGTCCCCCGCGGCGACCAGCAGGTCGTCCTGGGCCTCGTGACCACCAAGACCGGCGAGCTCGAGGACCCGGACACGCTCAAGCGCCGCATCGAGGAGGCCACGAAGTACGTGCCGCTCGAGCAGCTCTGCCTCTCGCCGCAGTGCGGCTTCTCCTCGACGGTCGAGGGCAACGACCTCACCGCCGACCAGCAGCGCGCGAAGCTCGACCTCGTCGTCTCCGTGGCCCAGGACGTCTGGGGCTGACCCCGCCCCCGCCGCCCGCCGCCCGGGGTTGTTTGCAGCGAACGCGCTGTTCGCTGCTTCTATGCGCGCGAAGTCCCCGTTCGCGACCGGACCTGGTGTGCCGCGACGTTGGTCCGGACGCCGTCCCCATCGTCTCTCTGCGTCCACAGGCTCCGGGGTCGTCGCTACCGTCGCCGCGAGCGGCGGGGGGACGCTCGCGGCATGCCCCGCCGTTCCCGAGTCGACCCCGTCGCGATCGCGTCCGTCGGGCTCTTCGGCGTCGCGGCGGTCGCCGATCTGACGGCACTGGGCCTGTCGTCGTCCACGATCAGTCGGCGGGTCCAGGCAGGACATGTGCGCCGAGTGCTGCGTGGCGTCGTGAAGGAGGGCCGGGACGAGCCGACCGCCGACCAGCGAGCGGCCGCCGCGCTGCTGTACGCCGGCCCGTCGTCGGTGATCAGCGGGGGCGAGGCGTTGCGCCGTCACGGCCTCACCGACCCGTCGCCCGACGGGCGCATCCTGGTGCTGGTCGACGAGCAGCGACAACGCACCTCGTCGGCGTTCGTGGAGATCGAGCGCACCGAGCGACTGCCGCGCGCCATGACCGTGGACGGCCTCGATCTCGCCCCGCTGGATCGCGCCGTGATCGACACCGTGCGCCGGGAGGATCAGCTCGACGTGGTGCGGGGCGTGCTCACCGAGGTCGTCCAGAAGGGGCGGACGACCGTGGCTCGCCTGACCGCCGAGCTCGCCGCGGGTTCGCAACGGGGCACGGCGCTGCCCCGTCGCGTGCTGCGCGAGGAGCTGGGGGTCGGGGTGCACTCCGTCGCGGAGGCGTGGGCTCTCGCGGTCCATGCGGACAGCGAACTGCCGCCGGTGCTGTGGAACCCGCGCCTCTACGACCCGGTGACGGGGACCTACATCGCCGAGCCGGACGCCTACTTCCCGGACGTCGGACTGGCGTGGGAGATCGACTCGCGTCGCCACCACTTCCTGCTGCCCGACTGGGACAAGACCCTCCGCCGCCGGGCGCGGATGCAGGCGTACGGCCTCGTCGTCGCCCACACCCGGCCGAGCCGTCTGCGCTCCGACCGGGCCGCCGTCATCGAGGAGCTGTGGGGCTCCTATCGACTCGCGGCCTCACGACCGTGCCCCGATCTGTTGGTCGTCGCCGCCTCCGGCACACCGCAGTCGACCTGAACGAGCCGCCGTCACCCGTCGAGCGAGCGGGGACTTCGCACGCGTAGAAGCAGCGAACAGCGCGTTCGCTGCAACCAAGGACCTCGCCCACGCGCGCAGATACGGAGCGAACGCGGAGTTCGTGCGCATAGAAGCAGCGAACAGCGCGTTCGCTCCGAATCTGACGCGGACGCGAGCGCCAGCCTCAGACGCCGTAGCGGGCCGCGAGTTGGCCCCGGCAGATGCTCGTGTTCGCGTCGACGCCGACCTGGTACGAGCGCGCCTTGCGCAGGTGCAGCGGGAGGGCGTCGACGCCGACCGTGGCGCCGGAGGGGTCGACGACGAGCGGGTCGCCGTCGTCCGCCGGGATGCCGAGCTCGCGGCGCCGGGCCCGCAGGCGCCGGAGGTCGTCGGACTCCGGGGCGTCGGCGAGGGTCATCGCCGCCACCTGCTCCGGCGTCGCCCCCGCGCGCACGAGCGGGCGGACGACGAGGTCCGTGCCGGCCATGAGCGCGCGCTCGGTGAACGTGCGCCGCAGGTCGTCGAGCTCCGAGACGGCCTCGCCGACCTCGGTGCCGGCCATCGAGCCCACGAAGCCCGCCCGCGCGGCGACGCCGGCGTTGATGGCGTCGGAGGCGAAGTGGTCGGCGAGCGTCACGTCGGCCCGGGCGACGCCGGGCACCGCCGACACCGCGTCGTGGGCGTCGGCGACCATGAGGAACGCGAAGTTCGGGGCGCAGAAGTAGGTGGGCAGGCGCAGCGACACGTGCGCGACCCCGTCCGACACGGAGCACGACCCGACGAAGTCGAGCGAGACGACGTCGGCGTCGAGCTCCGGGTCGCGGACGGTCCGCAGCGCCTCCCACACCCGCGCCGCCGGGCCCGTCGCGGCCGACGCCTCGGCCTCGTTGGATCCGGCGATGCGGGAGTCGGAGAGCACCGTCATGCCTGGGCCACCTCGCGCTCGTCGACGAGCTGGGCGCCCTCGCCCGCGCCGAGCTGCAGCTCCGCGGGCACCGGGATGTCGTAGAGCTTGGCGGCGTTCAGGCCGAGGATCTTCTTCTTGCCGTCGGTGCCGAGGCGCGGGTAGTCCTCGTACTCGGCGCTGTCCGGGTAGTCCCAGTCGACGAGGCCCTCGACCTGCCACTTGGGTTCCCAGATGTTGTAGTCCGAGCCGAAGGTCATCTTGTCCTCGCCGACCCAGAACAGCAGCTCGCCCATGACCTTCGCGAAGAAGCGCGGGCGGGCGTGCATGAGGCCGCCGAGCACGACCGAGAGGCCGGCGTAGACGTTGGGCTCCTGCGTCGCCATGAAGCAGAAGTCCTCGATGCGCGGCAGGCCCACGTGCTCGACGATGAAGTTGAGCCCCTGGAAGTCCGTGGCCGCGTGGTCGACGTCCGAGACGTCGAAGGCGTCCTTGTCCAGCGGCCAGATCGTCGGGCCCTTGTGGACGTGGATGTTGCGGATGCCCAGCTCCTGGGCGCGCTCGAGGAAGCGGTAGCACTCGGGGTCCGAGAGCTTGAAGCCGCGCGAGTCGCCGTTCCACTCCGCGGTGTAGAGCTTCGCACCGAGCGGCTGGTAGCGCTCGACGTTGGCCTCGAACTCGCGCATGCCGGCGTCGCCGTCACGCGGGTCGAAGCGGGTGTTCACGCGGAACTTGTCCGGGTGCTTCGTCGCCAGCTCGCCGTTGCGCTCGCTGGTGTTGAAGCCGTCCTTGTACCACTCGCGCAGGTAGGTCGACTGGAAGATGGCGACGTCGACGTGGCCCTCGTCGAAGACCTCGCGCATCAGCTGCTCCTCGGAGACCTTCTGGAACTCCTCGAGCGGCTGGTGGGTCTCGGCGGGGCCGAGCGACTGGTAGGCGTGGAAGCACTCGATCCAGCCCTTGGCGTACTGCTCCGCGCCCTGCACCCAGTTCTCGGGCGACGCGTCCCAGTAGTGCATGTGGGAATCGACGACGAAGTACTTCTCACCGTTCTTCTCGTACACGAGGTTCGGCCTCCCGAGCCTGCGCGGCCGTGGTGGTGGGTGTGGTGGTGGCCACGCGGCCCACATCACACGTGATCGTTCGGTGGTGGGCAACCCCACGGATTCCACCGGCCGCCGAAACGGACTAAACGGACATGGCTCGAAGGCCGCGCGTACGGTCGTCAGCATGCGCATCGTCATCGCGGGCGGCCACGGCAAGATCGCGCTGCGCCTCGAGCGGCAGGCCGCCGCCCGGGGCGACGCCACCGTCGCCCTCATCCGCGACCCGGACCAGGCCGACGACGTGCGCGACGCGGGCGCCGAACCGGTGGTCGCCGACCTCGAGGACATCGCTTCCGGTGAGCTCGCCACGCACCTGACCGGCGCCGACGCCGTCGTGTTCGCCGCGGGCGCCGGGCCGGGCAGCACCGTCGAGCGCAAGGACACCGTCGACCGCGACGCCGCACTGCTCCTCGCCGACGCCGCCGCGGCCGCCGGGGTCCGGCGCTACCTGCTGGTGTCGGCGATGAACATCGACAGCCCGCCGGCGCCCGAGGACGACGACTCCGTGTGGGCCCACTACCTGCGCGCGAAGAAGGCCGCCGAGGACGCGCTGCGGGCGCGGTCCGACCTCGACCTCACGATCCTGCGCCCCGGGCGCCTCACCGACGACCCGGGCACCGGGCTCGTGCGCCTCGGACCCGTCGGCGGTCAGCCCCCCGTGGGCTACGGCGAGGTCACCCGCGACGACGTCGCCGCGGTGCTCCTGGCGCTGCTCGACGCCCCCCGGACGGCGGGCGCGGTGCTCGACCTCGTCGGCGGCACGGTGCCGCCCGCGCAGGCCGTCGCCGCGCTGAGCGGCGCGAACGCCCCCCGCTGACCTACCCGATCAGCCCCTGCTCGCGCAGGAACGACCGCGCGACCTCGTCGGGGCTGCGTCCGCCGGCCGAGACGCGCTCGTTGAGCTGGCGCATCACCGGTTCAGTGAGGGTGGGCGCGAGCATCCGGCCCAGCAGGGCGAGTCGGGGGGCGCGCGCCATCACGTCGCTGCGGACCGTCAGGGCCGCGTTGTAGGGCAGGAAGTAGCCGCGGTCGTCGACGAGCGTCGAGAGCCGCAGCGGGTTGAGCCGGCCGTCGGTCGCGAACACCTCGCCGAACGTGCACGGGTTCGCCGCGGCGACCGCGTCGTAGATCTGGTCGATCTCCCGGGTGTCGAGCGCCTGGTCGCCGAGGGGGATGTCGTAGGTCGCGAGCAGGCCCTGCAGGCCGTCCTCGCGCCCGGTGAACTCCTGGTCGACGCACAGCGTCCCCGCCGGCGACCCGGACCGGACGAGGGCGGCGAAGTCCGAGAGGGTCCGGACGCGCAGCCGCTGCGCGATGTCGGTGCGCACCCCGATCGCGTAGGTGTTGTTGAACGGCGTGAGGTCGAGCCAGGTGACCTGGTTGCCGGCGTCGGCGACGCGCACCGCGTCGTAGAGCGCGATCGGGTCGGCGATCGTCGACTCCTGGGACAGGTACAGGCGCCAGGCGGTGCCGGTGTACTCCCAGTACATGTCGATCTGGCCGCTGGTCAGGGCGGCGCGGACGTTGGCCGAGCCCTTCGTGTCACAGCGGTCGACGACCGTGGCCCCGCTCGACTGCAGCAGGGCGATCGTCATCTTGCAGAGCACGATCTGCTCCGCGAACTCCTTGCCGCCGACGGTCAGCGTCTGTCCCGTGAGGTCGACCTCCTGGGCGAAGCTGCCCGGCGGGGTCAGCCTGCGGTCGTCCGAGCACCCGGCGAGCAGGGCGGCGACCACGACGAGCAGGGCGATCAGGACCGGGGGTCGGGGCACGGGCGGGCGCCTTCGTCTCGGAACGGGCGTGGACCGATCCGACGACGACGGCCGGCCGGGGTCCGAGGACCCGCGACCGGCCGCCGCCGTCGTCACACCGTCGGGAACGGCATCACCGGGCTCACTGCCCGCCGATGAAGCCCTGCTGCTGCAGCCAGCGGGTGGCCACCTGCTGGGGGTCCTGCCCCTGCGAGGAGACCTGCCCGTTGAGGTCGAGCATGACCTCGTTGGTCAGACGCGGGGTGATCGCGTCGAAGACCCGCTGGACGCTCGGGTTCCGGTCGAAGACCTCCTTGCGGAAGGTCGGCGACGCGTTGTACTGCGGGAAGTAGTTCTTGTCGTCCTGCAGCGTCACCAGGTTCAGGCCGGGGATGCGGCCGTCGGTGGTGAAGACCTCGCCGAAGTTGCACGGGTTGCCGTTGGCCGTGGCCTGGTAGATGGCGCCCGTGTCCAGCGTGTTCAGCCCGGGCGGACCGGCCGGCGGGTTGGTGACCCCGTAGGTCCGGTACAGCCCGGCCAGGCCGTCGTCACGACCGGCGAACTCGGCCTCGACGCAGAGCGTGGCGGCCGGGTTCCCGCTGTTGGTGAAGTTGCCCCAGTCCGTCAGCGTCCGCAGGTTGTTCTGGTCGGCGAACGGACGGGTCACCGCGAGGCCGTAGGTGTTGTTGAACGGCGACGGCGGCAGCCAGACGATGTTGTTCTGCGCCAGGTCCGCGTCACGGGTCGCGATGTACTGCTGCTCGGAGCCCGGGATCGGCGAGGCGTTCTTGAGGTGGGTGATCCAGCCGGTACCGGTGTACTCCCAGTACATGTCGATCTGCCCGCCGACGAGGGCGGCGCGGGTCGACGCGGTACCGGTGATGTTGCAGCGGTCGTTGGCCGTCGCGCCCACCGACTGGAGGGCGGCGATGGTCATCTTGCACAGGACCAGCTGCTCGTCGAACTCCTTGCCGCCGATCGTGTAGGTCTGGCCGGCGAGGTTGATGCCGCTGGCCGCCAGGCTGCCGCCCTGGGCCGCGGGCTGGCCGCTGCCCGACAGGCCACCGCAGCCTGCGGCCAGGAGGGCCGTCGCGGCGAGCGTGACCGCGCCCGCCCGCCATCCGGAACGGCGACCGGTTCGGTCACCGCGGAATGTCCACCGCACAGTGTTCTCCTTATCCTCCGGGGTTGGCCGGGCCTCGCGGGCGGGGCGGACGGCCGAGAGAAATCTCGAGGACCGGCCTCAGCCGGACCGGGACACGACGACGCGTTCGACGACGCCGGCGAGCCAGTCGATGAGCAGGGCGACCGCGGCGATGACGCCGCCGGCGACCAGCAGGACGTTGATGCGGTTGAGCCGCAGGGCCTGCTGGACGAGCTCGCCCAGGCCACCCGCGCCGATGTAGCTGGCGAGGGTGGCGGTGCCGACGTTGAGCACGAGCGCCACGCGCAGACCGGCGACGATGACCGGCACCGCGAGCGGGATCTCGACGCGGAACAGCGTCTGCCGGGACGACATGCCCATGCCGCGAGCCGCCTCGATGAGCGACTGGTCGACCTGCTGCAGACCGATGACCGTGTTGCGGAGCACGGGCAGCAGGGCGGCGAGCGTCAGGCCGATGACGGCGGTGGTGACGCCGAAGTCCAGCCAGAACGCCATGAGCAGCAGCACGCCGAACGGCGGCAGGGCCTGCGCGAACCCACCGACGGCGAGGACGGGGCCCTGCGCCTTCCGCGCGCCCCGCCGACTGAGCAGGATGCCGAGCGGCACCGCGATGATCAGCACGAGGACCGTCGACAGGAACGCGAGCCAGAGGTGCTGCCGGAGCAGCCCCGCCACGTTGTCGGCGGCCAGCACGCGCTCCTCGATGGTGTCGAGGTCGCGCGTCTGGATGTAGACGAAGAGCAGGAGCAGCAGCAGGACGATGATCGCCGGCAGGATGACCAGGTCGTAGTGCTGCTGCCAGAGCCGGGCGAGCCGACCGCCCTCCTGCTTGCCCTCGTACTCCTCGACGGACTCCTCGGCCTGGGTGTTGACCGTCTCCGGGGTGGCCGTGCTCATGCGTCACGCTCCCGGGTGCGCAGCCCGCTGACGAGGTCGTTCCAGTGCAGGACGCCCTGCGCGCGGCCCTCGTCGTCGACGACCGCGACCAGCGAGGCCGAGCCGTCGAGCATGACGTCCACCGCGTCGTAGACCGTGCCGGAGATCGGCACCGTCACCAGCGCGACGCCCGAGGCGTCGGCGCCGGGCAGGTGCCGCCACGACACCGGCTTGCCGGAGCCGTCGATCTCGGCCACCGGGGTGCCGTTGCTGTTGCCGACCGCCTTCTCGTCGGTCTCGATCGGGTGCAGCTCCAGGCGGGAGAGCTCGAGCAGCGACAGCCGCCGGACCGCCGCGCCGCCGCCGACGAAGTCGGACACGAAGTCGTTGGCGGGGCGGGTGAGGACGGTCTCCGGGTCGGCGTACTGCTCGAGCTTGCCGGTCGCGAACACGGCGATCTTGTCGCCGAGCTTCACGGCCTCCTGGAGGTCGTGGGTGACGAACGCGATCGTCTTGCCGACGGTGCGCTGGATCTCCAGGAACTCGTCCTGGAGGCGGTCGCGCGTGATCGGGTCGATGGCGCCGAACGGCTCGTCCATGAGCATGACGGGCGGGTCCGCGGCCAGCGCCCGGGCGACGCCGACGCGCTGCTGCTGCCCGCCGGAGAGCTGGCGCGGGTAGCGGTCGCGGAACTGCGAGGGCTCGAGGCCGACCAGGTGGAGCAGCTCGTCGGCGCGCTCCCTGATCCGCTGCTTGTCCCAGCCGAGCATCTTCGGGACGACGCCGATGTTGTCGGCGATCGAGAAGTGCGGGAAGAGCCCGCCCTGCTGGATGACGTAGCCGATCTCCCGGCGCAGGAGGTCGCCGTTGACGTGGGTGACGTCCTTGCCGTTGAGCAGGATGCGTCCCGCGGTCGGCTCGATGAGCCGGTTGATCATCTTGAGCGTCGTCGTCTTGCCGCAGCCCGAGGGACCGATGAGCATGACGATCTCGCCCTGGGGGATCTTCATGTCGAGCTGGCTCACGGCCGGGCTGGTGCCGCCCGGGTAGATCTTCTCGACGCCCTCGAGGACGATCGTGTCGGTCTGTCCGGTGCCGGAGTCCGGGACGGACGTGGTCTGGTCTGCGGTGTCAGACACGGATCCCCCTGGGGATGGTCAGGCGCTGGACGATGGCGAAGAAGAGCTCGAACACGGCGGCGACGACGAGGCACAGCAGCGTGCCCGCGAGGACCTGGTAGAAGGAGTTCGCCGCGCCGATGCGGGAGATCCCGTTGAGCAGCAGGATCCCGAGGCCGGGTCCCTGGACGACGGCACCGACCACGGCGATCGAGATCGAGATCAGCGTGGTGACGCGGATGCCGTTGAGGATGACCGGCCAGGCCAGCGGCAGCTGGATGGTGAGCAGCCGGCGCAGCCGGCCGTAGCCGAGTCCCTTGGCGGACTCCAGCACCGCCCGGTCGACCGTGGTGAGGCCGGCGACCGTGTTCCGCAGCACCGTGTAGAGGGTGTAGATCGTCAGCACGATGATCGCGGTGGTGACCCCCAGCCCGGTGATGGGCAGGAAGAGCGCGAACAGCGCCAGCGAGGGCACGGTGAGCAGGGCGGCGGTGAAGACCAGGCTGCCCTCGCGGACGCCCGTCGCGAACCAGTCGAGCGAGAACCGGCGCGGGTCGGGCTCACCGGTGGAGACCGCCAGCCCCAGCACGACGCTGATCAGGGAGCCCAGGCCGACGGCGATGAGCACCACCAGGAAGTGGGCCTGGGTCAGGAAGATGATCTGCTGCGAGTTGCTGGCGAGATAGTCCAGGAAGTTCACGACGCTCCTCTCTCGGGAGCAGGGGGGGTGGACAGGGGGGACACGTCGTTCGTGGGGCCGGACGGTCCGGCGCGGGCGGTGGCGCGCCCTGCCGAGCTCACCGCCCCCGCCCCCAGGGACCGGGACAGGTCGTAGGCCGCCCGCAGCACCGCGGCGCGGACCTCGTCCAGGACGGGATCGACGCGCGACTCGGGGCCGCTCACGCCGAGGGCGGCGACCACGGCGCCGCTGCTGTCGCGCACGGGGGCGCCGAGGGAGAGCAGGCCGCGATCGGTCTCGTGGCGGGCGAGCGCCCAGCCGCGCCGGCGCTCGTCGGCGACCCGGGAGACGAGCTCGTCGAGGGACCGCGGCGCCGCCGGACCGGCCGGGCCGAGGCCCTCGGGCACGATCACCCGGGCGATGGCGGCCGTGTCGAGGTCGAACAGGAGTGCACGCCCGGTGGCAGTACACGACAACGGCCCCGTGCGTCCCACCCACCCCGCCGCGCGCAGCTCGCTGTCCGGGGCGGCGGAGGCGATGGTCATGACGCTGCCGCCGCTGCGGATGCCGACGTCGACGCGCTCACCGAGCAGGGCGGCCTCGCGCGCGACCGCGGTGTCGGCCTCGTCGCGCAGCCGGCGGTCGACCGCCGTGGCGCCGATCGCGAACAGCCGGGTGCCGATCCGGTAGCGCAGCGAGCCGGGCTCGCGGTCGACGTAGCCGGCGTCGGCCAGGAGCTTGAGCAGGCGCGAGACCTGCGACTTGTCCCGTCCGAGCTGCCGGGCGATCTCGACGACGCCGAGGGAGGAGGGCCCGCCCGGGGTGCCCAGGAGGTCGAGGACGTCGAGCGCCCGGTTGACCGGGCCGCCGGCCTCGTCGCGCGGGCGTCGCCCGCGCGGGGCGGGTGCGGTGGGGGCGCCGTCCTTCGCGCCGAGCGCGGTGGCGGGCGAGCCGGGTGACCGGGGTGCCGGCGTGTCCGGAGCCCCGGTGCGCGCGCGAGGGCTCACGGCTCGCCCCCCTTCCCGAAGACCCCGTCCCGTGCCCCTCGAAGCGGGGCGTCTGCGGCAACGGGCGTTGTCTCAGCGACAACGACTGCGGGGACAGTAGGCGGGGAGCGTGCAGGTTGTCACCCCGTAGGTCCGACATTCGAGGGATGTTTCCCCGCGCGGGGTGGACGCGTTCGGTGACGGACAGCCGATCGGGGGCCGACCGCGAATCGGATCCGGGCAGCTCCGTGCCCGGGGGCACCCTCATCCGGGTGCGGACGACCCGGTCGTCTCACCAGCAGTGACGACGGTGATGTTTCGCGATCGTGATGTGCTCAGGCGCCCCGACCGTCGCCCGTTCGGGGTAGGGCGCGGGGCGTCAGCCCGAGGAGGCCCCGTCGCGGGGGCCGGTCACCGCGGCCCGGGGGTTGCTCCCACCGACGCCCCACAGGGCGAGCAGGCGGTCCTCGATGCGCTCGAGCTCGCCGGCCACCGCGACGTGCGCGCTGCGGCGCCTGCTCGCGGGCATCTGCTCGGCGGCGCGCACGGCGGACTCCAGGTCGCTGAGGCGCTGCTCGGCGTCCTCGACGAACGAGCGGACCTCGGCGGCGCGGGCGTCGTCGCCGCGGCCGTGGCGGGTGCGCAGGTCCTGCGCGGACAGCGCGATGTGGTGCACGCGCGCGTAGAGGGAGGCGCCGCGGCCGCTGAAGTCGACGAGCTCGTCGGGGGCGACGCCGAGCTGGCGGGCGCGGTGGGCGTCCCAGCGGTCCCGGGCGGCGCCGACCGCCTGGTACACGATCGGGGCGACCACCGGCACGACGATGCGGGCGATCCCGATGTAGCGCTTGATCTTCGCGCCGGTCACCGGGTCGGAGACGGTGCCGGTCGGGTCGTCGTCCTCGGCCGCGTCCTCGGACTGCCAGCGCTTCTTCGCGGCCTTGAGGGTCTTCTTGTCGCCGAGGAGGGTCGCCTCCTGGGTCTCCGCGAGCCGCCGCTCGGCCAGCGACGCCTTGCGCCGCTCCTTCTGTGCCGAGACCGCGAGGTCCGCGGCCCTCTTGCTCACGACGTAGACGTCGTCGCCCACCTGCATGGCGTCCGCCTCCGTCGCGGGCCGCCCGCGGCGCCGCAGCAGTCCCATGGACCCTCCAGTCCTCGTGCCCGTGGCCTGTGGTGCGTCCGGGCGGATCGCCCGCACCCTAGTGGCCGCGGGCCGGGCCCCGGCGGCCCCGACGCGGCCGATCACCCGGGTCGTCGCGGCCCGAGTGCCCGGGTCGCCCACCTCCCACACCCGCGCCCGCCGGACGGCGTCGACCAGGGCTGTCGGGGTCACGTGGGAGGCTCGGACCATGAGCACGACCACCGCGCACGGGGCGGGCGACGGCTGCGCGCCCGCCGTGCCGCCCGCCGCGCCGCCCGCGGGCGTGGTCCCGGGGGCGCCGCGGCCGGTCCTGCTCGACGCCGCGGCCACGACACGCTGCCGCCGCCGGGTCCACCTCGAGCACGTGCCGGCGGAGGACCTCGGGCCGGGCGGCCCGCCCCCCGGCGACGACGCCGACCCGGGCGTGGCGATGCGCAAGGCGGACGCGGCGAGCCACCGCGCGGCGCTCGCCGCACGCTGGGCCGAGCTCCTCGGTCCCCGGTGGGCGGCGGTGCCCACGGCGCCCACCGCCCGCGAGCGCGCCACGGCCGCCCGCGAGGTCCTCGCGGACGTCGAGGCGCTGCCCGACGTCGTCGGGGGCGTCGAGCTCCCCGCCGCCGAGGGCCGGCGCGGCAACGCGGAGGCCCTCGTGCGGGCGGTGCCCGGCGACCCCGCGTCCGGCTGGTGGCCGCTGATCGTCGTGCGCCACCGCATCACCGACCCCGGGGAGGGCGCGCTCACCTCCCCGCTCGGGCGCCCACACCCCGACGCGGCCGCGCCTGACGACGCGCGGCGGGTGCGCACGGTGACCCGCGACGTGCTGCGCCTGGCCCACCTGCACCGCATGCTGCGCGCCGCCGGGCTCGCGCCGCCCGAGTCGCCCGGGGCGCCGGTGTGGGGCGGCGTCGTCGGGCTCGACGCCGACGTCGTGGTGTGGGTCGACCTCGCCGCGTCCTCGTCCGGCACCGGCGGGCGCAGCACGCTCGAGACCTACGACCGGCGCCACGCCGACCGGCTGGCCGTCGCCGAGGCGGCCCGCACGCGGGCCCCCGCGCTCGCCGAGCCCTCGCGCATCACCGAGTGCCGGCGCTGCCCCTGGTGGCCGACGTGCGAGGCGGCGCTGCGCGCGGTCGACGACGTCAGCCTGGTCGTGCGGGGCGACGCCGCGCTGCGGCTGCGCGGCCGCGGCGTCACGACGGTGCGCGAGCTCGCGGCGCTCGACCCGGCCGCGGGGCTGCCCGGCCCGCCGCCCGACCCCGAGGTGCCCGAGGTGCCCGAGGCCGGCGAGGTGCCCGACCTCGTCGAGGCCGTCGCGCTGGCGCGCGCGTGGAGCCGCGACGTCCCGCTCGTGCGCCGGGTCGTGCGGCCCACCGTCGCGCGCGGCGACGTCGAGGTGGACGTCGACATGGAGAGCCTCGGCGAGGACGGCGCCTACCTGTGGGGCGCGCTGCTCTCCGGCGCCGACATCGGGCTCGAGCCCGGCTACCGCGCCTTCGTCACGTGGGATCCGCTGCCCACCCGCGACGAGGGGCGCTCCTTCGGCGAGTTCTGGACCTGGTTGCGCGACGTGCGGGCGCGCTGCGCCGAGCGGGGCCTGGTGATGCGGGCGTACTGCTACAACGAGCAGGCGGAGAACCGCTGGCTGCGCGGGTCGGTCGAGCGGTTCGCCGGCATGCCGGGGGTGCCGCCGGCGCAGGAGGTCGAGGAGTTCATCGCCTCCGAGGCGTGGATCGACCTCTTCCCCGTGGTCAGCGAGTCGTTCCTCTGCCCGCACGGCAAGGGCCTCAAGCGGGTCGCGCCCTCGGCGGGGTTCGCCTGGCACGACCCGGAGGCCGGCGGCGAGAACTCCATGCGCTGGTACCGCGACGCGGTCGGGCTCGACGGCGGCGAGCCCGACCCGGCGCAGCGCGAGCGGCTGCTCGTCTACAACGCGGACGACGTGCGGGCCACGTGGACGCTGCGCACGTGGCTGACCTCGGAGCGGGTCCTCGAGGTGCCCCACCTCGAGGACCTCACGGCCTGACGGTCACCGCGGCTGCATGCGCAGGCCGCCGTCGAAGCGGATGACCTCGCCGTTGAGGTAGTCGTGCTCGATGACCTGCGCGACCAGCTGGGCGTACTCGTCGGGGCGGCCCAGCCGCTGCGGGAAGGGGATGCCCGCGGCGAGCTGCTCGCGGAACGACTCCTCGACGCCGGCGAGCATCGGGGTGTCGATGATGCCGGGCGCGATCGTCATGACGCGGATGCCGTACTGGGCGAGGTCACGGGCCGCCGGCACGGTCATGCCGACGACGCCGCCCTTGGAGGCGGCGTAGGCGACCTGCCCGATCTGCCCCTCGAACGCGGCGACCGAGGCCGTGTTGACCACGACGCCGCGGGCGCCGTCGGTCAGCGGCTCGGTCTGCGCGATGGCCTCGGACGCGAGACGCATGACGTTGAAGGTGCCGATGAGGTTGACGCCGATGACCTGGTTGAACACCGCCAGGTCGTGCGGGCCCTTCTTCGACAGCACGCGACCGGCGGTGCCGATGCCCGCGCAGTTGACGACCACGCGCAGCGGCAGGCCGGTGGCCGTGGCCGCCTCGACCGCCGCGGCCACCTGGTCGCCGTCGGTGACGTCGGCGCCCACGTACTCGACGTTGTCCAGCGCCTCCGCGCCGTCGACGGCCTTCGGCAGGTCGATCGCGACGACACGCGCCCCCTGCTTCGCGAGCCGGCGGACGGTGGCCCCGCCGAGGCCCGAGGCCCCGCCGGTGACGATCGCGGCGACGTCGTTGGTGTCCATCTCTGTGCGGCGCTCCTTCGCGGGACGGTGAGGACCGGGGTGTACCCGCGCGGAGGCTATCCCCGACACCCGTTGCCGGTCAGCCTTGACTGTTCGTGAACGCCACCACGTCGCGATCAGCGGCGCGCGATCCCGAGCTGGTAGTCGTCGAGGTAGTGCGACGCGAACCCGGCCTCGGAGTAGGCCAGGTAGAAGTCCCACATGCGCACGAAGGTCTCGTCGAAACCGAGCGCGCGGACCTCCTCCTCGCGGGCCAGGAACGTGGCGCGCCACCGGCGCAGCGTCTCGGCGTAGTCGAGCCCGATGGAGCGGCGCTCGACGACCTGCATCGTGGTGTGCCGGGCGAGGGTCTCGTCGACGGCCTCGAGGCTCGGGATGAGCCCGCCGGGGAAGACGTACTTGTGGATCCAGGTGTACGACGACTTCGTCGCCTCGAGCCGGTGGTGCGGCATCGTGATCGACTGCAGGCCGAAGCGCCCGCCGGGCACGAGCAGCCGGTCGACGGTGCGGAAGTACTCCGGCCAGAAGCGCTCGCCGACCGCCTCGATCATCTCGATGCTGATCACGGCGTCGTACGAGCCGGCGGCCTCGCGGTAGTCGCGGACGTCGATGGTGATGCGGTCGGAGACCCCGGCGCGCTCGGCACGGGCGCGCGCGAGCTCGGCCTGCTCCACCGACAGCGTCAGCGTGGTGACCCGCGCGCCGCGCCGGGCGGCCCGGATCGCCGCCTCGCCCCACCCGGTGCCGATCTCGAGCACGTGCTGGCCCGCGCGCACCCCGGCGAGGTCGAGGATGCCGTCGATCTTGCGGTGCTGGGCGTCGACCAGCGGCTCCTCCGGGCGCTGCGGGTCGAACCAGGCGGCGGAGTACATCATCGACTCGTCGAGGAAGAGCGCGAACAGGTCGTTCGACAGGTCGTAGTGCCGGTGCACGTTCTCCTGCGAGACCTCCGCGTCCGCGGCGACCTCCTCGCGCGGCTGGCCTCGGTCGTAGAGACGGCGCAGGTTGCGCAGCGGGCGGGGGACGAGCTCCTCGATGTGGTCGACCATCACGCGCAGGACGCCGACGAGGTCGTCGGAGTCCCAGTCGCCGACCATCCAGCCCTCGCCGAACCCGATGAGTCCCTGGCGGCCGAGGCGCGTGAAGAAGGCCTCCGGGCGGATCAGGCGCAGGCCGGGACCGTTCGTGTCGCCCTCGACCGATCCGTCCGGCCACACCAGGTGCATCGGGAGGCGCTTGACCGCCGAGCGCACCAGGCCGCGTGCCACCGTCATGCGCAGCCGGTTCTCGCCCGGATCCTGCAGGCCCGGCCACACGCCTTCCGCGGGACGCGGGAGGACGCGTCCGCCTCCGGTGGTGGAGGTGGTGGTGCGCGAGGTCGGAGACACGGTTGACGTCCTCTCGTCCGCGGCCGGGGGTTTCGACCGCTGTGCTGCGTCCGCGACGCCCTCGTGCGTCGCATTCGCCGCCACCTTCGTGATCGGGGCGCGGGGTGTTCGCTCCTTTTCGCCGAGATCACCCCGACCGTCGCCGGACCGACGATCACTCACGGACCGCTGTCGTGCGTTACCGTGCGAAACCTGCGCAGGTCGGACGGTGGTCCTGCCGCATCGGCAGGCTGCGGAGGAAGGTGCGATGGGCGTCCCGGAGCAGCTGCGTCGGCTCGACGAGGACCTGGCCACCGGCCGGGTCGACGCCGAGTCCTACCGGCGGCGCCGCGACGAGCTCCTCGCCTCGCGCCTCCCGGAGCCGCCGCCGGCCGTCCAGGACGACCTCGACGACAGCGAGCTCGACGCCGCCGACCACGAGCTGGGTCTCGACGAGGGGCTCGACGGCGGCTACCGCACGGGTCGCCCGGGCGTCTCCGGGCCGGCCGACGGCGGGCGCGCGAACGGGCGCCCGGCGTCGACACCTCCGGGCCCGCCGCCCGCCCCGACCCCACCCGCCCAGAACCCACCTGCCCCGACACCACCCACGCCACCCCGTCCGGCCGACCGCCCGGCGACGCCTCCCCGCGGCGGCCCGCCCCCGACCGACCGGCGTCCACCACCCCCGTCGCGGCGACCCACGGGCCCGGTCACCACCGGTGGCGCGGCGCCGCCGTCGCGCCCCGTCGCGCCCGCGCCCGAACCCCCGGCCGAGCCCCCGGCGACGCCCGCACCTCCGCCGACGCCCCCGGCCGAGCAGGCGGTCGCCCCGAGCGAGACCCCCGGCCGCGACGCACCCCGGGCCACCATCCCGACCGCCGGGTCGGTGGAGAGTGCCCTCGCGCCTGCCGCGGGGGAGACCCGGGAACCCGCCTCCACCGCCCCCGCCGAGCCGGCCGCCGGGATCGAGGAGGACCGTCCCGACGGGGACACGCAGTGGACGCCGCTGCCCGAGCGACCGGCGCGCATCAAGTCCGCGGGCAACGGCGCCGCCGGGCCGGCGGGGGCACCCGCGAAGGCAGCCGCGCCCACGGAGACGGCCGCACCCGCTGAGGCAGCCGCGCCGGCGGAGACGGCCGCATCCGCCGAGCCGGCGGACCCGGAGGACCCGGAGGACCCGGAGGCCCCGGACGAGCCGGACGAGCCCGACGAGCCCGACGAGCCCGCCGACGGCCGCCCCCGCGGCATCCCCGTGCCCACGACGGCCGCCGAGGCGCCGCCGCTGCCGGAGACGCGCCCGGCGGCACCGTCCCTGCGCCCACCCCCGCCGCCCGCGGACGAGGAGGACGACGCCCGCACCGACGAGCGGCCCCTGCCGTCGGACCCGTTCCCGCCGCCGTTCCGGTGGTCGGCGCAGGACGCCGACGCCGCGGCGTCCCCGGACACGACGCAGGTGGTGCGCGACGCCCCGGGCCCGGCCGCCGACCGCACGCAGGTCGTGGCGCGGGAGGAGCCGGAGGCGACACAAGTGGTGCGCCGGCGTCCCGAACCGCAGCAGCCCCCGCCGTCCCCGCCGCCCCCGCGCGGCACCGGGTCCTGGCCGAGCGGTCCCGCGCGCCCCGGCCCGCCCCCGCCGCCGGAGCGCACGCAGTTCGTGCCCGGCGCGGTGCCGGCGCGGTCGGCCGGCGGCGGCGTCGCGCGACCGGAGGACACGGCCCCGCCGTGGGCGAGCGCGGCCGCGCGGTCGGAGGGCCTGCAGGGCCGCGAGCTGTTCGCCCGCGGACCGGGCCCGCGGGCGGGCGTGATCCTCGGGACGGTGGCGCTGCTCCTGCTCGTCGCGATCGTGCTGGTGGCGTCGATCGCGCTGGCGTAGGACGCGCTCACTAGGCTCCGCGTCGTGGCGACCATGGTCAGCTTCCACGCGCACCCCGACGACGAGTGCATCAGCTGCGGCGGGGTCATGCGCGCCGCGGCCGAGGCCGGGCACCGGGTGGTGCTCGTCGTCGCGACCCGCGGCGAGCACGGCGAGATCGTGCCGGGCGTGCTCGACGACGGCGAGACGCTGGCCGAGCGCCGCGTCAAGGAGACCCACGAGTCCGCCGAGGTGCTCGGTGCGTCACGGGTGGAGTTCCTCGGCTACGTCGACTCCGGGATGGTCGACAGCGAGACCAACGGCGCGCCCGGGTCGTTCTGGTCGGCCGACGTCGAGGAGGCCGCCGAGCGCCTCGCCGCGATCCTGCGGGAGGAGGACGCCGAGGTCCTCACCTGCTACGACCGCATCGGCGGGTACGGCCACCCCGACCACATCCAGGTCCACCGGGTGGGGCGGCGCGCCGGCGAGCTGGCCGGCACGCCCCGGGTCTACGAGGCCACCAGCAACCGCGACGACTTCCGCCGCATGGCCGAGATGGCCCGCGAGGCCGGCGAGGAGATGCCCGACCTCGACCCCGAGGGCTTCGGCTCGCCCGAGTCCGAGCTGACCACCCGCGTCGACGTGACGCCGTGGCTGAAGGCCAAGCGGGCGGCGATGCGGGTGCACCGCAGCCAGATCCCCGAGGACTCCTTCTTCCTCGCCCTGCCCGACGACCGGTTCGCCATGGCCTTCGGCACCGAGTGGTTCATCCGGGTCGGCGGCGATCCCGCGGACCGCGAGGACACCCTCTTCCCGGCGTAGCGGCCTGCCCCGGCTACGGGCGCCACTCGCTCGACGTGGTGATATGGGTGCCGACACCCGACCTACCGGAGCGGAGCCGGCGGATGCCGAACGAGATCGTCGTCGAGCCGGGGACGACCTGAGGTGGCCACCGGCCTCGACCCGGCGACCCGCTCGGACCACGACGTCCCGATCGTCGACGACACCCCGCCGCACCGGACGCTGCGCCGCCCGTCCCCGCAGACGCTGCTGATCGCCGCGGTCGGCGCGCTGATGGGCGGGCTGCTGTTCCTGGTCGCGTACCGCGGGATGCCCGACGACTCCTACATCACCCTCGACTACGCCCGGAACGTCGCCGAGCTCGGGCACTGGGGCCTCACGCCGTTCCGCGACGCCAACTCGGCCACGTCGCCGCTCAACGTGTGGCTGCTCGCCGCCGGCATCGTCGTCACCGGGCGCCCGGCGGTCTCGGCCGGCCTCGTCCTCGTCCTCACCACCGGGGCGATGGCGGTGTGGGCGGCGGGCCTGGCCGGGCAGCTCGGCCTGCGCCGCCCGGTGGTCGCGTTCCTCACCGTGGGCCTGATCGTCACCTCGCCGATCTTCGCCGCGGTGGTCGGCATGGAGTCGTTCCTGGTGGCGGCCCTGCTCGTCGCCGTCGCGCGCTACGCCGCCGCCCGTCGGCCGATGGCGACGGGGATCGTCATGGGGCTCGGGGTGCTCACGCGGCCCGACCTCGTGCTGCCCGCCGTCGTCCTCGTCGCCGTGCTGTTCCTCGCCGCCGCCCCGCGCGCGGTCCGTGGCGCGCTGGTCGCCGTCGGTGTCGGCGCGCTGGTGACGCTGCCGTGGCACGTGTGGTCGTGGTTCGTGCTCGGCAGCTTCGTGCCGGACAGCCTCATCATCAAGACCAGCGGCGCCTTCCCCGGCGGCGAGGTCTTCGGCAACGGGCCGCTGTTCATGGCGGAACGCTGGCCGATCGCGATGCTCGTCGTGGGCGTGGTCGTCGGGGTGGGCCTGGTGTCGGTCGCCGTCTCGGCCGCGCGGTGGATCCGGGGCCGGGGGCGGCTGCTCGACCGCGTGGTCGTCGCGGCCGGCCTGGCGGGCGCGCTGCACTACGCGGCCTACGCGGCGATGGGCGTCTCGTCCTACATCTGGTACTACTGCCCGTCGTTGGCGCTGCTGACGCTGGCCGCCGCGCTCGGCGCCGCCGACCTGAGCCTGCAGCGCACCACCGCGGTCGTCACCGGGCTGGCGCTCGTGGCCGGCGTGAGCATCGGGCACCAGACCGGCCTCGGGATCCCGTGGCCGCACCCGGCGGTGTTCGGGAACTGGGCCAGCGCCGCCGACTACATCAACGCGGGCACCGGGCTCGGCGCGGCCGTGCCGGCCGACCAGAGCATCCTCGCGCCCGGCGAGATCGGCACCATCGCCTTCGCGTGCCGCTGCGACATCGTCGACCAGTTCAGCGACAGGGCGCGCCTGATGTCCATCGTCGACTCGCGCCTCGCGTCCGCGGGCCCGCTCGAGGGGCTGCTGCTGCGCGTCAACTTCCTCCACGCCGAGCGCCGGCCGGTCGAGGCACCCGACCGCGTGCTGACCTACGAGACCGGCCCCGGTCCCGGCTGGCGGACCTACGTCATCGGCCGCGGCGCCGGGCACCTCGTCCTGGAGCGCTGAACGGAGCGCCGAGAGGGGCGCTGAGAGGGACTCAGCCCTCGAGGATGTAGCCGCGGCCGCGGACGGTGCGGATGCGCTCCGCGCCGAGCTTGCGGCGCAGGTAGCCGATGTAGACCTCGACGATGTTCGAGGTCGGCGGGCCGCCCCAGACGCGGGTGACGAGCTGCTCCTGGGACATCGCCTGCCCGCGCGGGTGACGGATGAGCGCGTCGACCACTGCGTACTCGGTGCGCGACAGGCTCACCGGCTTGTTCTCGACGAACACCTGCTCGAGGGCCGTGTCGACGGCCACCTCGCCGCGGCGCAGGAACAGCTGCGCGGTGGGGCGGTCGTCGCCGAGACGCAGCCGCAGGCGCGCGAGCAGCTCCTCCATGGGGAAGGGCGTGACCAGGTAGTCGTCCTGCGTCGCGCGCAGGGTCGACACGGTGCGGTCGCGCGCCTCGGGGCTGGTCAGCGCGATGATCGGGGTGCGGGGGCTGTCGCGGTGCAGGTCCGCGAGCACCTCGACGGGCCGCAGCCCCGGCATCTCGACGTCGAGCACGACGGCGCGCGCGCCGCTGGCCCGGGCGGTCGCCCCGACGCTCCAGCTCTCGCGCAGCAGCTGGGGTTCGAAGCCGTGCGACCGCAACGTCCCGACCAGGACGCTCGTTGTGCGATGAGAAGGGGCCACGCACAGCACGCGGCCCCGCTCCGCGCCCGCATAACGATCAGGTCTCATCGCGGACCAGCTTGGACCCCGGCGCGTCCGAGTTCAATCGACGAGCGGCGAGTGGAGACGTGATGCTCGTCCGACGCGCCGACCTGAGAGCGGGACGGGGCGAGCGGAGCACGTACTCATCCGTTCGGCCGCATGAGCATGCCGGTCGTCGTGCTGAGCGGTCCTGCGAGCGGTGCCCGAACCTGAGATCTCTCAGATAAGCGGTCGCCGGACGGCCGTGTCCCTACCGTGACCTCCCGTCGGAGCCCGGGCGGCGACGCTCCCCCTCGTTGCCGCCGTCCGTGCTCCGCCGACAACCCCACGTAGGTCACCCGTGCCCTCGGCGTCGACTCCCCGGACGAGCTCCCCCGTCCCGGCGTCGCGAGCACCGTCAGGAGGATCCCGTGCCCCGACGCGGACGACATCGCACAACACTCCCCATGCGGCTGCTCGCGATCGTCGCGGCGCTGCTCGTCACCGGCGGCGTGGTCACGGTCGCCGGCTCCGCCTTCGCGGACTCCGACTCGAGCGACGGTGACGGCGGCATCCTCAGCTCGCTCACCAGCAGCTCGGACGACGAGTCGGGCTCCTCCGGCGAGGAGGGCTCCGACGGGTCCGGCGAGGACGGCTCGAACGACGAGGGCGCCGAGGACGGCGACGACCAGGGCGACGGCGGCGAGAACACCGAGGCCCGGGGCGACGACCAGGGCGACCAGGGCCAGGACGAGAACGGCGACCAGCAGCGCCGCAACACCATGCAGGAGGACGTCGGCGAGATCGACGCCGACAACGAGGCGCCCGAGGTCGAGGCCGCCGAGGCCGAGGACCCGCTGAAGCGCGACCAGATCGCCCCGGCCGGTCCGGAGCAGTACGTCGACATCACCGACGTCGACGCCAACGGCGGCAACCGCGGCCAGGGCGGCGTCTTCAGCGGTGGCTCGTACACGGTCAACTGCGGTACGAGCGACCACCGCAACTCGAGCAACTTCATGGCGGCGCCGGGCAACCCGAACGGTGCTCAGCACACGCACGACTACGTGGGCAACACCACCACCGACGAGAACTCGGACGAGGCGTCGCTCGAGGCCGGCGGGACGTCCTGCACCAACGGCGACCGGTCGACCTTCTTCTGGCCGGTGCTCCGCGACCTCAACGGCACCGACGACGACGCCAACGACGACGGCGGCGGCAAGGACGGCAACGTCGGGCGCATCCTCACGCCGCAGTCCGCCGACCTGACCTTCCACGGCACGGGTGGCCAGGACGTCGAGGCGCTGCCGCAGCACCTCGAGGTCATCATGGGCAACGCCAAGGCGGCCGCCCAGGACGGCAAGAACGCGAACGCGAAGTACACCTGCTCGGGCTTCACCGACCGGGTCACCGACAAGTACCCGATCTGCCCGTCCGGCTCGAACCTGATGCGCATCCTCGACTACCCGAACTGCTGGGACGGCGAGAACCTCAGCTCGGAGGACCTGCGCTCGCACATCACGTTCCCGGACGAGAACGGGCGGTGCGATGACGGCGAGACGACGCTCCCGGCGCTGCGGATCACGCTGACGTACGACCAGCCGGCGGGCCGGGCCTTCGCGATCGACACGTTCCCGGACAACCAGCACGCTCCGATCACCGACCACTCGGACTTCATGCACTTCTCGTCCGTGGCGCGGGCCCAGCAGGGCGCCGACTGCATCAACAACAACGAGCGCTGCACCCAGTAGCGAACAGACCGGCGCACGACCCCGAGGGGCCGTCCCCGTGATCCAGGCGATCACGGCGGGCGGCCCCTCGTCGCGTGTGGGTCGCGTGTGGGTCGCGTACGGTCGTCGGCGGGCGCCGACCGGCGCTCACGGGAGTCCGGAGCCACCGGGCTGAGAGGGGACCTGCAGCGGTCCCGACCGTCGGAACCTGATCCGGATCATGCCGGCGCAGGGAGGCTGCTGTGAGTACGTCTGCGTCCACCTCGGAGTCCACCCCGGAGTCGACCCCCGAGGTCGCCCCCACCCTCGACGGCCCGGTGCCGAAGACCCTCGGTTTCCTCGACCAGGGCGCGTTCTGGGCCAACCTCGGCGTGAGCCTGCTGGGCTTCGCCGGCGTCCTCGCGGTCCTCGCGCCCGCCGGCGCCCCGCCGCTGACGGTCACCGCCGCCGTCGTCGCGACCGTCGTCGGCACCCTGATCGGCAGCGCCATGGTCGGCCTGTCGGCCATGCCCGGGGCGGCGACCGGCGCGCCCGCGATGGTGCTGCTCCGCGGCCTGTTCGGCGGGGTCCTGTCGTGGATCCCGTCGGCGCTCAACGTCGTCCAGCTCATCGGCTGGGGCACTTTCGAGCTCGTCGTCATCGCCCAGGCCGGCACGCTCGCGCTGGGCGGCCCGACGTGGGTGTGGGTGCTCGGGGCGGGCGTCGTCACCACCCTGCTCACCCTGCGCCCGCTGGGCATGCTGCGGCTGCTGCGCCGGGTCGTCACGATCCTCGTCGCGATCTCCGTCGCCTACCTCGCCTGGTGGCTCTTCACGCGGCCCGAGCTGGACCTGGGCGCCGGCGGCGGGTCCTGGGCGGGCTTCTGGGCCGGGACCGACGCGGCGATCGCCGTCGCCGTGTCCTGGATCCCGGTCGCCTCGGACTTCTCGCGCCACTCGCGGCGCGTCTCGACCGCCTTCACCGCGGCCACCGTCGGCTACGGCCTCACCCAGATCGTCTGCTTCGTCGTCGGGCTCGCCGCCCTCGCGCTGGTCGCGGGCGACGGGGACGCGGTGTTCGCCCCGATGCTCGCCGCGCCGTTCGGGCTGGTCGCGCTGCTGGTGCTCACCGCCCGCGAGACCGACCAGTCGTTCGCCAACGTCTACTCCACCGCCGTCTCGGTGCAGAACCTCGCGCCGCGGGCCGACCGGCGGGTGCTCTGCCTGGCGATCGGCGCGCTGATCACCGTGCTCGCGCTCGGCGTCACGATCGACGACTACGCGGTCTTCCTCGCCGTGATCGGGTCGGTGTTCGTGCCGCTGCTCGGCGTGGGCGTGGGCGACGCGCTGGTCCGCCGGGGGCGCACGCCGGACCTCTCCCGCTGGGCGCCGTCCCGCCCGCTCATGGTCGTGGCCTGGGTGATCGGTCTCGCCGTGTACCAGCTGGTCAACCCCGGTGGGGCGCCCGGCTGGTCGGACGCGTGGAGCGCGCTGCGCGACGCGATCGGGTTCACGCCGCCGTCGTGGCTCTCGGCGTCGCTGCTGTCGTTCGTGGTGGCCGCCGCGGTCGCCGCGCTCCTCGCGCGGCTCGAGCGTCGCCGCACGACGTCGGCCACGACCGGGTGACGCCGGCGGGGTCCGTGGGGTAGGGCTGGGAGCCGACAGGTTCGGGGAGTCCAGCGAGGAGGACCGTGGGCCGCCGCCTCCGTGGGGTCGGGCGCGAGCTGCGCTCACCGGTGACGTTGCTGCTGGTCGTCACGTGCGTCGTGGCCGGGGTCTGGGCCGCGCTGGTGCTCACCCCCGACCAGGACGTCGAGGCGTTCGGGCAGCAGATCAGCGTCGGTGTCCAGCCGCCGACCTCGACGGTGTCCGGGCCGCCGCGGATCGTCCAGATCGGCAACACGAGCCTCGACGTCCCCGACGTGACCATCTACGGCCCGATCCGTCCCCAGCTCTCGATCGGCCCGGTCGCGCGCAACGAGACCGCCGGTTCCGCGCTCGAGTCGCTGGCCGACGGCGACAGCCCCACCGAGGCGCTCGCGGCGATCGTGACGGGGTTCGAGCGCTGGTTCGGCACGGCGACGCTGATCCTCGTGGCGGTGGTGCTCGGGGTGTGCGGGCTCGTCGGCTCGCTGCGGGTCCTCGCCACCCTGCGCTCCACCGCGCGCCGCTCCGGTGCGGGCGCCCGCCCCGCGGTGATCGCCCGCAGGCTCTCCCGGACGCTGACGCGCTCGACGCTCACGGCGCTCGCCGTGTCCCTCGTCGTCTGGGGCGTGTGCGGTGTCCTCGCGGTGGCCGGCGCGCAGGACCTCCGCAGCGCGCGGTCGCTCACCGACCTCACCGGCGCCCACCACGTGACCCCCTCGCCGGTGGGCCCGGCGGTGTCCGGGGTGCGAGGTGTCGTGATCGGGGACTCGCGGGTCGCCCGGCTCGGCGGGACCCCGGCGCCCGACGCGTCGCCCGAGGACGTCGCCTGCGCCCGCAGCACCGACTCGCTGGCCCGCCAGGTCGGCGCGGCGATCGGCGACGACGTGCTCAACCTGGCCTGCTCGGGCGCCCGCATCACCGCGGGCCTGCGCGCGCCCCAGCAGACGGGCGGGGTCGCGGTGCCGCCGCAGATCGGGCGGCTCAAGCAGGTCGAGGACCCGGCGTTCGTCGTCGTCGCCGTGGGCCCCAACGACCTGAACTGGACCGACCTCATCGGCTACTGCTACGCGGTCGCCGACTGCGCGGACAACTTCACCGCCGGCGAGTTCGGCTACCGGCTCGCGGCCTTCGACCGCGACTACGCCGACCTGCTCGCCGACCTCGCGACCCTGCCGTCGAGGCCGCGCGTCGTCGTCATGACCAGCTACGACGTGCTGCGCCCGGACGCGCGGTGCGCCACCGCGCGGGGCCCGGTGCAGTACCCCGGCCTGACCCCCGCGGAGATCCAGCTGCTCGCCGACCGGAACGCCGCGCTCAACGGGGTGCTCACCGCCGGGGCGGCGCGCTACGGCTTCGACGTCGTCACGCCACCGCTGACGCCGCTGTGCGAGCCGTCGCCCGACGGGCTGGGCCCGGACCTCCAGGCGCTCGACGACCCGTACCCGTTCCACCCGACCGGGATCGGCGAGCTGCGCCTCGCGATCCCCGTCGTCGACCGGATCGGGATGCCGCCGATCGCGGCGCCGCCACCCGGCTGAAGATTCGTTCGCTCCAACGGGCGCGTCCGCTCGGCGTAACCGTGCGCCGGAGTGCTTCGACCGGGCCCGCGGTGGTTATCCGGCAGGCCCCGACACCGGCGCGAAGGAGCACCCCGCTCGTGAAGATGCGGACGCTGGGGCGGACCGGCATCAAGGTCAGCCCGTACTGCCTCGGCGCCATGATGTTCGGCGCCTGGGGCAACACCGACCACGACGACTCGATCCGGATCATCCACCGGGCGCTCGACGCCGGCATCAACTTCGTGGACACCGCCGACGTCTACGCGCAGGGCGAGTCCGAGGAGATCGTCGGCAAGGCCCTGAAGGGCCGCCGCGACGACGTCGTCCTCGCCACCAAGGCGCACGCGCCGATGGGCGACGACCCGAACCACCGCGGGAACTCCCGTCGCTGGCTGGTCGCCGAGGTCGAGAACTCGCTGCGCCGCCTGCAGACCGACCACCTCGACCTCTACCAGATCCACCGTCCTGACCCCGAGACCGACGTCGAGGAGACGCTCTCCGCGCTCACCGACCTCGTGCGCAGCGGCAAGGTCCGCGCCATCGGGTCGTCGACCTTCCCGGCGTCCGAGATCGTCGAGGCCCAGTGGGTCGCCGAGCGCCGCGGCCTGCAGCGCTTCCGCACCGAGCAGCCGCCGTACTCCATCCTCAACCGCGGCATCGAGCGCGAGGTGCTGCCGGTCTGCCGCCGCTACGGCATGGGCACGCTGGTCTGGAGCCCGCTGGCCATGGGGATGCTCACCGGCAGGATCCGCAAGGGACAGGAGGCCGGGACGCAGCGGGCGCAGCGCACGCCCGGCCGCTTCACCGACGAGCGCAAGCTCGACGCCGTCGAGGAGCTGATCCCGCTCGCCGAGAAGGCGAACCTGTCGATGGTGCACATGGCGATGGCGTTCGCCGTGTCCCACCCGGCCGTCACCTCGGCGATCATCGGGCCGCGCACGATGGAGCAGCTCGAGGACGTGCTCGCGGGGGCCGAGGTCACCCTCGACGACGAGGTCCTCGACCGCATCGACGAGATCGTCCCGCCGGGGGTGGACGCGAACCCCGGCGACGTGTCCTACGAGCCACCCGCCATCGGCGACGTCTCGCTCCGTCGTCGGCCGCCGGGGGAGCGCGCCGCCGCAGGAAATTAATTCCCTCGAAGCGCCCGGGGCGCCCCGCGACATCGGGCATCCCTCGGACAACACCGATCACAGAAGTCCCAGGTCCGGAAGGGGTCCGCGATGGGCACCGTCGCAGTCGTGATCATCGTCGTGGTGGTGCTGCTGGTCCTCGCCGGCATCGCCGCCCTCGTGCTGGCGAGACGACGCCGGCAGCAGCAGCTCGAGCAGGAGTTCGGGCCGGAGTACGAGCGGCGCGTTCAGGAGACCGGCGACCGCAAGGAGGCCGAGAAGGAGCTGCGGCAGCGCAAGGAGCGCCACGACCAGCACCAGCTCCGGCCCCTGCAGTCCGACGAGCGCCAGCGCTTCCACGCCGACTGGCAGCAGGTGCAGCGCGGGTTCGTCGACGACCCGGGGGGCGCGGTCGAGCACGCCGACGCGCTGCTCGTGACGATCATGCGGGCGCGTGGCTACCCCGTCGAGGGTGGCGAGCGCCGGACCGACGACCTCTCCGTCGCCCAGCCGCACCTCGTCGAGGACTACCGCGAGGCGCAGCGCGTGGTGACCGCCCACCGGCAGGGCACTGCGACCACCGAGGACCTCCGCGGCGCCTTTACCGCGTTCCGCACCCTCGTCGAGGCCATGCTCGACGACGGGGGCGACGGCCGTGGCGACGGCGGCGCGGACGGTCGGCGCGACAGGCACGGTGACGGGCGCGCCCCCGACGGCGCCACCGAGCGCATCGCGGGTGGCGACGACGGCCGGTTCGGCCACCCGAACGCCGGCACGGAGCGGATGCAGGGCGCGCCCGGTCAGGGCGTCCCGCCCGGAGGCGCGCCCCCGCAGGGTGCCCCGCCGCGGGGAGCACCCCGGCAGGGCGTGCCGCACCAGGGCGCGCCGCAGCAGGGCGCTCCCCAGGGCGCGCCGCAGGGAGTTCCCCCGCAGGGTCCGCCCCCCGGCGGACCCGCCGGCCCCGGCCGGCCACCGTCGGCGCCTCCCGCGTCCGGCGGCCCCGACGGACACCAGGAGCGCAGGCGATGAGCCATCCCGAGCAGGGCCAGCCCGCAGGTCACCCCGCCGAGCAGCGTGGTCACGAGCGCCCGGGCGGTTACGACGAGGACCCCCTCCAGAACGCCGGGGCACCCGGCCAGGCCCAGGGCGGCCAGTACGGGCAGCGGTCGGCCGGCGGCGGGTACGCCGAGCAGCTCGGCGGGCCCGGCCAGCAGCAGGGTCACCCCGACCAGTACGGCGGCCAGGTCGGCGATCCGTACGGCGGCCAGCAGGCCGGTCAGTACGGGCAGGCGGCCGGCGGCGGGTACACCGAGCAGCTCGGCGGGCCCGGCCAGCAGCCGGGCCACCCCGACCAGCACGGCGGTCAGGTCGGCGGTCAGGTCGGTGGCCAGCACGGCGACGCGTACGGCGGCCAGCAGGCCGGTCAGTACGGGCAGCAGCAGGCCGCGGGCGGGTACGCCGAGCAGCTCGGCCAGCCCGGCCAGCAGCCCGGCCAGCCCGGTCAGCACCCCGGTCAGGCCCCGGGCGACCAGTCCTTCGGCCCGGGCCCCGGTGGCGGTGCCGGCGGTCCGGAGTACGGCGGCGAGCCCGGCGCGTACCCCGGCCCGCCCGACCACTCCCGCGGCGCCCCGGGCGAGCCGACCGGCCGTGACGACGACCGGTGGGGCGCGCAGGGCAACGGCGCCCCGGTCGGCGGCTCCTCGGCCGGCGGCGCCTCGGGCGGCGGCGCCTCGGGCGACGACCGGTACGCCGGCGAGGGCTCGACGATCATCGATCCGCAGCGGGCCGAGCACTGGCGCTCCCAGTGGGAGGACGTCCGGATGATGTTCGTCGACCAGCCCCGGGACGCGGTCGCCCGCGCCGACGGCCTGGTCGGCGAGGTGCTCGACGAGCTCGCGCGCACCTTCACCCAGCAGCGCAGCGAGCTGGACCCGAACGCGGTCGGCGACCCCTCCACCGAGGAACTGCGCCGCGCCGTGCAGCGCTACCGGGAGTTCTTCGACCGGCTGCTCACGCTGTAGCCGCCGGCGGTCGGCACTACCGTGCGCGCGTGGTCTCGACCAGCGCGTTCGGCAGTGCCCTCGACCGTCTCGCCCCCGTCGTCGGTGCGGTGACCAGGGCGCACATCGCGCTCTATCGCCGCACCGGCGGCCGGGTCGGCCATACCGCCCCGGGGTTGCCGACGATGCTGCTGCTCGAGCACGTCGGTGCGCGCAGCGGGACGCCGCGCACCACCCCGCTGCTGTACTTCACCCACCCCGACGACCCGGACGACCTCGTGATCGTCGCGTCGTACGGCGGGCACCCGCGCCACCCGGCGTGGTTCCACAACCTGCGCGCGCACCCGGACACCACGGTCCAGGTGCGTGACGAGGTGCGCCCCGTGCACGCGCGCGTGGCGGACGACGCCGAGCGCGAGCGCCTGTGGCCCGCGGCGATCGCGACCTACACGCCCTACGCCGGCTACCAGCGCCGCGCCGACGAGGTCGGGCGCACGATCCCGTTCGTGGTGCTCACGCGACGGCAGTAGTGGCATCCGCCCTGACGTGCTCGATCCTCAAGAAGGGCGGCGGGTCGTCGGGGTCGAAGGCCGCGGTGGGCGGCGTCGCGCGTGGCTCGTTCTCCGTCGTGGTCCGGCCGGACTTCGCGGCGAATCGTCGACGCCCCAGCTCGGCCCCGGCCGATCCCTACCCCAGCCGCACGTGGTCCGGGGTCAGGTCCTTGACCGACGACACCCCGAGCAGCGCCATCGTCCGCCGGATCTCGGCGGTGAGGATGGTCGTCAGGTGCTCGACGCCGCGCTCGCCCCCGGCCATGAGCGCGTAGAGGTACGCGCGGCCGACGAGGCAGCCCGAGGCGCCGAGCGCGACGCCGGCGACGATGTCGGCGCCGGACATGATCCCGGTGTCGAGCAGCACCTCGGCCTCGCCGCCGACCTCGGCGACCACCGACGGCAGCGTCTCCAGAGGCACCGGCGCGCGGTCGAGCTGGCGCCCGCCGTGGTTCGAGACGACCACCGCGTCGGCGCCGGCGTCGACCACCCGCCGCGCGTCCTGCGCCGTCTGGACGCCCTTGACGACGAGCTGTCCGTTCCACGTGGATCGGAGCCACGCGAGGTCGTCGAGGTTGAGCGCCGGGTCGAACATCGTGTTGATGAGCTCCGCGACCGTGCCCTCCCACGACGTCAGGGCCGCGAACTCCAGCGGGTCGGTGGTGAGCACGTTCAGCCACCAGTGCGGGTGGCGCGCCATGTCGACCAGGGTCCGCGCGGTCAGGGCCGGCGGGATGGTCAGCCCGTTGTAGGCGTCGCGCAGGCGGGCCCCGCCGACCGGGGTGTCCACGGTCAGCATGATCGCCTCGTTGCCGGCCTCCTGCGCCCGGCGCACGACCTCCTCGCTCGCGGCCCGGTCGCGCCAGAGGTAGAGCTGGAACCAGCGCCGGGTGTCCGGGGCGGCCGCGGCGAGGTCCGCGGGCGAGATGGTGCCCATCGTCGAGAGGGTGTGCGGCACCCCGATCCGGCCGGCCACGCGCGCCACGGCCGCTTCGCCCTCGTGGTGCATCATCCGCGTGAACCCGGTCGGCGCGAACGCGAACGGGTAGGCCGAGGGCCCGCCGAGCATGGTCGTCGAGGTGTCGATGTGCGAGACGTCGCGCAGCACCGAGGGCCGGAACTCCAGCGCGGCGAACGCGTCGCGGGCGCGCCGCAGCGAGAGCTCGGCCTCGGCGGCGCCGTCGGTGTAGTCGAACACCGCCCGCGGGGTGCGGCGCCGGGCGATCTCCCGCAGGTCGCCGACGGTGTGGGCGCGCGCCAGCCGCCGGCGCACCGGGTCCGGGTCGGGGCGTGCCATCCGCAGCAGCGGGCGCAGCTCCGACGGGCGCGGCAGCCGGCGCGCCGTGCGGCCTGTGGGCGGGTGCTGCGGCGGGGTCGTCATCGCCCGGCTCCTCCTCGTGACGGCGTGCCCGGGACACCGGGGCCGTTGCTCACCGAACGGGGCCGGGCGCGCAACGTCAAGGGAAGCGGGGTCGAGTGAGAGGGACTCCGATGGTGGCGGGGAGGCTCCACCCGCGGCGGGGTCCGGTGCGGTACAACCGTCCCGAAGCGCCGGCACCGGCGATCGGGGAGAGGACGAGGTCGTGAGCTACCCGGAGCGTTCGTGGAACGACGGCGATGTCGAGGTCCTCGGCCGCCGACTCTGGGCGGGCGGGGTGGCGACGGCCGTGGTCGCCGCGGGCATCGCCATCGTCGGCGTGCTGATCATCTCCAACGTCTTCGACCTGGGGATCCAGACCGCGCAGCGCAGCGGCGCCCTCGTCGACAACGCGCTGACGATCATCCCGGTCTGCGCGGTCATCGCCGCGCTCGCCGGCACCGCGCTGCTGCACCTGCTGCTGCTGACGACGCCCCGCCCGGCGACGTTCTTCTCGGCGATCGTCCTGCTCGTCCTCGTCGTCCTGGTGCTGCAGGTCTTCCTCGCCGCCGGCGGGGTGGTCGACCACATCGCCACGGCCGTGCTCTACGCGGCGATCGGGCTCGCGATCATCTCGATGCTCTCGGGGGTCTCGCGCACGGCGGTCCGGCCGGCGGCGCAGGGCGGCTGGGGCGGACGCCAGTACGACGGCCGCTACGACCAGCGCTACGGCACCTACGAGCGCCCGTACGAGGACCCCTACCCCCAGCAGGACCAGCGCACGACGCGCTACGACCCGCGCGGGCCCCAGGGCGGCGGCCGCTGGGGGTGACGGGCCGGGCCGGGTGTGTCCCGGGTCACGCGCCGTTGCGTGACGTTGATTCTATTGACGCGCCGTTGCCTTGACCCCTCCTCCGAGGGCTGACGACGATCGACCGGCGTGATGCTCCACGCGGGCGCTTCCTGCTGCCCGCGTCCAGCTTCCGTCGGCCTCCCCCGCGGAGGGCGACACCGGGAGGAGAGGTCGATGGCACCCACGACCGTCAACGGCACCAGCAACGGCACCGATCGCTCGCACGAGGTCCTCCACCGGACCCCGTCGCCGGCGGGCGGACCGGCGGCCCCGTCCCGGCCCGCCGACCTCGAGGCGGCCCGCGCGTCCCTGCGCCTGGCCCTGCCCGAGCCGGGCAGCAAGTTCAGCCAGGACGACGAGTTCTGCGTCGTCGCCGAGCCCGACGGCACGTGGCGCGAGTACCGCTTCCACGACTACGACCGCATCTTCGGGGTCCCCGGGCTCTACGAGAAGATCTTCTACGACGTGCTCGGCTGCGACTCGCCGCGCTTCATGGTGGGGCTGCTGAGCGAGGCGCTGGCGGCGGCGGGCGAGGCGGCCTCCGCGCTGCGCGTGCTCGACCTCGGCGCCGGCAACGGGATCATGGCCGAGGAGCTCGCCGCGGTCGGTGTCGACTACGCGGTGGGCGTCGACATCCTCACCGAGGCCCGCGACGCCGCCCTGCGCGACCGTCCCGGCCTCTACGCCGACTACCGGGTCGCCGACCTCACCAAGCTCCCCGCGGCGGAGCGGGAGGCGCTGGCCGGGCACCGGCTCAACGCGCTCACCGTGGTCGCCGCGCTCGGCTTCGGCGACATCCCGCCGGCCGCGTTCCGCACCGCCTACGACCACGTCGACCAGGACGGCTGGGTCGTCCTGACGATCAAGGACGCGTTCCTCGAGGCCACCGACACCTCCGGGTTCGGGGGCATGATCGGCGAGTCGATCCGGTCGGGCGCCCTCGAGGTCGTGCGCCGCGAGCGCTTCCAGCACCGGCTGGCCACCGACAGCAGCCCGCTGCTCTACGAGGGCATCGTCGCGCGCAAGCGGGGTCCGCTCGCCGGCTGACCCCGGGCTGAGACGCCCGCCTCTGACTCGTCGGTAACCGTGTGACCCAGGTCCCAGCGGGGCACACTCGCCACGGGGGCGTGTCGGCGCGGCACGCCCGGAGTCGACGTGGAGGTAGGTCGCCGACATGACCGTGGAGCAGCACCGCACCCAGCCGCCGATGAGCCAGAACGGCGTGGGCGTCGATCTGGCCCGCTCCCTGGAGTCGATCGTCCCGGCCGACGTGCTGGCCGAGGTCGACCCGGCCCTGTGGGGGCGCACGGTCGTGCAGGTCGCCCAGGGCCTCGCGACGCACCCCGCGGACGTCGGGCGGGTCGTCGCGTCGCACGCGGCACTGGCCGCCCGGATCGGGACGGCGACGGTGGCGCGGCTGTTCGGCTCGTCGGCGGACGGGCCGGTGCCGGTGGAGAAGGACGGCCGGTTCAAGGACCCGACGTGGGAGGAGAACCCGGCGTACTGGGGGCTGCGCCAGCAGTACCTCGCGCTGGTGGCCACGCTGCACGACCTCGTCGACGCCGCGGGCCTCGACGAGTCGTCCCGCGAGCGGGCCGAGCTGCTGGCCGACGTCCTGGGCAGCCTGCTCTCGCCCACCAACCTGCTGCCCGGCAACCCGTCGGCGCTCAAGCGCGCCTTCGAGACCGGCGGGGCGAGCGTGGTGTCCGGCTTCCGGCAGATGCTCGACGACCTCGCGACCAATCAGGGCCGCCCGCAGCAGGTCGACCGCACGAGCCTGCGCGTCGGCAAGGAGCTCGCGGCGACGCCCGGCAAGGTCGTCTACCGCAACCGCCTCATGGAGCTCATCCAGTTCGACCCGCAGACCGACGAGGTCCACGACATCCCGATCCTGGTCAGCCCGCCCTGGATCAACAAGTACTACATCATGGATCTCGCCCCGGGGCGCAGCCTCCTGGAGTGGGCGGTCCAGGCCGGGCACACCGTGTTCGTCATCAGCTACCGCGATCCCGACGAGTCGATGGCCGACACCGGGCTCGACGACTATCTCGAGCTCGGCAACCTGGCCGCGCTGGACGTCGTCCAGGACATCACCGGCGCCGAGAAGGTCAACCTCGTCGGCCTGTGCCTCGGCGGGCTCATGGCCACCATCGCCACCGCGACGCTCCAAGCCCGCGGCCAGGGCGACCGGATCAACTCGCTGACCCTGACGAACACCCTGCTGGACTACTCCGACCCGGGCCCGGTCGCGAGCTTCGTCGACCCCGAGATCGTCGAGCGGCTCGAGCGCAAGATGGCGAAGACCGGCTACCTGCCCGCCGAGTCGATGGCCGGCACGTTCGACCTGCTGCGCGCCAACGACCTGATCTTCAACTACGTCGGGCCGAACTGGCTGGAGGGCCGGACGCCGCCCGCGTTCGACATCCTGGCCTGGAACAACGACTCGACGCGCATGCCGGCCAAGATGCACGCGTTCTACCTGCGCCACTTCTACCTGCAGAACGAGCTGGCACGCGGTGAGCTCGAGCTGCTCGGTGAGCACCTGTCGCTCAAGTCGATCACGAACGACACCTTCATCGTGGCCGCGGTGAACGACCACATCGCGCCGTGGCGCACCTCGTTCCAGTCGACCTCGCTCCTCGGGGGCGACGTCACCTTCACGCTGTCCAACGGCGGCCACATCGCCGGCGTGGTGAACCCGCCCGGCCAGAAGGCGAAGTACTGGCTCGGTACCGTCGGCGGCGATGCCGCACCGGACGCCGACACCTGGCTGCAGCGGGCGAGCGAGGTGAAGGCCTCCTGGTGGGAGCCGTGGCGCGACTGGATGGCCGAGCGGGCCGGCGGGATGCGGCAGCCGCCGCCCACCGGCTCGGACGCCTACCCGCCGCTCGAGGACGCGCCGGGCTCGTACGTCCTCGGCAGGGCCTGAGCCGGACCACACGCCGGGTAACGGGACGGGGTCATCGGTCGAAGAACGGTTGACGGGCCCTCCGGGGCTCCGCCACCGTGTTGCGAGGAGCGCATCTGCACCGCGTCCCCCGCAACCGACCGACCGCTGCCTTCACCACCCGAGGGTGTTGCCCGATGAACCGCCACGCCTCCGTCGCCCTGCGTCGCAAGGTCGACGACGCCGTCGGTCCCGCGTACGACCCGGTGTTCCTGCGCCTGGACCTGCTCCTCGCCAGCCGCGAGGCGCGCTGCCCGTGCGCGGCGTGCGCCTCGCGCGTCGCCGAGCGCCTCGACCGGCTGGTGGCCTGCCTGCCGCAGGCCTGAGACCGGTGGATCGCGCGGGCCGCGTGTGACCGGTGCCATCAGGGCACCGCGCCGCACGGTGCATGCTTGGTAAACTGAGCGCTGTCACCGACGACGCGGAGGATCCACGCATGGCCACCCCCACCGCCGACCCGAACCTCGACCAGGTCCGTGAGCGGGCCGTCGACATGTTCGCCCAGGTCCAGGAGGCAGGGCTCCGGTTCGCGGGCTCGCTGGCGGAGTCCTGGACCGCCGCGCTGCAGAACGTCCCGGGTGCCGGCGCCGTCAGCGGGAGCGCGCCGTCCGCGGGGCTCCCGGGCCTGCCCGGCCTGCCGCGCACGCCCGGCGAGGCCGTCGACCGGTTCTACGACACGGGCGTCCAGATCCTCGAGGCGCAGCGCAACGTGGCCCACCAGGTGCTCGACGCGGTCGCGCCGGCGCTCCCGACGTCCGTCCGCGCGGCGACGTCGCGGCCCCGCTAGCACGGTCGTGGCCGGCCCGGCCGGGGCGTGGGAGGACCACCGCCGCGCCCTGGGCGGGTTCATCCGCAGCCAGCGCCAGCTCGCGCGCCTCTCGCTGCGGCAGCTCTCCGCCCTGAGCAACATCTCCAACCCGTACCTGAGCCAGATCGAACGAGGGCTGCACGAGCCGTCGGTCCGCGTGCTCCACGCGATCGCGGAGGCCCTCGACATCTCGGCCGAGTCCCTGCTGCTGCAGGCCGGCCTGGTGCGCGAGCACGCCGGGGGCACCCCGGCGGAGGCCGCGGGGTCGGGCGGGGCGTCCACCGAACGGGCGATCCGCGCCGACCCCCGGCTCTCCGACGCGCAGAAGGAGGCCCTCATCTCCGTGTACCGGAGCTACACCGCGGCCACGGGAGGCACGCCGTGAGCGCGCTCCCCGTGGACCCCGACCCCGACCCCGATCCCGCACCCCGCCCCGAGTGGGTCGGCGACATCGTCGTCGCGGGACACCGCCTGCACGTCGCCCACCGCCCGGGTGCGCCCGGCCGGATGCCGCTGGTGCTGGTCAACGGCATCGGCGCGAGCGTCGAGTTCCTCGACCCCCTGGTCGAGGCCCTCGACGTCGACCGGCCCGTCGTGCGCTTCGACGTCCCCGGGATCGGCGGCTCGCCCCTGCCGTGGGTGCCGCTGCCCATGGCCGGGCTCGCGGGCCTGCTCTCCGGCCTGCTCGACGCGCTCGGCTACGCCCGCGCCGACGTGCTCGGCCTGTCCTGGGGCGGCGGCATCGCCCAGCAGTTCGCGCTGCAGCACCCCGACCGCACGGGGCGCCTCGCGCTCGTGAGCACCGGGACCGGCGCGATGATGGTGCCGGCGCGGCTCACCGTGCTCGCGAAGATGCTCACCCCGCGGCGCTACAACGACCGGCGCTACCGGCACGACGCCGGCGCGGAGATCTACGTGGGCGAGGACCAGGCCGCGGTCGACGAGGTGTTCGGCCGCGCTCGCCCGGTCGCGTTCCGGGGCTACCTGTTCCAGCTGATGGCCCTGATGACGTGGACCAGCCTGCCGGTGCTGCCGTTCATCGGCGCGCCGACGCTGGTGCTCGCGGGGCGGCGCGACCCGGTGATCCCGGTGGTCAACGCCCACCTCATGGGCACGCTGATCCCGCGCGCCACGGTGCACCTGCACCAGGGCGGCCACGTCGGGATCCTGACCCGCCCGCACGAGCTGGGGCCGGTGCTCGAGGACTTCCTGGACAATTGAACACCTGCCAACAGAGCCCCTAGGGTTCGGGCATGACCGCCTGGCAGACCTGGGTCCCCGCACGCCTCACCTACCCCGAGGTGCCCGTGGGGGCGCTGCTCGACGGCGCCGCGCGCCGGTACGGCGACCGCGTCGCGTTCTCCCACCACGGCCGCGCGCTGACGTTCACCGGGATGTGGCGCGCCGCCTGCGGGCTGGCCCACCACCTGCACGCGCGCGGCGTCGTGCCGGGCGACGTCGTCGGCGTGCACCTGCCCAACGTGCTGTCCTACCCCGTCGCCTACTACGGGATCCTGCTGGCCGGGGCCACGTTCACCCCGGTCAGCCCGCAGTTGCCCGCCGAGGGCGTCGCGGTGCAGCTCGCGGACGCGCGGGCCGTGGCCGTGATCGGTCTGCAGGACACGGGGTCCGGTGTCCCGCTCATTGCGACGAACGGGGTCACGGTCGCCGACGGCGCGGAGGCGGACGAGGCGCCGGTGGTCGACGTCGACCCCGCCGTCGCCCGCGCCCACCTCGCCTACACCGGCGGCACCACCGGCAGCCCGAAGGGCGTGGTGCTCACCCACGCCAACGTCGTCACCAACGTGCTCCAGTACGCCTGCCACGGCAGCGGGTCGCGCCCGGCGCCCGGCCTGGCCGGCGACGTCGGTCTCGAGCAGGTCGGCCCGCCCGAGGAGTGGCCGGTCCGCCTCGGCGAGGGCACCGGCATCGCCGTCGCCCCGTGGTTCCACGCGATGGGCACCATCGGCGGGATCGGCGTCGCGGTGGTGTCGGGAGCGACGAGCATCGTCCACGAGCGCTTCGACCCGGCCCGTCTGCTCGCCGACGTCGAGACCCACCGGGCCACGACGATCTCGGGCGCGCCGCCGCTGTTCCACGCCCTGCTGGCCCACCCCGAGGCCGCCGGGCGCGACCTCGCCTCGGTGCGCACGGTGACCTCGGGCGCGGCGCCGATGCCGGTGGCGCTGGCGCAGCGCATCGCCGAGCGCATGCCCGAGGCCGTCATCGTCGAGGGCTACGGGATGACCGAGGCGACCATGGGCCTGACGATGGGCGCGACCGCCCGCTCGGCGCACCGGCGGATCGGCACGGTGGGCGTCCCCGTGCCCGACACCGAGATCGTGGTGGGCCCGACCCCCGGCGAGCCCGCCGGGGTGGGGGAGGCCGGCGAGGTGTGGGCGCGGGGCCCGCAGGTGATGGCCGGGTACCTCGACCGGCCGGAGGCGACCGCCGAGACGCTGGTCGACGGCTGGCTGCGCACCGGCGACATCGGGGTGCTGGGCGAGGACGGCCAGCTCGAGATCGTCGACCGGGCCAAGGACATGCTGCTCTACAAGGGCTACAACGTGTACCCGCGCGAGCTCGAGGAGCTGCTGGTCGCGCGCCCCGAGGTCGCCGCGGCGGCCGTCGTCGGGCGCCCCGACGTCGCGGTGGGCGAGGAGCCGGTCGCCGTCGTCGTCCCCGCACCGGGCCAGGAGGCCTCCGCCGAGCTCGGGGCGCGGCTCGCGACGGCCCTCGACGAGCGGGTGGCCCCGTACAAGCGGCTGCGTGCGGTGCACCTCGTCGACACGCTGCCGGTCTCGGCGGCGGGCAAGGTGCTCAAGCGCGAGCTCCGCGACGGGCTGGGCGGCGCGCTCGGGGAACCCGTCTGGCGCCGTGAGCAGGGCTAGAGTGTCCGCATGGCCCGGATCCGCATCGTGCGCGCCGCCGACGGACGGCAGTGGATGGTGCGCCAGAAGCTCGAGTGGACCGACCCCTCGACGGGGGAGGACTTCGAGCACGACATGCAGGGTGGCCGGCTCGCGGCCATCGGCATCGTCTCGATCATGGGCCTGCTCTGGGTCGCGCTGCTGGCCTGGTGGGCCACGGGCAGCCAGGGCGTGGTCGTCCCGCTCTGGGTCTGGCTGATCCTGCTGCTCATCGTCGGCTTCTTCCCGGGCCGCTGGGTGCTGCGGCGCCCGCGCACCCTGGTCGCCGAGACACCGGGCGGCTCCGACGGGTCCGCGCCCGAGCGCTGGGTGGGCTGGGTGCGGGGCACCGCGGCGGCGCGCGAGGAGATGATGCAGACCGTGCGCAGCCTCGAGACCCGCGCGACGCCCGCCTACGCCGACAGTCCGCTGCAGCCGGTGAGCTAGATGCCCGAGCTGCCCGAGGTCGAGGCCCTCGCCGAGCACCTGCGCACGCACGCGCTCGCCCGGCCCGTCGCGCGCCTCGACGTCGCGAGCATGACCGTGCTCAAGACCTTCGACCCGCCGGTGTCCGCGCTCGTCGGGCGGCTCGTCACCGGGGCGTCGCGGCACGGGAAGTTCCTGGACGTCGACCTGGACGGGCTCCACCTGGTCGTGCACCTGTCGCGGGCGGGCTGGCTGCGCTGGCACGACCAGGCCTCGGCCACCCCGCCGAAGCCGGGCAAGGGGCCGCTGGAGCTCCGGGTGCACCTCGAGACCGTCGGCGGTCCGGGGTTCGACCTCACCGAGGCCGGCACGCAGAAGCGCCTGGCGGTGTACCTCGTCGACGACCCCCGGCAGGTCCCGGGCGTCGCCAAGCTCGGGCCGGACGCGCTGGCGATCTCGCGGGCGGAGTTCGGCGAGCTCCTCGCGGGCCGCACCGAGCGGCTGAAGACCCTGCTCGCCGACCAGCAGGTCATCGCCGGCATCGGCAACGCCTACTCCGACGAGATCCTGCACGTCGCGAAGCTCTCGCCGTTCGCCGCGGCCGGCAAGCTCGACACCGACGCGGTCGACCGGCTGCACGCCGCGATGGTCGGGGTGCTCACCGGGGCGGTCGAGCGCGCGGTGGGCCAGGACGCCGCCCGTCTCAAGGGCGAGAAGCGCTCCGGGATGCGGGTGCACGCCCGCACCGGCCTGCCCTGCCCGGTGTGCGGCGACACCGTCCGGGAGGTCTCGTACGCCGAACGGTCCTTCCAGTACTGCCCCACCTGCCAGACACAGGGCCGCGCGCTGGCGGACCGTCGCCTGTCCCGTCTGGTCAAATAGCTCCCGTGCCCGACTGGTTGACCGACCCGCGCTTCCTCGCCGCGCTCGGCGGGGTCGTCGCGCTGGTGATCGCGGTCCTGGTCTACCGGCGGGTGAAGCGCCGCAACCAGTTCGCCTCCCCGCTCGAGCGCGCCACGTTCTCGACGCTGCACACGGTGTCGCTGGCAGCCCCGGCGCTGCGCGAGGGGCTCTCGGAGGGCTCCGCGCAGTTCGCGGTGCCCTACCTGCGCACGCTGCTCGACACGGAGGCCCTGTCGATGACCGGGTCGGACTGCGTCCCGCTGGCCTGGGACGGCGAGGCCGAGCACCACAGCCTCGACGTGCGGCAGTACGCCGAGAAGGTCATGCGCACCGGGCGCCAGCAGGTGGCCAGCCGCAAGGACATCGAGTGCGGCTCGCAGGACTGCCCGGTGCGCGGCATCGTCGTCGTGCCGCTCGAGGTCGACGGCAACGTCGCGGGGACGCTGGCCGCGGTCAGCGCCGACACCCCGGGCCCGGTGCTGCTGCGCGCGTCCGCCGAGGTCGCCCGCTACGTCTCCAGCCAGCTCGAGCTCGCCGACCTCGACGAGTCCCGCGCCCGGCTCAACCGCGCCGAGGTCCGGGCGCTGCGCGCGCAGATCTCGCCGCACTTCATCTACAACGCGCTCAACACCGTCGCCTCGTTCATTCGCACCGACCCGGAGCGGGCCCGCGAGCTGCTGATGGAGTTCGCCGACTTCACGCGCTACTCGTTCCGGCAGGCCGGCGAGTACACGACGCTCGCCGACGAGCTCAAGAACATCGACCGCTACCTCGCCCTCGAGCACGCCCGCTTCGGCAACCGGCTGCACGTGAAGGTGCAGGTCGCGCCCGAGGTGCTCTCGGTGGTGCTGCCGTTCCTGGCACTGCAGCCGCTCGTGGAGAACGCCGTGCGCCACGGGCTGTCGGGCAAGCCGGGCGGCGGCACCGTGTCGCTGACGGCGGAGGACTCGGGCGCCGAGTGCACGATCATCGTCGAGGACGACGGCGTGGGCATGGACCCGAAGGCGCTCACCGAGGAGAACCGCGACGCCCACCTCTCGGGCGCGCACGTCGGGCTCGGCAATGTCGACGACCGCATGCGCTCGGCCTTCGGCCCCGACTACGGCCTCGTCGTGGAGACCGAGCGTGGCGCCGGCACGAAGATCATCCTGCGTGTCCCCAAGTTCCGGGCGGGCGTGCGCGTCTAGCCCGGCCCGTGGCGTGGGGTGTGGCTGTCGCCTCCCACGACGCCCGCGACCCCGGGCGTTCGCGTCCAGCGATCCCCGGTTGATCTCGGCACCACCCGGGTCGCGGCTAGCGTGGAGGTCATGAACCTGCGCTTCGGTCCGGCCCTGTCCTCCGTCCTGCCCGGCCCCCTCGCGGCGGCGACCGGGCAGCGCACCGTGAGCGTGGTCCGCCTGCAGGGTGTGATCGCGGCGACGTCCGGCCCGGTGCCGCGGGCGGTCATCAACATCACCGCGGTCGAGGACGCCCTGCGCCGCGCGTTCACCGCCGACCGCGTCGAGGCCGTCGCCCTGGTGATCAACTCGCCGGGTGGGTCGCCGACGCAGTCCGCGCTGGTCGCCGACCGCATCCGCGGTCTCGCCGAGGAGCACGAGGTCCCGGTGCTGGCGTTCTGCGAGGACGTCGCGGCCTCGGGCGGCTACTGGCTGGCCTGCGCCGCCGACGAGATCTACGCGCACCCGACGTCGCTCGTCGGCTCGATCGGCGTCGTGTCGGGCGGTTTCGGGCTCACCGGGCTGATCGAGCGCTACGGCATCGAGCGGCGGCTGCACACCGCGGGGCAGAACAAGGCGCGCCTCGACCCGTTCCAGCCCGAGAAGGCCGAGGACGTCGAGTGGCTGCTCGGGATGCAGGGCGAGCTGCACGAGATGTTCATCGAGTGGGTGCGCGCGCGGCGCGGGGCCGCCCTGACCGAGTCCGACGACCTGTTCACGGGCGAGGTCTGGACGGGCCGCAAGGCCAAGGAGCGGGGGCTCATCGACGACCTCGGCACCGCCCGCGAGGTCCTCGGCCGGCGCTTCCCCGACGCCGAGCCGGTGACGGTCGAGCCGCGCCGCCCGCTGCTCGCGCGCCTCGGTCTCGGTGGCGTGGCCGCCCCGTTCACGGCGCCGGCCGCGATGGCCGACCCCGTCGGCTCGGCCCTCGACTGGATCGAGCACCGCGCGCTGTGGACCCGCTTCGGGCTCTGACGGGCTCTGACGGGCCCCGATTCGCTCCCCACACTCGCCCGGTCGGACCTAGGCTCGGCGGGTCGGGCACCGGGTCGGAGGAGCGGCCCGGGAGCAGGAGGGAAGCGGGAGGTGGTGGGCCGTGCCGCTGCCCGGCGTCCCGTGGGGCGGACGTGACACCTCGGTCCTGAGCCACGAGCTCATCCACCGCTGGATCCACGACGGCGCCGACCCCGCCGCGCTCGACTCGGCGCGCCTGCGCCACGCCGCGCGGGGCGAGGAGCTCCGCGCCGCCGCGCAGCGCCTCGAGCGCGCCCACGGCCAGCTGGGCGCCTCCTGGCGCGGCCGGGACGCGGATGCCGCCGCCTCCCACGTGCGCACGCTCGTGGCGCGCATGAGCCGCCTCGGGGACGCCGTGACGGGCCAGGCCGGCAGCCTCCAGGGGGTCCGGGACGCCCTCGCGCGCGTCCAGACGCTCGTCGGGCCCCCGCGCGCGCCCGCCCTGCCCGTGCTGGGCAGCTCGCCCGCGTCGCCCGGCCTGGCGGGCGCGCTGGCCGCCGGCGGCCCGGCCGACGGGTTCGGGACCTTCCAGGCCGCGCAGGCCGAGGAGCGCGCCGCGCAGGGCGCCTACCGCGCCTACCTCCAGCAGACCGGGCTGGCCGCCCGCGGCGCCCCGTCCGCCGTCGACGGGCTCGCCGGGCGGGCGTCCGTGGGTGCGGCCCCCGAGGTCGCCGGCACGGCGCGGGGCGCCCTGGCCGGGCCCGGCGCGGTGCCCTCGGCCGGCGACGCCGCGCCCCCGGGCCGGGGCGGCGTCCT